>JBBAVV010000004.1:0-6726 GCA_040397545.1 Pirellulales bacterium
ACACGAAAGCCTACAGCTACCAATTCGCCGGCCCGTTCACCCACTGGGGCGGGCTCGCCAACTGGCGCGCGACCGACAACCTCGAGGTCAACGCCGGCCTCGTCAACGGCTGGAACGCCCTCTCCTCGGGCTACGCCCGGGCCAATTTCCTCGGCCGCGCGCGCCTCAAGAACGACGACAACTCCCTCGCCTCGTCGTTTGCAATCATCAGCGGCGATGAATGCGACGATTTCTCGCCCGTGTTCGAGCCGGCCCCGATCCTCGCCTCCGCCAACCGCACCCGCTACAGCCTGATCTTCGAAGTCCGCCCCACGGACAACGTCGAATATGTCTTCCACCAGTGGTTGGGCACGCAGGCGAAGGGCCTCGCCGACGGCAGCACGGCGCTGTGGACCGGCATCGACCAGTATCTCTATTGGTCAGCCAGCGACACCTGGAAGTGGGGCGCACGCTTCGAGTGGTTCGACGACGTCGACGGCACGCGCGTCGGGCTCAATCGGCCGAGCAACCCGAATCACGTTCCCTTGCCTGGCAACTACTTCTCGCTCACCGTCGGCCCCAACTGGGTGCCGAATGCGAATGTCCTCGTCCGCCCCTGCTTCCGCTGGGACTTCTTCAGCGGTCGAAGCGGCGTCCTTCCCTTCAACGACGGCGTGAGCACGAATCAGACGATGCTCGGCTTCGACGCCATTCAGAAGTTCTGAAGATACGCCCGCGGGGCGACCCCTCTGTGCCGGGGTCAATCGTGCCCCTCAACGCTTCGAAGCGAGGGGGCGCCCGTGCTCCGAGAGCCGGCGTAGGATGCGAGCGCAGCCATGGATGGCGGAGCGAGCAGGCTTCGAGCGAACGGAGGCCACGATGGCCGAAGTGAGCGTCCGGCGACGGGGCACGGGCGACCCCGAAGCCACGCTTGAGCTGGAGCCATCGGGCGCGAGCGTGTGGGGAGTTCGTCGGCGGGGCCGGCAAAAGTTTCGTCGTTCCTCGGAGGACCTCGTCACTCCTCAAGCGTTCGCCGATCCCCGCCTCGCCTTCGCGCTGGCAAGAAACAGCCGACTGTGACGCTCGGCAGCGACGAGGCCCCGTACGCCTAGGCGCAAAAAAAACGCGGGGTGCCCGTTCGGGCACCCCGCGTCTTTGTTTCCACAAGAACGACTCGTCAGCGGCCGGCGCCGGCCGCTTCGATCTGCTTCTGGATCTTCTCGAGATTGAACGACCCAGGCGACTGGCTCGGTGGGTAGTCCTTCATCGACATCAGGAACTTCCCGGCGATCTGTTGGAGCGGCACCGCCACGAAGGCGTGGTCGATGAACCAGTCGTTGTAATTCGTGGCGTTGGGGTGCGCCTTCTCGAACGGATCGCGACGGAGATTGAAGAGGAGCGGCACGCGCAGTTCGGTGAAAGGCTCACGCCAGACTTCGAACGCGACGCCACGGTTCTCCAGAAAGACTGCCTTCCAGTCGTCGTAGCGGATCGCCACGATCTGGCCGTCGTCGTTGACGTAGAAGAACTCGCTTCGCGGCGAGGCCTCAGCCTTCCCCGACAGATATGCCGTCTGGTCGTAGCCGTCGATGGCGTTGCGGTACTTCCGGCCCTGGAGTTCGACCCCTTCGGCGAGTTTCGCCTTGATGTCGGGGGCCCCGGCCGCGGCGGCAAACGTCGGCAGCCAGTCCTCGTGCGAGACGATGCCGTTGACCGTCGTGCCGGCGGGGAACTTGCCCGGCCAACGGACGAAGGCGGGCACCCGGTAGGCTCCCTCCCAGTTGGAGTTCTTCTCGCTGCGGAACGGCGTCGTGCCGGCATCGGGCCAGGTGTTGTAGTGCGGGCCGTTGTCGGTGGAATAGAGAACGATCGTGTCGTCGGCGAGGCCGAGGTCGTCGAGGGCCTTGAGGAGCTCGCCGACATGGCCGTCATGCTCCACCATGCCGTCGCCATACTCGTCCTGCCCCGACTTCCCGAGGCTCGCTTCCTTGACGTGGGTGCGGAAATGCATCCGCGTGGCGTTCCACCAGCAGAAGAACGGCTCGCCCCCCTTCGATTGCCGGGCGATGAAGTCCTTGGCGGCGGCGAGCGTTTCCTCGTCGATCGTCTCCATCCGCTTCTTCGTGAGCGGACCGGTGTTCTCGATCGACTGGCCTCCCTTGCCGTCGGCCTTGCACTTGAGGACGCCGCGGGGGCCGTAGGTCTCGCGGAAGGTTTTGCCGTTGGCGAGCTTCTTGTCGCCCGGGTAGTCGCGGTGCTCCGGTTCCTCTTCGGCGTTGAGGTGATAGAGATTGCCGAAGAACTCATCGAAGCCGTGCATCGTGGGGAGGTGCTCGTCGCGGTCCCCCTGGTGATTCTTGCCGAACTGGCCGGTGGCATAGCCCTGCGACTTGAGGACGGTGGCCATCGTCACGTCGTTCTTCTGCCAGCCCTCCTTGGCGCCGGGGAGGCCGACTTTCGTCATCCCCGTGCGGACCGGGACGTTGCCGCCGATGAAGGCAGCCCGGCCGGCGGTGCAGCTCTGCTGGCCGTAGTAGTCGGTGAACGACACGCCCTCGCGGGCGATGCGGTCGATGTTTGGGGTCTTGTAGCCCATCATGCCGCGGTTGTTGTGGCTGATGTTCCACGTGCCGATGTCGTCACCCCAGATGACGAGGATGTTCGGCTTCTTGCCGGCAGCGCGGGGCTTGGGCTGCTGGGCGGAGGCTTCGGTCGCGGACAGCGCCAGAAGCAGCCCGAACAGCGGCAGGAAGAGGCGGACGAAAGCGGACGGGTGGGGCACGATGCGGCTCCAGAAGGAGAGGGGGGACGGGGCACAGAGGCTACCGGACCTGCTTGCCCGCTGCCAAGGGCCTCGCCGGGGCTTGTCAGCCTCGGGAGCGGAAACGCTCGTTGATGCCGGTGGCAAGAAGCCTGGCCGCGGTCCCGTCCCAGGCGAAGAGATCGGCGCTGTGTTCCCCTTCACCGCCGCCGGAATGGCCGTAGCGGAGAACCCAGTAGTCGGCGCTCTCGGCGATCGGAAAGGGGGCGAAGTCGGCCCGACGCTGGGGAGGGAGCGGAGCCTTGATCCAGCTCCAGACCACGGCGTGGAGCCGGTGGGCCTCATCGGGGGAGCGCATGCACCAGCCGCGGTAGACGATTTCCGTGGCGGTCGCCACACGCTCCGCCAGGGGCGCGGGGAGGCTCGCGATCAGATGGTCCCACGCGGACAGTCCTGGAGGCGAGGTGGTGACAACGATCGCTCCGTCGGGGAACGTCGCCGCGAGTTTGTTGAGCGTCGAGAGGCCCCAAGCAGCCGCGTGGGCGGCGAGGATCTCGGTTTGGGCGGCGAGTACCGGTGAGCTGTTCGTGATGCGGGGGAGATGCCTGGCACCGGTCTCCACGGGCACCGGCTCCGGCCGCTGTGGCCTGGAGAGCCGGTGCTCCGCGGAGAACCGTCTCAATCCGTCGAGCCAGTCGCGAGCGGCGGGCCTCATCGATCGGCACCTGGGGGGGGAGGTGGTGCCCCGACGGGCCGCGCCGCTGCGACAAACTCGATCACCGGCCGAGGAACCGCTGACGGAGCCATTCGTTCTTGCGTCGCTCGAGCTCGACGAGCTTCGCGACCGGCCCGTTGCGCTGGGCACCGACCTGCTGGCCACGGATCTGCTGGGCATTCGAAACACCGGTCACCACGAGGGTGGCAACGATCGCCATCAACACGACCACTCGACGCATGGGGGGACTCCTGCTTCATTCCCGGGGGATGTGACTGTGCCGGTCCGTGGGAGCGAGCCGGCAGAGGTGACGATCGACGCGGGGCAGCGAAGATCATCAGCCCGGAAAAGCGAGCCGTTGCACGCGCGATAAACGACACCAGAGGCACGCGCCGTCCCCTGCGCACGCTCCGCACAACCGGCGCCCGGTCAAACGTGCCATGACGGTGGCGCCGAGGGAGGAGGTGCGGTTCGGCGGGTCGTAGCACGTCTGTGGCTCCGTCGATCGCAGCAGTCTGTCAAGCGCGCGGGCGGGGGCGCGGCGGGGATGCGGTGAGCGGATCGTCGGGCCAGGGGTGTTTCGGGTAGCGGCGCCGCAGCTCCTTCCGCACCTCGTGGTAGGTCGTGCGCCAGAAGCTCTCGAGGTCGGAGGTCACCTGCTGCGGACGGTGGTTGGGCCCGAGAAGATGGACGAGCACCGGCACCCGGCCGTCGGCCACCCGCGGCGTCTGGAGCGTGCCGAACAGCTCCTGGATCCGGACGGCGAGGATCGGTGGGCCGTCGGGGCGGTAGTCGAGCCGGTAGCGGCGGCCTCCGGCCAGCTCGAGCTCGGCCGGCGCGAGGCGATCGACGAGGGGGAGCCGCTCCCAGCCGACCGCCCCCTGGAGACGGATGAGCCAGTCGGCGGCCCGAACCTCGTCGAGCGACCGCAGCCCGTGGCAGACCTCTGAAAGCATTGCCAGGAGAGCGTCGTCGTCGAAGATCGGCAAGTCGAGGTCGGGCATCGTCCGCGCGAGCCAATCGACTCGGAGCCGGAAGCGGCCGGCGGCCGAATCGGGATCGGGGAGGCTGCGGGCCGGTTCCTGCCGGGCGACACTGGCGAGGAGGGTGGCGGCGGCGACCGGGTCGCTGATCGCCACCGGCGCGTCCTCAAGCACCAGATCGATCCAGGCGGTGCGCCGGCGGGCCTCCACCTGACGGCGCGAGGGGCTGTAAAGAAGCTCTTCGCCGCTGGTGAGATTGGCATGGAGCCCCTCGTCGTCGAGCCACTCGCGCTCGACGGCGCTGGCCTGCCGGACGCGGGCTTCTCCGCCGCCGTCGTCGAGATCGATCGCCAGGACGAGCGGCTCTTGCCGGACTCGGGATCCGCCGTCGAGGCGCAGGCCGCGTCCGCCGACCATTGTCGCCCGGTCGTTGGCCCCGGGCCGGAGCTTCGCGAGCCGGTCGGGGAAGGCTTCGAGGAGCGAACGCATCAGCGCCGTGGCCGGATCGGCGGCGCGCGGTGCGAGCTCGACGTCGACGAGCCGGTAGAGCTGTTCGGCCGCCCGGAGCACCGTCCGTGCCCCGCCCGGATGGGGATCGAGGTCGGCCGTCGACGGATGGCCGCCGAGGGGGATCCCGGCGTGGAACATCTGCAGCGCCGCGACCCGATCGACGACATCGGAGCGGGTGCGAACGGTCATCCGGTCGCGCGGGCCGCTGCGGCCATGGGCGGCGGTCCGGAAGGGATCCCGCTCGGAGAGCATCGCCGCGGCCACCGACGTCTCCCGGAGCACCCCATGCCGGGCCCCGGCAAGGAGCAGCCGGGCGAGCCGCGGATGCGCCGGAAGGCGGACCAGCTCTCGCCCCAGCGGCGTGATCGTCGTCTTCGCCCCCTCCGTCTCGATCGCTCCGAGCATCCCGAGGAGCCGGACGGCCTGGTCCATCGCCTCGGGCTGCGGGGCGTCGAGCCAGGGAAAGCCGTCGGCTTCGCCAAGGGCAAGGAGCTGGAGGAGCGGGCCGGCGAGATCGGTGCGGAGGATTTCGGGGAGATCGGCGGCCGGGCGGTGCTGGTGCGACGATTCGTCCCACAGCCGGTAGCAGACGCCGGGCCCGGTGCGCCCCGCGCGGCCGGCGCGCTGGTCGGCCGAGGCCCGCGAGATCGGGATCAGCTCGAGCCGCGGCAGCCCCGTCGCGCTCGAGACACGCATCTGACGGACCATCCCAGAGTCGACGACGGCGCCGACGCCGGGGATCGTCAGGCTCGTCTCGGCCACGTTCGTCGCCAGGATGATCTTCCGTCCGCCGGTCTCCTCGAGAACGCGGTCCTGCTGCTCCGGCGGCAGCTCGCCATGGAGAATGACAACCGAGTGCCCCTGCCGGTCGGCGAGCGGGTCGATCGCGTCGGCGCAGCGCATGATCTCGCCGACGCCGGGGAGGAACACGAGCAGATGGCCCGTCGAGCCCTTCAGCGCCTGCCCGACCGCGTCGGCCACCTGATCGACCAGCTCCCGCTGATCACCGCGCCGGCCATAGCGGACCTCCACCGGATGGAGGCGCCCCGACGTCGACACCACCGGGCAGCCCGCGGGAGCCCCCGGCGCGAGGATCCGGGCCACCGGGCCGGTGTCGAGGGTGGCGCTCATGACGACGATGCGGAGGTCGGGGCGGAGCGTCTCCCGGACGCGGAGGAGCATCCCGAGGACAAGATCCATCTCCACCGATCGCTCGTGAAACTCATCGAGGACGACGCAGTCGATGCGTGAGAGCGTGACGTCTTCGAGGAGGCGCCGGAGCATGATCCCGGTCGTCTCGACGATCAGCCGCGTGTCGCGCCCCACGCGCGAATCAAACCGCACCTGATAGCCGACCTCGCCGCCGAGCTCACAGCCGCGGAGCTTGGCGATCTGCGTGGCGACCGACCGGGCCGCGAGCCGCCGCGGCTGCATGAGGATCAGCCGCGAGCCCGCCGGGAGATCGTCAAGCACCGCCGCTGGCACGAGCATCGTCTTCCCGGAGCCGGGGGGAGCCGTGACGACGACCGCCCCCCCCTGCCCTGCCGGGCCCGCGGCGCGCGGCCGTGACGCTACCACCACCTCAGCGAGGACGTCGGCAACCGGGAGGTTTTTGAGAAACTCGGCCCGAAAGGTCACGGCTTCGCCCAGTAGTCGACGACGGTCACCTTCTCGACATGAGGGCCGACGAGATCGACAAACTCCTTGTGGGCCGGGTGGGGGAGATAGGCGTCGCGATCGGCTTCCGAGGCGAAGGTGACAAAGAAGCAGTGCGTCAG
>JBBAVV010000004.1:6826-76981 GCA_040397545.1 Pirellulales bacterium
GCTTCGGTGATCGAGTCGCCGAGGAACACGATCCGCGTGCCGTGCGCAGGGTCGGCACCTTGGGAAACCGACATCGGGGCGACCGACACCGCGACGGCTACCGCCATGCCCAGGCAGACGCTCCAGACACCGAACCATGAAAGATGGACCACAGGGGAAACTCCTCGGAAAGGGGCGACACCAGGACCAATTCACTAGGCCCCGTAGTGCCGGCGGCAGTGTACCCGACGCCGCGACCGGCCTGACGCGAAGCCTCCGCGTGCCCGGAGAGTTCCCCCTGACGCCGCGTCACCGCTGGAGCGTTTTTTTCTCGTGCCCAGATCAGTCGAGCCCCAGCGCGATCTTCACGGCCCGATCGAGTTCCCGGACCTTCTCGGAGGAGAACTGCCCCATGAGCCGAATGAGCCGCTGCCGCGGCACGGTGAGAAGGTTGTCGGCGTTGACCACCGATGGGCGCGGAAGACCCTCGGCTCGGCCGACCGATACCTCGGTTGGAAGTCCGCGGGCGGTGCGGGTGACGAGGCCCACGATCACCGCTCCAATACTTTCGATGACGGCATTTCTCGTCAGGATCACGACCGGTCGCGGGCCAACCGGCGGTGGCAATTCAGCCCACCAGATTTCAGCCCTGCGCATCGGTCCCGGGCTCCTCCGCAGCCTCTGGTGGTCCGTCGATCCCGGTCAACTCTGACACCAGGGCGCTTTGAGTGGCGGCGACATCCGCGGATTCGATGTCTGTTATCGCCTCCGCCTCGATGTAACTCCGCAATGCTGCCTCCACGACTTCAGCCAGCGCGCGCCCCTGTCGGCCGGCGAGCCGCCGCAATTCCTGCTCGGTTTGAACGTCCATCTGAATGACCATACGAGTAAGAATAGGTCGTTCAACGGCTCTTTTGCAAGCAAAATTGGCCTGTCTGGAAATCCCGGCATGACGCTCAATTCGCCAAATGGCAATGGCTGGCACCTTTTTCTCCTTTTCCTTGTCGACGGTGCGAGAAGGTAGGCTTGAAGCTTTGGGGGGCGACGAGTGCCATCCCAGCCCGAGAAGCCACCGGAGTGGAGCACCGTCATGCAGCGCCGAGATTTCCTTCACACCGGGATCGGGCTGGCCGCGGTCGGGGCCCTAGGGCCCGAGTCGGCCGCTGCCGCCGAGCCCCTCAAGCCACTCCGCGTGGGGCTCGTCGGTTGCGGTTGGTATGGGAAGACCGACCTCTTCCATCTCATGCAGGTGGCTCCGGTGGAGGTCGTCGGGCTGTGTGATGTCGATGCGGCGATGCGCGAGGCCGCCGCGGCCCTTGTCGCCAAGCGGCAGCCCTCCGGCAACACGCCGCCGCTGTTTGGCGACTACCGCACGCTCCTCGCCGATACCACGCCGGAGATCGTCCTCGTCGGCACGCCTGACCACTGGCACTGCCTGCCGATGATCGCCGCCTGCGAAGCGGGGGCCGATGTCTATGTGCAAAAGCCGATCAGCTTCGATGTTGTCGAGGGGCGGGCGATGGTGGCGGCGGCGCGGCTCCATGGCCGCACCGTCCAAGTCGGCCTTCAGCGCCGCAGCACCCCGCATCTTCTCGAGGCCCGCGACCGCTTCATCGCCTCCGGCCGCCTCGGAAAAATTGCCGCGGTCGACATCCACAGCTACTACGGCACGCGCGAGGCCTATCCGCCGCCAGCGCCCGCGCCGTCGACGCTCGATTGGGAAATGTATTGCGGCCCGGCGCCACTCGTTTCCTACAACCCCCAGATCCATCCCCGCGGCTGGCGCGACACGATCGAGTTCAGCAACGGTCAGACCGGGGATCTGTGCGTTCACTTTTACGACCTCGTCCGCTCCTTCCTGGGGCTATCGTGGCCGGAGCGGATTTCAGCCTCGGGCGGCTCGCTCGTTCGCAATCCGGCCTCGAACGTCAAGCTCCACGACACGCAGACGGCGCTGTTTGATCATGGCGACGTGCAGGTCGTGTGGACGCAGCGCAACTGGGGGGAGAATCCCGACCCCGAGTATCCGTGGGGGGCGACGCTCTACGGCTCCCAAGGGACGCTCCGGTTGAGCGTGGCGAAGTGGGATTTCAAGCCGAAGGATGGTGGCCCGGCGGAGCACGGGGAGTTTCTCGACGAGCGCGAAAAATATCCGCAGGATGTCGAGCACAAGGAGACGGAGCCCTTCGCCGCGCCGGCGACGCGGCGCCACATGCTCGACTTCCTCGACGCCCGGGCGACGGGGCGGAAGCCGGTGGCCGACATCGCCGAGGGGCATGTCTCGAGCGCCGCCTGCATCCTCGCCAACGTCTCGATGCGTCTGGGGCGGAGCCTGGCGCTCGATCGCGAGGGGAACGTCGTCGGCGACGACGAAGCCAACGGCCATCTCACGCGCGACTACCGCGCTCCTTGGAAGCACCCGCGGCCGGAGGGGGTGTGACGGGGCGAGCGGTGGCCAGATGATCGAGAGAGCGGCGCACGACGTCGATTTTCGTCGCTGGCTGAACCGTGCCGGCGTCATTTTCACCGAGCAGACTGAACACGCCTCGTAGCGGCCATTCGCCGTCGCCTCTGCAGGAAGCCGACCAGACCGGCCCCGATGGCCGCCCAAACGGTGCTGGACGGCTCCGGAACGATGCTGATGGAGCCGGTGGAAGCGTTGAACGTGGCGAACTGCCCCGCGGCCAAACCAGTGGCATGCACTGCCGTAAAGTCGCCACTCCAGCCACCCGTATTCGAAAACAGCTGCAAGACTTCCGTGCCCAGCGAGTAATTGCCACCACTGAAGTCCAGCTCGAGCACGCCGCCGAATTCCACGCTCCCGGCGCCAGTCACGAGGTCATAGGTGTCGACGGTGTAAAGCGGGCTGGTGATCTGAAACGTGCTGGTTGAGGAGAGCACCAGGGCGAGCGTGAAGTCAGGGCCCAACGTGACCGTGCCCAAACGGTTGCCCGGCTGGAACGCTCCGAGCACGGCAAGCGACTGGCCCGCACCAGAGAGCATGCCGACGCCGGTCAGGCTGCCAGTCGCCGGCAACGTGTAGGTGCCCGAAGCGAGGGCGGTGAGGTCGAAGGTGCCGCCGGTGCCCAGATCAAGCCCGCCCGCGCCAATGCTTCCGAAACCGGAGAGTGCGAGTGTGCCCCCGGAGATCGTCGTGCGGCCTAGATAGGAATTGGCAGCGGCCAACGTGAGGGTGCCGTCTCCGAGTTTCGTCAGCCTCGTGCCGATCCCGGAGATGGCCGATGCAAACGACACATCCTCGCCGTTGGTGTCGATCACGATCGACTGGTTGTCGGCGGCGCTGAAGCGGGCCGAATAGGTTGACGAGGGACGACTGCGTGATGAAGCCGTCGCCGGCGAGCATCGCCCGCGGTTCGAGCATTTCCCAACTGCTCGTGCGGGCCGAGTTCCGCAGGGCCCGCCGACGGGAGCGGTGGAATGAGCGCGTCTGCAGCCGGTGTCGCACGAAGGTGGCGTAGAGACGCTGACAGATATCGGTCGCCCAGCTGATCCGCATGTCAATTCGTCCCGTCGGTCGAAGGGTGAAAAGAAGAAGGCCGCCCCGTGTGGATCTGGGGGCTCCGGGGCAGTTTCTAGCGGGCTTCTTGCCGGGCCTCAAGGAATGGGCGCCGCTGATTGCCGAATCGACAGGAGGCGGGGATGAATCGACATCCGAGACGGATGAACCGGCATGCCAACGCCGCTGCAGGGCGGAGAAGTGGGACGAGCGATGTTCCGTGCCGGCGGCTGCCTCTTCCCCGTTTTGACCATCGCGATCGGGCGATCAGATCAAAGTGTCTCCGCACGCGGCTTTTCCGCTGGCGCCACTGGGGCGGGAAGGCGCGGCCGTCCCGCCGGCAGCTTTTCCGCCACCGCCACATCTTCGCCTTCGACGACCGTGAACGGCCCGCCGTCCACCGTCACTTGCACCGTCACGTGGGCGTCGCGAACCCCGGCCCTGATCCAGCCGATCATGGCCCGCTTGAAGAGGAACCGGGTCGGGGGAATGAGGAGCAGCAGGCCGAGGAAGTCAGTGAGGATGCCCGGAAAGAGGAACAGCAGGCCGGCAAGGAACAGGCACAGCGTGTCGAGGATAGCGTTCCCCGGGACGGGGCGGTGCTCGAGCTCCTCCTGAAACTGCCGAAAGGTGAGCCAACCGATCGAACGGATCAGAGCGATTCCCACCCCCGCCATGATGACCACGGCGAGGAGCGGCACCTTCCAATCGGTGAGCGACCCGAGCTTCAAAAGCAAGGCCAGCTCGACCAACGGCAAGGCCAGCAGGGCGACGAGGAGTACGAGGGGATTGCGCATGAAAAGGCCGCCGGTTCGCTCGAGCATTCCGGCAGTTTACCCGCCGCGGATCGGACGCCGCAGGCCCCATCATCCGCCGCAGTCGGAGGAAATGACGGTGGAGGAGTCGTTCGGGGGACGGTGCTCCCCTGCCCTTCGCGTCATGGAGATGATCTTCCTGCTGAGGCCCGCGGCTGCGGTGATGGCGATCACGTGACGGCAGGCAGCGATCCCATCGGCGAGGTCCTGAGCCGGCATCGGCGCGACGGCAGTGAACGCTCCACGCGGCTCCGTCTCGGCTCGCTCGGCCTGCGGCCTAGTGGCACCGGAGACGACCCCCGATTCCCCTTGACGGCAGCCGTTCCGCGACGGGAATCTGCAGCGAGCGTTGTTCATGGTCGCCTCGATCTCGTGCGGTCCCACGATATGGATGATCCTTCCGCGAAATCCCGGCGACCAATTGTCGTCTGCGGGCTCGGCCGCTTCGGGCTCCTCGTCGTGGAGTCGCTGTGCGCTTCCGGCCGCGCCGTTACGGTCGTGACCGATCGCCACACGATCCCTGATCGGGTCGAACGTGCCGAAGCGTTCGGGGCCCGGGTCGTCCGCGGCGACTTTCGCAGTGCCCGGGTGCGGCGCGAGGCGGGGATCGACAGCGCCGCCGCAGCCGTCCTCGTCACCGCCAGTGACGTCCAGAACCTCGAAGCCGCGCTCGAGATCCGCGGCGAGGCACCGGGCGTGGCGGTCGTCATGCGCCATTCCGAGCCCCGTTTCGCCCCACGCTTCGAGGACGATTTCGGGATCACCGCCGCGATGGCCCCGGAGTGCCTGGCGGCCGAGGCTTTCGTCGAGGCGGCCCTGCAGGCGCCGGTGCCGTCAGCGGCCGCCGGCCTGCGGGCGGCGTCGCACACCGAGAGCCCGTGGCACTCGCCCCGGCTGTCGTTCATCGCCATCCCATTCTCCTTCCTCGCCCTCTATTTCCTCGGGATCGTGGTCTTCCGCTGGCAGCTCGGATTGTCGTGGATCGATGCGGCCTACTTCACGACGTCGATCGTCACCACCGTCGGCTTCGGCGACATCAATCTCCAACATGCCCCGGCTTGGGTGAAGCTGTTCGGTATCGTGCTCATGTTTGCCGGTATCGTCCTGATCGCGATCATCGCCTCGCTCCTCACGATCTTCATTGTCTCAGGCACCGCCGATCAGATGCGAAACGAGCTCCGTGTCCGCCGTCTCCGGGGGCATGTCGTCGTCTGCGGACTGGGGCACGTCGGGCTCGCCGTTGCCCGCGACCTCTGGGCCCGCGGCGTGGCGGTGGTGGTTGTCGATTCCGCCGCTCCTGACGATGCCCACCGCGACTTCCGCGTCCGCTGCCCGGTGATCGTCGGGGACGCCAAGCGCCCCGTCGTCCTCGCCCGGGCCGGCGTCCACCGGGCCAGAGCGCTGATCGCCTGCACGTCGAACGACGCCCTCAATCTCGAGATCGGCCTGGCAGCGCAGTCGTTCGGCCGCGAATCGCGGGCCGGGCAGCCCCTCCGCCTCGTCCTGCGGTGCTTCGACGCCGAGCTCGCCCGGAGAATCCACGCGGTCTCCACCGACTACACGCTCCTCTCGGAAGCGCGGATCGCCGCGCCGGTGTTCGCCCAGGTGGCCGCCGCGACCCTCGAACGACCAGCCGACGGCATCAGCCCGCCAGGAGCCGCTCGATCGCAGCGGCCGCCGTGATGATCTCGATCCCCTCAAAGGCACGGAGCGCGAGCAAATGCCTGTCGCCCGACACGATCATGTGAGCATGGGCCGCCACGGCGGCAGCGATCACCTGGTCGTCATCGGCGTCTTCGGGCACGATGCGCGGCAGCGACAAGGGCTCGACAAGATCGACGGCCTCGAGGTAATCGGCAAGCACCGCGCGCCTGCCGCGGCCAATCGACTCCAGCCGTGTTGCGATGGTCGGCCGAGCCAGCACATCGGCCAGCTCATCGAGAAGGGCTATGGTGCTATAAAGTCGAAGGCTCGGCCGCTCTGCTATGAGCGAGAGCAGGTGGTACGGCGTTCCTCGCCACAGCAGCGCCGAGAGCACGACGTTGGTATCGAGAACAATCCGCACGACGCCCTCAACTCCCGTTGCGGTGGGAGTGTCGTGAGGTACGGACTGCCGTCAATTCAGCGAGAATCTCATCCTCACTCCGGCAACCAGCACCAGCGTTCTCGAGTGACGGAGCCAACGTGAGCAGTCGCTCTAGAGCTTCCTGCTTCCTAACGCGGTTTGTCAGAAACTCGACGAAATGTTCCACCTCGACAACCTGCTCGGGGGACAGGGCCGTGATCTTGTCGAGAAGCGTTTGCGAGCTCTGCATCGGTGGGGTCCTCTGGGGGGCGATGGTCCCGAAACGGATGTTACTTAAAGAGGGCCGGATGCTCAAAGCTCTGGCGTACTGGATTGGTATCCAATCCCGCTACCCCGCCAGGAGCCGCTCGACGCACGCCTCCGCGAACGGCGGATCGTTGATCGCGCAGTCGAGCTCGACAAGCGGGATCCCCGGGCTCAGCCATTTGCGGATTGCCGCAAAGAGCGCTTCGTCGGCGGCCGGATCGTGGAACGGCTGGCCCGGCACCGAGATCATGCTGATCCCGCCCAGCGGCAGGAGGACCGTCACCGGGCCGACCGACGCGTTGACCTTCTGCGCGAGGATCCGCCCCAGGTCGCGGCACTCCTCCGGTGTCGTCCGCATCAGCGTCACCTGGGCGTTGTGGCGGTGGAAGCGCCGGCCGGCGAAGGCCGCGGGAATCGTCTCCGGGGCGCCGAAGTTCACCATGTCGAGACATCCTGGCGCGACGACGGCGGGAATCCCGCGCCGGGCCGCGGCATCGAGCCGCGTCGGGCCGGCGCCGAGGATCCCGCCGACGAGCTCATCGGCCCATTCGGTGGTCGTGACGTCGAGGACCCCCGCCACGGGGCCGCTGGCGATCAGCGCCTCCATCGTCCGCCCGCCGGTGCCGGTGGCGTGGAACACGACGACGTCGCGGCCAGCCGCTTCGAGAAGCCCCCGGGCCCGCTCGACGCACGGGGTCGTGTTGCCGAACATCGAGGCGACAATGAGGGGTTTTGTCTCTTTTCCTTCCCCCGCCGCGGCGAGCCGGATGTTGGTGTCGACGAGCGTGCAGACCGTGGCCGCCGCCCGGGAAAACTGCGCCCGTGTGAAGGCATTGAGCCCCGCGACGTCCGCCACCGCCGGGATCATCACGATGTCGCTGATGTCGAGATACGGGGCGACGTTTCCGCTGGCGAGGGTCGACACCATCACCTTCGGGACACCCAGCGGCAGGGCACGCATCGCCGCCGTCCCGATCGCCGTTCCCCCCGATCCCCCCATCGAAACAATTCCAGCGAGCTTTCCTTGCGTATGGAGCCGGCGGACGACCGTCGCCGCCGCGGCGGCCATCGCCGTCACCATCGCTCCCCGGTCGCCCTGTGCTTGCAGCGCTGCCAGATTGATCCCCCCCTCGGCTGCTACGGCTTGCGGCGGGATGTCGGCTCCGATCTGCGGCACGCCGAAGCCGCCGCCGTCGACGAGGAGGGGATGGTGCCCCAGCTCACCGACTCTCTCGGCGAGGTAGCGGTGCTCGATCCCCTTGGTGTCGAACGTACCGAGGACGACGATCGTGCCCATCGGAAAGATTCCTGGAGTCGTGTGGGGAGTACGCGTCGTCAGCCCTTCGTCGGCAGACGGAGTTGGCCGAAGCGGCGGACCTCGGCGGTGAGGGCCGTCTCGACCGGAAGCCGCTCCATCGAGCTGGCGCCATAGAAGCCGTCGATGCCCCGACACGTGCCGAGCATGAAGCCGGCGTCGTCGGGGGTGGCGATCGGGCCGCCATGACAGAGGACGAGGACGTCGTCGCGCGTCGCCCGCGCCGCGTCGACGATCTGCTGGACCTCGTCGACACAGCCCGCGAGCGTCTTTGCCGTCGCGGCGCCGATCGTGCCACCGGTCGTCAGCCCCATGTGGGCGACGATGATGTCGGCGCCGGCCGCCGCCATGAGCCGGGCTTCCTCGGAGTTGAAGACGTACGGGGTCGTGAGGAGGTCGAGGGAGCGGGCGGCGGCAACGAGATCGACCTCGTGGTGGTAGCCCATCCCCGTCTCCTCGAGATTTGCCCGGAACATGCCGTCGATGAGGCCGACGGTGGGAAAGTTTTGAATCCCGGCAAAGCCCATGTCTTTCAGCTCGCGGAGGAACCGATCGCGGAGGAGGAACGGATCGGTGCCGTTGACGCCGGCGAGGACGGGCGTGTGCTTCACGGCCGTCAGCACTTCGCGGGCCATGTCGCGGACGATTTCGTTGGCGTTGCCGTAGGCGAGAAGCCCGGCCAGCGAGCCGCGCCCGGCCATCCGGTAGCGGCCGGAGTTGTAGATCACGATCAGATCGACGCCGCCGGCCTCCTCGCACTTGGCCGACAGGCCGGTGCCGGCACCGGCGCCGATGACGGGAAGGCCGCGGCGGACCTTGTCACGGAGCCGGGCGAGGATCGCAGAACGGGACTGGTCGATCGGCGGCATGGGGACAATCCTGGCTCGGGGGGCGGCGGGGAGACGATTCGGGCGGTTGGGGCGCGGGCGGCGGCGGCGCGGTGCGGGCCGAAGTATACTCGGCTCGATTTTTCCCCCGTGCCCTCTCCCTCTGGGGTGTCGATGATGTCCATGCCGTCGCTGTCGGGTCGTCTTCTGGCCGGTCTCCTCTGCTTGGCCGCGCTTGTGGCCCCTGGCCGGGTGGTTGCCGAGGAGGAATACCAATGCCGCTGCCATGGGGGGTTAGGGCATGAGCACAGTTCTTGGGCCGATGCCTTCGGCGCGGCTGCCGACGATTCCGGCAATGGCCGGCGCTATGCCCCCGACCGGGCAGTCGACATGCTTCACATCCGCATCGATGTCACCCCCGACTTTGCCCGCCACACCGTCCGCGGCACGACGAGCCTGACGTTCAAGCCGATCGCCAAGCCGCTCGAGCAGCTCCGGCTCGATGCGGTCGATCTGACCGTCCACGGCGTGAAGGCCGACGTGCCGGTGGCCGATCACACCGCGACGCGCGGCGCGGTGATCGTCCGCTTCGCCGAGCCGATCCCGGTCGACCGCGAGGTCACCCTCCACATCGAGCACGAAGCCGAGCCGCGCCGCGGGCTCTATTTCCGCACCCCAGACATGGGCTATCCGGCCGGCGACACGCATGTCTGGACGCAGGGGGAATCGCACGAGGCCCGGCACTGGTTCCCCTGCCACGACTACCCCAACGAGCGCTCCACCACCGAGGTCATCTGCCACGTGCCGCCGGAGATGACGGTCCTCTCCAACGGCCGCAAGGTGGCCGAGGAGGTCGACGCGGCAACGGGGCTGAAGCGCGTGCAGTGGATCCAAGAGAAGCCCCACGTGAGCTATCTGGTCTGCCTCGTTGCCGGCAATCTCGCCAAGCTCGAGGGGCGTCACCGCGACGTGCCGCTCGGCTTCTACACGCAGCCGTCGACGGCGGCCGAGGCGGTCAATTCCTTCGAGGACACCGCGTCGATCATGGCCTTCTTCGAGGACGACATCGGCGTCCCCTATCCCTGGGGCAAGTACGACCAGGTGACGATCCAAGACTTCGTCGCCGGCGGGATGGAGAACACGAGCCTCACCACCCTCACCGACCAGACCCTCCACACGAAGGCGACCGAGACGATCCGCTCGTCGCGGGGCCTCGACGCCCACGAGCTGGCCCATCAGTGGTTTGGCGACCTCGTGACCTGCAAGGACTGGAGCCATCTGTGGCTCAACGAGGGCTTTGCCACCTATTACGCCCATCTCTATGACGGCCACAAATTCGGCCGCGACGAGCTCCTCTACGGGCTGTGGAACGACGCCGAGGGGCGGATCCTCACCCAGGGGGACGACACCCGGCCGGTCGTCTGGAAGGGCTATAACGACGCCTCCGAGCAGTTCGACTACCGGGCCTACCCGAAGGGGGGCTGGGTTCTCCACATGCTCCGCAGCCATTTCGGTGATGACCTCTACCGCAAGGCGGTGAAGACGTATCTCGACCGGCACAGTCTGTCGACGGTGACGACCGACGACCTGCGGCAAGTCTTCGAAGAGCTCAGTGGCAAGCCGCTCGATCGGTTCTTCGACCAGTGGCTCTACCATGCCCGCCATCCCGATCTCCGCATCGGTTACCAGTGGAACCCTGAGGAGAAGCTCGCCCATGTCACCGTTCGGCAGACACAGCCAGCCAGCGACAAGGTGCTGACGTTCGCCTTCGATACGACGGTCCGCTTCACCTTCGACGACGGCACGAGCGTCGAGCGGCCGGTGCGCGTCACCGGCATCTCGCACGACTTCCACTTCCCCCTCGACCGGCAGCCGAAGCTCGTCCGCTTCGATCCCCACTACACGCTCCTGGCGAAGGTCGACTTCCCGGTGCCCGAGGCGATGCATCTGGCGCAGCTCGACGTTGCCGACGATTCCATCGGCCGGATCATCGCCGTGAAGGGGCTCGAGCAGATGCGCACCCGGGCGGCCGTCGAGCGGCTCGGCAAGGCCCTACGGGAGGACGGCTTCCGTGGCGTCCGCGAGCAGGCCGCCCACGCGCTCCAGGCGATTGGATCAGACGAAGCCCTCGCCGAATTGCGGAAGTCGCTCGGCCAGCCCGACGCCCGCGTCCGCCGGCGCGTCGTCGAGGGAATCGCCGCCTCCTATCGCCCCGGCGTCATGGAGCAGCTCGTGACGATCGTCGGCACGGAGAAAAATCCGGCGATCCAGGCGGTCGCCCTCCACGGCCTGGCGAAGTATCAGGATCCGGCGGCCCGCGATACGATCCTCGACGCCCTCCGCTCCGACTCTTACCGCCAGGAGGTGGCCGAGGCGGCGATGGACGCGCTCGGGCAGCAACAAGACGTGACGCTCCTCCAGCCACTGATCCGCCTCGTGGAAGCCAAGCCCGACGTGTTCCCGCCGCGGGTCCTGGGGACGGGCTTGCGGACGGCCGGGAAGCTCGGCCGACTCCGCGACGACAAGGCTGCCGTCCGGGATTTTCTCACGCCCCATCTCCTCGATGCCCGGCCGTCGGTGCGGCACGCGGCGATCGGCGCGCTCGGCGAGCTGGGGGATCCGCAATCCGAAGCGCTCCTCCAAGGGCTCGCGAAGCATGGCTCCTCCGATCGCACCGGAAAGGTGGCCGAGGGGGCGCTGGCGGCCCTGCGGGGGAAGCAGCCGCTGGTGCCGGGGGAGGTGACGGAGCTTCGCAGCCAGGTGCGGAAGCTCGAGGAATCGCAACACAAGCTCCTGGAAAAGGTTGACGATCTGGATCGGCGGCTGAAAGCGAAGGCGGAGCCTGCAGCGCCGCAGCCGCTCCCGGCGGGCTGATGATGGTGGTGTTGTTCTCGGGTCTTTCATGAGGGATGCCATGGGGCGGCTGTGTCGACGGCGACTGTTGGGGTGTGGAACAGCGCTGGCTTTCCTGCTCCGCTGCGGCGTGATGGTCATGGCGCCTGCCGGCGGGGCGGAACCGCTTCCCTCCTGGCACGACAGCCCCGCCCGCACGGCGATCCTCGCGTTCGTCGAGCGGACGACGACGCCCGGCTCCCCCGACTTCCTCGAGCCGGCGGCGCGGATCGCCGTCTTCGACAACGACGGCACGCTCTGGCCCGAGACCCCGCTCCCGTTCCAGGCCCAGTTCGTGCTCGACGAAGTGAAGCGGCTCGAGGGAGACCATCCGGAGTGGAAGGAGAATCCGGCGATCACCGCGGCCCTGGCCGGTGATGTCACCGGAGTGCTCCGCTCGGGGCCCGGCCAGGGGATGGTGCTCCTCGAGGCCACGCACGCCGGGATGACGGTGGATGAGTTCAATGACCGTGTCCGTCGCTGGCTCGATACGGCCCGTCATCCCGTCTGGAAGCGCCCGTATTCAGACCTCGCCTACCAGCCGATGCTCGAGGTTCTCGATTTCCTCCGCGACCGGGGCTTCACCCCCTACATCGTTTCCGGCGGTGGGGCCGACTTCATGCGCGTGTGGGCGGAGGAGGTCTATGGGATCCCGCCGAACCAGGTGATCGGTTCCTATGGAAAGGTTCGCTACGAACTGCGCGACGACCGGCCGGTGCTCGTCAAGGAAGGGGGCATCGAGATGATCGACGATCGGGAGGGAAAGCCGGTCGGCATCCATCGCTTCATCGGCCGCCGGCCGGTGGCCTGCTTCGGCAACTCCGACGGCGACCAAGCGATGCTCGAATGGACGACGATCGAACACGGGCCATCCTTCGGCTTGATCGTCCACCACACCGATGCCGAGCGCGAATCGGCCTATGACGCCCATCCGCCCGGCACCGGCAAGCTCGTCACGGCACTCGAAGCGGCCCCGCGGCGCGGGTGGGTCGTCGTCGACATGGCCCGCGATTGGAAGGTCGTCTTCAAGCCTGTCGACGGGGCCCCGCAGCGCTGACGGCGTCGGCACAGGGCATTAGCGAACGATCGGCCCCTGGTCGACGCGAACGGCACTCGTCGGGGTGATCGTCGCCTCGTCGGCCTCCCAGGTGGTGAGGTCGTCGCCGAGATCCTTGACCTTCTCCTTGAGACGGTCGCCGAAGGCATCGACTTTGTCGGAAACGTCCTTGAACCTCTCCTCGGCTCGGTTCGTCAGGGCCTCGGCGCCGTCGCTGGCTTGCCGAACGATCCCCAACGGCTTCGTGCAGCCGGCAAACGCCGCAGAACCGAGGGCGAAGGTCATGACGACGACCGGGCGCAGGCATCGGCCTCGCATGGGCAATCGCTCCGGGAGTCAGATGTGCCGACACGGTACGTCGGACGGGCTCAACAAGGGCTGGGGAATAGTGGAATCGCCGGGATCGTGTCGATCCCACTCTTGTTCGTGGCCGGTGTTCGCTCTCCTGCCGCAGTCGCCTGGCTTGCCTCGTCCGGTCTTGCACCGGAGCCGGGTGGAATGGAAGGATCGGCCGCTGCTGCGGGAGCGTTCCCGCCGGCAATCCGAGCTCCTTCGTGTGCCATCAATCGCCGTGATCCATCGAATGCACTGTCAAACCTCGTGGCATCGCCTGGCCTCCGTACCGACGGTCGTTGTCGGACTCTGTCTGGCCTGGAGCGGCGCGGGGGCGTCGCTGCGGGCCGCCGATCTCGGGGAGGGCGAGGAACGCGTCGTTCCCCTTCCGCCGACGGGCATTGCTGACCCACTCGGGATGCCGATCGTACCTCCTTCCGGGCTGGGCCGATGGCTCGAGACGACGGCCGGGGGAAGCGACGGGGTCAGGCCGCCGGCGATCGAGACGGTGGCGAAGCCGCTCGAGGAGTTTGTCAAAACCCCCTGGAAGGAGCCGGTGTTCGGCGCGGCGACACGGCCCGGCTTGCTCGTCCGCCAGCACGGGCAGCTCCCCTGGGGCATCGACGCGGAGTGGCGGGTCGGCGTGGCCGTCAATTCGACCGGACCGGGGAAGGGGGAGTTTGCCGATGCGACGCAGTGGACGATCCGCAAGGAGGTCGCGGGCGATTTCTTCATTTACCTCCATGACCGGGGAAGCGGGTTCGTGAAGAACTTCGGCGAGCGGATATCGGTGTTCGGGCGCTACATCGGCACCGGTGACAAGTCCAATCCGGTGTCGACGGTGCAAGTCGGCGCCGCGAAGTCGTATTGAATGCAGCGCCGCTGCACCCGGCGCGGGAAAGAAAAAACCCCGCCGGGGGTCGGAACCTCCGGCGGGGCTTCGATCGGATCCACTCGCGAGCGTTCCGGGCGATCAGCCCTCGAAGCGCTTCAGCGCCGTGATCGCGGCGATGGCGCGGTCGGCGTTACCGAACTGCTCGACAATCTTCTTGGCCGCGAGCAGGTCGTCGATTGACAGCTGGGAAGAGCGGGCAGCACGGGGCTTTGTCCCCTTCGCGGCGGCCACGTCGCCCGACTTCCGGCGCTTCCGCGGGCGGAAGCCCATGCCCTTCAGAACCATGCTCACCTGGGGGGACGACACGACCACGCCCTGCTTCTTGAGCGTCGCCACGATCACGACCGGACGGGGCTTCTCACCCCTCTCCTTCATGGCGGAGGCGAGTTTGCGGATCTCGTCGGATTTGTTGACGCTCTTGATGTCCTTCTTGTCGACCATCGGGGGAATTGCTCCTCGGGGAAATCGTTCAGGGAAGTCTGTCTGGGGCACTGCCGACCATCCCTCCCGGACTGTGCTGGCCGTTGTCCTGCACCGGGTGGTGCAGCGCCAGGCGGAGGGTTCGGTCACCGAAGTGGGGCCGAAACCAAGGCTCAACGCGGGAGTGTGTTTGCAGAGCTGACTTTAACAAACCGGAGTGTACTAGAGAAAAACCCTGTTACAACCCTCTTCGAACCCTCTTAATGTCCCCTGGTATTCCCCCCCCGAGGTCAGATGTGGCGGTCCGGCACCTTCCGGAGAGCCGCGGCCCGTGGGGTCAAAGTCTCGGTTTCGCCGGAGTCGTCGGGGGGAGGAAATTGAGCGCTCCGTTCACCCTGACTTTCCGGCGGTAGACCTTGTCGCCGCAGGTGGCGACGACCCAGTCGAACTGCGGTCCCCCGAAGCACAGGTTCGAGACACGGCCGTTGGGGGTCGGGATGATGACGTTGACGCGTCCGGCCTGATCGCACACTTGAAGCCCCATCCGCGTCGCCACCCACAGCCGCCCGTCGCGATCGACCCGCAGGCCGTCGGCGCCGCTGTCGTCGGCGGTGTCGGGGACATGGAGATGGTCGTAGCGCTGTTTGTTGGCGAGCGTCCCGTCGGCGGCGATCGAGTAGCTGTAGACCCAATGGCTGCGACTGTCGGCCACGTAGAGGAGGGTCTGATCGGGGGAGAGACAGAGCCCGTTGGCAAACAGGAGGCCGGTGTCGACGACCGTGTCGGTCCCCGTGGCACTGATGAAGTGGACCTTGCTCGGCGTCCGGCCGTCGAGGCCCGGCTCGGTGACGTAGATCCCGCCGGCGTCCGTGGCGACGAGGTCGTTGCCCCGCCATCCTTTCGCCAGCACGGCCGGCTCACGCTGTCGATTCCAGGCGAGGATCGCTTCGTCGGCGGCGCTGGCGGCGACGAGGCGCCCATCGGGCGTGAAGCTCTGACCGTCGCCACGATGGGAGTCTTCGAGCCAGGTCTCCGGCTTCCAGTCGGCCGTCAATCGCCACGTCTGCCCCTTGCCGACATCGTTGTAAAACACCTCCCCATCGGCGTTGACCGCGGGGCCTTCCGTGAAACCGTAACCCTCGCCGACGAGCATCCAGTCCTCGCCGGGAACGAGGATCTCCTGGAGCTGCGGGCTTCCCGCCCCGCGCCCCACCGGCGCGGGCCAGCCCTTCCACAGCCACTCCATCCCAGCGGGGAAAACCTCCGTTGCCTGGTCGTTGTTGTGGCCCCCTTCCCCCCACACGTGGTTCACCTCGTAGCCGGCGAAGACGAGCGATCGTTCGAGGGCCTGATTGGCGATCCACCAGTCGCCGCCGTAGATGTTGAGATCCTGGGAACCGTCCTGGAGAAAGATGCGGATCGGCTTCGGCTCGACCTTCCGCACGAGGGTGGCATACTCGTTGCCACCGCGCAGCCCGACGTACGTGCCGATGCCACTGAACACCCGGGAGAAGGCGTCGGGGCGTTCCCAGGCGGCGGTGAAGGCGGCGATCGCCCCACTCGAGGTGCCACCGATGGAACGGTCGTTGCCCGACTTCGAGAGGACAATCGCCCGGCCGTCGGAGGCTTTCTTCGTCTCCACATCGGGGAGGATCTCATCGAGAAGGAAGCGGGCGTAGGCGTCCCCCAGACCGTCGTATTCGTAACTGCGGTTGTAGCGGTCGAGGGCGCCGTCGCGGCCGGCCGGCACCCTCCCGTGCATGATGAACACGCCGATCGTCACCGGCATCCGTTGCTCATGGATGAGCCGATCGAAGACCTGCGGTGCGTTGAACTGGATGCCGTCCTGATTGACGTGGACGCAGGCCGGGGTTCGGCCGTCGTACTGCGCCGGGACATAGACCCAGTAGTCACGGACCGTCCCAGGAAAGACTCGGCTCCCCTCGAAGCTGAACTGGAGCACTTCCCCCTTGGGAGGCTCCTCGGCACCGTCCGCCCGGGATGATGCCTGAGGGAAACAGAGGAGCCAGGCGGCAAGCAGGGCGGTTTGGAAGGGAAACAGTGCCAATGCGGCGCGACGGCGACGGACCATGGATGATGACCCCCGGGACGGTACCCCGTTCCTGTTGAGATGCCGGGTGATCGGCAGTCGCGGCGGGGGGCGGTATCATAACGGCCGATGGTGGAGCGCGCTTCCCTCCCACCGTTTCCCGGAGCTTTTTCAACCCCGACCCGTCTGCGGTTCCCCGAACCGCCCGGAGCGTCGGGGAGGCCCGCGGTCAGGTTCATCGCACCGGGCGATGCGGCCGCGATCGACCTCAACCGCCGTCTGCCCAGAGGGGGGTGATCATGCTCGACCCGACCGCCGACCTCCGATGTCCGCCCCGGCCGCACCCGATCCGGATGGCGGCGGTGATCGTCGGCTTCGTCGTCAGCCTGATCGTCAGCCTGATCGCGTGGCAGGGCGTGAGCGCGGCCGAGGAGTCGCCACGCTCGAGCCCGGCGGCGAAGGCGGCGTACACCACCGCCGCCGCGCTCCAGAACCGCGGCGCGTGGGATCTGGCTGCCGAGGCGTGGGGCACGCTCCTGCGGGATCATCCACGCGATCCGCTGGCGGCGAAGGGGCGCTACTACCTCGGGCTCTGTCGGCTCCAGGAGGGGAAGTGGCCGGAGGCCGCGGAAGCCTTCCGAGCGGTCGTCGCCAGTCGAGGGCAGGACGGGGGGGCCGATGCCGAGACGGCGCTGGCGGCCCGCTGGGAATTGGGGCGGGGGGCGTTTGCCGTCGCCCAGGGGGCGCCGACGGTGCAGTCGTACCGCGACGCGGTCGGGGCGCTGCGGGAGTATCTCGCGGCGATGCCGGACGAGGGGCAGGCTGCCGAGGCGTCGCACCTCCTGGCGGAATCGCTGTGGCAGGCCGGAGACCGGGCGGCGGCCGTCGCGGCCTGGCTCGAGTTCGTCCGCGACCGCCCCGCGTCGCCCCGGCTCCCGGCGGTGCTCTACGCGCTGGGTGTCGCCCAGGCCGAGATGGGGGAGGCCGACGCCGCCGCGGCAACGCTGCGACGGCTGGCCGAATCGTTCCCTGCCGACGAACTGGCCGACGAGGTCGCGATCCGTCGCTCCGATCTCGCCCTGGCCGCCGACGAGCCCGCCGAGGCGGCCCGGCTCGTCGTCGACATCGCCCGCCGCCAGGACGGGCCGCGCGTCGGTGACGCCCTCGAGCGCCTTGGGCGCGCGCTGTGGCAGCAGAAGCGGTATGCCGCCGCCGGGCAGGCCTACGACCTTCTTCTCGCCCGTGACCCCGAAGTCGCGGTGGCCGCGCCGGCCCTCCTCTCCGCCAGCGCCGCCTGGAGCGAGGCCGGCCGGGACGAGGAAGCGCGACAGCGCCTCGGGCAGTTGCTGGCGCTGGCGGGGGTGCCGGCGGGACTCGCGGCCGAGGGGGGGGCGAGGTTGGCGCGGATGGAATTGGCCGCGGGTCGCACCGAGGCTGCCGTCGCCGTGGCGGAGGGAGCGCTCGAGCGGGCGGAGATCGCGGGGCGCGGCGGTGACCCGGTCGATGCTGCCGTCATCGCCCGGCTGGAGTTTTCGCGCGCCGAGGGGCTCGTCGATCTCCCCGGCCGGCGCGACGAGGGGCTCGCCGTTTTGATGCGCCTCGTGGCAGAGCATCCCGACGATCCTGCCGTGGCGCCGGGCTTGGGCTTGGCGGCGTCGGTGCTTCTCACCGCGGGGAGAAGCGCCGAGGCGATCGCGTCGGCCGACCGCTTTCTCGCGCTCCCTGCCAAGCAACGTGGGGAGACCGCGGCCGATGCGGCGACGGTGATCGATGTCCGCGCGATCCGAGCGGAGGCGCTGCTGGCCGGCGGCGATGCCACCGCGGCGGCCGAAGCCTTCAGGGCGCTGGTGTCGGATGCCGGCGACGATCCGCGCGCTGCTCACCTCCGGCTGCGGTGGGGCGCCGCGCAGGCCGCGGCCGAGGACTGGGAAGGGGCCCACACCACGCTCGGGCCGCTGACGGCCGGCGGCGGTGAGGCCCTCGCAGGGGACGATCGCCCTCTGGGGTTGTTGCTCGACGCCACGGCGCTGGTCGAGCTCGAGCGGGCCAGGGAAGCGGTGCTGCTCCTCGAGCGGATCGCCCGGGATCATCCCGCCTGGCCGCGGCAGGCCGAGGGGCAGCTCCTCGCCGTGAGGGCCCGGCGCGAGGCCGGGGATGCGGCCGGTGCCGTCGTGATCGGCGAGCAACTCCTGGCGGGCAACCCCGCTCCGGCGATCGCCGAGCGCGGCTGGTTCCGGCTCGGCCAGGCCCGTGAGGATGCCGGGGAGCCGGCTGCCGCCATCGAAGCCTTCGTCGCGGCCCGCCGGATCGCACCACAGGGCCCGCGGGTGGCTGCGGGGCTGTTGGCGGAAGGGTGGTGCCATGAGGCGCTCGGAAGTCTCGACCTGGCCATCGGGCGTTGGACGGAGGTCGTCGACCACCATCCCGACTCGGCGGCCCTCGTGCCGGCGCTCCTCGCCCGGGGCGATGCCCGGCAGCGCCTGGGGATGCCCGTCGATGGGCTCGCCGACGCCGAGGTGGTGATCGGCCTGGCGGCGGCCCATGATCGGCGGGTCGATGCGCAGGCCGCGGCCGAGGCCCGGTTCCTCGCCGGGCTGTGTCTGGCTGCCAGCGGAAAGACGACGGCGGCGATCGACACGTTCTCCGCGCTGCTCGCGGCCACGCCCGACTTCCCGGCGGCCGATCGCGTCCTCCTCGAGCTCGGGTTTGCCCGATCGCTGACCGGTGACGCGGCCGGGGCGGAGCTGACCTTCGAGGAGCTGCGTCGCCGGTTTCCAAGCAGCCCCCGCCAGGCCGATGCCTGGCTCGAGCGTGGTGAGATGCGGTTTGCCGCCGGCGACTGGGAGGGCGCCACCGAGGCCTACGGCCAGGTCCTCGCCGCCGCGCCGCAGCGGAGGGCGCTTTGCGAACAGGCCCGGCACAAGCGCGCTTGGGTTTTTGCCATGCAGCAGGATCATGCCGGCGCCGCGCGGGCGTTCGCGGAGCAACTCGCCGAGGATCCCGACGGCATCTGTGGCGCCGACGGCCGGGCGATGCTCGGCGACGCGCTGTTCCGGCTGGGGCGGTTCGACGAGGCGGAAGCGGTGCTCGCCCGAGCGCTCGCCGCCCCGGAGGCGCTGTCGAGCCCCGACCTGATCGGGGTGGCGACGGTCCGGGCCGCGGAATGTGCCGCCAAGGAGGAACGCTGGGAGGAGAGTTTCGGTCTCGTCGACGGGTGGCTCGCCGCCGTGGCGGCGCGCGGCGAGGGGGCGCAGCCCGGCCGCGCGACGGTCTGGCAGGGGAGGTTTGCCCGCGCCTGGGCGCTGCAGAATCTCGGCCGGCTGGAGGCGGCGCTGGCCGAGTACCGCGAGCTGGCCGACGCCGGCCTGGAGGCGGGGAGCGGCGATGGACGCGGCCCGGGGGAACTGGCCGCCCGGGCCCGGCTCATGGAAGGGGAGATCCTCTTCGAACAGGGGCAGCACAAGGAGGCGATCGCCTCCTTCTTCAAGGTCGCCTATGGCTTCGGGGAGACCGAAGCCCCGGCCCCGTTCCACCCCTGGCAGGCCCAGGCGACGTTCGAGGCCGCCCGCTGTTTCGAGGTTCTTGCCAAGCCGGAACAGGCCCGTGGGCTGTACGCTGAAGTGGTGGATCGCTATCCGGCGTCGCCGTACGTGGCGGCGGCGCGGAAGCGGCTCGACGCCTTGCTGAGCGCCGTGAAGTGAGCCTCCGCGCCTCTTTGTCCCGGTTCCCCCCGACACTGCCCCGCAGGCCCCGCCATGTCGATCAACGTCGGTAGCCTGAAGACGCTGTGGGAGTTGTTCCTCGCCGGCGGTCCGCTCATGTGGCCGATCACGGTGATGTCGTTCCTCGTCGTCGCCTTCGGGCTCGAGCGGTTGGTGGCGCTGCGACGGGGGAGGTTCGTGCCCGCGAGCTTGGTCCTGAAGCTCCGGCTGATCGCCGATGGCTCGGCGTTCGACCCGCGGCAGGTGGCCGGATGGTGCGATGCCCATCCATCCGTCCTGGCAACGGTGGTCCGCGCGATGCTCACGCGGGTCGGCAGGCCGCTCCCCGAGGTCGAGCATGTCGTCGAGACGACCTGCAACCGGGAGGCCTCGCGCCTCTTTGCGAACATCCGCCCCATCAGCCTCGCGGTCACCATCACCCCGCTCCTCGGGCTCCTCGGCACGGTCCAGGGGATGATCATCGCCTTCTACACGACGGCGAATCTCCAGGCGGGGGCCAACCGGGCGGCGGAACTGGCCAGCGGGATCTATCTCGCGCTGATCACCACCTTCGCCGGCCTGTGCGTCGCGATCCCGGCCGCGATCGTCGCCCATTACCTCGAGGGGCGGATCCTCGCCGGTTTCCGCCGGGTCGACGACGTCGTCGCCGGCCTCCTTCCGGCGATGGAGTCGCTCGAGGGTCGCGGCGGGCGGGAAGCGGCGGCCCAAGGTCGCGATCAGGGCTCGGCCCGGGGGGCGCCATGAGTGTCCGCATCGACAAGGGGCGGCTCGGCACCGGGCTCGATCTGACGCCGATGATCGACGTCGTTTTCCTCCTCATGATCTTTTTTCTCGTCGCCAGCAAACTCGAGGAGGATGACCGGGCGATCGACGTCATCCTTCCGCAGGCCTCGGCCGCCAAGCCGCTGACGAGCCGGCCGCGCGAGTTCATCATCAACATCGACCGCGGCGGCAACACGTTCGCCGGGTCGAAGCCGATTGGTCCCGAGGCGCTCGTCGGGCTCCTCCGGCAGGCGGTCGCCGACAATCCCGGCCGCCAGAAGGTGACGGTGCGGGCCGACGAAAACGTCGCCCACAAGCATGTCGTGGCCGTCATGGATGCCTGCGTCCAGGCCGGGATCGAGGATTACCGCATCCAGTCGGCGCCGGACGTCTCCGCCGACCGGCCGGCCGGGGTGGACGGCGCTGCGACCGACAATCGGTGAGAACCGACCATGACCCCGGCCATCGACAACCCGCGACCGACCCTGACATCGACCCGTCGTTGGCGGAGCCGCGCCCGGCTGGCGCTGGCGGTGATCGCGAGCCTTGCCCTCCACTGGCTCCTCCAGCAAGGACTGGCCCGGACGGTGATCGCCGTCCGCCCGCTCGACGGGCTGTTGGCGGAGCGGGAGCCTTCCTATCGCCCGGAACTGGCCAGCGACTTTCCCCTCCACGATGAGAAGGCCACGCGCGAAGCGTTTGCCCACGAGCGCCCGCTCGATGTCCCGATCGCCAGCGATGCGGCCGCGCCGGCGTCGGCCCGCGGGCCGCTCCGCGCGGGTGAACGGGCCGTGGCCGAGGGGGCGGTGGCGGAGGAGGCGGAGACGCCTGACGTCGCCGCCACCCGGATCGATCGCCCCGGTTTCGACACTCCGGTGCCGGGCCCGGCAGCGCTCGGGGATCCGGAGCGGATCGGAGCGGAGATGGCCGCGGGGAGCGCGGCGGCTGACCCGCTGCCGGCCGTCGTCGGGAGCGATGCCGTGGCGGCCCCTGCGGCCGCGCGGCGGGAACGGTCGAGCACCAGCGACGAGCCGGCCGTCGATCCGGAGTCGTGGCGGGGGCGCGCCGTCGTCGATCCGCCGGAGACCGGCCCCGGCGAGGAACCCGTTGGAGTCGTCAGCCCGCGCCGGTTCGCGCGGGCCGGCCCCGGGGCAGATGCCCCCCCCGCCTTGCCCCGCGCCCTCCGCCGGACGGATGTGGCGGAGCCTGGAGCGGGGGGAGAGACGGCGCGGGTCGAGCTTCCCGCTCGCGGTGCCGCGGGGATGGCGGGGGAAGAACGCGTCGCGTCCGCCGTGCCACAGCCAGGGGGAGCCGGCGCGGATCTTCCCGCCGGGCCCCGCCCGCGCGCCGGCCGGATCCCCGACCGGGGACGAGGGAGTGGCGCGGTGGCGCGCCGCGGGGGCGCCGCGACCGGCGCGGAAGAGGAGACGCTGTCGGCAGCGGTGTCGGCCCCGGGGGCAGCGTCGGAAAGCGTGCTGCGTCCGCGCACGAAGCCCCTGGCCGGGGCCACCGACGTCGCCGGCCCGGCAGCCTTGGCGACTCCGATGCGCCGCGCCGGCACGCTCCTCCTGCCGGCCGAGACGCGCGTCCGCGAGACCGCCGGGGCCTTTGCCCGGAGGTGGCGTGAGAACCGGGGGGAGTCTCCGGCCGATGCCCTCGTGGAGCGTGGCCTTGAATGGCTCGTCGCCGCCCAGGAGGAGGACGGCCGCTGGACGCTCGGGGCCTATCACCCCGAAGGCGCTGGCGGCGCGGTCCGGCTCCGCTCTGACACCGCCGCCACCGGCCTGGCCCTCTTGGCCTTCCTCGGCGCCGGCTACGATCATTTCGACGGCCGCCACCGCGACGTCGTCCGCCACGGGCTGGAGTGGCTCGTATCGGTGCAGCAGGCCAACGGCGATCTGTTCGTTCCCTCCGATCCGGTGTCGAACAGCTGCGCCTGGCTCTACAGTCACGGGATCGCAACGATGGCGCTGTGCGAGGCGGTCGGGATGACGGGCGATCCGCTCCTCCGGCCGGCGGCGGAGCGGGCGATCGGGTTCATCGTCGCGAGCCAACAGCCCGGTCGGGGCGGGTGGCGCTACCAGCCGCGGGCCGATTCCGATCTTTCGGTGAGCGGCTGGATGCTCGTCGCGCTCCGCGCCGGGACACTCGCCGGCCTGACGGTGCCGGACGAAACCTACGCCGCTGTCCGGGGGCTCCTCGACGAATCGGCCAGCCCCGACAGGGCCGGGCATTATCTTTACAACGCCCGTAATCCCGGCCAGCGCCCCTCCGATCTCTCGGCCGCCTCGATGACGGCGCTGGGGTCGCTGATGCGCCTCCACACCGGCACGCCGCGGACCGACGAGCGGCTCCGCGCCGCGGCGGGGGATCTGGCGGCGATGACACCGGCGTACGGCACGCGCCAGGCACGTTCGCGCGACGCCTACCTCTGGTACTACGCCTCGCAGGTTCTCGTCCAGACCGGCGGCCCGCAATGGGATGCCTGGTACGGTCGACTCTGCACCGTGCTCGAGGCGGAGCAGGTCGGCGACGGGGATGACGCCGGCAGTTGGGAACCGCTCGGCACCGTCCCCGACCGCTGGGGCGCCTACGGTGGCCGGCTCTACGTTACGGCCCTCCACCTCCTGGCGCTCGAGGTTCCCTACCGCCACCTGCCGACGTACGGTGTCACGGACGGGGCGAATCGATGATCCGATCGTTTTCGATCTGGTCGAGCAGGTCGACGACGTGATCGGTGAGCTGGTCGATCTGCATCTGCATCTCGTCGATGATCGACGGCACGTTCTCCGGGTCGTCCCACAGCGCGAGGCGGAGCCGGGCGATCTCCGCCTTGGCTTCGTGCCGCTGCACCGCAAGGGCCGTGAACGCGGTCGGCTTGACGTCGTGGAGGTTCCTCGCTTGCTCCAGATCGGCATCGGCGACCTTGACCGCGGCGCGGGCCCGGGCCCGTTGTCCGTCGATCCCCGTCCCGTGCGGATGCTCCCGAGTAGCCTCGGCGATCTCCTGGAGGACAGCGACCCGGCTGCGGAGTCGGCGCCAGTCTTGGTCCGATACGATGCGACCGCTCCCCCGGCTCTCGAGGAGCGTCGCCTTTTCGAGATCGAGTTCCGCAAGTTTCAGCCTAGCCTCGGCATACTTGGCGTGAAGCTCGTCGTGGGCGCTGCGACTCCCGGCCGGGTCGTCTCCCCGCGCGAGCTGCGGATGGAACGCGGCCAAGACCAAGAAGGTCGCCTGGAGGACGATCACCCCCATCAGGACCCGCGATGAAGAAAGGCCTCGATACGGCGGAGGATTCCCGGCTGGCATCGTGTCCATAGACCATCCTCTTCCTGAAGTTCGTGTGTCCCCTTAAGGATTCTCGTCTCTCTCTCCAACGGGGTCCAGTGTCGGGCCGTCACTTCATGGGTGGCTTGGTAGGATCGGCTGAGGAAGCACCGCCACCTCCCCGATCGCACGAGCCATGCCCCGCCACGCCGACGACTTCGACGCCGATGATGAGTTTGGGGAGGAGATCGACGCTTGTCACGACGAAGGCGATTCGGCCGTCGATGACGACGATGATGCAACGATCCCCTGCCCTTTCTGCAAGGCGGAGATCTGGGAGGACGCCCCGCGCTGCCCAGCCTGCGGCAACGAGCTCGGTGGGGCCGACATGCCGGCCCCACAACGGCCGTGGTGGGTGCTGATCACGGCGGCCGCGCTCCTCTATCTTTTCGTGCGGACGCTCTTCCCCTGGTGAGCCGATCCGGCGACCGGCACGTCCTCAAAACGGCGTGGGGATCAGCAGCGCGTGGTGATCAAAGAGGGCCCGCTTGCCGAAGGCGTCGATGGCCGGGGTGAAGAAGAGGAGGAAGAGGTAGAGCGCCAGGAGCGGAAGGAGGAGCGCCGTGACGGGCCAGCGGAGGAGGAGCCAAGCCCGCGCCGGGCGCGCCTGGGCGCGGTGGGTGGCCCAGCCGACTGCCAGGCGTGCCGGGTAGATCGTGAGAATGAAGATCGGTGTCAGGAAGAGGACGGCATCGCGCGGTGCCGCCACGATCTTGAAGAGGTAAAGGGGGAGGGAGAGCCCGTAGAGGATCACCAGCGCCAGGAGCATCACGACCGGCGCCCGGCGCCACAACTCGCGCACCGTTCCCAGGTCGCGGAACACCGCGAGGCGCTGCTCGGCGGCGAATCGTGCCTGGAGAAACGGCACCCAAGCGAGGACGGTTCCCAGGAGGATTCCCCCCAGAAGCGTCACGAGCACCTGCCCGGGCTTCGTCGTGTCGCCCAGAAACGAGAACAGGAGCGTGGGGAGGAGGAGCCAGAGAAACGTGCCAACGAATCCGCCCAAGCCCAGGGAGAAGAGCCTCCCCGGCTGGACGGCGTCGATGATCTGCGCGAGGGCCGCCGAGGCCGTTGGCCAGGCAGTCCCGGCGCGGAGGGCCCTGAGCAGCCGGCGGCCGTTGCGCACCGGTCGGAAGAAGGACGGAAGGCTCCCCCCGAAAAACCAGGTCGCGAGGAGATGGAAGCCGACGAGGAGGGAAACGGCGAATCGGACGAGGGCCCAGCCCCGGGCCGATGGCCCCCCCGGATCGATGAGGGCGGCGTCGGCGCTGGCCTGGGTGACGAAGCGGATGACGAGGAGCCACAGCCAGGTCCCGATCACGATCCCGCCGAGGCGGGGGAGCGCCCCGGCGAACGGGATGCCGTCGCGGAGGCGACCGGAGCGGACGACGCGCCCTTCGGCCTCGAGCATCGTCCCCAGGGCGAGGAGATTGACGATCGGGATCGCCGCCAAGATCGCCAGGAGGAGGAGGAGGCTCGCCAGCCCGGTGCCGACCAACAAGAGCCATCCGAGGGCGCGGAACGGATGGTGCCAGGGGGAAGGACAGGGCGGGAGCCGGCTGATGTCAGCCGACGCGACGGTCGTATCCCCTGCCGTCGCCACGTCATGCCTCCGCCCGATTTCCGGCCCTTGCAGAAGAGCATAGCCTGACCGTCCTCGGCCGGGCGCGTTCCCCCGCTGGGGTGACGAATCGATCTCCTGCTGCGTGGATGGCGTGGAGCGCCTAGAATGGGCCCTTGGAGAAAGCCATGCCCCTGCCACGATTCGGCCGATTCACCCTGCCGCGGCCGACGCTCCCGGCGGTGGCGCTGGTTGTGCTCTCGCTCTTGGTCGGTGCGGCAGCGAGCGATCCGCTGGCAGTCCGGCGTCGGGCCCAGCCGCCGTCGCCGGGGACCGACCGATCGTCCGGGGGCACCCTCCCCACCGCTGCCACCGTCGCAGCGATCGATCGCCTCCTTGCCGAGCGTCGCTCGGTCGCGGAGCTCGAAGCGGCAGCCGCTGCCGACGAACTGGCGCTCCTGCGGCGGCTGTGGCTGGCGCTGGCTGCGACGCTCCCTTCGCTCGAGGAGATCCGGAGCTTCGAGGCTGACAGCGCACCGGGGGCCATCGATCGGGCCCTCGCCGCGCTCCTGGCCGACCGGCGCACGGCCGATGCCCTCGCCCGGCGTCTGGCCGCGGCGCTGGTGGGGGACGAGAAGGGGCAGTTCATCGTCTTCCGCCGTGACCGGTTCACGACCTGGCTCGCCGATCAGATTGCGGCCAACCGTCCCTGGGACGGGATCGTGCGCGAGATGGTGGCCGCCCGTGGCCTGTGGACCGACATGCCGGCGGTGAACTTCGTCACCCAGGCGGCGGCCGATGGCGTCATCGATGCCGACAAGCTCGCCGGCCGGGTGTCGCGCGTGTTTCTCGGGGCGCGGATCGACTGCGCCCAGTGTCACGACCATCCGTTCGCCGCGTGGAGGCAGGGGGAGTTCGAGGGGCTCGCCGCCTGCTTCGCCCAGGCAAGGCTTTCTCCGGTCGGCATCGAGGATGACCCGCGCCGGGTGCACCGGATCGAGCGCGGCTCCGTGGCGGCCGTGGCGACACCGGTGACGGGAGAGGGGCGCAACGTCCCCCCGCGTGTTCCGTTCGGCCGGGAATGGTTCGGCACCGGGGGAACGCACCGCGAGAACCTCGCGGCCTGGGTGGTCCACCGCGACAACCGGCGCTTCGACCGGGCGATCGTCAACCGGATGTGGGGGATCCTCTTCGGCAGGGCCTGGCACGAACCGATCGAAGACCTCCCCGATCCCGGTCCGGAGACGAATCCCGACGACCTCCTCGATCTCCTCGCCGCTGACTTCCGCGACCATGGCCGCGATCTCCGCCGTCTGATCACGGTCATCACCGCGACGGAGGCCTTTCGCCTCGCATCGACCCATCCGGCCCTTGATTCCGACGAGGGCTGTGATCGGGTGGCGGCGGCCTGGGGAGCGTTTCCGCTGTCGCGGCTGGCGCCTGATCAGGTCATCGGGGCCATGGTGGCGACGACGTCGCTGCAGACGATCCCGCGCGACTCCCATCTCCTCACGCGGACGATCCGGTTCTTCCGCGAGACCGACTACCTGCGAGAGTATGGACAGGTGGTCGATTCCCAGGGGGGGGCCCTCCCGGCAACGATCCCGCAGGCGCTGGTGCAGATGAACGGCAAGCTCGCCCGTGAGATGGTCGAGGCGAATGCCGTGACCTCGACCGGGCGGATCGCCGGCATGGCCCGCGACGATGTGGCCCGGCTGGAGCTGGCCTTCCTCGTCGCTCTCACGCGCCGGCCGACGTCGGAGGAGCGGGAGCTGCTCCTCCCCCTGCTGACCCGCGCGGACACGAAGGGACGCGGCGTCGAGGATGTGATGTGGACGCTCTTCAACTGCCCTGAGTTCTCCTGGAATCATTGAGGGCCCTGATGTCATCACGCTTGCGGAGAGCGGTCGGGCCGCGGCCCATGGGGATCGGCTCTGCCCCGACCGAGCGGCGTTCGGTGCTCCTCGCGGCGGCATCGCTCGGGCTGTCGTTCGCGCTGCCGGCGCTCCCGGCGCGCGCGGCGCGGCGTCGCGGCCTCGAGCGGCCCCGCTCGCTCCTGGTCGTCTGGCTCGCCGGGGGCCCGAGCCAGCTGGAGACGTTCGATCCCCATCCCGGGCATGCGGCCGGCGGGCCGACGCAGGCCATTGCCACGGTCGTCCCGGGAGTTGTGATCGCCGCCGACTATCCCCGGCTGGCGGAGGTCCTCGATCGCTTCGCGCTGGTCCGGTCGCTGGTCTCGAAGGAGGGGGACCACGAGCGCGGGCAGTATGCCGTGAAGACCGGCTATCGCCCCGATCCGACGGCCATCCATCCGGCCCTCGGCGCGATCGCGGCCCACCAGCTCCCCGCCCCGGGCCTCGAGCTTCCGCGCTTCATCGCGCTGGGGGGAGCGGAGTTCCCCTCGCGCGGCGGCTATCTCGGAAACGAGCTCGATCCGTATCGGGTGTTCGCGCCGGGACAGAAAGGGCAAAACCTCGTGCCGCATGTCCCGGCTGACCGTCAGACCCGCCGGCTCGGGGCCCTCGACAGCCTGACGCGGTCGTTCGAAGCCGGTCGGGGGGCGGCGGTCCGCCGCACGTTCCACGAGCACACGCTCCGCGACGCGCTGACGCTGATGGACTCCCAGCAACTGGCCGCGTTCGATCTCGATGGCGAGTCGGAAGCGGTCAAGGCTCGCTACGGCGACAGCGATTTCGGGCGCGGTTGTCTCGTCGCCCGGCGGCTCGTCGAGGCGGGCGTCAGAAGCGTCGAGATCACGCTTCAAGGCTTCGACACCCATGCCCGCAACTTCGCTGGCCATAGCGCCCAGGCGCGGCTCCTCGACCCGGCGCTGGCCGCGCTCGTCGGCGATCTGGAGGACCGCGACCTCCTCGACTCGACGGTCGTGCTCGTGATGGGGGAGTTTGGCCGCACGCCGTCGATCAATCCGCTCGACGGCCGCGACCATTGGCCCCACGGGTTTTCCTGTCTTCTCGGGGGAGCGGGAATCGCCACCGGCCAGGTGATCGGCAGCACCGATCCCGATGGCGTGGCAAAGCATCCGGCCGATCCGGTGGAGATTCCTGATCTTTCGGCGACGGTCCTGGCCGCCCTCGGGATCGACTTCGCCCGCGAGGTTGCGACCCCCGTCGGCCGGCCGATGAAGCTCTCCGCGGGAACGCCGCTGGCCAGGCTCCTGTGCGGCGAGGCTTGAGAGCCGCGGTTGCTCTGGCCGGTCGCCGCCGCCGCGGTTAGGCTTTTCTCCTCGATGGGGAGAAGCGTGGGGGGGACGTGATGCTCAATCTGTATGGAACTCGACGGGGGCCCGGCGCCCGGTCGGAGCGGTTCTGCGACGGCCTGTCGCGCCGCAGCCTCCTCCGCATCGGGTCGCTGGCGGCCCTTGGCGGGGAGGTGGCGGGAGGTTGGTCGCTCCCCGCGATCCTCGCTGCCGACGCGGCCGCGGGGCGGCGGTCGAGCCCGAAATCGGTGATCATGATCTACCTCGTGGGGGGGCCTCCTCACCAGGACATGTTCGACCTCAAGCCTCAGGCCCCGCGGGAGTTTGCCGGGCCGTGGCGGCCGGTGCCGACGAACGTCCCCGGGATTGAGATCTGTGAGGCCTTTGAGAACCTCGCGAAGATCGCCGACAAATACACCCTCATCCGCTCACTTGTCGGCAACCAGGCCGACCATGACGCGGCGCAGGTGTTTCACGGCCGCGACACGCGGAAGGCGAAGCCGGCCGGAGGCTGGCCGCAGTTCGGATCGATGGTCTCGAGCCTCCTCGGGGCCGCCACCCCCACCGCACCGCCGTTTGTGAGCCTTTGCTACCCCTGCACGCACGGGCCCTACAACGAGCCGGGGGCCGGGTTTGCGGGCGCTGCCCACTCCCCGTTTCGGCCGCTGGGGCCGGCCCGCGACGAGCTCGTTCTCAAGGGGATCTCGCTCGACCGCCTCGAGGATCGCCGCGGCCTCTTGCAAAGCGTCGATCGGCTCCGCCGCGATGTCGACGTGACGACGAACATGCGCGGGATGGACGCCTTCACCGAGCGCGCCCTCGGGCTCCTGACATCGTCCGAGCTGGCCGACGCCCTCGATCTCTCCAAGGAGGATCCGCGCGTTGTCGAGCGCTATGGCTCCGGCGATCCGACGGTGTTCATGGATGAAAACGGCGCCCCGCGCGTGCCCCAGAGCATGCTTGTCGCCCGGCGGCTGATCGAGGCCGGTGTCCGCGTCGTCACGCTGAATTACAGCAAGTGGGACTGGCACGGTGGCCCGGGCAATTCGATCTTCAAGCGTGAGGCGGAGGATTTTCCCGTCTTCGACCAGGCGCTTTCGGCGCTCGTCGAGGATCTCCACCAGCGCGGGCTGGCCGACGATTGTGCGGTTGTGGTGTGGGGGGAGTTCGGGCGGACGCCGAAGATCAGCGACATCGTCGGCCGCGACCACTGGCCGCAGGTCAACTGCGCCTTCCTCGCCGGTGGGGGGATGCGGCATGGTCAGGTGATCGGCGCCACCGACCGGATCGGTGCCGAGGCGATCGCCCGCCCTGTCACGTTCGGCGATGTCTATGCCACGCTCTTTCAGCACCTCGGGATCGATGTCCAGAGCACGACGCTCACCGACAACCAAGGGCGCCCGCAGTATCTCGCCGAAGACGGCGGGACGGTGATCCGCGAGCTGGTCTGACGCGGAGCCTGCGAAAAGGCGCGCGGCACGGTCAAGGCTGTGGTCGTGGTGTCAGGCCGGGCCGGTGATCAGGCGTGGCCTCAATTCAGCGGCCAACTCGCGGCGAGGGCCATCGTGGCGAGGAGGCCGACGGTTCCCTCGATCGCCACCATGACACTCGCCGTCTTCAGCGTCTCGGTTTCGGTCATCCCGGTCATCCGCGCGATCACCCAGAAGCCGCTGTCGTTCATCCACATCCCCGGCTTCGATCCGCAGCCGATTGCCAGCGCCACGTAAACTTCGTGATAGGGGAGGCTGGCGGCTTCGGCGATCGGTGCGATGATCCCGACGGCGGTAATCATTGCCACCGTCGCCGAGCCTTGCGCCGCGCGGATCAGCACCGTCACCCCCCAGGCGATCGGGAGGAGGAGGAGGGCGTGCTGCGGCACCGCCGCGGCCGCCAGCTCTGCCATCCCGGCCTGGCGGAGCGTGGCGCCGAGCGCTCCGCCGGCGGCAATCACGAGGATGATCTCTCCCCCTTCGAGCACCGCGGCGGCGACGGCCTGACGGACCTTCTCCCGGCTCGCTCCCCGCCGACAGGCGAGAAGGAGGATCGCGGCGGCGGCGGAGACGGTGAGGGCGAGATTCTTGTCACCGATGACGTGGATGATGCGGGCCAGGGAGGGCGGGATTGCAGCGATCGAGTCGACGGCGGAGTCGACGCTGATGAGCACCACCGGGAGGAGGATCGGGAGGAGCGAGGCCCACAGCGGCGGAAGTGGTCCGTCGGCCGGCGTGCCGGGGCGCTGGTCGTCGGGCACCGTGCCGGGGCGATCATCCTCGGCCGTCCGCAGCGGGATGTCGAAGCGCCGGTCGGCCCAGGTGGCATACCCGAAACCGGCCAGCGCCGCGATCGCGCCGACGATCATCCCCTGCCGCATCATCAGGGCGATGTCGATCCCCATCTCATCGGCCACAAATAGCGGCCCGGGGGTCGGCGGGACGAGCGAGTGGGTCATCGTCGCCCCGGCGACGATCGAGAGAACGAGGAGCACCCCGTGCCGCCGCGTCTCCCGCCACGAGGCCTTGGCCAGCGGGAGGAGGAGATAGAAGACCCCCTCGGCGAACATCGGGATCCCGAGGAGGAATCCGGCCCCGAGGAAGGCAAGCGGCGCTTGCCTCCGCCCCACGACCCGTTCGATCGCGGCCACGATCCGCTCCGCCCCACGGGCCTCCATCAGGCATTGCCCGAGGATCGAAGCCATGGCAATCAGGATCCCGATGTCGTGGGCCGTCTTCCCGAAGCCCTCGGCGACCCGGCGGCCGATCGGGAGGGCCGCTGCTTCGCCGAGCCGGTCGGACGGTGTCAGGCCCGCCACGACCAGCGCCGTCACGATGAGGACGAGGAACGGATGGAGCCGCGCCCACAGCACGCCGGCGAGGACGAGCAGCATCGCGACGGTGAGGATGGCCAGTGGAGGCAAGCAGCGTTTCCCGGAGGGGCGACCGGAAGACTACACTGCCTGATCCGATACCGGTGTCGTCCTCCGGGCCAATTCCGATGGCTTTTTTTCCCTCCGTCCCGACGCCGAAGTCGCCCGAGCAGCTCCGCTCGCGGGCTTGGTTCGCGCCGGATGATCTGCGGAGCTTCGGCCACCGCAGCCGGATCGCCCAGATGGGATTCGGAGGCGAGGAGCTCCGTGACCGCCCCGTGATCGCGGTCCTCAACACCTGGAGCGATCTGGCCCAGTGCCACACGCATTTCCGAGCGCGTGCCGAGGAGGTGAAACGGGGCGTCTGGCAGGCGGGGGGATTTCCGGTCGAGATCCCGGTCCTTTCCCTTTCCGAGATGTTCGTCAAGCCGACAGCGATGATCCATCGCAACCTCCTCGCCCTCGAGGTCGAGGAGGTGCTCCGCAGCCAACCGATCGACGGCGTCGTCCTCATGGGGGGCTGCGACAAGACGGTCCCCGGGCTCCTCCTCGGCGCGATCTCCGTCGATCTCCCCGCCATCTTCCTCCCTGCCGGGCCGATGCTCGCCGGCCGGTTCCGCACGACCCGCCTCGGGAGCGGATCGGACGTCTGGAAATACTGGGCCGAGCGGCAGGCGGGCTGCCTGTCGGAGTGTGCCTGGCGGCAGATCGAGGAAGGCATCGCCCGTTCCCCCGGGACCTGCATGACGATGGGGACGGCGTCGACGATGGCCGCGATTGTCGAGACGCTCGGCCTGGCGCTCCCCGGCTCGGCGACGATTCCCGCCGTCCATTCCGCCCATGCCCGCCTCGCCGCCGAGTGTGGCCGCCGCGCGGTGGGGCTGGTGTGGGAAGACCGCCGCCCCGCCACGATCCTTTCTCCGCAGGCCTTCGAGAACGCAGTCATCGCCGACATGGCGCTGTGTGGATCGACCAACGCCATCGTCCACCTCATCGCGCTGGCCCGGCGGGCGGGCATTCCCCTTTCCATCGACGACTTCGACCGGATCTCGCGGGAGGTACCGGTGATCGCGAATCTGCGCCCCGCCGGCGAGTATCTCATGGAGGATTTTCATGACGCCGGGGGCGTGCCGGCCCTCCTCTCGCGCCTCGCTGCAAAGCTCCACCTCGATGCCCCCACGGTGACGGGCCGGACGCTGGGGGAAAACATCGCCGGGGCCGAGATCCTCTCCGACGAGGTCATCCGTCCGTTCGACAGGCCCCTCGACTCCGCCGGGGGAACGTTCGTCCTCCGTGGCAACCTCGCCCCCGATGGCTGCGTCATCAAGCCGACCGCTGCCGACCCGCGCCTCCTCGTGCACTCGGGCCCCGCCCTCGTCTTCGACTCCTACGCCGATCTCAAGGCGCGGATCGACGCACCTGATCTCGACGTCACCCCCGACACGGTCCTCGTCCTGCGGAATGCCGGCCCGATCGGCGCTCCAGGAATGCCCGAGTGGGGGATGCTGCCGATCCCGAAAAAGCTCCTCGAGGCGGGCGTCCGCGACATGGTGCGGATCTCCGACGCCCGGATGTCGGGCACGAGCTACGGCACCTGCGTGCTCCATGTCGCCCCCGAATCAGCCGTCGGCGGCGTGCTCGCGCTGGTGCGAACCGGCGACCAGATCGAGCTCGACGTCCCCGGCAGGCGCGTGCACCTCGCCGTCGACGATGCCGAGCTCGCCCGCCGCCGTGCCGACTGGACGCCCCCCCCGCCCCGCCACGCCCGCGGCTACGGCAAGCTCTTCCACGACCAGGTCACCCAGGCCCCCGACGGGTGCGACTTCCGCTTCCTCGAAGCCGGGCCGCCGCCGCCGGAGCCGGACATTTTTTAGGGCGGGGCCGCGTGAGCGGCCCCGACTCCGAACCGAGAGCTCATCGATGATCACCACGCCCCTCTCCGCTGCCCGTCTCGCCACCTCCGTGATGGCGGTGCCGCCGCTGTCGCGTCGGCTCGACTTCACGCTCGACGAGGGGGCCAACGAGCGGATCATCCGCCATCTCGAAGCGGGGGGCGTGCGGCTCCTTCTCTACGGCGGCAACGCGAATCTCTACCATGTGCCCCTTTCGGAGTACGACGCGATCCTGGCGATGCTCGCCCGGATCGCCGGCCCCGACACGCTCGTCATTCCCTCGGCCGGGCCGTCGTTCGGGATGCTTGTCGATCAGGCGAAAATCATCCGCCGGTTTGCCTTCCCGACGGTGATGGTGCTCCCCCAGCAGGGGATCACGACGAGCGTCGGCGTTGCCACGGGAATCCGGCGCTTCGTCGAGGCGGCCGGTGTCCCCGCCCTCCTCTACATCAAGCACGACGGCTTCATCGAGCCGGAGGAGGTGGCGGCGCTCGACCGTGACGGGCTCCTTTCGGGAATCAAGTACGCCACGGTTCGCTCTGACGCCTCCGTCGATCCCTATCTCCGCAGGCTCGTCGAGGTTGTCGACCGTGGAAGAATAATCTCCGGGATCGGCGAGCAGCCGGCGATCATCCACATCCGCGATTTCGAGCTCGGTGGCTTCACCAGCGGCTGTGTCTGCGTGGCCCCCCGTCTCTCGCAGCAGATGCTCGCGGCGATGCGACACGGCGCGTGGGAAGAGGCGGAGCGGATCCGTTCCCTGTTCCGGCCGCTCGAGGATCTCCGCAACCGGATCAATCCGATCCGCGTCCTCCACCGGGCCGTCGCGGGGGCGGGGATTGCCCCGACCGGACCTCTCCTTCCGCTCCTCTCGAATGTCGAAGCGGAACACGAAGCCGCGATCGATGCGGCCGCCACGCAACTCCTCGCGGCCGATCGTGCCGCCTTAGCCTGAACTCCCGGAGACCGTTCCCATGAAAACGATCGCTTTCCTCGGCACTGGCCGGCTCGGCAGCGGGTTCGTCCACAGGCTGCTCGGGCTCGGCCACGCTGTGCATGTCTGGAACCGCTCCCCCGCGGCGGCAAACGCCCTGGAAGCCCACGGTGCCAAGGCCTTTGCCACGGCGGCCGAAGCGATTGCGGGCGCGGACCGGGTCCATCTGGCGCTGGCCGACGACGCGAGTGTCGACGCCGTCCTCGAGCCGCTCTTTCCTCTCCTTCCCGCCACCACCTGGATCATCGATCACACCACGACGGCACCGACGCCGACCGGCGCTCGCGGCCGGACCTGGGCCGCGCGGGGGAAGACCTATCTCCATGCTCCGGTCTTCATGGGGCCGGCCAATGCCGCCGAGGGCTCGGGGATCATGCTGCTGTGTGGTGATCCGGAGGCGTGCAGCGTCGTCCTTCCCGACCTCGAAAAGATGACCGGGAAGGTGTTCGAGATGGGGGCCGATCCGGCCCGGGCTGCGACGTTCAAGCTCGTCGGCAATCTGTTGCTTTTGGGGATGACGGCGCTTGCTGGCGACATCGTCCGCCTCGCGGCGGCAGCGGGTGTCGAGCCGGAAGATGCGGTATCGATGTTCAAGGCCTTCAATCCCGGTGCGATGTTCCCCGCCCGGGCGGCGAAAGTGGCCAGCGGCCCCTACGAGCCGGCGTCGTTCACCGCGAGCATGGCGAGGAAAGACGTGCGGCTGATGATCGAGGAGGCCGCCCGGGGGGGCGTCGAACTGACCGTCATGCCGGCCGTCGCGGAGCGCTACGACGAAGCGATCGCCGCCGGCGAAGCATCTCTCGACTGCGCCGCCCCCTTCCGCTGGCCGCTGGGGTGAGCCGACGGCGGGGCAAGGGTTCTCTGACGAGCAACGGCAACCGTCCGGCGTGTGGGAGCCGTGGTCGCCGCAGAGCAACATGAAAATCCCGTCTTGAAGGCGGCTTTTTCATGGTATAAAATCTTGTCATGATTGACCGCGCCCTCGACGTAAAGCTTGTTCGGGCAGCCCTCAAGCGGAGCCGGATCGTAGCCCTCCTCGGGCCGCGGCAGTCTGGCAAAACCACACTCGCCCGTGAGTTCCTCTCCGCGGATTCGCTCAATTATTTCGATCTCGAGGACCCCGCCAGTCTGGCCAGGCTCGATGAGCCAGCTACCGCCCTACGGCCGCTCAAGAAATTGGTGGTGATTGACGAGATCCAGCGCCGTCCAGACCTGTTTCCGTTGCTGCGGGTTTTGGCTGACCGGAGACCGCTTCCTGCCCGATTTCTTATTCTGGGAAGTGCCTCCCCGGAGTTGCTCAGGCAGTCATCGGAGACGCTGGCGGGACGTTTGGAGACGGTGACGCTCGATGGCTTTCGGCTGGCGGATCTCGGTGGTACTCGCCTCGCTCAGCATTGGCTGCGGGGCGGATTTCCGCTTTCGGTGACGGCGCGGACGGAGTCCGATTCCGCCGTCTGGCGTCGGCAGTTTCTGCAGACCTTCCTAGAGCGGGATATCCCGCAGTTGGGGATACTGATTCCGGCAACGGCTCTGCGACGGTTCTGGAGCATGCTCGCTCACTATCATGGCCAGACGTGGAATGCCGCTGAACTCGCCCGGGCGCTCGGCGTCAACGAATCGACGGTCCGTCGCTACCTTGACCTCATGACCGGTGTTTTCATGGTGCGACAGTTGCCGCCATGGCATGAGAATCTCGGGAAGCGTCAGGTGAAGTCGCCCAAGGTCTACGTCCGCGACAGTGGGCTTTTGCACAGCCTGCTGGGAATAACCTCGCGGAAAGACCTCGAGCTTCACCCCAAGATTGGCGCTTCCTGGGAGGGATATGCGATCGAGGAGATTCTCAAGGCTTTCCGGCCGGACGATGCGTATACCTGGGCCACGCACCAGGGGGCCGAACTCGATCTGCTGCTGTTCAAGAACGGGCGTAGAATCGGGATCGAGTGCAAACGGGCTGATGCCCCGAGACTGACCCCGTCGATGCGGATCGCGTTCGGCGACCTGAAGCTTGATGCGCTCTATGTCGCCTATCCCGGCACGAGACGGTATTCACTTTCCGACCGGATCGACGTCGTTCCGCTGGCGGAGCTCGTGCAGGCGGAGTGAGCTCTCCTGCCACGAGGGATTGGACCACAGAGTGTTCCCCCGCCGGCGACACCCCCTCCTCGCCAATGGGCGATGCGTTACTCGGTGGCGATCGTGAGCTCGTAGATCCTCAGGGCGCTCCCCACAGCTCCAAAGTTGTCGATGTCCGGAATCGGCGTCGTGGACAACCGGGCCGAGCGGCCGTCGGCAGCCGGTTCGTAGGGAAACGGTTTTCCAGTGAAGGGATCGTGCGGAACGTGCGCCGGCACGTCGGCAAGCGAGGCTGGAAACCGGCCGCCGTTGTGCGCGAGCGCATCGCGGAGGGCCTCGACCACTTCGAGCAGGCGGGCCCGTCGACCGAAGCCTTCGGTGGCGACATACGTGGCTAAGAAGGGAGCCGAGGTCTGGGTTTCCCGGGGCGAAATGGCATCGGTTTCGGCGTTCATGGCGCCGAGGGCCCGAATGGCGTCCGGAGTGGGGAGTCGCCAGGCTGCTTCGGCGCGACGATAAGCTCTGGCCGTCTTGGCGAGCAGATAGCCCATGCCGAGCTCGTCTTCCGAGATCGGTCGGTCCGGAACTGCGTAGCCCCCCCGAGCGACGGCGGCTCGCGCCTCGGCTGCCAGCTCAAGACGGCGGGCCTCGAAGTCGGCACGGATCGTCTCTTCTTTTCCCCATGGACCGACTTCCCAACGTAAAAAATCATCCATCACCGCCTTCCAGCCCTGGGTGTCGCCGCTCGATGGCAAACCATTGCGGAGCGCCGGCAACAATCGCTTGGGGTTCTGTGCTTCCCATTGGAGGGCGGCTCGGCAGTCGCCGACCGTGTCCGGCAGGAGCGCGAGCGAGGCGTGAAGATTCGGGCAGTGAGGTTGGGAAATGAGGGATTCGACCCGATAGAGGGCGGCGTCAGCCGCGCCTCGCGCCACGAGATGGTGAATGGACATCGGCGTGCGGGCCACATGGCGGGAGCAGGCGAGCATCGTGAGAACTCCCTCTCTGGCCGCATCGAGGTCGCCCGCGGCGATCCGTTGATCGATCCAGATCGACATGCCGCGGAAAAAGATCGGAAGCTCAAGAATGTCAGGAGTGCTGATCGAGTCGAGCGACTCGTCCTCGAGCGAATACGCCCAGTCGGCATCCCGCATGAAGGCGGCCCGGCGCATCTCGGCAGCGAAGCGGTCGAAAGGGAACTCGGCGACACGGGGGTCCCCCGGAGGGAGCTCCAACAGCTCGAAGAGCTTCGGCGACCACTCCTCCATCCACGTCCGCTGCGCCCAAGGCATCCGCAGGAGGACGACGGCGGCGTTCCCCGGCTTCAGGTCGGGCGCCTCGGGGAGGAGGGGCCACAACGGCGCGTTGTCTTCGATGGCCTGCGGATGGAGCGTGAGCTTGATCGTCGTCGGCTCCTCTGCGCAAACCACGGCGGCCATCGAGCCACAAAGGATGCCGCCGAGCAGGAGAAGCTTGAAGAGACTCTTTGGAAGTGTCATGGCGAAACCATCTCGATCTTGTAGGTGCGGCGTTGCTGCGCATCGTCCGGGACGCCGGGGATGTCGGGCATCGAGAGGCTGGCGGTCGTGGGTTTGTCGCCACGGACGTACGTAAAGGGCAGGCCGGCGACAGGATCGGGCCGGCCGGCGTATTCGAGGTCGGCAAGCACCGCCGGGAGGTGACCGTCGTGCGTGGCGGCATGGTGACGGAGCGACTCGACCGTCTCGAGCATCGCCGTGCGGCGCGAGAAGTGGTTGAAGAAAAGGAAGTCCTTTAAATATCCGTTGGCGAGCGGCCAGGAGTCGAGTTCAAGATCCCACGCTCCGGCGAGACCGTCGAGCTTTGCCAGCTGCCCGATCGCTTCGGAGCGAGGAAGAGCCCACGCCAGGCGCAGCTGTCGGCCCTGGGTGGCATGGTGGTCGAGGATCGCGCGCATCACGGCCGCCTCGGGGGAGAGCACCATGGCGGCGTCAGCGGATAAGAGCCCGCGCCGCAGGAGCCTCTCTCGCGCCAAGGGGGCACACCGGAGGATCAGATCAGCCCTTTGTTCGGGAGTGAGCGGGTTCTTGGAATCCTCGATGAGATCGAAGTAGTCGCTGGCGATCTTCTGCCATGCCTCAAGGTCGCTGTCTTGGGGAATCCCCAGCTTCAATCGAGGGAGCGAGAGCTCGAGAAGCCGCGTGTGCCATTCCAGCATGCTCGGTGCGTCGAACAGGAGCGGGGGCAAAACGGAGAGCGACCAGCGGAGGTTGGGACAGCCCGGTTGTGCCACGAGGTATTCGAGGTTGTCGAAGGCCACCGTGCCAACGGCGTGAGCCTGCATGGCGGTGATCATGAACGGCGCATTTCCCATGTGCCGGGCGCAGGCCAACTGCGTGCGGATTCCCTCCGTCGCGGCGCTCAGATCATGTTCGGCGAGTTTCTGCTTGATCCAGATCGTCAGGGGCCGTTCAAGAAGTCCTCTGACCATCTGCATGTCGCCGAGGTAGACGTTCGCACCGACTTCGCGCACGGGGTGGTTCCAATCGGCATCCCGGATCAGACCAGCCCGAATCATGTCGGGAATGATTCCGGCCACCTCCGTGGCGGCGATCCGTGGGTCGCCAACGGGCAGGCGCGCATCGTCGTAGATCGTGTCCCAAAGGCTCCAGTATCCCTGCCGCTCGGCCATGAGCCCGTTGAGCACCACTGCCGCGTTGCCCGGCGTGAGGTCGGGGTCGGCGGGAAGGAGCCGGGGTGGCGCGGCGAAGGGGTCGATCCGGGCCGGATGGAGCGAAAGGGCGATTTCGACCGGATCGTCGGCCATCGCCTCGCAGGAAATGACGATGAGAAACGATGCCAAGGCGACACATGATGCCGCGAGGCTGTGTCGGCGTTGCGATCCGAATGGGCTGATCATGAAATTGCACCAGTTCTTCAGAGATTATCGAGTCGTGACCTCAGCGAGGGGTCGGCCGTGCTCTGGGAGCCGGCGTCGCCGGCAAGCGGAGCCAGGGATGGCGCAGCGCAGGCGGCGCCGAGTGAGCGGAGGCCATGGATGGCCGCAGCGAACGTCCGGCGACAGGGCACGGGCGACCCCGAGCGGCCACCGCCGCGCCCCGAACAACCAGAACACCGACCAACCAGGTCACCCCGCGACCCAATCCCGCTCCGGCCGGCTCTTGAGGCCGTTGGCCTCATGGTCGGGCTTCCCGTCGGTCGTGAGGAACATTTCCGTCTTTGGATCGAAGCGGAGCTTCCGCTTGAGGATCCAGGCGATCGCTGCGGCGTGGCAGGCGACGTGCGAGTGGCGCATCACTTCGGGATTGGCGGCCGTCGGCTTTCGCGACTTCACGCAGTCGAAGAAGTTGCGGGCATGGAGGGCGGCGTCGGTGCCGGCGAGCTTCTTTGTGGCCTCGCCAACTTCCGCTTCGAGGCCGGGCGAGACGTCAGTGCCGCCGGCGTCGCCGGTCTCCACCCAGCCGGCGTCGCCGACGAACTTCACCGGGCAGGTGCCGAGCTTCGTGTTCCAGTTCGGCGCGCGGTCGCCAAACGGCGTGGGGAGGAAGTCGATGACGAGCTTGACGCCATTGGGATAGACGCAGTGCATCGCCGTGGCTCGAGGGTCGAACTCGACCGGGCCGGTGTCGTCGGCTCGGTTGGCCCACTGGCAGAGATCGACGGTGTGAGCGCCCCAGTCGAGGAGGCGGGCACCGGAGTCGAAGTCGTGGTAGCCGCGCCAGCCGCCGCCGACATATTCGTGGTTGTAGGGACGCCAGGCCGCGGGCCCGAGCCATCGATTCCAGTCGCAGATCTCCACGTCGGGCGTCGGCTCCGCCGGGAGCCAGTCGTTCTTGAGGACCGGCTCGTAGGCCGAGGCGTAAAGCGTCTGAAGCTTGCCGAGCTTGCCTGAGTGGGCGAGGTTCACCGCATTGATGAAGTTCGGCACACTCCGCCGCTGCGTGCCCGCCTGGAACACCCGGCCGTTCTTGGCAAACGTGGCGGCGAGGCGCTGGCAGATGTCGATCGTGATCCCACACGGCTTTTCGCTGTAGACATCTTTGCCGGATTCGGCAGCAAGCATCGACGCGGCGCCGTGCCAGCGGTCGCCGGTGGCGATGAGGACCGCGTCGATGTCTTTGCGGTCGAGCAGTTCGAGCATGTCGCGCGTGGTCGTGCAGTCGTTATGGCCGTAGTGGGCGTCGACCATCGCCTTCCCCTCGTCGCGCCGCGAGGCCTGGACGTCGGCGATCGAAAGGCACTGGACGTCGGCAAACGGGAGCATGGCGCCAAGGACATACCGGCAGCGCGGCCCGATCCCGATCACCCCCAGGCCGATCCGCTCACTCGCAGCTGCCACCCCCGGCTCGAGGCCGAGGGCCCGGGCGGGGACAATCGTCGGCAGGGCGATCGCGGCCAGGCCCGCGCCGGCGAGGAGGTCGCGGCGGGTGAGGCTGCCGGTGGCGGCGGGGGTGGCCTTCGAGGGGGTGGAGGGGAAACGCTTGGGCATCGGGGGATCTCCTCGGGGGACGGTGAGTCGGCGTTTGGGTTCGAGAGGAGCTCCTGGGAGCGATGGGCCGCCATCGGGCTCTGGTCGTGCCCCCTTTCCCCGCCGTACGGTATCCTGCCGGTTCCGTTGCAGGCAACCATCGTGAGTCTGGATGCAGGGGGCGATCGGGGAGATCGAAGTGATGAAACGCGCGGAAGCTGTTCTTGTGGTGCTGCTCGGGGCGATCGGGGGAGTTTTTATTGCCGCCTCGATGCGCGGCGGTGCGGCGGCCCCGAATGCCGAAGGGGTGTTTGAACTTTCGCTGCGGCGGCAACAGCCGGGGAGCGAGGATCGGGCGTTTTGGCGCACGGTCGAGTCCTCTGCCGAGTGGAAGGCTTCCGAGACGGCAGTGATCGTCTGTGACGTGTGGGATCTCCACCACTGCCGCCGGGCCGTCGAACGGCTCGAGGAGTTTGCCCCGCGGATCGCGAAGCTCTGCGACACCGTTCGGGTCGCCGGGGGAACGGTGATCCATGCCCCGAGCGATTGCATGCCGGGGTATGCGAGTCACCCGGCGCGCGACCGCGTCCTCGAGCTCGTGGCCCGCAACCTGCCGGCCGGTTTCGAGCCGCCACCGGCTGGGAAGGGAACGTGGTGCTCCGGGATCGCGCCGGAGTCGCTCGATGAATACCCGCTCGATCAGTCGCTCGGTGGCGAGGATGACGAGCCGGCCGAGCATGCCGCCTGGGCTGCGGAACTGGAGCGGATGGGGCGCAACCCCAAGATGCCCTGGAAGATGCAGTCGGCGCTGGTGCCAATCGACGCCGAAAACGATTTTCTCAGCGACAACGGCGCCGAGGTTGCCCGGGTGCTTGCCGCCCGGGGAATCCGGCACGTGATGCTCGTCGGCGTCCATCTCAACATGTGCGTCCTTGGCCGGCCGTTCGGGCTGCGGCGGATCGGTGAATCGGGGCGCGATGTCGTCCTCGTCCGCGACCTCACCGACACGATGTACGACCCCGCCCAGTGGCCGTGGGTGAGCCACTTCACCGGCACCGACCGGATGATCGACCACGTCGAGCGGCACGTCTGCCCGACGATCTCGAGCGCCCAGGTGCTCGAGGGGAGCAGCCCTTTCCGTTCGCCGCGCGACACCCGGCCGACGGTGGCACTGGTGATCGCCGAGGAGGAATACGGCTCGCACCGCACGCTCCCTGCCTTTGCCCAGCGCCATTTGGGGGGGGCGTTTCAGGTCGTGGAGCACCACGTCGCGGCCGACGATCCGAACTCGATTCCCGGCCTGGCGCGCTTGGCCGACGCCGACGTGCTCCTTCTCTCGGCCCGGCGGCGGGGGCTCCGCCCGGCGGAGATGGCAGCCTTGAAATCATTTCTTGCGGCTGGAAAACCGGTGATCGGGATCCGCACGGCGAGCCACGCCTGGGAGCCGAAGGAGGCGATCGACGGCTGCGAGACATGGGGGGAGTTCGATCGCGATGTCTTCGGCATCGAGTACACCGGCCACTTCGGCAATGAGTTGCCGTCGACGGTGAAAGTCGCCCCGGGCGCCGCCGGGGATCCGCTCCTCACGGGCATTCCCGCCGACGGAACGATTCAGCAGACTGGCTCGCTGTATCGCATTGCGCCAACATCCCCGCAGACGCGCGTCCTCGCCGTCGGCGAAGTGCCGGGGGAGCCGGCGCAGCCGGTGCTCACCGACTTCATCCGCCCCGACGGCGGCCGGTCGATCTATACCTCGATCGGCCATGCCGACGATCTGGTAAAGCCGGAGGTGGTGCGCGTGCTCGCAAGCGCCGTCCACCTCGCCGCCGGGCTCGAGCCGCCGGCGAGCCTTGATGGGCGTGATCCCCACGACCCTTCCCTCCGCTGGGTGTCGGTGCGGCGCGGCAACGGGGCGTTTCCATCTCCTGAAGCGATCCTGGCGCGCTTCGCCCCCGCCGAAAAGCCGCTCTGGTGCCGCGGGGTGATCGTCCCCGATGCAAACGCTTCACACGACGGATTTCTCGTCTTCCTGCGCGGGGACGGGCTGCGCGAGGAGGGAATCCGGGGCTGGTTCGAAGGGCGAGCGCTGGCGGTGCGCGGGATCCCCGGCGGGGTCGTCGTCGAAGTGCCGCCGATGCTCGCCACGCCTCATCGCGCCGGCACGCTCGCCCTCGAAGTGACCGGAAACGAGGCGAAGCGGGGCTGGGGGGCAATGAAGGCGACCCTCGTGCGGAAGGGCACGCCCGCCGAGCTGCCGCTCGAACGCTTTCAGATCCGCTATGGTGCCGGTGAGGGGACGAACTTCCGCGACATGCCCCTCCCGGCCATGTTCGGCGGCCCTGCCGATGCCGTCACGATCCTGGAGTGATCTTGGCTCCGGGAATCGCTCGGTGATCAGCCGAGCAGGTCGCGGATGACCCGGCCATGGACGTCGGTGAGGCGGTGATCCCGGCCGCCGTGACGGAAGGTGAGCCGCTCGTGATCGACGCCGAGCTGGTGGAGGATCGTGGCGTGGATGTCGTGGATGTCGACGGCATCCGCGACGACGGAATTGCCGAAGTCGTCGGTTTCTCCGTAGGCCATCCCGCCGCGGAAGCCGCCGCCGGCGAGGAAGATCGAATAGCCGTCGACATGGTGGTCGCGGCCGCAGCCGGGGTTCACCGCCGGGGTGTGGGGGGTGCGCCCCATCTCCCCGGCCCAGACGACAATCGTCTCGTCGAGGAGGCCGCGGGCCTTGAGGTCGACGATCAGGGCCGCCACCGACTGCTCGGTCACGAGGGCATTCTTGGCATGATTCTGGACGATCTGGCCGTGCTGATCCCAGGGGGAATTGTTGCCGTCGAAACTCGGGCAGGTGATCTCGACGAACCTGACGCCCTGCTCGATCAGCCGCCGGGCCCGGAGGGCCTGGGTGGCGTAGAGCCGCTGGTGCTCGTCGGTAGAGTCGAGGCCGTAGAGCTTCCGGACATACTCCGGCTCGTGATTGGTGTCGATGACGTCGGGGACGGTGGCCTGCATCCGAAAGGCCGTTTCGTAGTTGGCGATCAGCGCCTCGATCGCGGTGCCGTCGGAGGCCATTGCGGCAAAGCGTCGATCCTGTGACTCAAGCAGCGCGAGCTTGCGACGCTGGAGAGCCTCGGGATCGGCGGCGACGATGTTGTCGACCGGCGTGCCGGCCGCCCGGAGCATCGTCGCCTGGTGGGACGCGGGGAGATAGGCGCTGCCGAAGTTCTCCAGGCCGCCGTTGGGGACCCAGTCGTTGTTGAGAACGACATAGCCGGGGAGGTTGTCGTTCTCCGTCCCCAGGCCGTAGGAAACCCAGGCGCCGAAGCTCGGGGCGGAGCCGATGATCCGCCCGGTGTGGAGGAGGAGGTTCTGCTGGCCGTGGAGCGGTAGTTCGCCGACCATCGAACGGACGACGCACAGCTCGTCAGCCACCTCGGCAATCCGGGGGAAGAGGTCGCTGACCCACAGGCCGCTCTCCCCGCGCTTGCGAAACTCCCACGGGCTCCCGAACCAGACGCGATTGGCATCGGATTGCGAGCGCTTCGAGACATTCGTGTCGCCGATCTTCGTCCCTTCGTGGGCTTTGAGCATCGGCTTGGGATCGAAGAGATCGACGTGGCTCGGGCCGCCGTCCATGAAGCAGAAGATGACGTTGCGGGCCCGGGGGCGAGCGGTGGCCGACGTGGCCGCGGCAGCGCGGGGAGCGAGGAGGCCGGAGAGCGCGAGCAGGCCGAATCCGGCTGAAGACCCGGCGAGGAAGCCGCGCCGCGACGGGGCGGCAGGAGCCCGGCCGGGGCAGATGCCGGAGGCGAACGGGTGGGAAGAGGTCATCGGACAAGTCTCCGGAGAGCCGTGTTCAGCGGTAGTGGATGAGCTCTTTGCTGTTGAACAGGGCATGGGCCACCCCCTTCCAGGCCGCCCGGTCGGCCATGAGCGCTTCCGGTGTGGTGTTCGGCGAGGCAAAGGCGCTCGCCGCGTCGAGCCACACAGACATCTCTTCCGCATCGGGCTCTCGGCCGAGCGCCTCACGGAACATTGCCGCCATCCTTTCGGCCGGCTGGCTGCGGCCGTCGGCAAGGAGCCGGCCGGCCCAATGGTCGGCCATGGCGAGGACGAACGGGTCGTTCAAGAGAATCAGCGCCTGCGCCGGCACGCTCGTGACGTCGCGCTTTCCGGTGGGGATCTTCGGCGCCGGGAGATTGAAGCCGACGAGGAATGGCGGCGGCGCCATGATCGACATCTCCAGGTAGATCGAGCGCCGTCCTTCTCCGTCGAGCGGGCCGGCGAAGAGCCGCTTGGCGGGATCCTCGAGAAAGCGGTGCGGTCGGATCGGACGCCCTCCGAGCCGGGGGTCGAGCCGGCCCGAGACGGCGAGGAGGCTGTCGCGGATCCCCTCGGCGTCGAGCCGGCGGGTGGGATGGTGGTGGAGGAGACGGTTGTCGGGATCGGCGGCTTTGGCTGCCGCTGAAGCGTGCGAGCCCTGGCGGAAGGTCTCCGAGAGGACGAGCCGGCGGACGAGCCGTTTCGTCGACCAGCCATCGCGCATGAAACCGATCGCCAGAAAATCGAGGAGCTCCGGATGGGAGGGGCGGTCGCCGAGCCGACCGAAATCGCTCGACGTCGTGACGAGCCCCGTGCCGAACACCCACTGCCAGACCCGGTTGACGTAGACCCGGGCCGTCTGTGGATTACGGTCGCTTGCGAGCGCGTTGGCGAGTTCGAGCCGGCCGCTTGTAGGGGATGGCCCGACGCCGTGGCGCCCTGAAAAGACCTCGAGAAATCCGTGCGGCACCGCCGGCCCTTCGTCATCGACGTTGCCGCGGAGGTTGAGTCGGTAGTCGATCGGGGCCATGCCGCGCTCGTCCATGCCGTTGACGGTTCGCGGCGGACGGATCGCCGCTTCCACCTCCCGGTAATGCGCCACGACTCCACCGACCTCAGGAAGCGTCGCGGCGTCGTTGGGGAGGAGCTTCCGGGCGAGCATCCAGTCGAGGAGTCGGATATCTCCCGCCGTGGCTTTCCCGGCGGCGAAGCGAGCGACGGCCCCACGGAGCCAGTCGGCGACGGCGTTCCAGGCTTCCCCCTCGGTCGTCGGCAGGGCCCGGTCAAAGAGCGTCTGAAACAGCGCGAGATCGGCCAGCGGCGCGCCCGGCTCGTCGTGGCCGACCATCCCGGTGACGCTGAACCAGCTCTTCTTCCCCACGCCGTCGTCGGCCGCCGGCAACGTCACGCCCCCGGCAGTCGCGAGCCCCGTGCGCGGTGGGAAGTTGGGGTTGAAGTCGGTCGTAGCGAACTCCGTGAGCACCCTCGTGACGCCGTTTTTCAGCGGCGTGAGTGAGACGGCTTGCCACTGCGGAGCCGCCTTGGCGTCGCAGAACGCCGGTCCGCCGCTCCCTTCATTGAGGATCGCGTTCTGCGGGACAACGAGCTTCGCCGCCCATTCTCCGCCGGCGACCTGCACGCTCACCCACTTCCGGGGAAAGCTCTCCGGGGGAGGAAGGCGGAGGATGCCGGGGAGTCGCGGGGAGAGGGCGTGGGTGTGGTGGCCGGCGGGAAGCACTCCGGCGACGAGCGCGTCCCCTTCGAGGGCGACGCGGACGGCACCGGCGGCGATATGGCCGTGGGCCATCCCCTCCCCTTCTACGACCCAGCCCGCAGGCAGCCCCGGCCCGGTGAGGTCGACAAGCGCCGTGAAGCGGGCATTGGCCTCCTGCCGCATCGCAAGGGCGGCCTGCCACTCCGCGGCGGCTGTCTTCCAAGCTTCGGGGACCGTTACGCCCGGGTCGGCCCCTGGCTGGGCGGCCGCCTCGAGCAGCTTGGCCAGGGGATAACTGACGTCGTCGATCGACGCGGCTTTTGTCCCCTCCGGATCGGCCCGGAGGCGTTCCCGGATCGTGGCGCCAGAGAACGCGACCGCCTCGCGGCCCCAGGCGGCAGCGAGGCTCGTCTGGATCTCGCCGCGGAGGCGCCCCAGTTCGGCGATCGACGGCGCATTGACGCTCGGAAGGGCGACGTCGCGCGGCGTCCACCGCGGCGTCATGAACATCCCGGCGAGTGCGTAATAGTCTTTCTGCGAGATTGCATCGAGCTTGTGATCGTGGCAGCGGGCGCAGCCCACGGTCATCGCCAGAAACGTTTTCGAGAAGGCGTCGATCTTGTTGTCGATCATCTCCTGATGGATGCCATTGAAGTCGAGGCTGCTGCCGTGGCGGTGCTCGCCGAGATGAAAGAACATCGGCCCGATCTGGCTGGCATTCACGCCAGCTGTCGTATCGGCCCGTGGCTCGGGGAGGAGATCGCCGGCGATCTGCTCGCGGACGAGTGTGTCGAAGCCGATGTCATCGTTGAACGCCCGCACGAGGTAGTCGCGGTAGTCCCACGAGCCCCGGGCGGCGATGTCCCATTCGTAGCCGTAGGTGTCGCTGTAGCGGACGACATCCATCCAGTGCCGGGCGAACTGCTCGCCGAAATGGGGCGAAGCGAGGAGGGCATCGACGACCTCCTCTGTGGTGGCACTGGCAGGAATCGAGGCGTGGAACGACGGTGGCAGGCCGGTGAGGAGGAGCGACAGCCGGCGCCGGAGGACGTCGGCATCGGCCGGGGCCGCCGGGGTGATCCCCACTGCGTCGAGCTTCGCGCGGATAAAACGATCGACCGGATGGCGTTGCCAGGCCGGATCAGCGACGCTCGGGGGCTCGGTCAGCCGGGGCGGCTGGAGGCTCCACCAGGTGGCTCGCTCCGCGAGTTTTTCCTTCCAGATCTCTTCGGGGGAGGCCTCGACCGCGCGGGGATCGGGGGCGCCGCGGCGCACCCAGTCAATGAGATGGGCGCGCTCCTCCGCCGGGATGGCCCCCTCGGGGGGCATCTGCAGCTCGGGGTTGGTGTGGCTGATCGCCTCGACAAGGAGCGATTCTTCGGGAGCGCCGGGAACGATCGCCGGTCCCTGATCTCCCCCGCGCACCCAGCCACTGCGAGAATCGAGGGCGAGGCCCCCTTTGATCTCCGCCTCGTGGGAGTGGCAGGCGAAGCAGTGTTTCCGGAGGATGGGGAGGACGGTGTCGGTGAAGAATTGCTCGTCGGTGGCGGGAAGCGCCGGGAGCTCCGCTGCGCCGACGGCACTGCCGAGGAGCCACAGGACGAGTACCGCAGCGGCCCGCGTCAGATGAAAGTCCGCGGTGCCGGAGCGCATCACTCTCCTCCGGGGGGCGGCACGGCAAGTCTGGCGAGATAGATCGCCGACGTTCCCTCGTGCATCGCGTAGTAGCTCATCCAAATCTGGCCGTCGTGTTCCACCAGGCCAGGATAACTCGTGTCGCCGCCGCTTGGGAGGGCGACACCCGCGGGCCAGGAGCCGGAGGCGGGATCGAGGAAGTCGACGGCCGTCACCGGGCCGGATTCACGGTAATCCCGCCCGGCGGCGAGGATCCGGCCGTCGGCGAGGACGAGCAACTCCGGCCCGCCGACGGGGCGGCCGATGCTCCGCCAGGTCCAGTCGCGGTACGGGGGCGGGGCACTTCCGAACCAGCCCTGGCGATCGCCACTCTCCCGGCGCACCAGCGTTAAGGCGGTGCCGTCGGCGCGGAAGCGGAGCGTCGTCTCGTTGGGGCGGCCGGGAATGTCCCACACGGTCACCGGCTGCCAGGAGATCCCGTCTGGGCTTTTGTAGAGCGTCGTCGTCCACTCCCCCGTGTCTTCCGGCGTCCCCTCCGGCGCCCCGGTGCGGTAGGCGACGCCATAGGCAGTGCCATCGTGCCAGGTGACGCGCCACAGCCAATCGTTCTCAGCGAGCACTCGCTGTGGCGCTGACCAATCCCGGCCATCGGCCGAGAAGGCGACCCGTGGCTGCCGGCCGAGGAGCTTCGTGCCGCCGTTGTAGACGCTTCCCCCCGCGACGAGCATCAGCCGGCCGTCGGGGGTGAGAGAGACCTTCGGATCGCGGAGATCGATCCCCTCTTCCGCCACGACCCCCGCCGATTCCCACGCTTCGCCATCCGCCGAGGTGAGGACGCGGATCTTGCCGTCGCCACCGACATGGGCGTCAGCTTCGCGGAACACACACCACCAGGCATCGCGCCAGCGGACGAGATCGCTGAAGGCCGCGTGCGGGGCGGCGTCGTGGATGCGGTGCGAGTCAGTGACCGTGACCGCTTCGCTCCCGTGGGGCGCAAGGGCCCGGGTGAGAACGTTGTGGGTGATCCGCTGGACGCGGGCGTCAGGCCCGTGGGGGCGCGTCCAGTGCGACCATGGCAGCGTGTGCCCCGGCGGATTGGAAAGCCCCTGGGCCCAGAAGATCGTCGAGGCATTGAAAACGATATTGCCCTTCGGGCCGGGGTAGATCGTGGCGGCCCACTGCTGCGGTTGCTCTCCGCCGACGAGTGCCGTCCCCGCCCCGACAATCTCGAGGCCAGGGATGTCGGCCGGCGGGTTGCCGTGATACTCCCAGCCGACGAGGCCGGGGATCCTGTCCCCCGCTTTCATTCCGGTGCCGGCAAAAATCCAGTGGTCGGGCTGCGTGCAGATCCAGTCGCCGCCGCCGTTGACCGGCTCGACGTTGCGGGCCCCCATGAGATAGCCCTCGTCGGGACCCTTCTCCGGGAACGGGCCATTGACGCGGGCGCGCTCGAGGGCTGTCGGCGTGTCGCCGCCATACGGGCCGCCGCGGAACATGATCCGGTTGTCGCGGCCATCATGGCTTTGGCGCAGCGGCGTCACCCAGCAGACGGAGTTGCCGGAGAGAAACAGGAGGCTCACCCCCGCGTCGCGCATCTTCACGACCGAATCAAACTGCCGCCGGTCCCAGTATTCGTCGTGGCCGACGCTGAGGAAGGCTTTGCACTTGAGCCCCCTGTCAGGGGTGAGCAGGTCGCTGTTGGAGGCGTAGCTGACGTCGTAGCCGTGCTGCTCGAGGAAGTAGGCCAGCGGGTATTCAAACGAGAGAAACTCGCCGGCCCCGATCGAGAGCGGATCGTTGACGACGCTCGTGTGCTGCGCGTAACGGCCGTAGGGGCGGTCGAAGCTGACGTCGTTCCACGGGCCACTGGTGCCCTTGGGATTGGTGTAGACAGAAAAATGGCTCGGCCACGCGTTGTAGGCGTTCCAGGTGTTGTCGGAGCACTGGAAGAGGATGTCGGCGCGGCGGTCGTCGGTGACGATGAACGTAACGGAGCTCTGCCAGGCGGCTGTCGTGTCGTCGGGGGGGATCACCGAAAGCCTGCCGAGGTAGACGCCGCTGACCCAGTCGGCGGGGATGACAAGCCCTGTCGAGGCCTCCCAGCGGCACTCGTGGAGATCTTTTTCGCCGGGCTCGGGGTCGGGTTGCGTCACGCCCTCGAAGGGCCCGAGCGTCGTCATCAGCCGGGCACCGCGGCCGCCGTAGTAGCCACACCGAAAAATCTCGAGCCGGAAGCGGGCGGGGGGATCGGTCGAGATGAAAAACTCGATCCGCTCGCCAGCCTTGACGCTCTGCCGCGAGCAATAGCCTTCGATGCCGCGGGCGCGGACATCATTCCGCAGGCCCACCTTCGTGAGCTGCCAATCGAGCGCCCCCTCCCGGGCATTCTCGCGGGCAATCGTGTCGCGGGTCTCCGCCGCGACGGCAGGGAACGAGAGGGCCATGACAAGCAGGGCAATGAAGTATTTCTTGATCATGGTCTGTTTTCCATTCACGGGTGTCAGCGCAAGTTCCCATCGGCTCGCAAAAGAGCTGGGCGGCTCGTCAAGCTCCCCGGCGGTTGTCTTCATTCGAGCCTTTGGGCAGGGCGCTCGTCCATGGCCATCAGGGCGCAAACCAGGTGTCGGGAAGCTTTCGGTCGCGGACCGACCGGCGCCAGTGACCGAGCGTGTCGGGGGCAAAGTCGGTGGCCAGAGGGGCGGCGCGGTCGAGCGTTTCCTCGGCTTCGTCCCATTTCCCCGCCGCCGCCGCCGCCAGGCCGACAAGCCCCCAGGCCCGCCATTCGGTGCCGAGAGAGGCCCGGCAGGCTTTCCCGGCGTGATCGGCCGCCAGCCGCGGCGCCCCGGGGCCCTTACCGGTGGCGAGCGTGACCATCGCCAAGCCCGTGTGCAATTCGCCGGAGTCGCCGTCATGCTCGAGCGCGGCCCGTAGCCAACCGGCGGCCAGCGCCCAATCCTTGTGGTCGATCGCCACCCGGGCCAGGAGCGTTTCCATGATCGGATCTCCTTTGCCCCTCCGCGCCCCGCGCACGACCGCATCGGCAAGCGGCTCTCCGCGGGCTCGACCCTCGGCACGGGCCCGCGCGAGTTCGGCCGCTGCACGGAGCTGGCGATCCTCGTCGATGAGCCGATCGAAGTCGGCGCGGGCGTCGTCGAAGCGCTCCAGTCGCGTCAGCCACAGGCCACGCAGAAGCAGAAACACCCCGGCCGGCCGCCCCTCGGCGATCTCGGCGTCGAGCTCGGGGAGGGCGTCCTCGAGCTCCTCATTCCCCCGCATCCCCAACGGATCCCCGGCAAAGAACACCGTGCGGACGAGCGTGTTGCCGATCCGCCCGAGCGCCGCGACATCGGCATCGGTTTGCAGCTGGCGGCTACGGAGCCGGAGTCGCTCGGCGTCGAGGATCGCCAGCTGGAGGGTGAGCCGCTGGTATTCCGCATCGAGTTGCTGGCCGACGATCCGCTGCCGCGGCGAGAAGGCCCGTTCGTTCTGACCGCGCAGGCTTGGATCAGCGCCAGGAATCGGGCTCTCCGTGCCGACGATCTCCACCTCCGGCTCGATCGAAGCGATCGCCAGGCGATTGGCGGCAAGCAGTCGCCGCAGCTGTTCGGATTGCTCCTGCGGCAATCGCTCCTCCGCTTTCCAGCGCTCCCCCCGGGCGAGGATTCGGCGCTCCTCCGCCGGGAGCCCGGCGAGGTCCGTTCGCAACGCATGGAGTCGCTCGCGCATCGCCGCGCCACGACGCAGCGCGTCGCACTCAGCGGGAGAAAGTTGATCCGCCTTCCGCTGCCTGGCAACCTCCGCGGGTGAGCGTATGAAGAGATCGTCCTCCGGGCGTTCGAGGCTCGTCAGCGGCCGCGGGGGGCCGGACGTGTCGAGCAGCTCGCGGAGATGACCGGCATGAACAGCGACATGGATCCGATCGGGCCAGTCAGCACTGGGCACGAGGATGCCCAGCAGCGCCCCGTCGTCACCGAACAGACCGCCGCCGAGGCTCGCCTTGTGGAGGTAGGCGTGATGGACGATCCGGCATTGATCGGGGTCGATCGGGGTGGGAAGCGGCACCGGAAGCGACTGGCTGAATCGCTCCGCCGACTCGATGCGGTCGATCTGATCCGACGCGGCGAACAAGGGGGCCGAGGCCGGGCCGCCGATGGCATGGACCGGCTCGCCGACGGCGACAGCCCGGTCAACCGGCGTCGCCACGGCAGCCCGCCGATCGGCCCCCTTGGTGGCCAGCAGGACGAGCTCGCGCCCCCGGTTCGCGGCAGCCACCCCGACGACCTCGCGGGTCTTCCCGTCGTGCCCCCTGACCCGCAGCCTCGCGGCACCGGCGACGACTGAAAAAGTGGTGGCGACATGCCCCGCCTCGGACACGATCACCCCGCTCCCGATCCGCCGCGCAGGTCCGGCGGACGATTCGACCGTGACGACACTCGCCGCCCAGGCGCGCACGTCGGCTGCATCGGCCCCAGCCACCGGCTGGGGGAGGAGGGCGCAGACACCAAGCAGAAGATGGGCGCAGGGATGGATGGTGCGCATTGCCGCTCCCTCGAACTGTCTCCACCGGCTGCCCCGCAGCCGGTTCGTCCAGGGATGACTTTCTCCACGGACAGCCAAGGCCCGCTCTTCACCCCCTGCCCTGTGCAGGAGTATAGTCACTGCGGGGGCAAGCATCGCGGATCGCTGCCGGCCGATGGGCCGGTCTGCGGCCGTTTGGAGTCACTGGCTCCCGCGATGCACGGCGACGGATGCACGATTCCTGATTGACAGGGGGAATGCCATGCGAAGTCCGATGCGTTGGACGACGATTGCCGCAGTGCTTGCCGGGGACGTTTTTATCGGCCCTTCCCTGCGGCCTCTGACCGCCGCCGAGGATCTGCCGGTGGCCGGGATCGGTGCGGCAGCCGAGGGGGGCGATCGGGCCGGGGAAGCGCGGGGCAAAGACGACCAGCCCGTGCTTCGTCTGACACCGCAGCCCCGTCTGCGGGCGACGACACTCCGCGTCAGCCCCGACGAGCATCTCTCCCGCGGGGCTGCCGGTCCCGTCCACCGCGGAAAGCGACGCAGTTCCTACGAGGCGGTGATCGCGGAGGCCAGGAAAGACGCTCGACTGAAGGAATACCGGGAGCGTCGCCAGGGCTCTGAGCCGACGGTCTTCAGCCAGTGGGCGCTGGCCGATTGGTGTCGCCGGCAGCGGCTGACCGATCAAGAGCAAGCCCATCTGACGGCGGTCATCGCCCTCGACCCCACCCATGGCCCGGCCCACGAGCGGCTCGGGCACGTGCAGATCGCCGGTACCTGGGTCGACGCCGGCACCGTCGCGAGTCGACGAGACGAAGCCCGGCTGTCGGCCGCCGCGCTGCGTAGGCATGGAGTGACGCTCACGTCGTTGGCGAAGCGGATCGAGGCGGGGGACATCACTCCCGAGATGGCCGTGGAGAGTGTTCGAGATCTCGGTCGCCAGGCTGGCATCCGGGCTCTCGAGTTGACGCTCTCCACGGCCAACGAGCCGGCCGCGATGAGCGTCGTGGGAAGCTTGGCCGACGACCTCTCTGCAGAAGCCACGGCGAGTCTCGTGAATCATGCGCTGCTTGGTGGCTGGCCGGGCGTGCGGCGCTTGGCCGCCGAAACGCTCGCGGAACGCGATCGAGGTTCGTATGTCCCCCTCGTCCTTGACGCGTTCGGCGCGCCGTGGGTCAGTCAGATCGAGTGGCAGCGGGGAGCGGACGGAACCATCTTCTGTCGCCAGATCGGCTTTCGTGACGGGGCTGACCAACGTGATGTGACGATCCTCGACCACTTGGTCGTGACGGACTGGGCAAACGGCCGTGCGTGGGCGGAGGGGACCCGGCAGGTGGCCGAGGGAGCGCTCAACCAGGAGGCCCAAAGGGAGCGCGAGAACGAGCGGACTGCGATGTCCAACCAGGCGATCGCATCGCTTCTTCGGTCGACCACGGGCGAGTCGATGAGCGACGACCCAGACCAGTGGCGGCGGTGGTGGAGCGAAGAGACGGGGACGTATCAAGTCGGAGAGAAACCGCTGCGCGTCTCCTACCGGTCGTCGACGTCGACCGCGGTGGGGGTGGCAGCGCCGCCGCCCCCGCCACCTGTCAGGCGGGAGTGCCTGGCGGCGGGCACGGTGGTCTGGACCGAAACCGGCCCGGTGGCGGTCGATCGACTGCAGTCGGGGGATGTCGTCCTGACGCAGAATCCGCGCACCGGCCGACTCGGGCTGAAGCCGGTTTTGCTCGTGACGATGCGCCCGCCGGAGAAGCTGCTCGCCATCGAGCTCGACGGCGAAACGATCCGTGCCACGCCCGGGCATCCGTTCTGGGTGGTCGGCAAGGGGTGGACGCTCGCCCGTCACCTCGAGCCGGGGAATCGGTTGCAAGGTCTCGACGGTGGCGGGCTCGTGAAGCGGATCGACGAGGAGGCAAAACCGGTGCGGTCGTTCAACCTCGTCGTCGCCGACGACCACACCTATTTCTGCGGCAAAGCCCGGGTCATGAACCGTGACAACACCGATGGGAAGACCGACTGACCGGCGGACGGTGGGTTGAACAGAGGTTTTCCCCGGGGCGGAGCGCCTTGTGACGGCTGCGGTACCGGCGTCCGGTCGCCGCGGGCGCCGGACGCCGATCGAGTCACATTCAGGCGATCACGCCCGTCACGACGTTGCCATGGACGTCGGTGAGCCGGTAGTCGCGCCCCTGGTGGCGGGCCGTGAGGCGGAGGTGGTCGAGTCCGAGGAGGTGAAGGAGCGTGGCATTCAGATCGTGGATATGGACGGGATCGGTGACGACGTTGAAGCCGAAGTCGTCGGTCGCGCCATGGACATGCCCCGCCTTGAAGCCGCCGCCGGCCACCCACATCGAAAACGCCCGGTTGTGATGGTCGCGGCCGTCGCTCCCCCCTTGGTTCATCGGCGTCCGCCCGAACTCGCCCCCCCAGGTGACGAGCGTGTCGTCGAGAAGGCCACGTTCCTTGAGATCGAAGACGAGGGCGGCGCTCGCCCGATCGGTGTCGGCGGCGTTCTTCCGCATCCGGTTGACGAGATCGCCGTGGGTGTCCCAGGCCTCGTGGAAGAGTTGCACGAACCGGACCCCGCGCTCGAGGAGTCGGCGGGCGAGAAGGCAGTTGCGGGCATAGCTCGGCTGGGCCGGATCGGTGATCCCGTAGCGGTTGAGGACGGCTTGCGGCTCTCCGGAGAGATTCATCAGCTCCGGCGCGCTCGATTGGAGCCGGTACGACATCTCGTAGCTCTGGATCCGGGAGGCGATCTCCGGATCACCGACCGCGTCGAGGGCGAGCGAGTTGAGCCGGTTGAGCGTGTCGAGTGAGGCCCGCTGCGCTTCCCGGTCGATCCCCTTGGGGTTGGTGAGATAGAGGACCGGATCGCCGGTGCCGCGGAGGGGGATGCCGCCGTAGAGGGTGGGGAGGAAGCCGGCGCCGTAGTTGCTCGCCCCGCCGCTGGTGCCGGTGGCGCTGGTCAGCACGACATAGCCGGGAAGATCCTCCGCCTCGCTCCCCAGGCCGTAGAGCGTCCAGGCCCCGAAGCTCGGCCGGCCGAACTGCTGCGAGCCGGTGTTCATGAGAATCTGCGCTGGCGCGTGGTTGACCGCGTCGGTTTGCATCGACCGGATGACGCAGATGTCGTCGGCGATGCTCCCGATGTGCGGCAACAACTCGCTCGTCTCGAGCCCGCTTCGGCCCGACTTCCGGAAAGCGAACTTCGGCCCGAGGAGCGTCGAATTGGGATTGATGAACGCGGCCCGGTAGCCGGCGAGGAGCTCGGCCGGCGGCAGCGACCCGCTCCGCTTGGCAAGCTCCGGCTTGAAGTCAAAAAGCTCGAGGTGGCTCGGGGCCCCCGCCTGGAACATCGAGATCACCCGCTTGGCTTTTGGGGCGTAGTGGGGGCTGCGGGGCGCCAGCGGATTCGGGGCCGACGAGGCTCCCTGGCTCTCGTTCGCCAGCAGCGTCGCCGCCGCCATGCCGGCCAGCGACACGCCGCAGTCGCGGAAGAACCAGCGCCGCCGCAGGAGCTTCGCCTGGGCGTCGCGGAGAAGCTCGGCGGGGAGGGAACGGTTCATGCAGATACCTCGGGCTTGGCGTCGCCGTAGGGGGCTCAAACTTCAGTGCTTGTTCACGGTCTCGTCGAGATTCAAAAGGACGCGGCCCACGAGCGTCCACGCGGCGGCGTCTTGTGGGGTCGCGCCGGGAGGGAGCTCCGGCAGCGTGCCGAGCGATCCGGTGGCGACCTCACGGGCGTCGAGCCAGCCGTCGGCGATCCGCCGCCGCGACGTGTCGAGAAAAGCGAGGAGCGTGGCGGTCTCCTCGCCGCTGGGGAGTCTGCCGGTGCAGGCTTGAAAGGCATGGCGGATCCGCGCCTGGTCGTCGGCGCCTCCGTCGCGGAGGATTTTGAGGGCGAGGGCCCGAGCGGCTTCGACAAACACCGGCTCGTTGAGGCCGGCCAGCGCCGAAAGCGCCGTGTTCGACCGGAGTCGGCGCGCGCAGGCAATGTCGCCGTTGGGGGCGTCGAAGGCGGAGAGGAGCGGATCGGGCATCGACCGCTTGCGGTGGAGATAGACACTCCGTCGGTAGCGCTCGGGCCCCTCCGCCGCCTTCCAGTTGACGCCGCCATAGTTGTAGTCGAGGACGTTTTGTGGCACCGGCGCCATCACCCCCGGGCCGCCAAGTCGCTGCGTGACGAGCCCCGAAACGGCCAGCGCCAGATCGCGGACGACCTCCGCATCGGCGCGGAACCGCGGCCCCCGCGCCAGGAACCGGTTCGTCGGATCGATGGCGATGGTCTGCTGCGTGGCCCGCGACGACTGCTTGTAGGTGTCGCTGGTCACGATTTCCCGGATGAGCTGCTTCTGACTCCAGCCGTGGCTGGAAAAATCGACCGCGAGCCAGTCGAGGAGATCACGCTGGAGCGGCACGGGGCTGCGCAGGCCGAAATCATCGGGCACCTCCGCGAGCCCCTGCCCGAAGATCGCCTGCCAGACCCGATTCACCGCGACGCGCGCGGCCAGCGGCGAATCGGGCGACACCAGCCACATCGCAAACCCGAGCCGGTTGGCCGGGGCCCCGGCGGGGAGCGGATGGAGCGCGGCGGGCAGATGCGGGGGAACGGCCTCCATCGGCTGCATCCAGTTGCCCCGGTCGAGTCGCCTCGTGGCCCGGGCATGCGCCTGATCGCGCTCGGCCAGATGGAGAACGGTCGTCGGGGCCTGGGGCCACTCTCCCCACAGCGTGGCGATCGAATCATCGTGTGATTTCAGCTCCGGCACGGCTTTGCGCCAGGCCGTGAAGATGGCGGCCCGGTCGGTATCGGTCCGGGCCTCGGCGGGGACGGCCAGCGCGAGGATGCAGCCGTGGTCGATCGGCGGGGCGGTAGGGGCGGGTGCGGTCGACAGGGAGAGTCGGGTGGCTCCGATCAGGCTCGGCGTGCCGGGCCAGTGGAGGGCGATCTTGAGCTTCGTCCCCGCGGGGATATCGAGCGGTTTCTCGAAGCGAAGGACGGCCGCCGAGGGCTGATGGCGGAGGCCAGGGCCGCGGTCGGCCTTCCACCAGGTGGCGTGATTGCCGTCGACGAGGTTGGCCACCGGGCCGATCGAGCGCTTCTCATTCGGCTTGTCGGCCGGCGGCGGAGGGGCCGACTCGGGCTCGGAGAAATCGGCCGAGGGATCGACGAGCGTCACCTTCTCCCAGGCCTCGCTGCCCGGGCGCTGCACGAAGGCTTCGACCTCACCGAGTGCCCAGGGCCCGTGCCGGCCGGGGCCGAATTGGAACAGATCACCGTGGAGGAGCGCTTCGAGCCGGAGGGCGGTGACGCCTGTCATCTTCGGCTCGCTGACAACGAAGATCTCCGGGCCATGCATGCCGAGGGTGAGGATCACTCGCTCCTCTTCCTGGGTCGGGTGATTGAGCCCGCCGACGCTCCCCAATTCGATCGCCTCAAGGGCCGTCCAGGGAATGAGCGCTGCGGCCACTCCCTCGGCCCAGGCGTTCATCTCCGCTTCCCAGGTCGGCCGGGCAGCTTTGAGGGCTGCCTCGGCCTCGGCCACCCGTGCCCGGATCGAGCCGATCTGTTCGATCTGGGCAGGCGTGTGGACGGAGGAGCGGGCCTCGTGGGTGTTGTTGAGGAAGGCGAACAGGCCGTAGTACTCATCGTGCGTGAGCGGATCGAACTTGTGGCTGTGGCACTGAGCGCACTGGGCCGAGATCCCGAGCACCGCCTTGCCGAGGCAGTCAATCCGATCGAACATCTCGACCATCCGGAACTCCTCCGGAATGATCGCCCCCTCCTCGTTGAGCATGCTGTTGCGCAAATAACCGGTGGCCACGATCTGGTCCTGCGTGGCATTCGGGAGCAAGTCGCCGGCCACCTGCTCGATCACGAAGCGATCGTAGGGGAGATCGCGGTTGAGTGCCCCGATCACCCAATCCCGCCACACCCACTGCTCGCGCGGCGAATCCTTCTCGTAGCCGTTGGTGTCGGAGTAGCGCGCCAGATCGAGCCAGTGGCGCGCCCACTTCTCGCCGTAGCGCTCACTTTCGAGGAGTTTTTCCACCGTGGCGTCGTGGCCGTCGCGCAGATATGCGGCCACGTCTTCAGCCGAGGGCGGCAGCCCGACGAGGTCGAGCCACAGGCGCCGGCAGAGGATCGTTGCCTCGGCCGGGGGCGACGGCTCGAGGCCGACCGCCGGAAGTTTGGCCCGGACGAAGGCATCGATCGGGTGGGAGGCCGGCGGCGACAACTCGGGGACCGGTGCCTGCTTCGGGCTCACAAACGCCCAGTGGGGGGCGTACGGGGCGCCGGCATCGATCCACCGCTCCAGCAGTGCCTTGTGGGCAGCGGTGAGTGGCTTTTGGGTCTCCGGCGGCGGCATGACGCTGGCGGGATCGGTCGAGCGGATCCGGTGGACGATGAGGCTCTCGGCCCCTTTTCCGGGCAGAATCGCAGTCGGCCCGGAATCGCCCCCGGCGAGGGCCCCGTCGCGCGTGTCGAGGCGGAGGCCGGCCTGGCGCGACGCGCCGTCAGCGCCATGGCAAGTCGAACAGTGCTCGGCGAGGATCGGCTGGATCTCCCGCTCGAAGTCGGGCGCCGGTTCCTTCGCGGAGCATGCTTGAGCGATGCAGGAAAGGAAAAACAGGCACGTGGCGACGACACGGAGGCAACGCATGGCGGATGAAGAGCTCCGAGGTCGGTGAGGCAGCCGGCGCCTCCCGGGTTCCCCGTCCATCCCGGGGGCTTCTTCTATCCTAGTTCGCTCCCCGCGCAGCCGCCCGTGGCCGACGTCGAGAATCGGCCGGTGCACTCGCCGCAAACAATTGCCCCCTTGGAGTTTACGGAGGAAAGGCCGGGCCGGAATCGCCCTCGGCACCTGACCCCGTCAGCCGGGTGGCAAGGGTAGACTTCCCCTGCCCCGCCCCGGCGGGCGTTCGGCCCCTTCTCGATCCAGTGAGGCCCTCATGCGTTCCCCCGCACGCCAATCCCATTCCCTCCCGCGGCGCAGGTTTCTCGGAGCCTCTGGGTTGGCGGTGGTCGCGGCTCACGCCGCCGCGACCCGCGCGCTCGCTGCAGCGGCCGACGCGCCCCTCCTGGCCTATGTCGGCACCTTCTCGTCGCCGCTGAAAGACACGCTTCCCACGCAGGTCGATCTCCCCCCGGGGAACGGCCGCGGGATCCACCTCTTTCGCGTCGATCGCACGAGTGGTGCCTGGATGGAGGCAGGGGTTTATGACCTGGGGACGAGCCCGAGCTGCCTCGTCGTCAATGCCAACGGCACGCGCCTCTACTCGGCCAACGAGACCGACCGGGTCGGCGCCGACAAGCATGGGACCGTAACCGCCTTCGCCATTGATCGCACCACCGGCGCGCTCGAACTGCTCAATACGGTGTCGTCAGGGGGCGCCGGGCCGACGTATGTGAGTCTCCATCCCAATGGCAAGCACCTGTTCGTCGCCAACTATTTCGGCGGCTCGGTGGCGGTGCTCCCGATCCGCGCCGACGGGAGCCTGGGCGCGGCCAGCGACGTCAAGGAGGATGCCGGCGAGATCGGCCCGACCAAAGCTCAAAACGCCCCCCCGGGGAGCTTCGCCTTCAGCGGCCACGACCGCACCCATGCCCACCAGATCCTCCCTACCCCCGACGGCCGGCATGTGCTCCATGTCGATCTGGGGCTCGATCGGATCTTCGTGTGGAACTTCGATGCGTTGCAGGGAAAGCTCGTCGCCAACGTCCCTCACGCCGTGGCTTTTCCTGCCGGCGATGGCCCGCGGCATTTCCACTTCTCACCCGACGCTCGCCGCCTCTATTCGATCCAGGAGGAGGGCTCGACGGTGGTGACGCTCGACTGGGACGCCGCCACTGGCACGCTCACGCCCCGGCAGACGCTCTCCACACTTCCCCCCGGCTTCCAGGGGAGCAACTTCTGCTCGGAGATCCTCACGAGCCCCGACGGCCGGCACGTCTATTGCGGCAACAGGCTCCACGACAGCATCGGCATTTTCAACGTGAAGTCTGACGGCTTGCTCGAGTATGTCGGCGAGGAGTGGACGCGCGGCAATTATCCGCGGAGCTTCACGTTTTCCCCCGACGGGCGCTTCCTCGCCTGTTGTAACCAGCGCGACGACAACGTGGCGATCTTCGCCGTCGACAAGGCCTCGGGGGCGCTCGAGTTCACCGGCCACTACGCCGCCGTCGGCAATCCCTCGCACATCGTCTTTCTCGACCTCGCGGCGGAGTGATGCTTTCCTGGCAGAGGTGCCGGGGGATTGTCAGGAGACCCGTGTGGCCCAATTGAGCCGGCCCCACGAGGACGAGAGCTCCGCGACGGTGATCGTCACCAGGCCGTCGTTCGGATTGGCGTCGCGATAGCTGACTGGGAAGTTGCCCGTGTCGACACCCCACGGATTGCGGAGCACGACCGACGCGAGGTCTCCGGCGCCGTTGAAGTTGAGGGCCCAGACGGTGTAGGCGTGGCCGACGACGAACTTCTGCCCGAGGCTGCCGGTGGAGGAGTCGCTCAGCGTAACGGTGAGGTACTGCGGCGCGGCGGCGCGAAACCGTCGGACGATGTCCGACCCGAGCGCGGCGGCGCTGGCGTAGCTCGTGCGGATGACCGGAACGCCGGTCGAAGCGCTTCCGAAGAAGGCGAACACTTCGTCTGCCCCCGTACTCGCCAGATCGGCGTAGTTGGGGGAGCCGGGGGTACGCTGATCGGCGAGGGCGATCGCCTTCTCGGCGATGCTCACCCAGATCGAGTTCTCGGCGCCGAGATTGGCGTAGTTGGGAGCTGTCGAGCCCGCAGCGAGGGGCAGCACGGCGTCGACGCGGTAGAAGTTCGCGCCGAGGTGGACTCCGTAGGTGCCGTCGCCGAAGTCGACGATCGACCGGCGGACGGCCCAGCCGTTGTCGGCAGCCGTATCGCGCGTCAGGGCGGCGAGCCCAGCCACGACCTTGCAGTCACTCACCAACCCCTGGTTGATGTCGGTGCCACGGGGTCCAAACGACGAGAAGAGGGGGGAGCCGGCGAAGGAGGCGGTGGCGAGCCCCGCGGTGAAGGCCGGCCCGGCGATCGCGTCGCCGTCGAGCGTTCGGTCGGCACCGGGATTGGCGAACGACCAGACGCCGTTGTCGGCGTCGACGGCGGAGAGATCCGTGACGATGTCGGAGGAGATCTCCCCGCGATCGCGCCAGAACGCATCCTTGCCGGCGCCCCCGGTGAGCCTGTCGAGTGAGAGGTCGTCGATGGCAACGAGCCAGTCATCCCCCTCTCCGCCGTCGAGGTTGTCGAGGTGATCGCCGCCGTTGAGGAGATCGCGCCCCGGGCCGCCGCGGAGCGTGTCGTAGCCGGAGCCGCCGAAGATTCGATCCTCACCGGCTTCGCCATCGAGGGTGTCGTCGCCACGTCCCCCGCGGATCGCGTCAGCGAAGGCCCCTCCGAGGATCGTGTCGTCGCCATCCTGGCCGTCGAGGGTGTCGAGGCCGTCCCCGCCCCAGATCCGGTCGTTGCCGGAGCCGCCGGCAATCGAGTCGTTGCCGTCGCCGCCGAGGATCGTGTCGGCGTCGTCGCCACCGTCGAGGGTGTCGCGTCCGGCGAAGCCGCGGATCGTGTCGAGGCCGGTGCCGCCGGATATCGTGTCATCGCCGTCATCTCCGGCGAGCGTGTCGTTGCCGGCGTCGCCCCAGATCGTGTCGGCATCGGCGCCGCCGCTGATCAGGTCGGCGTCCACCCCGCCGCGGATCGTGTCGAGTCCGGCATTGCCACTGATCCCGTCGATGCCGGCGCCGCCGTCGAGGGTGTCGTTGCCATCGCCGCCGAGGATCCCGTCGTTGCCGTCGTCTCCCCACACCCGGTCGTTGCCGGCCCCGGCCGAGATCGTGTCGTTGCCCGCCCCGCCGTAGATCTCGTCGTTGCCCCCGCCGGCATCGATGACATCGTTGCCGCCGTTCCCTTCGATCGTGTCGTCGCCGCCGCCGGCGGTGATTCGGTCGTTGCCGTCCTGCCCGTAAAAGGTGGATGGGCCGACGGCGCGGAGAATGTCGGCGCCGTTGCCGCCATCGATGGTGTTCCGTCCGCGGCCGCCGACGAGGGTGTCGATCCCGTCGTTACCGAGAAGCGCCATCGGCTTGGCGAGGGCCGAGCCGTCGAAGCGGTCATTGCGGATGCCCCCCGTGAACGTGATCCGCGACACGGCCGCGAGCGGCCAGGTTCCCAGGGAGCGGCCCCCCTCAACCACGGACAATCGTTGGAAGGCCGCCACGCCCGAGCCGACGGTGACGACGCGGAGCGTCACGGCGGAGTCGGAGTCGTTGCAGCGAATCGAGAGCGTGCCGTCGAGGGGATCGAGGCCGACCGCCGATGCGGTCAGCGGCAACCGCAGCTCAAGCGATTCCAAGGCGAGGGGCCCGGGGCGTGTGCGACGCGACTGGCGGCGACGGGCCATGGCGAGTCTCCTTCTGAAAGGGAGCAGTGAAGACGCCCGAGCGCCGTCGACCCCCCTTTCAGCATAGGTATTGCCGGAACCCGATCCACCAAAAATCCGGAGGATGGCAACTTTTTTTTTAGTCGATTTTCTCCATCGAAAGGTGCGTCAAACCAGGAGATCTTGGGCACGCTGCGGTGCGCTCTACAAAAAACCGCTTTCAGCTCCGTTAGGCGTCTCAAGCTTCGTCGGCTTCGTCGGCTTCGTCCGTGTCAGGATCGAGATCGGTGGGGTTGTCCCACTCTTCGTCGAAGGCGTCCTTGATCCGGGCGAGCACCCGGTCACGATCCTCCCCCTCGCGGGCGTAGGCATCAGCGACATGGTTGGCGAGATCGACGAGGAGGATCCCCCAGGCATTGGGGTCGTCGAAGGCGGTCCGCAGGCTGACCTGCGTGGCCATGTCGGGGGTGACCCAGAAGCGGACGAGCTCGACCGCCCCCGGATCCTCTTGGGACATCGGCGGGGCGTCGAGATGGTTCTGGGAATCGGCGTCGTCGGTCACGGGTGGCTCCTTTGGATGGGGGCCAGATCATAGCAGGATCGCCGCCTCTCCGATCGGCCGGGGGCGATTCGACGCCCGGTCATGACTCAGGAAGGATGGCGCCGAAGGCGATCCGGTGGCCGTCGGGATCCTCGACGACCAGCTCGAGGATGCCATAGCGAGCCACGGTGGGCGGCTGCACGATCTTTGCCCCCCGGGCGACAAGGTCGGCGTAGAGCTCGTCGATCCGGTTCACGTAGAGATAGAGATCACGCTCGTGGGGCGGCCGATCGCCGCGGGGCGGCGGCGCGCCGCGCCGAACCTGGAAATGGACCCACACCCCTCCCCGCTTCACGATTCCATACACCCCCTCCGGCTCGGTCGGCATCGGCGCGAAGATGCCGTCGTCGGGATCAAGGGAGAAGCCGAGGACGTCGCGCCAGTATTCGGCACTGCGGCGAACGTTCGCCACGCCGAGGATCGGCGAGACGCGCCAGGAGTCGGTAGATGGCATGGTCACGCGGTGTGGCTCCTGATGGATCGGCCCGAGGCGGGTCAGGCGAGGATGTCGGTCACGATCCGGGCGTCCTGGCCGTCGGTCAGGGAGGCAGCGAGCCCGTCGCGCTTGTAGACGAGCTGCTTGTGATCGAAGCCGAAGCGGTCGAGGAGCGTGGCGTGCCAGTCGTAATGATGGACGACATCCTTGACTGCCTTATGGCTCCACTCGTCGGTCTCGCCGTACGTGTAGCCCCCCTTGAAGCCCCCACCGGCCACCCACTGCGCGAAGCCGTAGGTATTGTGGTCGCGGCCCCACTTTTCCGGGCCGCCGTCGTTCTGGAGGACCGGCAGTCGCCCCATTTCGCCCCCCCAGTGGACCACCGTCGAATCGAGAAGGCCGCGCTGCTTGAGATCGGCCACGAGCGCCGCCGAGGGCTGGTCGACGGCGAGGCAGCTGGCCGGGAGGGCGCTCTTGATGCCGCCGTGATGGTCCCACGACTGCCCGGCATTCAGCACCTGGACATAGCGGACACCGCGCTCGATGAGCCGGCGAGCGATGAGGCAGCGCGCGGCGTAGTCGGCCGTGGCCGGGGTGTCGATGCCGTAGAGGGCGCGGACATGGGGCGGCTCGGTGGAGATGTCGAGCGCTTCCTTGGCGGCCGTCTGCATCCGGGCGGCGAGGGCGTAGCTGGCGATCCGGGCCTGGAGGTCGTGCTCGCCGGGATGCTCGCGGGCATGCTCGTCGTTGAGCTTTTCGAGGAGGGCCAGCTGCCGCCGCTGCGGAGAGCCGCGAAGGAGGGGCGCGGGGTCGAGGTTCAGCATCCGCGGCTCGCCAGGGCGGACGAGCGTCCCCTGATACAAGCTCGGCAGCCAGCCATTCGTGTAGTGCTCCCCCTGAAAGGTCGGCAGGCCGCCGGGATGGGCGAGCACCATGTAGGCGGGGAGATTGTCCGTCTCGCTCCCCAAGCCATAGCAGAGCCAGGCGCCGAGGGTGGGGCGGCCGGCGCTGATCCTCCCGGCGTTGAGCGCGTAAAGTGCCTGGCCATGGTTGTTGACGCCCGAGTGCATCGAGCGGATGAGGGTGATGTCGTCGCACACCCCGGCCAGATGAGGAAGGAGGTCCGAGAGCTCCATGCCGCACGTCCCCCGCGGGGCGAAGCGCCATCCCGGCCCGAGGACCTTCGCCGAGGCTTGGGCGAGATTGTCGTACTTGATCTCCCCCGGAAACGTCTGGCCGTCGTACTTGGCGAGCATCGGCTTGGGGTCGAAGAGGTCCATCTGCGACGGCCCCCCCATCATGAACAGCGAGATCATCGCCGTGGCATGCGCGGGCCGCGGCGGCGCCTTCGGGAGGAGATCGAAGTGGTCCTCCGCGGCCGTGAGCGGCTTGACCGGTGCTGCGAGGAGGCCATCACGCTCCAGCAGGGTCGCCAGCCCCAGACCGGCCAGCGAGAAGCCACCGGCATGGAGGAAATGACGACGGGAGCAGAGTGGTTGGGTGGGGCGGTTCATGCGATGCGGGCTCCTGTCAGTCGCAGGTCAGGAAACGGTTCGACGCCAGGAGCACCTGGCAGAGACTCGCAAGCGCCTCGAGCTGCGGGTCGGGAGGAGCACTGGCCGCCTCCCCTTCCTTGGCCGGCGGCGGGGGGACGGCGGCGAGGCGCACCCGGAAATCCTCCCCTTGCTCGGCGAGATGGGAGAGCGCTTCCTCGAGCTCGGGCTCGGAGGGGGCGCGGCTGAAGAGGAGTCGCCAGGCCCGCTCCACCTGGGCCCGGACGTCGCCGGGGGCCTCACGGCGGACGCGTTCGGCCAGCGCCCGGGCGCTTGAGAGGACGAACGTGTCGTTGAGCATCAGCAGCGCCTGCGGGGCGACCGTCGTCGTCCGCCGCAGCTCGCAGTTGGGCTTCATCTCCGGTTGGTCGAAGGTCTCGAGGACGGTGATCGGTTCGGTGCGCCGGGATTGGAGGTAGAGCGAGCGGCGGAAGTCGTCCGGCCCCAGGCTCACCACGCGGACGACGTCGCCGTTGGCATCCTTCTCCTCGCGGCCGACGACGATCCGGCCAACCGGATCCTTGGCGATCCCCACCGGCACGCCCCCGCCGACGTTCACGAGTTGGCCTGAAGCGCCGAGGACGGCATCGCGGAAGCTCTCGGCGTCGAGCCGGCGCGGGGAAAAGCGGGCGAGGAGCCGGTTGTCGGGATCGATCGCCCGCGCGGCCTCACTCGTGCTCCCTTGCCGGTAGACGGCGCTGGTCACGATCAGCCGGTGGAGGGGCTTCAGCTTCCAGCCCCCTTCCATGAAGGTGGCGGCGAGCCAGTCGAGAAGCTCCGGATGGCTGGGGCGCTCGCCGAGCCGGCCGAAGTCTCCCGGCGTGGCGACCAGCCCCCGGCCGAAATGCCCCAGCCAGAAGCGATTGACGAGCACCCGGGCGACGAGCGGATGGCGGCCCCCCGTCAGCCAGCGCGCGTACGCGAGGCGCCGGCCGCTCGACCCTGCCTGGGTCTCCGCGGGAGCGAGCGGCTCGATCCCTTCGCCCGGTGGCCCCGGCAGCGCCAGGACCGAAAGCTCCCCCGGCGAAACCGTCTGCTTCGGCTGCTCGTGGTCGCCACGGTGGAAGAGCTTCGTTTCGGGGACGCGTCCCTGCACTTCCACCGCCGCCATCACGAAGCCTTCGGCCGGCTTCGTTCCCCGCAGCGCCGTCCCTTCCGCTCGCTTGTCGTTGACTTGTTTTTCCTTCGCCGCGTCGTAGAGATCGAGGGAGTAGGTGGCCAGTGCCGCTGGATACGTGCGGATCAGCGCCTTGTGTTCCTCCGTCCGCTCTCCCTCGGGCGTGGCCCGGGCCGTGCGGTAGGCATCGCGCACCTCTTCCGGGAGCTTGACGATTTCCGTCTCGAAGATCTCGTCGAGGAAGGCCTTCCGCATGGCGTCGGCCGCAGCGTCGATCGTGGCGGCCTCGGCCTCGATCGCAGCCGCGGCGGCCCGTTCCTCCGGCTTGTAAAGCGAATAGAGGCGCGCTCCCGGGGGACGCCACTGCTCCCAGTCGTAGACCGGGTCGAAGATCGCGCGGAGCCGGTAGTAGTCGGCCTGCGAGACCGGGTCGTAGCGATGGTCGTGGCACTGGGCGCAAGCGACGGTGAGCCCGAGGAGGGCCGACGTCGTCACCTTGATCTGTTCCGCGATCACCTGGTTGCGGGCGAGGTTCTGGTCGGGGACGGGATCGCCGGTGCCGTCGGGGGCGAGACGCAGAAACGCCGTGGCGATGAGCTGATCGCGGCGGAGGGGATCGTTGACGGCGTCGCTGGTCGACTCCTGGGTCGCTGCGGCGAGCTCGTCGCCGGCGAGCTGCTCCTGGATGAAGCGATCCCAGGGAAGGTCGTCCTGAAAACTCTTCACCACCCAGTCGCGGTAGCGCCAGGCATGCGGCCGGAGCGAATCGACCTCGGAGAAGCCGTTGGAGTCGGAATAGCCGGCGATATCGAGCCAGGCCCGCGCCTGCCGCTCGCCGTAAGCGGGGCTTGCGAGCAACCGTTCCACGACCTTCTCGTAAGCGTCGCCCGAAGTGTCGGCGACGAAGGCAGCCACCTCCTCCGGGGTTGGGAGGAGCCCGGTGAGATCGAGCGTGACGCGGCGGAGGAGCGTAGGCCGGTCGGCTTCCGGCGCGAGCGTGAGCCCTTTGGCGCCGAGCGCCGCGAGGATGAAGGCATCGATCGGGGTGCGCCCGGCTGCCGCGTCGGCCGTCGCCGGCACGGCTGGCTTGACGATCGGCTGGAACGACCACCACGCCCGATCGCCGGCCGCCAGATAGGGCCCCAGCGGAATCGATTCCGGTTCCGGCTCGACGGAACGCGCGCCGGCGGCGACCCAGCGCTCGATCGTGGCGAGCTCGTCTGCCGACACCTTCTTCCCAGCCTTCGGCATCTCCCCGGAACGGATCACCCGCAGAAGTTCGCCGGCGCTCGGATCCCCCGGCACGAGGAGCGCCCCATGGCCTTCCGCGTCACGATCGAGAAACCGGCGGAGCCGCAGATCGACGCCCCCCTCCACCGGATCTTCTTCGCCGTGGCAGTGGGTGCAATGGGCCTTCAGAATCGGCCGGACATCATCTTCCCAGGTCGGGCTGGCATCGGCGCAAGCCGATCTCTCCGCCGATGGCAACGAGGCCAAAAGCATCACGGAAATGAGAAAAGGCCGGCCGCCGTTTGGCACCATCGTGACCCCCGAAAACAACGCTGCCCACGGGACCGCTGTCTTCCTGGAATCATACCAGGGACTAAACGGACACCGTTTGTGGGCCGGTGAGCGTGCCCGGTAGACTCCGCGATTCAGGCTGATTCGTTGGTGTTTCGTGTCAGGGACGGGGCAAGGAGACCAGGGAATGCTCGACAAAATCACGCTGACCGACTTCTTGTCGTTTGGGCCGGGGGCCCACGAACTGCTTCTTCGGCCGTTGAATGTCATCATCGGCCCCAATGGCAGTGGCAAATCGAATCTCGTCGAGGCATTTGCCGTTCTCCATGCCGTCCCAGGGAATCTTCCGGTGCCGATTCGGGAGGGGGGAGGTGTGGACGAGTGGCTTTGGCAGAGTGGCACGACCCGGCGGGCTGCGTCCGCATCGATCGACATCGTGTTCGGTGCGGATCAGATCACGCGATCGGCGGTCCGCTACCGGATGAGCTTCGGCAGCGAAGGGCATTCGTTCGTCGTCCTTGACGAGCGAATCGAGAGAACGGCACCCGACCCGGGGAGCCAGAAACCCTACTTCTATTTCGGCTACGAGCAGGGCCGGCCGATGCTCAATCATGTCGAGGAGTCGAGCCGGCGGTTTCTGAAAGTTGCTGACATCGATCCGACGCAGTCGATCCTGTCGCAGCGGCGGGATCCCGAGTCGTTTCCAGAGGTGGCACGAGTCGGGGACCGGCTCAAGGAAATTGCCATCTACCGATCGTGGAGTTTCGGGCCGATGTCACCGATTCGCAGGGCGTGCGGGGCTGATGTCAGGAACGATCGATTGCTCGAGGATTTCTCGAATCTCCCCTCGCGCCTCGCCGTCCTGAAGCGCGACGCCGTGAAGAAGCGTCACTTGATCGAGTTGCTCGGTGAGATCGCCCCGGGCTTCGATGACATCGAGATAGTGCCCGAAGGGGGCCAACTCCAGCTTTACCTGATGGAGAGGGATCGGAGTGTGCCGGCCCGACGCTTGTCTGATGGCACGCTGCGGTTCCTCTGTCTGGCGGCGATTCTCATCGATCCTGGTCCGGTCCGTCTTGTCGTCATCGAAGAGCCGGAGCTCGGGCTCCATCCGGATGTCTTACCGACACTGCGTGATCTCCTCGTCGATGCCAGTGCAAGATTCCAAGTGGTCGTCACGACCCATTCAACCCAACTCGTCGACGCGATGACCAACCATGCCGACAGTGTGGTGATCGCCGAGAAAGACGAGGCCACAACCGGGGTTCGTCGTCTCGACCAGGCGGATATCGACCGATGGCGTGAGTTTGGTTCCCTCGGGGAGCTGTGGACATCGGGGCATTTCGGGGGAAACCGGTGGTGACGAGAAAGAAACAGTGGCTGTGTGTCGAAGGGGGCGCCCATCCCGATCTGGACGCCGAATGCCGGAAGGCGTTCATGCTCCTGTTCCAGAAGGCGGGCATCGCCAACAGGCCGAAGGTCAGGGTTTGCCACGGGCGTTC
>JBBAVV010000004.1:77081-128061 GCA_040397545.1 Pirellulales bacterium
GGCGACTCCCCTGGGCGGCCCGGTTCCTTGCCGAGATGGGGGCAACCCCCGACAGCATCAGCCGGCCCGAGTGACGAGGGGAATCGGGTATCCGCTCTCCCGCTCCCATCAGCCAGCCGCTGCCGCGTGGCGGGGGAAATCGGTGTAGCCGCGGGCGCCGGCGGGGGTCCACCAAAGTGACATGTCGGGGAGATCGGCGAGGGGCCAGCCGTGGCGGAAGCGTTCAACGAGATCGGGATTGGCCAAGTAGGGGCGGCCGAAGGCGACGAGGTCGGCCGCGCCGGAGTCGATCGCCGCCTCGGCCGCTTCGAGGGTGTAGCCACAGGCGGCGACGAGTGGGCCGTGGAAGACGGCGCGAAACTCACGAAGAGTCATCGGAGTGCCGAGCGAGTGGAAGCCGAAGGCGAGGCCGTCGACGACATGGAGATAGGAGAGGGCGTGGCGATCGAGAAGCTCGGCGGCGCGGAGGAACTGCTCGCGGTAATCGGGCGAGCCCATGTCGTTGAATTGGCCGTTGGGGGAGAGCCTGACGCCGACACGATAGGCCGGCCACTCCGCCGCCACCGCTTCGACCACCTCGTCGAGGAATCGACAGCGGGCATCGAGGCTGCCGCCGTAGGCGTCGGTGCGCTGGTTGGTGCGTGCCTGGAGGAACTGGTCAATCAGATAGCCGTTGGCGGCATGGACCTCGACGCCGTCGAAGCCCGCCGCGCGGGCGCGCCGGGCGGCAAGCCGGTAGTCTTCAATCGTCGCCTTGACCTCTTCGGTGGTGAGGCTCCGCGGCGTCTCGTACGGCTTCTTTCCCCGCGGCGTATAGATCCCGTCGCCATTGATGGCTACGCCCGAGGGGGCGACGGCGGGTTGGCCGCCGTGGTAATCGCTGTGCGACGCCCGCCCCATGTGCCAGAGCTGGAGGAAGATCTTTCCGCCGGCGGCATGGAGACTGTCGACGATCCGCCGCCAGCCCGCCTCCATGGCGCCTGTGTAGATCCCGGGGGATTCCACCCAGCCGTTGGCCTGCGGCGAGATCGTCGTCGCTTCCGACACGATCAAGCCTGCCGAGGCCCGCTGCACGTAATACTTTCGCATCAGCTCGTTGGGGATCCGTTCCGGTCCCGAGCGGGCCCGTGTCAGGGGCGCCATGACGACGCGGTTGGCAAGCTCGAGGTCGTGGAGTCGGTAGGGGTCGAGGAGACGGGGCATGGTGAATCGGGTGGCGTGGGGAAACGGGTGGAGAGGGTGGGGGCCGCTGACGACGGTCAGCAGCGGGGAAGCCGTGTATGCGTCAGCGTGGGGCCGGATCGGCGGCGGGCTTGGCCGGCGCGTCGGCTGCTGCCGCGGCATCGAGCTCTTCGTAGCGCTTCTTGAGCTCGCTCTTGGCGGCCTCGCGCTCCTGCTCGTCGAGTGTGCCGCTGCCGTCGGCATCGAAGCGATCGAGCATCTCCGCTTTCCGTTTCTCCTCTGCCTGCTTCCTGCGGGCGACCGGATCGATCGGCTTGGTCGGGACGTCGCCCATCGGGATCCCCTCGATGATCCGCTTCGTGAGCTCGTCGCGAGCGACCCCCAGCTCGTCCTTGTCGAGGGTGCCGTCGCCGTTGGCATCGAAACGTTTGTGGACAAACCCGAGGACGGTGTTCTTCACCAGCGGGCCGTTCTCCTCGAGCTGCTTCATCGTCTCGTCGCAGGCGGTCTTCCGCTCGGCCGGGTCGAGCGCGCCGTTGCCATCGGCGTCGTAGCGTCGGAGCATGAACTGCCGCAGCTGCCCCTGGATCTCTCCCCCCTTCTTCTTCATCTCACGAAGAGCCTCCGCGCGCTCTTCGTCGTCGAGCCGGCCGTCGCCATTTTTGTCGAAGCGCTTCATCGCCTCTTCCTTCAGTCGGTCGGCGGCCTTGCCGAGCAGGTTGCCGATCCCCTTCCGGGGCGGTTCGGCGTCGGTTTGGGCGGCGGCGGGGAGGGCGAGGGCGATCGTCGTCACGATCACCGCTCCGAGTGGGGCGAGCAGGCGGGGCATGGGAAAAAGTCTCCGGGGCCGACAGCAGAAAGGTCGTCTAAGCCTACCGACCGAGCCCCGGGCCGGACACACCGGAAACCGGGCGGTGAGCCGGGTAAAATCTCTGTTTCCCTGGCGGTGCCGGCGAACAAGGGCCGGCGAGTCGATCGGCCAGATCGTGGCGGTTTCTGCGCGTTCTCCTTACCATGCCGGGGGATCGATCAAGAGGGCGGGGTCGCCACTGCGCCGGAGGGGGCATGTTCGTTTTTTTTCCCTACGCGACCGACGCGCCGATCTACCACCGGCCGATCGCCACGATCAGCCTGATCGTCGCGAATATCCTCGTGTTCCTCGCCGTCGGGGGCGGGCCGACTGAGCGGAATACCCATCTTTGGTTGGCGTGGGGGAACGGCCTCCATCCGTTCCAGTGGCTCTCGAGCAACTTCGTCCATGGCGATGTTCTCCACCTCGCCGGAAACATGATCTTTCTCTGGGTGTTCGGCTTGGTTGTGGAAGGGAAGATCGGTTGGTGGCGCTTTCTCGCCTGTTACCTCGGTGTCGGAGTGGGGCAGTCGATGGTCGAGCAGATCCTCACGCTCGGCCTCCATGGAGTGAATGTGCGATCTGGTGGCGCCTCGTCGGCGATCTTCGGGATCATGGCGATGGCGGCGATCTGGGCGCCCGCCAACGAAATCACCTGTGGCTATTTTGCCGGGCTGGGGTGGATGATCCGCACCGGGAGTTTCGACGTGGCGATCGGCCTGTGGGCCGCGCTGTATGTCGGTCTCAATCTGCTCCAGCTGTTCTCCGGGTCGTTGACGGGCCTGCTCCATCTGATGGGCGCGGCGCTTGGAGCGCCCCTGGCGATCCTCCTTCTCAAGGCCGGCGCCGTCGACTGCGAGGGGTGGGACGCGTTCACGATCTGCCGCAACGGCCGCCCGAGTTATTCAAGCGAGCTCGAGCAGCGCCGCGAGTTTGTCCAGGAGGTCGGCAGGCGACGCGAGCGCGACGATCAGACGCGCGCGGGCAAGCGGGAGGAGTTTCGCCGGCTCCTCGCCGCCGGCGACGCCACCGGGGCCCAGGAGGTGAGGCGATCGAATGCCGGGGCAGACGGCGCCTTCCCGCTGGAGCGCGACGAGCTCTTTCGGCTTGCGGAGGGGCTCGACGCCGCGAAGGTGTGGGCCGATGCCGCGGCCGTGATGGAGGAAGCGATCGGCCAATACCCCTTCGGCACCGACGCCATGCGGATCCGGTTGGCAACGATCCTGGCCGGCCGGCTCGACCGGCCGCAGCAGGCGCTCGATGTGCTCGACGGCATCGACTCGGAGATGCACTCTGCCGAGGAGGGAGCGCTGGCCGCCCGGGTCTCCAGGAAAGCGCGGGAGATGATCGCCAAGCGTCCGCCGGCGCCGTGAAAGCATGGCGGTTCGGGGGGGATGCGGAGGAGGGGGCGACTGGCCGGGGCGCGTCAGCCCTTTCCTAACCGGAAATCTCCAGCCGTCACAGTTTGCCTGACGATTGAAGGGCTGTCGGCGCGATCTGGCTGCTCGACCGTCCTCCATGCGCGTTGGACGGGGCAGGCCCAGGACGCCCGACGGGAAGCCCCGCCGTGCCACGCTGCACGCGGCGCCGAGCCGCGCTTCTGCTCCTGATCGGTGTCATCCTCCGCTGGTGTGGCGGCGTGCCGGCGCATGCCTGGCAAGGGGATCCCAACGATCCCTCCCGCGGCAGGATCATCGAGTTTCCCGACCTCGGGCCGATCCCGGGGGGGAATACGCCGTCCGTCGGCCCCGGCCCCGGGGCGTTTGACGCCGGGGGCCTTGAGAACGCGGAAGTCGGCATCATCGGTGGCAGACGCCGGGCGGGAAGATTGCCCGGGCAGGGGAAGAGCGGCTCGGGCCCCGTCGGGATCCAGACAGCCCGCGGCATGCAGCTTCCGGAGCCGCTCCCCGCACCGGCGACGCCGGCACGGGGCCTGGCGATCGGCACCGGTGAGCTCGACCGGCGACTCGCCGACGACGAGGGACCGGCGAACGGCCTCACGCTCGATGTCGCCATCGAGCGGATGATGGCCGACAACATCGACATCCGCGCTCTCCGCCACGAGCTCACCCAGGCCGAAGCCGATATCCTCACCGCCGGGTTGCGCACCAATCCGCTGATCTACCTCGACAGCCAGTTCATCCCCTACGGCTCGTTCACCGACGCCACGCCGGGCGGGCCGACGCAGTACGATCTCAACATCACCTATCCGCTCGACGTCTCGCGGAAGCGGCAGGCGCGGACGGTCGTGGCCCGGATGGCGAAGACGGCGCTGGAGGCGCAATTCCAGGATGTCGTCCGTCGCCAGATCGACAACGTCAACAAGGCCTTCGTCAACCTCCAATCGACGCGGATCGATCGGCTTGCCTCCGAGGCCGCGGTGCGCCGGGCCGAAACGCTTCTCGAAGAGGAGACCCGCGAAGCGGCAGCGCTGCCGGCCTCCGACGTGGCCGGTCGCCGCAAGGCCGCCGAGCTGATCCGGGAGCTTGGCTTCGCGCTCGAGAAGGCGAAGCTTACGGGGCTCGATGCGGCGGAAGCCTTCGAGGATGCCCAGGAGACGCTCGGCTTGCTGCTCGGCGTGCCGCCGGGGCAGACGGTCGATCTTGTCCCCCGCGGCGGGCTGCGACCGATCGCCCCGGAGCCCCCGCCGCTCGACGAGATGGTGCGGCTGGCGAGCGGATGTCGCCCCGACGTCCGCGCCGTTCGGCTCGGCATCGACCGAGCCCGGGCGGAGGTCAATCTCCAGCGGGCCAACCGCATCGACGATGTCTATCTTTTCTACGACCCGATCACGGTCCAGGACAATGGCCCCGTCAACAGGCCCGACTCGCAGTCTTGGGCGGTGGGGCTGACCTTCTCCCTGCCGGTCTTCAATCGCAATCAGGGAAACATCGCCCGCGCCCAGAGCAACGTCACCCAGACGCGCACGGAGCTGGAATCGATGGAGCGACGCGTGGCCTCGGAGGTGAGGCTGGCGGACCGGGAATACCACTACGCCAAGCGCGCTTTGGAACGGATCGAGGCGGTCCTCCTCCCCCAGGCGGATGCGCGGCTCCGCGAGGCCCAGGCGGACTTCGAGGCGGGGGAGAGCTCGATTGACGATTTCCATGAGCACCTCGAAGAGGCGGCGGCCGTCTCGCAGAGCCACCGCGAGGCACTCGTGCGTTATCGCCGCAGCATGCTCGACGTCAACACGGCCGTGGGGATGCGCATCCTCCCCTGAAAATCATCGTGGCAGGGCCTCCGTGCCGGCCTCTGGCGGCGGGCCGAATCGGGAGTCTCCCGGCCGCCGATTCCGTGGGATTGAACCGGTTTGCCGTCGTGGGGGGGAGAGGGTATCGTCGACCGAGAGCGCCTCTCCTTTCTTCTCGCCCCTCCCCTGCTTTCCCCGGAGCTCCGCATGCTCGGCCTCGAACGGCTGGCCGTCCAGTCGCGGCTGATCGTGCTCCTGCTCGCCGTCAGCCTCGGATCGATCCTGGCGATCGGTTGGATCGGCTACCGGTCGGCCCGCGACACGATCACGCACGCGGTCCAGCAGCAGTTGCAGAGCGTCCGGCATTCGAAGACGACGGCGCTGGTGGACATGCTCAAGGGGCTCCGCGATCAGGTCCTCTCGATCTCCGACGGGCGGATGGCGACCGACGGGATGGCGGGCTTCCGCCGCGGCTTTGCCGGCTTGGAAAGCGCCTCCCTCGAGCCCGAGCAAGAGGAGGCGCTGCGGGCTTGGTACGCCGAGGAGTTCATCCCCGAGCTCAAGAGCCATATCGGCGGCGCGCCGATGCTGGAGCAGTATCTGCCGGCCGACCCTCGTCAGCGCTACCTCCAATACCACTACCTTCTCCCCGAGCAGGCTCGTGCCGAGGCCGGTGGGGGCCGTGCCCCGTCCCTCGAGAGCAGCGACGATTCGGAATACGGAATCGTCCACCAGGCCGTCCGCGATCGGATGGACCGGGCGGCGTCGCTGTTCGGCTACGAGGACATTCTCCTCATCGATGACGACACCCTCGAGATCGTCTATTCGCTGAGAAAGCGCGCCGACTACGCCACGAATCTGAAGACCGGGCCGTACGCCGGGACGAATCTCGCCCGGGCTGCCGAAGCGCTCGCCCGCGCGCGTGACAAGGATGCTTATCGGGTTGCCGACATCGAAGCCTATGTCCCCGATAAGGGGTTGCCGGTGGGGTTTGTCCTTTCGCCGATCTTCAGTGGCCCGGAGATGATCGGGATTCTGGCGCTCGAGTTCCCCGTCGACCGAATCGTCGCCATCACCACGGGGCGCGAAAAGTGGGAACGGGAGGGGATGGGAAAGACGGGCGAGTGCTATCTCGTCGGCTCCGATCTGATGATGCGGAGCCGGAGCCGATTCATGGTCGAGGACCGGGAGAGGTTCATCGCCTCCCTGCGCCGTTCGTCGCTGCCGTCGACGACCGTCGACCAGATCGAGCGGCAGGGAAACGTGATCAATCAACTGCCGGTGCGGACTGCGGCCGCCGAGGAAGCGATCCGCGGCCGCGAGGGCTTGGCGATCATCAACGACTACCGCGGCGTCGCCGTGCTCTCTTCCTACGGCCCGCTCGACCTCGATTCGATTCGCTGGGGCGTGATTGCGGAGATGGACGTCGACGAGGCCTATGCCCCGATCCGGGAGTATGCCCGGCAGGCGCTCCTGGCGGCGACCGGGCTGTCACTGGGGACGGCGCTGCTGGCGCTGGTCGCCTCGTGGCTCCTCGTCCGGCCGCTGCGGCAGCTCACCGACGCCGCCCGCCGGATCGGCGCCGGTGAGGTGGGTGTCCGCGTCGACCTCGACTCGCGCGACGAGTTCGGGGAGCTCGCGCGGACGTTCAACCAGATGTCGGAGAGCCTCCGCGAGCAGCGCCGCGAGCTCGAGGAAAAGGCCCGGGAGAACCAGGAGCTGCTCCTCAACATCCTCCCGGCGGCGGCGGTGGCCCAGCGGCGCGACGGCGACGAGAAGGCCACTCGGCAGTTTGCCGACGTCACGGTCCTCGTGGCGGAGTTTGTCGGGCTCGACAGCGCGTCGGGCCCGGGCACGGAACGCCAGGCGATGGATCTCGTCAGCGACCTGATCGCTGCCTGCGACGAGGCGACCGAGCGCTGTGGCGTGGAGAAGGTGCGGGCGGTGGGATCGGCCTATCTGGCCGTCTGCGGCCTGTCGTTGCCCCGGCCCGATCACGCCGCTCGGACGGTGCAATTTGGGCGGGATCTCTGCCGCATCGTCGCCGAGTTCAATCGCCTCCACGGCACGGTTCTGTCCGTGTCGGTGGGGGTCAACTCGGGGCCCGTCGTCGGCGGCGTCGTGGGGCGGCAGAAGTTCCTCTACGACCTGTGGGGCGACACGGTAGCGATCGCGTCGCGTTTGGCGGCCCAGAACGGGCAGGCTGTCGTTGTGACCGAGCCGGTGCGCGATCGGCTCGTCGACCTCCACACCTTCGAGGGCCCGATTGACGTCGAGGTGCGCGGCAAGGGCATGGTAAAGACCTGGACGCTCCAGGATCGAGGGAAGCCATGAATGACGCGGACGGCATGAACGGCTTGAGCAGCCTGTTCGACCCCCTCCTCAAGTCGGATGTGCCACTCCTCCCCGCGGCGATCCTCGCCGTCGGCTTTCCGCTGGCGCTGCTGATCGCCACCGAGATGCTCAATTCCTCCATGCGGCGTGGAGGAATGCTTGCCCCCACGCTCCGCGTGGTGAGGAATCTCGTGCTTCCCGCCCTTGCGGCGATGCTGTTCGTCACCGAGGTGTGGCAGGTTGCGCCCGATCAGACCGCCTCGCGGGTCGTGCGGACGCTGTTTTGGGTGTCGCTCCTCGTTTGTCTTCTCACGCTCACCAACGACGCGCTCTTCGGCGGCCGCCATCAGGCTTCGATGCGGGAGCGCGTCCCGAAGCTGTTCCGCGATCTCGCCCGCGTGACGCTCGTCTCGATCGGCGCGGCGCTCATCTACCAGCATGTCTGGCAGCAGGAGATCGGCGGAGCCCTGACGGCCCTGGGCCTGGGGAGCATTGTCATCGGCCTGGCGCTCCAGGAGCCGCTGGGTAACATCGTCTCCGGATTGATGCTCCTCCTCGAGCGGCCGCTGGCCATCGGTGACTGGATCATCGCCGACGGCACGACCGGCAAGGTGATCGAGATCAACTGGCGGAGCGTCCACATCGAATCGATCCTCCACGAGATGCGGATCATCCCCAACGTCGTCCTCTACAAGACGTCGTTCAGCAATCTGTCGAGGCCGACGGAGGCCCGGACCGACACCTACGACATCGGTTTCTCCTACGATCATCCGCCGAATGTCGTCAAGGAAGCGATGCTCGGGATCCTCCGCACCACCCCTGGCGTGATCACTGATCCGGCGCCGGAGGTGCACACGCTCAATTACGGAGACTTCTCGATCAGCTACCGGATGGTTTTCACCGTCGCCCGGCAGGAAGACGTCCTCCCGGTGCGGGACGCGATTCTTTCCCGGATTTGGTATGTGGCACGGCGGGAATCGCTCCAGATCCCCTTCCCGATCCAGATGGAATATTGCCCTTCGGAATCCCCCTCGCCCCCGCAGCCGACCGTCGAGGAAATGCTCGACCGTTTCCCGCGCTACCGTCATGTCCGCGATGCGATGCTCGAGAGCCTTCCAGGCCAGCCGGCTGCGGCGATCGCGGCCGGACAGCCGGCCCCTTCGGTGGCGCGGATCGTCACCTACGCCGCGGGGGAGGTCATCCAGGCCCGTGGGGCCCCGGTCGATCGGTTCGGACTGATAGCCGAAGGGAGCGTGGATCTCCTCTCGCTCGATGCAGAAGGCGCGGAGGTGGCGGTCGCGTCGCTCGGGCCCGGCGACTTCCATGGGGATGCGACGGCCTCCGCCGGGCGTCCCAGCGATTTCCGCGTCATCGCCCGGACCGACGTCGTCGAAGTGTCGATCGATTCGCGGGCGGTCGCCACATGGCTCCAGGGGTCGAGCGGACTGGCAGCCGAGATCGGCGATGCCTACGTCCAACGTTGCAAGGTGGCACAGCGACACCGTCAATCGTCCGTCCCTCGGGGGACGGATCCGAACTGATCGGCTGGTCAGGCCGGCTCTTCGAGCGCCCCCCAGCGGACGAATGCGGCGTCGAGCCGGGCTTGGAGGTCGTCAAGCTTGGTTTTGTCGCGGGCGAGGAGGTCGCCCGCCTGGCGGAAATAGTCGGGGGCGGCCATCGTCGCATGGAGCGCGGCCATCTCGGTCTCGAGCGTCTCAATGAGCCCCGGGAGCGCGGCGAGCTCCTGCTGCTCCTTGAAGGAGAGCTTGCGCTTGCGGGCGGCGGCATCGGCCGGGGTCGTCGCACTCCCCGCGGCTGCCTGGGGCGGAGCTTTGCCAGCCTTGGTGTCGGCCGACTTCGCGGCGGCTTTCCGCTGCCGGATCCAGTCGGAATAGCCGCCGGCATATTCGAGGACGTCATGGCCGTCACCGCCGGGCCTCGGCTCGAAGACGAGGGTGCTCGTGACGACGTTGTCGAGGAACGCCCGGTCGTGGCTCACAACGAGGACCGTACCGGCGAAGTCGACAAGTCGTTCCTCGAGGAGCTCGAGGGTCTCCGCATCGAGGTCGTTGGTCGGCTCGTCGAGGACGATGCAGTTGGCCGGCTTGGCGAACAGCTTGGCGAGGAGGACGCGGTTGCGTTCGCCGCCGGAGAGGAAGCGAACGAGCGTCCGGGCCCGTTCGGGGGTGAAGAGGAAATCCTGGAGGTAGCCCAGAACATGCCGCGACTGCCCGCCGACTTTCACCGTGTCGTAGCCGTCGCCGATGTTGTCGGCAACGGTTTTTTTGTCGTCGAGTTGGTCGCGGAGCTGGTCGAAGTAGGCGACCTGGACGTTCGTCCCCAGTCGGACGCGGCCGGCATCGGCGGGGAGCTCGCCGAGGAGGACCCGGAGGAGCGTCGTCTTGCCGGCGCCGTTGGGGCCGATGATGCCGAGCCGGTCGCCGCGGGTAACGGTCGTCGTGACGTCGTGGAGGATCGTCTTCTCCCCGCGCGAGGCGGTCACCCCCTGGAGCGAGGCGACGAGCGTGCCGCTCCGCTCCGCCTCCTGGATCAGCAGATTGACCTTCCCGACGCGGTCGCGCCGCTCGCCGCGGTCCCGGCGCATCGCCTCGAGGGCCCTGACGCGCCCTTCGTTGCGCGTCCGCCTGGCCTTGATGCCGGTGCGGATCCAGACCTCCTCTTCGGCCAGCCGCTTGTCGAAGAGGGCATTTTGCTTCTCCTCGGCGGCGAGCGCCTCGTCTTTGCGCCGCAGGAAGGTGTCGTAGTCGCACGACCAGTCGAACACCCGGCCGCGATCGATCTCGAGGATCCGCGTGGCGAGGCGGCGGAGGAAGGCCCGGTCGTGGGTCACGAACAGGAGCGTCCCATCCCAGCGGCTCAAGAATTCCTCGAGCCAAGCGATGGCATCGATATCGAGGTGATTCGTCGGTTCGTCGAGAAGGAGGAGATCGGGGCTGGCGACGAGCGCCCGGGCGAGGAGCACGCGCCGCTTCATGCCACTGGAGAGCGCCTCGAAGGCGCGCTCGCCGTCGAGCTCCATCCGCGAGAGGATCTGGGCCACGGCATGGTCGCGCCGCCAGGCGGCATCGTGCTCGTCGTCGGCCCGCCGCGCCCCGGCGGCCTCCGACCAACCGGTGGCGACGACCTCGCGCACGAGGCCGACCATCTCCTGCGGCACATCCTGCTGCAGATACGAGACGACCGTGCCGGGGGCGAAGATCACCTCCCCGGAATCGGGGGCGAGATCGCCACACAGCAGCCGCATGAACGACGTCTTGCCGGCGCCGTTGCGGCCGAGGAGGCCGATCCGCTGGCCAGCCTCGACATGACACTCGACGCCGTCGAGGAGCGGGGGACCACGGAAGCCGAGGTGGACGTCGCGGAGCGTGACGATGGGCATGGAGGGGAGCCGGGGTGACGGGGGAGACCAGACGCTTGCGGGGGGCGGTCAGCCGCCGCCGGAGACCTTCATCGGCAGGGCGAAGACCTTGTCCTTCACCGTCACGAACAGCGTCTTCCGATCGGGGCCGCCGAAGGTGACGTTCGACGGGGAATCGGGGAGGGGGATCGCGCCGATGATCGTGCCATCGGGGGCCCAGATCCGCACGAGGGGGGCCTTCGGCGTGCCGTAGAGATTGCCATGCTCGTCGATCGCGAAGCCGTCGCAGCCGTCGTCGTTGAACTTTCGCCGTTCCCCGAGCCTGCCCGGCCCGAGCACGGGGAAGGCCCACGTCATTCCCGCTTTGCGATCGGTGACGTAGAGCGTCGTGCCGTCAGGGGAGCCGACGATGCCGTTGGGCCGGGCGAAACCATCGGCGACTCGGCTGACGGTCGTGCGATCGGGGGGGATAAAATAGACCGCCTCGGCGTCGAGCTCGGTGTCGGCCGGCGTCCGTTCGTAGGCCGGGTCGGTGAACCAGATGCCGTTGTTTGCATCGACCCACAGGTCGTTGGGGGCGTTGAACCGTTTCCCCTCGAACGTCTCGGCCAGCGGCGTGATCGTCTTCGACTGTGGGTCGATGGCAACGACGCGCCTCCCCTCCCCCATCTGGCAAGCCAGAAGGAGGCCGGTGCGGTCAAAGCACAGGCCGTTGGTGTTTCCCGAGGGGGCGAGCCAGGTCTCGACCGTAAACGGCGGGCTGGTCGCAGGGCGATCCTTGGGCACGACCCAGCGGTGGATCTTTCCGGCCGGAATATCGCTGAAAAGAATGTTTCCCTCGGCGTCGGCGACCGGGCCCTCGGTGAACTGAAAGCCGTCGGCGACGAGCACCGGAGTCGGGGTCTCCCCGGCGGCGAGACCAGCGACGAGATCGTGGAGGGCATCGGCGGCCTGGGCGCTTGTCGGCAGCCAGCCGAGGATCACCCACGCCGCCAGGATCGCTGCCATGTGGCAGGGGCTGGAGCCGATGGAGCGGGGCATGGCGGAAGCGTCTCCAGGGCGAGCGGGCGGGGCGCAGCGAAGCGGGGAAGTATACGGAGGCTCGGGGTGAAGCTGCGAATGGCAGCCCCGCTTCCCTGGCTTGCCCCGGTGGAAAACTCTCCAGGATCGGCACGGATTCTCCCGATCTCCAAGGAAAAGAGAGTCCCCGGCACGTTTCCTGATGACGCGTCGTTTCCATCCGAGCCGCATCGGTCGCCTTCTCCGGGGGGTGATCGTCGTGCTTGCGCTGCTCGCGCCCGACACGCCGGCTAGAGCGCAGAACCTCCTCGCGTCTGCGGCCGCCGATTTCGACGAACCAGCCCGGGCGGCACCCACGGGCCGTGGCCCCGAGGACGGTTCGAAAGATCGCGCTGCGGCCAAGCTCGCGCCCGCCCCAGCCTCGCCGGATCCGCCCCCGCGCGAGCCGGCCAGGCTCCCTGCCGACGAGCCGGCGGTCGAGCTCTTTCCCGAGGGGATCGAGTGGGGCGATGGCTCGATCGAGGCGGCGCAGTATGTCGAGGAGACGACGCGGCAGGTCCTGCCGCAGGCCGAGCTCCGCGGTCAGATCGATCGTGAGATCGAGGCCCGTCTCGCCGGCATCCCCCGGCCGCGCTATCTGCCGGTCACCGATTTCTCGCCACCGCACGGCCTCCTCCTCTACCGGGAAGACGCCCGGAAGGGGGATTTTCCCTTCGCCCTCGTCGTCAGCGGGTTTCTCCAGCTCCGCTGGCTCGAGTTCGCCCGCGGGGCGACGAGCTGGACCAACTCTGCTGGCACCGAGCTCCCGATCTCCAACATCAACGCCTTCAGTCTGAACCGCTACCTGCTGATGTTCGCCGGGCACGTCGTCGACGAGCGGCTCGTCTACTCCTTCGCCCTCTTCGGCACCTCGAACAACGGCATCAATACCGGCGTCTCCCCGCTCGGGCTGGCGGGCTGGAAGTTTGGTCCGGAGGCGACGGTGGGGATGGGGGTGCTGATGGTGCCTGGGTCGCGCGAGTTCATCGACGGCTCCCCCTGGACGCTCGGCGTTGATCGGAGCATGGCCAACACCTTCTTCCGCCCTGGTGTCAGCCCCGGAGCCGCCGCCATCGGTACGCTCGGCTCCTTCCACTACCAGGCGGGCGTCTTCAATTCGATCGACGCCGGCGGCGCCAATGTGATCCTGCGGCGCGGCACGAGCATGGCCTGGGCGGGGAATGTCTGGTGGGAGCCGCTGGGGAAGTTCGGCCTCGGCTATTCCGACATGGAGCACCATGCCGACCCGGCGATCCGCGTCGGCACGACCGGCGTCTATTCCCCCAACACCCGCGCTCTCCCGGTGCCGGGGTTCAATCCCGAGAACACGATCGTCCGCCTCTCCGACGGCACCCCGCTTGCCACCGCCGGCGCCCTCGGGCCGGGGTCGGTCGTCGACGCCTTCGAATTCCGGCTAGCCACGGTCGATGCCGGCTGGAAGTGGCGCGGCGTCTCGGCCAACGCCGAATACTATGTCCGCTTCCTCGATGCTTTCTCCGGCACCGGCACCTTCAACCGGGCCGGGATCCTCGACCAAGGGGGCGCGGGCTACCTCGGCTGGTGTTTCATCCCGCGCACCTGGGAGGTCTACGCGCGCTCGAGCGCCGTCACCGGCCCGTTCGGAACGGGGCAGGAATATGGCGGCGGGATCAACCGCTACATCAACAAGTCGCGTCAGGGCCGGCTGACGCTCGAGGCGATTCACATGCTGCGAAACCCCGCCCAGAACATCCTCTATCCCTACCGCGCCGGCGCCACCGGCACGGCGATCCAGACGCAGCTCGTGGTGGCTTTCTGACTTTACTTAAAAAACATCCATGGCCTTTTTCCACTCGGGTCGCCCGGAGGAAACGCCAAGGGTTTCCTCGGTCGACGCCGCCGCATCCAGCGGCGGCTGGGCTGGGCGAGCGCTCCGCAGGAACACCCAAAAAGCCCTCCGTGGCTGGGCGCCCGCCGTCAGAATCCCTTGTGGCTCACCAGCGGCTTGAGCTCGCGGCAGATGGCCGTCAGATCGCGCTGGGCGCGCATCACGGCGCGGATGTCGCGATAGGCGCTCGGGGCCTCGTCGACGAGTCGGTTGGCCCGGCGCGTGTCGAAGCGCACGCCGTGCATCTCGCGGAGGAGACGCCGGGCGTCGATCTTTGCCGCCGCCGCTCCCCGGGGGAGGACGCGGCCGGCGCCGTGCGAGCTCGACCGCAGGGCGTCGGGATGACCGCGGCCGATCGTGTGGAAGCTCGCCGTCCCCATCGATCCGGGGATCAGCCCCGGCTGGCCGTCGTCGGCGGGAAGCGCCCCCTTGCGGTGGACGACCACCTCGCGGCCGTCATGGAGCTCAAGGGCGACATGGTTGTGATCGCAGTCGATCAGGCTCGACTCGTCGACCGCTCCCCCTACCAGCTCCGCGATCACGCCGGCCGCCGCCGCCACGATCCGCGCCCGGTTCGCCCGGGCCCAGGCCCTGGCCCAGCCGACATCGGCGAGGTAGGCCTGCCCCGCGGCGGTCGATACCTCGAGGGCCGGGGGGCTTTCGGCGCCATGGGGAACCGCGCGGGCGAGGTGCCAAGTGGTGATCAGTTGCCCCATGCCGCGCGAGCCAGAATGGACCATGATCCACAGCACCCCCTGGTCGTCGGCCTGGAGCTCGAGGAAATGGTTTCCCCGGCCGAGCGAGCCGAGCTGCCAGCGCCCCTCGCGCGCCGCTCCGCGCGCGAGCTTGCCATCAGAAAGGTTTTCCGCGGCAAGTGCCCCTTTGAGCCGCTCCGGCACCGAGCCGGGCGCGGCCTTGAGGGAAGGGACGGCCCGGGCGAGCCGGTCGAGGAGGAGGGGGGCGACGCGGGGATCGTGCGTGAGAGCCTCTCCCGGCACATCGAAGCGCACCGCCATCATCCCGCAACCGATGTCGCCACCGACGGCGGCGGGGTAGACGAGTCCCCCCGTCGCCAGCGCCACGCCGACACACACCTCCCCTGCCCTGTGAACATCGGGCATGACCGCCATCCGGCAGACATCCGCGGCTCGGCCGAGCCGGTCGAGGGATCGAACGACATCGGCCGGGAGGGGGCCGGTCAGCCAGCCATGGACCGGCACCCCTTCGACGCAATCGATTCTGTTGCTCAACGCGGCGCCTCCTTCCCCTCTTCTGGCGCGGTGGCGAGATACTCAAAAAGGAGCGAAGGGGCCCGTTTCCGCGTGATGGCATGGGCCACCTCCCCCCGCAGCCAGGGCGTGCGCGCCTGGAGGTGCGCGAGAACCTCGGTCGGCGCTGGCGGCACCTCGCCCGGCGCCGAGCCGACGATGACGAGGAGCTGGGAAGCGTCGGGCGCGGGCACGACGCGGACAACATGGAGATCCCGTAGGCAGTCATCGCCACAGTCGCCAAGGGCGAGACTCAGCGTGTCGGCCACCTGACGGCAGAGTTGGAGAGCTTTGCGGGAGTGGCCCGCGGGAGGGAACGAATCGATACCGGAATCCCGTAGGTGGGAGCGGCCGGAAGACTTTCTGGACATTTTTTTCTCGGAGAGTTGGGGAAACACGATGGGCTTGAAAACGAATGGCTTGAAAGGGGTGGAAAACAAGCGCGGGAAACGCGACGAACAAGGAACCGGGAGCGAGCGCCATGGCGGGCGCACGGGTGCCCGGCAAGACGACATCAGCCCGACTCCGGATCCGCCGCGCGGCCGATGCGGCCAGCCGCGATCAGGCGACCGACGGCGCAGCAAAGCGCAGGGCGATCCGGGAAAAGCCGGGAGGCAATCGCCGCGGAGGGGGTGTCAGGCCGAGCGGCCGACACGCACCGAGGCAAGCGCCATGCAAGTGCGAATGAAACGCGGCATGGGAGGGCCTCCTGCGGAAAAAGAAACGACGGGGCTTACAACGCCAGCCGTCGACAGACTCGTACGAGAAAAATACCGCTCCTGTTCGCTGCCGTCAAGAAAAAAGAAAAAAGGTGCCAGCCACCAAATCTAGGCAAGCTGCCAGGTTCTCCAATTTTGGTGGCTGGCACCTTTTTCGTTCCGTCGAGACTGTAACGAACGAGGGTTTTGAAGCGTTGTTGGTCGGCAGGGAAGCCGGCCTCGCGCCGTGCGCGGATCTTTCGTTGGGGCGAGGCACAGCGTCACGGCCCGGTCCTCCCCAGGAGCCACATTCGATGCCGTCGAAGCCAATCCCGCCGGAGGCGCTCCCTGTGGGTTCGGAGTTCCCGACCCCCGGCGGCCCTTCGTTTGTCCCGGACCCGATGGGCATCACGCGCCGGGGGGTGGAGGTCATTCTCATCGGTGTCGTGCTGACGCTGGCATGGCTCGCCCTGGCCGGGGCGATGCTCGATCCGTTCCACCCCCTGGGGTTTCCCGGCTGGAGCGTCACGCCCACTACGACCCAGTTCAGCAAGGGCCACCTCCCTTATCACGCCCCCCTCCCCTTTCTCCGGATCGTCCCGCTGTTCGGCGCGGTCCTGCTGACAGCGGCACCCCGTGAGATGCGCGGCGACCGGCTCGGCTTGGTGATGATCGCACTGTTGCTCGCGCAGCTCGCCACGCGCGCCGCGTTCGATCCTTGGCCGCAGGAGTCGGTGGCCGATTCCGAGCCGATGTACCTCTGGCTCTCGATCGGACAGGCCGTGGCCCTCGCCGTCTGGGGAGCGCGCATCGCCCGCGAAATGGCTTCAGGGGCTCCTGCCAGCGGTGACAAGTGGCCCCGAATCGGCCTCTCGATGGTCGTGTTGGCCGTGGCGATCCCGATCGTGGCGGCGATCTACGATCTCCCGCCGCTTTTAGCCCTCCTGATACCGAGTCATCACGTCGCCGAATCGGTCGCCACCCTGATCGCCGATCTGGCCGACTGGCTCCGCTTCGTGGGGGCGATCGGGATCGGTGTTTGCCTCCTTGGCCTGGTGCTCTCGGTGGGGCAGTTCCTCTACGAACTGAAAAGCCTCCCTTCGAACTTCGCGGCCGGCGGGACGATCTCGGAGGAAAGGCCCGCGCGGATGGCGACGGTCGGGCTGGCCATGGCCCTGACGGTGCTTGCGATCCACGCCGCCAGCGGTGTCATCGACACCTACCGAAGGCTCGAAAGTGCGCAGAGATTCGAGGAACTTAAACACCTCGTCCCCGCGTCACTCGCCCCCTCGACTCCCGCACGGCCGATTCCTACCCCCCAAGGCGGCCGGTGAGTCCCTCCGTCGTATCCCCTCGCGTGCTTTTCACCCGATGGGGAACCTCGCGAAAAGGGGGCGGCAACGCTCGCGTCAGCGGAGGACGTGGCCGAGCATGGCGAACGTTTTCGGATCGACGAGTTCCTCGGCGGCCCGGGCGCGGAGCCAGGCCCACGCCTCGCCGATCGGCACGTGGAACGTTGCGATCTCCTCGGCCGCTTCGCCGGAGTGATGGGCGTCGGGATCGGGGCGGCAGCCGTCGGCGATGTAGGTGGCGATCAGCTCGCCCGTCAGCCCGGCCGAAGTCGTGAAGTCGGCCACCTTCCGGAAGCCTTCGGCGACGAGCCCCGCCTCCTCGGAGAGCTCGCGGCCGATCGCCTCCTCCGGCGTCTCGCCAATCTCGACGATCCCAGCCACGATCTCGATCACCGGCCGCCCGAGGGGAATGCGGAATTGCCGCAGGAACACCACCTCACCGGCGGTGGTGACCGGCAGACAGGCGACGATCCCCGCCGCGGTCGTGCGCGTCACCATCTCCCAGGCATGCTCCCGGCCACCGGCCCGGTAGATCCGCCGGTCGAGCCGGAGAACCTTCGCCTCCAGGAGGGGCTCGTCGCGGACGATCTCGATCCCGGCTGATTCGGTCATGGCTCACACGGGCTCCGGCAGAGAGAAAAAGAAGCGAACGGCGGGGCCGCCACCCTCTCTGGGCTAGCGGCCAGATTCTCCAAGGGTGGTGGCTGGCACCGTCGAACCAATCCGAGGACCGGCTGTTGTGTTGGCCCGGTCAGCCTCTTGGAAGTGATTTCAAAAAAGCCTTTGGTGACATCACCGGCAGCGAAGACCGACGGAACCCGGTCGTGTGGCGCGTGATGATCGGAGTGGCTCCGGCCCTGACCGCCGCGGCGTGTTGGATCGCGTCCTCGACATCGGAGAAATCACTGTCGATCGCTTGGTGAATCGACTGGGCGTCGACGGCCACAATCTCGAAAAGGTCACGCATTCCTGACAGGGCCCGTCGTGCTGCTCGTTCGCCGGCCTCGAGTCGCACGACGTAGTAGACGAAGTTGAAGCTGATCGCCGCCACGCAGCCGACGATCACCCCTCGTTCGACCATCGCCCACACCTCCCCGGCGTCCTCGGCGTGTGGCTCGCGACCGGGGGGGAAAGGTGCCAGCCACTCAATCTGGGCAACTTTCTTCTACCGCACAGGCGAGGCGGGGATCGGCGAACGCTTGAGGAGTGAGGAGGGAACCGTAAGAACGACGAAACTTTTGCCGGCCCCGCCGACGAACCACCCAGAGGTCTGGGGCCCGCTGTGCCTCTTTCATCCTCGGTGTAACCAATCGCTTTGGATCGCCGGCATTCGAGGGAGCGCTCGGCGGGGCCGACGTCGCGGGTGGTGAGCACGCCGCGGCGGCTGCGTCTTGCCCCGTGGGCTACGTCGCAGTCCCTGCCGATGGGGGAAGGAGCTCGGCAAGAGAGGCGTGGAAGAGACTGAAGCGGAGTGGCTCGTCGGGGAGAATCAGCGTCGGACCTGGCTGGACCGAGGCGGCGCCGGCCTCAAAGCGGTGGGTGCGACGGGTGGTGGCGTCGATGACCCAGATCTCGGGAATCCCCGCCGCCAGAGAGAGCGGAGCTTTGACCGCGAGGTCGTGAGCCAGGCTTGTGTCGGCCACCTCCACCACGAGGCGCACGTCGGCCGGAGAGGGCTCGCGATCGAGATAGAAGTCGTCGCGCGGTACAAGGAGCGCCAGATCGGGCTGGAGCTCGCTCATCGGCCCCAGCCGAAGCGGGTTTTGCGTCCACACCAGGTGCGATCGGCCGAGCGACTCATGAAAGGCGGCCGCGAGGCGGGCGACGAGGGCAGCGTGGAGACGACCGATCGGTGACATGTCAAACACCTCGCCATCGATGAGCTCGGCCCGCGCGTCGGGCCCGAGAATGCCGGCCTCCCCCATGCGATGAAAGTCGTCGACCGTGAGCCGGTGCCGGGCCGGGAGCGACGCCGGATCGGGAGGAGCGATGGTGGCCATGGTAGGGGCGGCTGCCGGAGGAGCTGGGGGCAATCGTGATCGCCGTGGTCCACGGGGAATCGTCCGCGGTCGATCGGCCGGTCATTTCCCGGCGACGAGCTTGTAGAGATGCGTTTTCGTTCGCACATACAAAGCGCCGTCGTAGACCGCGGGCGAGGCCATGCAGCCGTCGGCGAGTTTATTGGTGGCAAGGACGTCGTAGGGCTCGGTGGCAGAGAGGACCGTCGTTTGGCCATCTTGATCAGGGCAGTAGATCTTCCCGTCGGCGACGACCGGTGAGGAGGAAAACTCGCCGCCGAGCCGCTTCTGCCAAACGGCCTTGCCGGTGGCGGCGTCGAGCGCGGTCGCCGTGCCGGCATCGCCGACAATGAACAGCCGGTCGCCAAGGAGAAGCTGGCTCGAGCGCGTGCCCGAGCCCTGGGCGCTCGTCCAGGCGATCTTCGAGCCGGTGACGTCGCCCGTGCCGTCGGGATGGACGGCGAGGAGCTTCATGCCGCCGGCGGCAGTGTTGAGATACACAAGCCCCGATCGGTAGAGCGGCCGGGCCGAAGCGTTCATCCCGCCATGCTTCACGCGCCAGATCTCGACGCCGGTGACGGGATCGTACGCGATCGTGGCGCCGGCGCTGGGAATGATCACCTGCGCGCGGCCGTCGACCTCGATCACGCTTCCGGTGCCATAGGCTTTCTTGGCGTCGCCGTCGTCGGTGCCGTAGTCGATGTTGCGATCGTGCTTCCAGACAATGGCGCCCGTGTGCTTGTCGAGGGCAACGACATACTGCACGTCAAAGCCGTCGAAGGGAACGATCAGCAGATCGCCATGGATGATCGGCGACGACCCGGGGCCGCGGTGGTGGTCGCAGCGAAGCGTCTCCTGCTTCCAGAGAATCTTGCCAGTTTCGGTGTCGACCGCGGCGGTGCCGGAGCTGCCGAAATGGGCGTAGAGGGTCTGCCCCTCGAGGACCGGCGTGCAGGAGGCGGGGCTGTTAAAGGCGTGGCAGAAGGCCGGCTCGGCAAACTCGAAGAGGGTGATGTCGTGGACGACCTTGCCGGTCGTGCAGTCGACGGCGACCGCCGAGAGCCGCTTCCCATCCTCGGTGGCGTTGGTCATCCAGACGGTGCCGGCGGCGATCACCGGGCTCGACCAGGCCTTGCCCGGGACGGGCGTCTTCCAGGCCACCCCCTCCTCCTCGCTCCACTCGACGGGGAGGTTTGTTTCGTGCGACACTCCATCGCCGGTCGGCCCCCGGAAGCCGTTCCAGGGGGTGTCGGCGGATGCCGGGAGACCGGCTGTGACCACGCATCCCGCGAAGCCGATCGCGCCCGCGAGAATCGCCTTCAAGTCAGCCCGCATGGTGAACCTCATGATCCCTCGCTCCCCTTCGACCCAGGTTGCCGCCCTCCGGGACGGATCCTCCCAGGATACGTCCGCCGCCGCCGGCCGAACCACCCCCGCGGCCCGATCGAGCCGTCGAGTGGCCATGCTCGTGTGCCTGATCACGGGGCTGGCATGGCGGGCCCCGGCCGCCGCCGCCGGCGACTGGCCACAGATCCTCGGTCCCGACCGCAGTGGCCGGGCGGCCGCCGACGAACGCCTCGCCGACGCCTGGCCGGCCGACGGGCCCAAAGTCGCCTGGAAGAAGGCGGTCGGGAGCGGCTACGCCGGGATCGCCGTCGCCGATGGCCGGGCGTTTCTGTTTCACCGGCAGGGGGCGAAGGAAGTCGTCGAGGCCCTCGATGCCGCCACCGGCGAGACGCTCTGGAGTGCAGGTCACCCCACGAGTTTCCGGCCGCAGGTGGGAGGGGGAGATGGCCCGCTCTGCGTGCCGGTGGTCGCTGGCGGCACCGTGATCACGTATGGCGCCCAGGGGGTCCTCTCGGCCCACGACGCGGCGACTGGCAAACAACTCTGGCAGCGGCGGACGCACGAGGAGTATGCCGCCCAGGAAGGCTATTTTGGCGCCGGCAGCACGCCGGTCGTGGTCGGCGGGAACGTGATCGTCAACGTCGGAGGAACGAAGGTTGCCGGGAAGAAGGCCGACTGCGGCGTGGTGGCCTTCCGCCTCGATTCCGGGGAGCCGGTGTGGACCGCGACAGCGGAGCCGGCAAGCTACGCCGCGCCGGTCGCGATCGATGTTGATGGCGCGCGGCGGGTGGCGATGGTGACGCGCTACCAGTGCCTGCTGCTCGACCCGGCCACCGGGAAGGTCGCCTGGAGCTTTCCCTTCGGGATGCGCGGGCCGACGGTGAACGCCGCCACGCCGGTCCTCGGGGAGGCCGGGCACCTGCTCGTCACGGCGTCGTACGGGATCGGCTCGGTCTACGCGGCGATCGACGGCCGGGGGGCGAAGCCGGTGTGGGACGGCGCCGACAGCCTCGCCACGCAGTACTGCACGCCGGTCGTCGTTGGCTCGCATGCCTACGCCCTCGACGGCCGCGAGGATGGCCCGCCGGGCGATCTGAAGTGCGTCAACGTGGCCACCGGCAAGGTCGCCTGGGTTGAGAAGGGATTTGGCTACGGAACGCTCCTGGCAGCCGACGGAAAGCTGATCGTTGTGCGCAATGATGGGAGTGTGAGGCTCGTCAAGGCGTCGCCCAAGGGCCCCGAGATCCTCGCGTCGGCGCGCCCGCTGACGGGGAGTGTGCGGGCGCTTCCCGCCCTCGCCGGTGGCCGGCTCTACCTGCGCGACGACAACACGCTCGTCAGCCTTGATGTCGGGAAGTGACGGCACCCTCCCCTGCCCCGCCGCGGGCCGCCGGGAGGAAAGCTTCCCTGCCCGATCCGGTCGCGAAGCGTTAGGCTGACCGGATCGATTCAGCCCAAGCCCGAGGTTTCCCGATGTCGATCTCGTCCGATGTCCGCGTTCTTTGGCACATGCTCTTCACACCGATCAAGGGGGCGACGCATGCCGACCGGCTGAAGAGTTTTTACGAGGGGCAGGCGGCCGACTACGACGGCTTCCGCGAGCGGCTCCTCAAGGGGCGGAGGGAATTGCTCGCGAGCCTTTCGCCGGCCGAGGGGAGCGTGTGGGTCGATTTGGGGGGGGGGACGGGGGCGAATCTCGACGCCGCGCCGTGGCTTTCCAAATGCCGCAAGGTCTATGTCGTCGATCTCTGCGAGCCGCTCCTCGAGGAGTGCCGCCGGAGGATCGAGGCACGCGGGTGGACGAATGTCGAGACGGTCGTGGCCGACGCGACGACGTTTCAGCCACCGGAGCCGGTCGACCTCTTAACCTGCTCCTATTCGCTGACGATGATCCCCGACTGGTTCGCCGCCATCGATCAGGCGAAGACGATTCTGCGCGACGGCGGCACGATCGGCATCGTCGATTTTCATGTGTCGCGGAAGTATGTTCCCGAGGGACGCACGCGCCATTCGTGGCTGACCCGCTCGCTGATTCCGATCTGGTTCTCGACCGACAACGTCCACCCCAGCGCCGATCACCTCGCCTATCTGACGCGCCACTTCGAGCGCGTCTCGCTCGACGAGGGGATGGCGAAGCTCCCGTACGTCCCCTTTCTGCGGGCCCCCTACTACCGCTTCGTGGGACGCAAGACGGTACGGTAGGGCCGATCGAGGCTCACGACAAATTATCGACCTCAAACCCCCTCCGGTAATGGCGCCGCAAGAGGGCGTTGGCCTTGTCGTGGTTGGGGATCGTCATCGCCGCCGGCTGCCAGCGGAGCTCGTCGCCGGGGAAGCGGTTGGCGAGGGTCCCCAGAAGGACGGTCTCGGTGAGCGGGCCGGCGTAGTCGAAGCCGCAGGTCGTCGGGGTGCCGCCAAGGCAGGCGTCGACGAAGAGGTGGTAGTGGTTGCCGTCTGGGGCGGCCTCGATCTTCGTGTCGGCGAAGTCTTTGAGGGGAAGGAGCGTCGGCATCGCCACGTGCGGCAGGAGGATCGCCCCCTTCTCGCCGAGGAAGATCGAGCCCTGATCGGGGAGCATCATCCGCGTGCCATCGGCGCCATCCAGCGGCCACATCGACGTGTCGGGCATCTTCCCGCCGTCGTACCAGGTCAGCACGAAGCCGTCGGTTGTGTACTTTCCCGCCGGGAAGGTGAAGCGGGTTTCGTTTTGCATCCCGAACGATTCGGCAGGCGCCGCCGAGCTGTTGGAGAGGAGCGACCGGGCCGGGCCGAGCTGGAGGGCGCTGAAGACCGGATCAAGAATGTGGATCGCCATGTCGCCCATCGTGCCGCCGCCGAAGTCGTACCAGCGCCGCCAGTTGCCGGGGTGGTACTGATCGGGGCAGTAGAGGCGCTCGGCCGCCGTGCCGAGCCACAGGTTCCAGTCGAGGTTTCCAGGCTGCGGCCCCGAGGCCGGCTTCGGGCCGTCGTAGCCCCAGGTCTTGCTGCTCCAAGAGTGCGCTTCGCGGACCTTGCCGATGATCCCGCTTTGAACGAGCTTCACCGCCGTGCGGTACTGCGTGTTGGAGTGGATCTGCGTGCCCATCTGCGTGACGAGCGCCGGATGGGCCGCGGCGATGGCGCGGAGCTGACGGGATTCGTGGACATCGTGCGTCAGAGGTTTTTGGCAGTAGACATGCTTGCCGTGGTTGAGGGCCGTCATCGCTGCCGGGGCGTGGGTGTGGTCGGGGGTGGAGACATGGACGGCGTCGATCGAGCCGGCGAGCTCGTCGAACATCTTCCGGAAGTCGGCGAACCTCTTCGCCCCTTTGTGGATCTCACCGGCGGCGGCAAGGTTGCCGGAGTCGACATCGCACAGCGCTACCACCTCGACGTGCGGATGGGAGGAGAGAGAGGCGAGATCGGCCCCCCCCATGCCGCCGACACCGATCCCGGCCAGACGGAGCTTGTCGTTGGCGGCCGCCCGGCCGACGCCTGTGAACGAGGCGAGCGGAAGGGCGATGCCGGTGAGCGTGGCGTGCCGGAGGAAGCTGCGACGGGAGACGGGGGGCATGAAAGACTCCTGCGGAGGATCGGTTTGTGGATGAAGCGAAGAATGGAACGTGAGGCGAGAAAGAAGGGCTTGGGATCGGATCGATCGATGCGGTCGAAGGTCAGTCGGCAACGTGCCGGTAGGCGCCGTTGTTGGCGGTGGCGAGAACCTGAAGAAACTGGGCCAGGCCGTTGTCGGGCATGATCCCGATCGTGTGGAGAGAGAGGCGCCGGTTTTTATTCGCCTCGGCGACGAAGCGGATGATCTGGGCAGGGTTGACCATCCGCCCCGCCGTCGGCTCGCCGTCGGAGAGAAAGAAGATCGCCTCGGCGTCGTAGCGGAAGGCGGCGTCGAGGGCGTCGAACGAGGCAGTCTTCCCCGCGGCGGTCAAACCGCTGACGTAGGCTGCGGACGACCGCTTGGCGTCGTCGCCGGCGACGACGAGCTGCGGCTGCCAGGCGCGGGCGGCATCGCTGAAGGAGATCACGGTGAAGGCGACGAGAGGGTCGAGGGTGTGGATCACCGAAACGAGCTCACGCTTCGCCGTCTCCATCCGCTCCCCTTCCATGCTCGACGACGTGTCGATCACGAACACGATCCGGTCGGCGTAGACCGGGATCTCGTAGTAGGCATTGCCGGCGTCCCCTGGGGCCACCGTCGGCGCCGGATAAAACGGAGCCCGCGGTGGAAACTCAAAATTGTCCCCTTCGCTCTCCCACCAAGCCCGCCAGGCAGCGGCGTCGACGCCGTGATTTTTGCCACTGATCGCGGCGAGATAGCCGGCGACATCGGCCCGAACCTCGCCAGGGAGCGTGTCGAGGAGATCGACGAGCGCCACGACCGAGGCCGGGGCATGGAGATTGATCAGGCCACGGACAACGCCACGCCGGAAGGAAAAGTCGGCAGCGAAGAATTGCAACTGGGACAGGGAGCGGAGGAGCGCGACGCCATCGTCGCCGTCACTGGCGGCCGCGGTGGCGATCCCCCAGCAGAGCGGCACGGCCTTCGCGACGTTGCCGCCATCGAGGCTCGCAAACAGGCTCTCTGGTGCCTCGGGATCCTCGGCGGCGAGCAGCGCCGCGGCCACGCCGATAGCGACCGGGCCGGGGGGGGCTTTGCCCTTCAGATCGCGGTCGAGGAGCTCGTGGAGATGGCGGCGAATGTCGGCGGCCGATGGAGGGTCAGCGGGATCGACAGGCTGATCACCGGCGCGGATCGCAGCCGGCTTCCCGGCCAGGCGCGCGAGGGCTCGACGGGCGGCGGAACGGGTCGGCTCGTCCTTCGACTTCAGACCGAGTCGGATGATCGTGTCGACCGATTCCGCGGTCGGGAATGCCACCAGGGAATCAAATGCTCCCTGCCGCTTGGCCGGCTGGCTCGACTTCACGGCCGACTGGGCGTCGCGCTTCGCCGCAGCGAAGTCGGCGCCGGGGGGATCGGCCGCGCGCGCGGCGCCCGACAGCGCCACGACGGCGAGGATCGCGATGAGGCGGGGGCGACGGGCGGCCACGGTCAATCCAATTCCGGTGGGAGGTTGCCATACGACCAGGGCTGCCCCTGGAATGGCGGGGCCGGGGCGGGGAGCGGGACGGGGCCCGGGGTCAGTTCGGCGGCGAGGCCTTTGAGGGCATCGCAGATCGTTCGGCCGGCGGTGGGAACGAGATTGGAGTAGCTCGTGAGGCGCGTCTCGTAGCCGCCGCCACGGGGGCCCATCGCGTCTTCGGTCGGGACGTAGCCGATGCAGTCGTTGGCCAGCGACACGGGGAAGGTGACGGGGAACGGACCGGCCGCCTTCAGCTCGAGGCCGTAGTCGACGAAGTATTCGGCCGGGCAACTCAAGAAGACAGCGGGCCCCACCTGGATCGCCTGGACTTCGACCGGCGCGATCGGTTCCTGCTGGAGACGGGCGTCGAGGAGAACGAGCTCCTTGGCGAAGGTCCATTCGGTCGGGTCGACCTTCGCCTCGGGGCCGGCCTGGACGAGCGCGAGCGCACGGGCGACGCGCTGCGGGCTGGGAGTGCGGCGCGGGATCTCGAGTGTCTGCGATCGGGCGGCGAGGGGGAGGAGCGGCGCGGCGGAGGGCTCGAGGGCGAGCAGCGCCGTGGCGGCCGCGGCGCCGACGGCCGCGCCGAGGCGGCGGGCGGCGACGTTGCCGAATTGGGCATAGGCGTGGGGATTGCGGTTGTTGACCTGCGTCACGTCGCCAGCCATCCCGGCGGTGAAGACGACGATGCAGCCGTCGCCGAGGGCACCACGAATCGTGCGCTCGACATGCTCGACGTAGTCGGCCGAGATGCCCGGGGGGCCGGTCGTGGCATGGCAAGCGAAGTTGACGACGACGCCGAGGCAGTCGCCGGCGGCGTTCCAGGCGCCGAGGACGCCGACCTGCGGATCGATCCCGCCGGCGGGGCCGAGGATGTCGGGATTGCCGACGCCCGGGTGGGTCATCGTGAAGCCGCTCCGCATCCGGAAGCGCCGGTTGAAGGCCACCCCTTCGGCCTTGCCCTGGCCGGCGACGGCCTTGGCGTCGACGCGCGCGGCGTGGGCGGCGGTGACCGCCGTAGCAATCCCCTCGACAACCTTCTCGAGATAGTCAGGCGACCCGACGACCGTCTTCTCGTAGGCCAGCTCGCGGACCAGCTCTGAAGCACCGTCGAACTCACCGGGGAGGATCATCCCGGTCGGCCCGCCGGCGTGGGTATGCGAGGCGGCGATCATCACCCGCTCCCCCGGAATCCCGGTCCGTGCGGCGATCCGCCGCCGGGCCTCAGCGACTTGCGGCTTGCGAATCAGGAGGGCATCGAGGCCGACGATCGCCACCGGGCCGGCGCCATCGTCGAAGACCGCCGCCCGGGCCTTGCAGGCATCGTGGAAGGCGGTGAGCCGGGCCTTGCCATAGCCCCCAGGGGCCTCGTCACCCACCTTGGGACTGACGTCAGCTTCGGCAAAGCCGGCGCGGAACGTAGCGGGGGCGTCGTTGGCCCCGTCGGCCGGCGTCGGGGCCAGGGCCGGGATGAGGAGGAGCGGAAGAGTCGCGAGGGGTGCTATCCACTCCAAGGCTGCTGGCCTCGATCGTCGTGTCGTCAGCATCGTACGGCTCCCCACAAGCTCCGACCAACATCCCCGCGGCATAAGGATACTTCGGACGGGTCCGGTCCCGCCACTGATCGAGCCCGCTGCCGGGTAGACTCTGCGGCGGCGAGGCCCCGGCGGGAGATCGGGCCGGCTCCCGGGGCAGTTTTTCGTGGCAACGACCTGGTCGGTCTATCTCGTGCGCTGCCGCGACGGCTCGCTCTACACCGGGATCACCACCGACCTCGACCGCCGCCTTGCCGCCCACAATGCCGGCACCGCGTCGCGCTACACGCGGAGCCGGCGGCCTGTCAGAGTCGTCCACGAGGAAACGGGCTTCACCCACAGCACGGCGCTGAAGCGCGAAGCAGCCATCAAGCGGCTTCCGCGCCCCAAAAAGCTCGCGCTGTTGGCCGAGCGACCTGTGTCACCAAAGGCCAAGCACACCACGCCGCGTAACGCCACACGACCGAGGAGAGGGCACCCGCCCCACACCCCGTGAAGAAGACGACGCTCCTTGACAGCGCCACGACCCCCGACGGCCGGCCAATGACGCTCTTTGCGCACGACACCGACCGGATCATTCGGGTCGGCGGGATCGAATTGATGTCGACCCGGCAACACCATTCCGAGGAACGGCTCGGCGAACTGGCCTGCGAGGGGCTGGCGGAGGCGAAGGCCCCGCGGGTGCTCATCGGGGGCTTGGGGCTGGGCTATACCCTCCGGGCCGTGCTCCGCGGGCTCCCTGCCGACGCCGAGGTGATCGTGGCCGAGCTGATGCCGGCCGTCGTCCGTTGGAATCGCGATCCGGCCCTCGGGCTCGGGGCCGACTGTCTTGCCGACGCCAGGGTGACGATCGTCGAGGGGGATGTCGCCGACTGCCTGCGCGAGCGGGCCGGCCGGTACGACGCGGTGATCCTCGATGTCGACAATGGCACCAGCGCCCTCACAACCCGGGGGAACGACCGACTCTACCGGGCGACCGGCGTGGGGCAGGTGCGGCGGGCGCTGTCACCCGGCGGCTGCGCGGCCTATTGGTCGGCCTACGACGACCCGGCGTTCGTCGAGCTTCTCGAAGCGAGTGGCTTCGAAGTCGGCGTGGAGCGGGTTCGGCCGCACGCCAAGGCGCGCGGCGGGAGCTCCCATTTTCTGTTCCTCGCCCATGTGGCGTCGGGGAAGCGCCGATGAAGCTCCTCGACACCCTCGCCAACGCCTTTCCATTCTGGGTGCTCGTCGCCTCCGGCCTGACGCTGGTTCGCCCCGAGCTGTTCACCTGGTTTCGCGGCAATTCCATCGTGGTCGGCCAGCTCCTCATCATGCCACTCGCCGGGTGGTGGCGGCTGCGGACACAGGTGGATTTGGGGCCCGACCCCGACGTGCTTTGATCGGCCAACCAAGACGCTCAACAAAAGCCACGACCCTCATGGCGGGCGGCAAGTTGGTTAGGTGGCGCGGATCGAGTTGACTCGTAAAGCGACCCCAAACCGGCTGTAAGCGAGGTAGGTGAAGTCGACATGATGGGCCGTCGTAAACTCATCCCAAGCCTTGTGCTCGTGATGCTGCCATCCCGGATAATTGAGATACTCATCAAAGTGAATGATGGTCCCCGGCTGAATACGATCTTTCAGAAGCGTGAGCACGGTAACCGCGGAAGAATACAGATCGCTGTCGATGTTGAGGAAGGCAACGGGGTCCGGATGGGAATCGCACCACTGTGGGAGCGTGTCACTGAACCAACCCTTGACGAGGGTGGTGTTTGGGCGCACCTCGGGCAGCCGCCCTTTCATATTGAAGTGTCCGGCTGTAACACTGTAACCGAACCAGTCGGTTGGTAGACCCTCGAAGCTGTCGAATCCATAGATGCGGCGCTGTGTTCCGGCTACGTCACCGATGATTCGGATGGAGGTGCCCTGAAAAACACCGAACTCCATGAATACGCCAGGCGTTGATCCGACTTTGGACAGCGCATGGCGGAGGCACGATGCCTGGTCGTTCATTCCGATCGCGTCGGGCATTTTTGCTTCGATGTAGTCGCAGCTTTGCATGAGTGCGCGACGCTGCATTTCCCGCAGCGGAAGTTGGTTGACGTGATCCGTCAATTGGCCTAGTTTTATGGCCATCCGTCGGTAGAGCTTTTGCAGCATGTCATAAACTCCGAAGAGCGTCGGGCATATCTCGAGGGAAGAAGCCCTTTATCAGAAAGGGCTGTGATCAGTCGTTGGAGGTATCCGCCGGCCGCATCTGATGGGCGATCCTGAAACAATGCTCGGTCAACGATGCGGAGTCGGCGGGCCGCTGTCACCCTCCTGAAGATGGAAACAAAAGCTCGTAATCCTATTCACGGCTGGCTTGTTTCGCAATGGCGCTGTTCGATGTCGAGAAGTTCATCGAGTGATGCTCTCGGCCGTCCCGTGCACGATCTCCAGCGACGTCCATTCGTGCATCGCGAGCCTGTTTGCCTCTTCGTGGCGGCTGCGGCCGGCAGACAAAGAACAGGTTATTTCGATGAGTGGGGACTCGTGGGAGGGAGCCGATGGCTGGACTGCTCGACAGGTCGCGAACGGTCGCTCCCCCCGGATTCAACCGCTGGCTCGTGCCGCCGGCGGCGCTGTGCATCCATCTGTGCATCGGGATGGCGTATGGCTTCAGCGTCTTCTGGCTGCCACTGACGCAGGCCGTGGGGATCGATCACAGCGTCGTCCCCCCTCCCGGCGCAACGCTCGCGGCTCGACTCGTCTCCACCGAGTGGGATTGGGACAAGCCCCTGTTGGGCTGGCTCTACACGCTGTTCTTCGTGTTTCTCGGCTCGAGCGCGGCGCTGTTCGGCACCTGGCTGGAGCGCGTGGGCCCACGCCAGGCGGCGTTCGTGTCGGCCTGCTGCTGGTGCGGCGGGCTGCTGCTTTCGGCGCTGGCCGTGCGTTTTCACCAGCTCTGGCTCCTCTGGCTGGGAGCCGGGGTGATCGGCGGGATCGGCCTGGGGCTCGGCTACATTTCGCCGGTGTCGACGCTCATGAAGTGGTTCCCCGATCGGCGCGGGCTCGCCACCGGCCTGGCGATCATGGGGTTCGGTGGCGGGGCGATGATCGGGTCGCCGCTCGCCGACCGGCTCATGAAGCACTTTCAATCGGCGACGAGCGTCGGCGTGGCCGAGACGTTCGTCACGCTGGCTGCGATCTACCTCGCCTTCATGCTGCTCGGTGCCTTCGCCTACCGGGTGCCACCGGAGGGGTGGAGGCCGGCCGGTTGGGCCGGTCCGAAAGGAGGGCAGGCCGCGGAAAAGACAGGGTCGTTCACGGCGGCGGAGGCCTGTCGCACGCCCCAGTTCTGGCTCCTGTGGGGCGTACTCCTGGGCAACGTTTCGGCCGGAATCGGCGTCATCGGGATGGCATCGCCGATGCTCCAAGAGGTGTTTGGCGGCCGGCTCATCGGCAGCGATCGACCGTTTGAGGCGCTCGATGCGGCTCAGCTTGCCCGCACCGCCGCCGTCGCGGCAGGATTCACCGGGCTGCTCTCCCTGTTCAACATCGTCGGCCGGCTGTTTTGGTCGAGCCTCTCCGACCGGATCGGCCGGCGCGTTACCTATGCGATCTTCCTCGTCGCCGGGGCGGGGCTGTTCGCCCTCGTGCCAGTCGCCGGCCGGGCCGGGAGCGTGGCGGCATTCTGCGCGCTCCTCTGCCTCGCCTTGACGATGTATGGCGGGGGCTTCGCCGCGATCCCCGCGTATCTTGCCGACCTCTTCGGAACCGGCAGCGTGGGGGCTATTCACGGCCGCCTCCTCACCGCCTGGAGCGTCGCCGGGGTTCTCGGGCCGGTGCTCGTCAACTATCTCAACGAAGCGCAGGTTCGCGCCGGCATCCCTCGGGCGCGGGCCTACGACCAAACGATGCTGGCGTTGGCCGCGGTGCTGCTCGCCGGGGCGGTGTGCAACTGGCTCGTGCGACCGATCGAGGCCCCGGAGATTGCTGCCTCGACGCGCGGGGGTGACGATGCGTCTCGGAGGAGTGAGGGCGACTCGCCCGCCGCAGGCGAAGAGAAAACTTCGGCGTGGGGACTCGTGATCGCGTTCTGGTGCCTCGTCGGCCTGCCCCTTGCGTGGGGAGTCTGGGTGACGCTGCGGCAGACGTGGATGCTCCTCGGCTGACAAGAGCGCTGCCCGGAGCGGCGAGCGGTTTTTCGGAGAATCGTGGCGGGTCGGTGTCATGATTCGTCGTCGGTGGCGAAGGAAGGGATGGAGACAGACAGCGACAGACGGCTGACGGGAGCGGCACGATGGATCAGCGGCTGCGGCAGGTGACGAGGGAGTGGACGCTCGCGCAACCGGCGGTGGCGGCGTTTTTGACGTCGGTCGTCCGTGACTTCCGTGAGCGGGACGACCTCCTCCAGGAGGTGGCCGTGGCGGTGCTCGAGTCGTATGACCGCTACGACGAATCCCGCCCCTTCGTCCCTTGGGCGATCGGTATCGCCCGCCATCGGGTCGGCACCTGGTTGCGGTCGCGCCGCCGCGCCCGGGTGTGTTTCGACAGCGCCGCCGTCGAGCAGCTCGCCGCGGCCTTCGCTGCGATTCCGGCCGGCGACTACCGGCGCCTCGATCGCCTCGCCGAGTGTCTTGCGCTGCTTGAACACAAAGCCCGGGAGCTTTGCGAACTGCGGTACCGCGACGACCTCAAGCCGGCGGCGATCGCGCCGCTGGTCGGCATGACGGCCAACACCGTTGCCAAGGCGCTCCAGCGCGTCCGCGACCGGCTCCGGGAATGCATCGAACAGGAGCCGGGACTGGCATGAACGCTGCCCCGTTGGAAAGCGACCCCGAGCTCGATCGGCTCATCGAGGGGCACCTCGACGGCATGCTCGACGAGGACGACGAGCACCGTCTGGGAAGGCTCGTGGCGGAGTCGGCCGGTGTGGCCGAGCGGCTGGCCAGGGCGATCCTCGTCCACGACCGGCTCATCGATCTGTTGCGAAGCGAGCGAGGCAACTCGGCATCGGTGTCGCCCGTGGTGCCCCGATCGCGGCTTCTGCGGCTGGCTCTACCGCTGGGCCTGGCGGTGGGCATCGTCGTTGGCGGTCTGCTCCTCCTCCGCCCTGCTCCGGCGAATGCCTCGGCGGCCCTCGAGCGGCTCGTGCGGGCGTCGACGGCGGCGACCGACCGGCAGTATGCGATCCGCGTCGTCGACCACGGGCCGGGGGGCGTCCCCGATCCGGTTCCCTCCGAAGCCGGGGGACGCAAGCCCGGCGTCGACGGCGCGACGCTCTTCGTGCGCGGGGCCGACAAGTTCGTGTTCGTGCGCACGTTCGCCGACGGCACGGTGTTCGTCAACGGCTGCGACGGGGAGATCGGGTGGTCGGTGCCACCGACCGGTCATGTCCATCTCAGCGAGGATCGGCGTCGATTCCGCCGCGGGATTCCGGGTGAGCGCGACGACCTCCCCTTCCTCTCCCTCGCCGAGGGGCTCGCCGGGCTCTGCCGCGGCTATGCCCTTTCGCTCGTGGAAGCCCCCGAGGCGGGCGGCCGACTCCGGCTCGAGGCCGTACGCACCGATTCCCGCCACCGCGGCCCGGCCCGGGCGACGATCGATTTCCCTGCCGGCGACGACGCCGCCGCAGAGCGGATCGAGCTTGGCGGCCTCGCCCCCGATGGCTCGGGGCCCGATGGCGTCGTGCTCGAACTCGTCGAGCGCGCGCCGCTGCCGGCCGATTTCTTCGACCATGCCCATCACCACGATGCCTCCCGCCCCATCGACTGGGAGTGATGTCCACCATCAGGTTGGCTGCGCCCTAGGGCCCGAGCAGGCAGAGAGAGAACACGATGACCAGATTCATGATCGCGGGAAGAGCCGTGCTCGTCTCGCTCGCTCTGTTTGCGGGGGTGATCGTCGGGGCCGAGGCCGCGATCGCCGACGACCGGCCGAACATCATTCTCATGATCGCGGACGATCAGGGGTGGGACGGGCTGTCGGTGGCGATGGCCCCCGACGTCGCGGCATCGACGGTCTTTCACACGCCACGTCTCGAGGTCTTCGCGGCCCAGGGGCGGCGGTTCTCGAATGCCTATGCTCCGGCGCCGGTCTGCTCGCCGTCGCGGATCAGCATTCAGTGCGGGCGGACTCCTGCCGCGCTCCATTGGACGAAGGCCGCCCCTGCGGAGACCGGCCACCGGATGATCGAGCCGCGGATAACAAGAGCGATTCCCCGCGAGGCGGTGACGGTCGGGGAGCTCCTCCGCGGGGCCGGCTATGCGACGGCCCACTACGGAAAGTGGCACATCGGCGGCGGCGGCCCCGGCGAGCATGGCTACGACGAACATGACGGTGACACCGGCAACGAGCAGGCCTTCGCCTTCACCGATCCCAATCCGGTCGACCTGTTTGGGATGGCGGAGCGCACCGAGGCCTTCATGCGCCGTGCCGGAGAGGCGGGCAAGCCGTTCTACGTCCAGCTCTCCTGGAATGCCCTCCATGCCCCAGGGAACGCGCTTGCGAAGACCAAAGCGAAGTACGCGAAGCTCGCCGCCGTCGGCAGCGGCAAGCGTGCCGAGGTGGCGGCGATCACCGAGGATCTCGACACCGCCGTCGGCATGGTCCTCGACGCCGTCGACAGGCTCGGACTCGCCGGCACGACGTACGTCATCTACACCTCCGACAACGGGGCCGGTGGCGGCGGCCGGCGTGGTGGCTTGAGCGGCGGCAAGGGCTCGGTGTGGGAGGGGGGGATCCGCGTCCCGTTCATCGTCCGCGGGCCAGGGATCGCTGCGGGGTCGTGGTGCCACCTCCCGGTTGTCGGCTGGGATCTGCTTCCCACGTTCTGCGAGTTCGCGGAGATTCCCCAGGGGGAGATCCCGCGCGAGGCTGAGGGGGGAAGCCTCGTCGATCTCTTCCTCGACGGTGACGAGGGGGACATCGTCAGGCGCCGCGAGGAACTCGTTTTCCACTTCCCCCACTATCAAAGCGGCCATACGCCCCATGCGGCGATCCGCATCGGCAATCTCAAAGTGATCGAGTTCTTCGAGGACTCGAGCCTCAAGCTCTTCGATCTGGCGGCGGATCCGGGGGAGCGCAGCGACCTCGCGGCGGAGCGGCCCAAGGATGCCGAGCTCCTCCGCCGCCGCCTCGACAACTATCTCGTCAGCGTCGACGCGCGGATGCCGACCCTCGACCCGACCTTCGATCCGACCGCCCCCCCGCCGCCGGAGAAGTCGCGGGGGGGACGGAAGGGAGCCCAGAGCGACAAGAAACCGAGGAAGCCGAAATGAACCGTATCGATCGTGGGGGCCGGATCTCCCTGACGGCGCTTGCCGCCGTGGTGGTCGCGTCCGTGGCGACGGCTCACCCTGGGGGGCATGGCGAGGAGCCATTCGGGCGCCGGCCACTTGGAGGCGCCGGGGTAGACGCGGAGGTGCGGCGGGCACCGATCCGGCTGGTATCGGCCCCCCGCACCGGCAAGGGGCTCGCTGACGTCGGCATCGCCGAGGCCTTCGCGCCGTTTGAGGAGCTCGCCGCGATCCAGACGCGCCGCGACGCCGACTTCTTTTATGTCGAGGGGCAGGGTGTCCCCGATCACCCGCTCATGGTCGGGATCCGTGCCTGGCAGCAACAGGTGCCGCTCCCCCAGCCCTACGTCGGCGACAATGCCTGGCAGATTCCGCTCGAACCGGTGCCGGCGAAGAAGCCGGCGAGCGCCAAGAACCGCTTCCTCCGCGGGGCGATCGCGCTGGCGGTCAACGGGATTCCGATCTTCAATCCGCTCAACAATCGGGGTGAAGACGCCTTTGCGATCGGCGAGCTCGACGACTACGGCGGCCACTGCGGTCGGGCCGACGACTACCACTACCATCTCGCTCCGGTCCATCTCGAGGCGCAGGTTGGCAAGGGCAAGCCGATCGCCTGGGCACTCGACGGCTATCCGATCTACGGCTTTACCGAGCCCGACGGCTCGCCGGTGACCGGCCTCGATGCGCTCAACGGCCACGAGGACGCCGCCGGCCATTACCACTACCACGGGACGAAGCAGTACCCCTACCTCAACGGTGGCTTCCACGGGGAGGTTACCGAACGTGAGGGACAGGTCGATCCGCAGCCAGCAGCGCGGCCGGTCCGCGAGGCCCGCCCGCCGCTCCGCGGGGCGACGATCGTCGGCTTTGAGGCGACCGGCGAAGACGCCCGGCTGCTCACGTACGAGATCGGGGGCAAGCAGGGCACGGTGGCGTATGCCTACGAGACCGACGGCTCGGCGACGTTCACCTACACAGAGCCTTCGGGCAAGCAGACCGACGAGGCGGTCCGCCCACGTGGCCGCCGCCCCGGCGGCGGCGAGAAGGGTGGGGGGCGGCAGCCTCCTCCGGAACGCAACGATTCGCGCGAGCGTCGGCCCCCGCCGCCGCCACGTGACACGCCGCCGCCCCGCGATCCGCCGGGAGCGAGACGGCCGCGCCTTGAACCGGGGGTGGGCGGGGAGGCGACGCGGGGCAAGCCGTCTGCCCCCCAAGGGTCGCTTGCCGTTTCGAGCGAAGGGATAGACGACGAGGGCCGCTTGAAGGCGGAGTTCACGTGTGACGGCGATGGCGTCTCGCCGCCGATCCGTTGGGAGGCGGGCCCGGCAGGGACGAAGGAATATGCCCTCGTCCTTTGGCACGAGGCCCCGGACCGCCTCAAGTCCTACTGGATCGTTCATGGCATCCCCGCCGACGTTACGGAGATCGCCAAGCGGAATCCTGGCGTGGGAACGGTCGGCCGCAACGACAAGGGACGGAATGAGTACGACCCGATGTGCTCGCGTGGCCCCGGCGTGAAGACCTACCACATCACCCTCTACGCCCTGTCGGCGAAGCCGAAGCTCCCCGCCGAGGGGGCCACCCGGGAGCAACTCCTCGAAGCGATTCGGGGGCTGACCCTCGCCGAGGAAACGCTGTCGTTCGACTACGAGCGGGGAGGAGCGGAATGATCACCGTGACGGCGAGCCGCCGGTGGTGGTGGCCCCTCCTCTTCCTGGTGGTGGGAGCGCTGGCGAAGGAGGAGAGAACTGCCCTCGCGGCGGAACAACGGCAGCCGAACGTGATTCTGATCCTCATGGACGACATGGGCTGGCGCGACGTCGGCTTCATGGGAAACCGTTTTGTCGACACTCCCGCGATCGATGCCCTCGCCCGTGACGGGCTCGTCTTCACACAGGCCTACGCGAGCGCCCCCAACTGCGCCCCGACCCGGGCCTGCTTGATGTCGGGACAGGTGACGCCCCGCCACGGCGTCTATACCGTCGTCGATCCGCGTCAGCCCCCCGGATCCCCCTGGCACAAGCTCCGGGCGGCGGAGAGCCACAGTGATCTGGCGACAGACGTGGTGACGCTCCCCGAAGCTCTCGGAACGGCCGGGTACGCGACGGCCTTCTTCGGGATGTGGAACCTCGGCCGCGGTCGGACTGGGCCGACGACTCCCGGCGGGCAGGGATTCGAGACGGTCGTCTTTCCGGAGAACCTCGGCTTCGGCAAGGATGCCTACCACGACGACGCGGGGAATTATCTCTCCGACCGGCTCACCGACGAGCTGCTGGACTTCGTCGAGCGGGAACGCGACCGGCCGTTTTTTGCCTACTTCGCCGATCATGCCGTTCATGCCCCCTACGATCCGCCCACCGACCTCGTCGCCAAGTACGAGGGAAAGTACGAGGGAAAGTACGAGGGCAAGGGAGATGGCGACCGTCGCGACAACGCCGCCTATGCGGCGACGATCGAAGGGGTCGACAGGAACGTCGCGCGGATCGTTGCCGCCCTCGACCGGCTCGCGCTCCGCGAGGAGACGCTCCTGGTCTTCACCTCCGACAACGGCGGCACGCCGCAATTCACGCCGCCCCTGCGGGGGAGCAAGGGGCAGCTGTACGAAGGGGGGATCCGCGTGCCGCTGGTCGTGTCGTGGCCGGGGCACGTGAGTCCCGGATCGACCGCCATCCCGGTGGCGACGGTCGATCTCTATCCGACGCTTCTCGACCTCTGTCGGGCCGCCGCCCCCGCTGGTCAGCCGCTCGACGGCATGAGCCTGGCCGGGCTCCTTGCCGGCAAGGAAGCGCCGGAACGCGAGCGGCTCTTCTGGCACTTCCCCTGCTATGTCGGCAAGGCGACGCCGTCGAGCGCCGTCCGCGAGGGGGACTGGAAGCTCGTCGAGTTTTTCGAGGACGGCGGCCACGTCGAACTCTTCAGCCTCAACGACGATCCCCACGAGCAAAACGACCTCGCGGCAGTCGAGCGGCAGAGGGCCGACGCGCTCACGAAGACGCTCCACGCCTGGCAGGCGGCGACCGGGGCCGCGATCCCGAATGCCGCCAACCCGGCCTACGACCCCGCTGCTGATCGTCCCCGCGGCGGACCCGGGGCCGGCGGCGGTAGTGATCCGCAGGGGGGCCGACAGACGCAGAAGGGGGGAAAGGGAGGAAAGCGCGGAGGGGACGGCCGACAACCGGGGGCCGGGGGACGGGTGGGGGGGGCTAGCCGCGCTCCCCTTCCCAGCGGCGACGGAGAGCGTCGGCCGCGACCGCGGCAATGATCGCGCCGCCGGTGACGATCCGCTTGAGCGGCTCCGAGGCGCCGAGTTGTGCGAGCCCCGCTTCGAGCGTGGCGATGACGAGGACGCCAAGAAGGCTGCCGACGACGCTGCCGCTGCCTCCGGCGAGACTCGTGCCGCCAATCACCACCGCGGCGATCGCTGCCAGTTCCAGCCCGTTCCCGGCGTTGGGATCGGCGGAGCCGAGCCGGGCGGAGGCAAAGACGGCCGCGAGCCCCGCAAGCGCGCCCGAGAGCACGAAGACGGCGACCCGCGGCCTGGCGGTGTCGATCCCCGCCAGCCGCACCGCCGCCTCATTGGCGCCGATGGCGACGAGGTGACGGCCGAAGACCGTGCGCGAGAGGATCGCCTGCGCGGCGACCACGACGGCCAGTGCTACTGGCACCGTCGGTGGAATGCCGAGGATCGGCATCGGCTGCGCGAGGGGCCGGATCGCCATCCCGATGAACAGCGTTCGGGAGTCGCAGACGGCATACGTGAGCCCGCGACAGATCTCGAGACTGCCGAGGGTGACGAGGAACGACGGGATCCCCAGACCGACCGTGACGAGCCCCGTGCCGAGGCCGGCGAGGGCGCCGGTGAGGATCACCACCGGGATCGCCGCGGCAAGCGGCCATCCCCACTGAACGACCGCCACGCCGAGGACAGCGCCCGACAGGGCCATCACCGATCCGACCGAGAGATCGATGCCGCCGGCGATGATGACGAGCGTCATGCCGGCGGCGACGACGGCCAGCGCCGGCAGTCGGCTGGCGACGGTGGTGAGCGTCGTGGCGGAGAGGAAGTGATCGGCGAGCGTCCCGAACAGGGCTACGAGTCCCAGCCACACGAGCACGAGCACGCCCCACCCGCCGAGTCTGGTTCGATTCATGGTCGCCCTCCTGCCTCGACAGCCGATGTCTTGCGTGCCGGGGTCCGCCCAGCCTGGTGGAACGCTGCCGCCGTCACCTCTTCGTCGCTCCATCCGCGTGAAAACTCCGCCACGATTCTCCCCCCTGCCATGACGAGGACCCGGTCGCAGATGGCCCGCAACTCGGCCAGCTCGCCCGACGCCAGCAGCACGCCGCCGCCGCGGTTGACGAACTCGCGAAGGAGCCGGTGGATCGTCCCCTTCGCGGCGGCGTCGACGCCCCGCGTCGGCTCGTCACAGAGGAGCACCCGGCATCCCGCCGCGAGCCATCGGCCCAGCACCACCTTCTGCTGATTGCCCCCCGAGAGCTGGCCGACCGGTTGCTCGATCGAGGTGCAATCGACCTCCATTCCCGTCCGGATCTCCTCGGCCGCCCCCCGCTCCGCAGCTCGATCGATCCAGCCGCTCTGGGCCCGAGGCTGGCCCGGCAGGAGAAGGGCATTGACCCGCATCGATTGGCCGAGGAGGAGCCCGTCGTGGCGGCGATCCTCGGGAAGCATGCCGATCCCGGCGGCGACGGCCTGACGGGGGGAGCGGTAGAGCCCGGCGCGGCCATCGCCGACGCGGACGCTCCCGGCCGAGGCGGGATCCGCACCGAAGATTGTCCGGAGGAGTTCGGTTCGCCCGGCGCCAACGAGCCCGGCGAGCCCCACCACTTCGCCGCTGCGGACCTCGAGGCTCACGCTCCTCACCCGAGCTCCGCGATCGAGGCCCCTGACGGCGAGGACGAGATCCCTGGTCGGGGGCGACTCGGCCGCCGATCCTTGCGGAGCGGACCGTCCCGACATCTCCTCGATGAGCCGCCCCGGGGCGACGTCTCCCCCGAGATGCTCGGCGACAAAGCGGCCATCACGGAGAACGCTGACGCGGCTGGCGATGCGGGGGAGTTCGTCGAGGCGGTGGGTGACGTAGACGACCGACACCCCCTCGCTCACGAGGCGGCGGACGTGATCGAAGAGAAGGTCGCTCTCCCGGGCGGAAAGCGCTGCGGTCGGTTCGTCGAGGATGAGGACGCGGCAGCGCCGATCGAGGGCCCGGGCGATCTCGACGAGTTGGCGCTTGCCGACACCGAGCCGGGCCAGTGGCATCCGCGGATCGAGGTCGCTCAAGCCGACGCGCTCGAGCGCCACGACGGCCCGGCGGTGGAGCGTGGCCCGGTCGACGAGGCCGAATCGGCTCGGGAGCCGGTCGAGGAACAGGTTTTCGGCAAGGCTCATCCCAGGAAAGAGGTTCATTTCCTGGAGCACCATCACCACCCCCGCCGTCTCCGCGGCGGCTCGCGAACGCGGCGCATGGGGGAGAGGCCCAAGGGTCATTTGCCCGGCGTCGGCTGGGACCAGTCCGCCGAGAATCGCGGCGAGCGTCGACTTCCCCGCGCCGTTAGAGCCCATCAGGACATGGACCTCGCCGCCGCGCAGGTGGAGCGACACCCGGTCGAGCACTGGCGTCGACCAGGCCTTCGAGATCCCCTCGGCGCGGAGCACGACCGCCCCGGCAGGAGCGCTCATGGCTTGCCCGTCACGAGGTCGACCGGGGTCGTCCGATCGTCTGGTGCGGCGGCGCCTGCGAGGATCGCCAGGGCCGCCTCGATCCCCTCGACGGCGAGGCGATCGCCGTGCTGGTCGACGGTGCCGCTGAGACGGCCATCCGCGAGCAGCGGCGCGACGGCAGGGACGTTGTCGAATCCCGACAGGAGGACGCGCCGGCCGGAGGCCTCGACCGCGGCCGCCGCACCGAGCGCCATGCTGTCATTGGCACAGAGGATCGCGGCTAGGGCGGGATGCTCGCTGAGCATGGCCGCGGCGATGCCGTTGGCCTTCTCCATCTCCCACTGCCCGCTCTGCCGGGCGACGATCCGCAGGCCGGCGGCGGTGGCGGCGTCCTCGAGCCCGAGGGCGCGCTGCTGGCCGTTGAAGGCGGTCACGATTCCCTCGATGATCGCGACCTCGGCGCCGGAGTCGAGTTGTTTGGCAACCGCCTCACCGGCCCGACGGGCCCCCTCGCGGTTGTCGGGGCCGACGAATGGCGCCTTGAGCCCGGCCTCAGCGAGGACCTGGGGATCGAGGCGGTTGTCGATGTTGACGACGAGGACGCCGGCGTCGGCGGCTCGCTTGAGCGCCGGCACGACCGCCTTGGAATCGGCCGGCGCGATGACGATCGCTGCCACGCCGCGGGCCACCATCTGCTCGATGAGCGTGACCTGCTCGGAGACGTCGGTTTCGTTGCGCATCCCGTTGACGATCAGCTCGTAGCGGTCGCTCCTGCCGGCCTGATGGGCCCGGGCCCCGTCGGCCATCGTCGCGAAGAACTCGTTGGCGAGCGACTTCATCACGAGCGCAACCCGTGGCCTGCCGTCGGCCTTCGCGCCGGCGGTGCCCCCCGGTCCGCCGGGACGGGCGCACCCCAAGAGGGCGACCAGCGCCACCAGGAGGGGGAGGATCGTGGTCGTGGGGCAAAGCCCCGGTGTCGCGTTGACTCGCCTCATCGCCGCTCGCCTCCCGGTGAACTGTCCCTCCCGCCACCGGAGCGTTCTACTACGGTCGGCCATCCCCGAGCGAGTCCTTGTGTTTTCCGGAGTGTTCCCTCATGCGTTTGTCGTTCTCGGTGGGTGTGGCGGTCGCCGTCGTGGCCCTCGTGGCCCTCTCTCTCCCGCTTGCGGCTGCCGAGGGGCTGCCGCTCGGCGGGGGGAGCGGGCTGGTGTTCGCGACGGCCGCGGAGGGGCGCGAGGTCGTCGCCGCGGAGGATGAGTTCACGGAGCGGATGAGCCCGTTCGACCGCCAGGCCCGGCTCAAATCGGCCGGTCCGGTGAGCAGCGCCGAGCACCGGGCGTTCGCCGCGCGGAGCGTGCTGGAGTGGGGCGACCGTGACCGACGCGCGATCACCGGGGCGATGCGCGGGCTCGAGGCCCGGTTCACCGAGCTCGGCGTCCGGTTCCCCGAGCGGGTCCTCCTCGTCAAGACCAGCGGCGACGAGGAGGGGGGCGCTGCGTACACGCGCGGCACGGCGATCATGCTCCCGGCGAAGGTCCTCGGGAATACCACGCCCGTCCTCCGGCGGCTTCTGTGTCACGAGCTGTTCCATGTCCTCTCCCGCAGCCGGCCGGCCCTGCGGGAGAAGCTTTACGCTTCGATCGGTTTCCAGCCCTGCGGCGACGTCGTCCTGCCGGGGGACCTCGAGGACCGCCGGATCACCAATCCGGACGCGCCACTGTTCGATCACTGCATCCGGGTCACGGTCGACGGGGTGGAGCGATCGATGGTGCCGGTGCTCTGGTCGCGGACGGCCACGTATGACGCGGCAGCTGGGAAGGCCTTTTTCGACACGATGGAGTTCCGGCTCCTCGCGGTACGCCTCGAGGGGACCCCCCCACGCGGCATGCCCGAGGTCGATGCTGCGGGCGAGCCGATCATGACCAAGCCGGAGGGGGCGGCAGGATTCTTCGAACAGGTGGGAAGGAACACCGGCTATCTGATCCACCCCGAGGAGATCCTCGCCGACAACTTCGAGTTGCTCGTCGCCGCTGACCGACGGCCGCCGAACCCGGAGATTGTCCGCAGGCTGGGGGAGATTCTCGGGGCTGCGGAGTGACGCCTGCGGCTCACGCTTACGGGGGGTGGCCAGGGACGCGCGCGGAACTTTTCCTGACTCGTAGCGTTCAAGTCATTTCGCCTCGATCGGATCCCCCGGCCAGTCCCGGGGGCTCCACGATCGATTCCCCAGCCGGACGATGCTCTTTCCCCGCGCGTCACGGCACGACCCGACGCGCGTGGCACGGATTCCCCGACACCATGGATCTGCAGATATCCCTCTCCATCGCCCACCCCAGTGACCTCCTCCGTGCCGGTCTGATCGCGATCGCGGCCGGCGAGGGGATCGTGATCGCCGGGAGTCATGGCGATGCCGAGAGCGCGATCGGTGGGATTACGGCGTCGCGCCCCTCTGTGGCGCTGATCGACAGCGCCCTCCCCTCCCCTGATGGCTTCCGAGTCGCCAGGCAGGTGCTCGATCAGACTCCCGGGATCGGTATCGTGATCATCATCCCCTCCGCCGAGACGACCCATCTGGCTCGGGCGCGGGCGGCCGGGGCAGTGAATTGCATCGCCGAGAGCTGCAGCGCCGGTGAGCTCCTGGCGACGATCCGCAACGCCGCGCTGGGACGGGCCCCGCAGCCCCCCGAGCCGTTCGCGGTCGTGACTGCCCGGCTGGTTGCCAGCGGCCCGGACGAGGCCGATCGCCATCTGACACTCCGCGAGCGGCAGGTGCTGCGCCATCTGGCTTACGGCTTGAGCAACGACGAGATCGGCGCGGCGCTGGGAATCGGGCTGGAGACGGTGAAGACGCACGTCCACAAGCTGTTGCGGAAGATGTCGATGCGCGACCGCACCCAGGCGGCGGTGTGGGCGGTCAAGAACGGCGTCGTCTGAAGGGGCAAGGGCGCCGGGTCAGACCTTCTCGAGCTTCGTCACTCGTCCGGTGGCGACCCACTCCGCCACGAAGATGTCACCGGAGGGGGTGAAGCAGGCGTCGTGCGGGTGAACGAACTCGCCGTCGACCCACTTGTCGGGCTGGCCGCGGAGATTCTCCACTGTCCCGAGCCGCGCGACCGCTGCGCCGAGCTTGGCCACCGGCTTGTTGTCGGGCCCGAGGAGGGTGACGCAGGCCTTCAACTCCGGGACGACGAGGAGATCCTTCCAGCTATCGATGTTGGCCGGCAGCCCGAAGCCGGGGAGCGTCTCCTGATAAACACCCTCCATCGAGAACACCTGGAGTGTGTCGTGGGCCCGGTCGGTGACGACGATCGTCGCCGCGCGCCCCGGCCGGCGGTCGACCCACAGCCCATGGGCGGTGTTGAACGTCCCCTGGCCGTCGCCAGCGCCGCCGAAGCAACTGACCCAGTTCGCATCCTTGTCGTAGCGGTGGATCTTGAAGGTGCCGTAGCCATCGGCGAGAAGGAAGCCGCCGTCATCGAGGAAGGCGACGTTCGTCGGCAGGAAACCCTCGCGCGTCCAGGTTGCGGTCGTCGAGACATCCTCACCGGCCGCGTAGCAGCCCGACTCCATCGGGGCCTTGCGGTACCAAACCGTCTCGCCGTCGAGGGTCAGCTTGGCGAATGCCTTCACCTGCTGATACGCGCACACATAGAGAAACTCCCCCTCCCCCTCCTTCCGGACCTCGATGCCGTGGCCCCCTCCCTGGAACTGGCTGCCGAAGGCGCGGATGAACTTCCCGGTGGGGTCGAAGACGAAGATGGCCGGGTGGTCCTTCTGCTCTTTCCGCCCCTCGTGGATGACGTACAGATTCCCCGCGCCATCGACGGCGACGTTGTGGGTCGTCTGCCAGGTGTAGCGGTCGGGGAGTTGCGGGAAGTGATGCTGGACGCGGTAGGTGTGCTCCCCGGAGCCGATGATCGTCTCCTTCCCGGCCTGGCGCACCCGGGCCAGGGCCGGGGTGGCTGCCGCGGCGGCAGCGCCGAGCGCGAGGGCGCCGGTGAATCCCCGGCGGGAGAGACGCGACGGCGTGGATGAACGGTCAGTCGGCATGGTCGAGGCTCCGGACGTGGATGGAGAGGGTGCGGAGAGAGGCTGGAGGGGCGCGGAAGGAGACGCATCCCCTGCGCTCCTCGAGATCCCCCGGCCAAGTTTTAGTGCCCAGACGACGGGCCGCCAAGCGGCGGCGGCGGTCGGGTGAGGGGCCGATCACGCCAGGATGTCGTGGATCACCCGGCCATGGACGTCGGAGAGGCGAAAGTCGCGGCCGCCGAAGCGGTACGTCAGCTTCTCGTGGTCGACGCCGAGAAGATGGAGGACCGTCGCCCACAGATGATGGACGGAGACGGGATGCTCGACGGCGTGATAGCCGAGATCGTCGGTGGCACCGTAGGTCGTCCCCCCTTTTACCCCCCCTCCCGCGATCCACACGCTGAACCCGAACGGATTGTGATCGCGGCCGTCCGACCCTTGCGCGAACGGCGTCCGCCCAAACTCACCGGCCCAGACGACGAGCGTCTCCTCAAACAGCCCACGACGCTTGAGGTCGTGGATCAATCCGGCGATCGGCTGATCGACCTGGGTTGCCATCTCCGTGTGCCCGGTCTTGAGGCCACCGTGCTGGTCCCAAGGATTGCCGATCTGGCCGGGATCGGCAGGGCGCGGCAGGCAGGTGAGCTCGATGAAGCGCACGCCGCGCTCCACGAGGCGCCGGGCAAGGAGGCACTGCCGGCCATACTCGACGGTCTCCCGGACCGGCGAGTCGATCCCGTAGAGCGCCTTCGTTTCGGCCGACTCGTCGGTGAGATCGACAAAGCCCGGCACGGCGGCCTGCATCCGCGCGGCCGTTTCGTAACTCCTGATCGCCGCTTCGAGGCGCGGGTCGTCGCCGGTGAGGGCGAGATGGCGGCGGTCGAGACGCTCAACGACGCGCATCCGCGCTTCCTGGCTGAAAAGTGGCTCGCGCGGCCGGATGTTAGCAACAGGATCGGCCGCGGAGGGATCGAGGAGCGTCGCTTGGTGGGTCGCCGGCAGATAGCCGCTGCCATAGATGCCGACGCCCCCGAGCGGCGCCCCGCCCCCGGCGAGAACGACAAACCCCGGCATCTCCCTGCAATCGCTCCCCAAGCCATACGACATCCAGGCCCCGGCGCTGGGATGGCCGGCGAGGGAAAAGCCGCTGTGGAGATGGTAGTTGGCCTGGGCGTGTTCGTTCGCCGGGCTCGTCATCGAGCGGATCACGGCGAGGTCGTCGGCACAGCCGGCGATGCGGGGGAAAAGATCGCTCACCGGCAGGCCGCTTTTCCCCCGGCGGCGAAACTCCCACGGGCTCGCCATGATCGTGCCGTTGGCGTTGAACATCGTCGGCTTGACCGGCACCGTCATCGGCTTGCCATGGTCGACCGTCAGCCGTGGCTTGGGATCGAACGAGTCGACGGCCGAGACGCCCCCCGACATGAAGCAGAAGATCACGCTGCGGACGCGGGCTGGCGGTGCCGACGGCCCGGACGCTGCGCCGAGATCGCCCCGCGCCGTCAGCGCCGACAAGGCCATGGCGCCAAAGCCGGTCGAGGCGCCGGTGAGGAGTCGACGGCGCGGAATCGTCGGGGCGCCGAGGCCGGGCCGGCGGGATTCACTCGACATGGATGAGCTCCTTCAGGCACAGGATGGCGTGGGCCACGTCCCCCCAGGCCAGCGCATCGGTCTCGGCCGCGGGGCGGGGCGTGCCGTCGGGGAGGGTCGCCTGGGCGGAGCGCACGGCGCCGAGATGGGCCAGGAGGAGCGCCGTTTCTTCGCTGTCGGCGGGGCGCGACAGGGCGGCGAGAACCATTCCCCGCAGACGGACCTCATCGGTGGCCGGTTCGGCGGCCACGCGCGCCCCCCATTTCGTCGCTTGATCGATGATGAAGGGGTCGTTGAGCATCGTCAGCGCCTGCACCGGCCCGCCGGTGACGTCGCGGGTGCCGCGGGTTGTCGTCGGTTTCGGGGCGTCGAAGACCTCCAGGAACGGATTGGAGGCGTTGCGTCGGATCCGTTGATACAGACTGCGGCGTCGGTTGCCGTCGAGCGGGCCGACCGGTCCCCCCCCTTCGGTCTTCGCCGTGTGGTAGACGTCGATGCCCGGGCCCCCCATCGTCGGGTCGAGTTGGCCGGAGATGGCGAGGATCGAATCGCGGATCGCTTCGGCGTCGAGGCGGCGGAGCGGAGCGTGGGAAAGGAGCTCGTTGAGCGGATCGATCTGCGTGGCTTTGGGGGATGGCAGCGCCACACCCCGGAAGGCCCGGCTCATGACCATCTCCCGCAGGACGCGCTTGACCGACCAGCCTTCATCGATGAACCGGCCGGCAAGCCAGTCGAGCAGCTCGGGGTGCGTGGGAGGGGTGCCAAGGCGACCAAAGTTGTCGGTTGTGGCGACGATCCCACGCCCGAAGAGATGGTGCCAGAGCCGGTTGACCATGACGCGGGCGAGGAGATCCCTCCCCGGCCCGACCGCCTCCTCGGCCAGTTGGAGCCGGCCGCTCGGTGCCTCTACGGCTTCGGCCCTGGCCGCAAAGGGAGCGCTTGCGAACAGCGACAGCCCACGCCGTGCCACCGGGGCGGCTGGGCGGGTGTGTTGGCCACGGATGAAGAGCGCCTGGTCGTATCCGGCCGCCTCGAGAACGCCGGGGGCCCGCCGGGGGACGGGAATACTCCGTTCCAGAGCCCGGTAGCGATCGACCCCTTCGCGCAGTGTGGGGAGCTCGGTGAGGGTCGTGGGCAGGATCCCACGGCGGATGAAAAAGTCGAGCAGCGCCCGACTGTCGTCATCGAGAGAGCCCTCCCGCCAGGCCAGAATCGTCGCGGCCAGGCGTGATTCCATCCGCTGCGCGAGATCAGCAGTATCTGCTGGCACCGGCCCGGCGAGGAACGGCGCCGCTGCGAGGAACGTGTCGCGCGGCGGCTCAGGGGCATCGCCCTTCATGACGGCGGCGATTCCGAAAAACGCCCGCTCGGCCGGGTCGGTGACGAGCTCGACATACGCCGTCGCCCCGCGGCGGTAGTTCGTGTCGAGGCGGAGCCAGGCGAGGTCGTCACGGTCGGGGCGGACGGCCGGATAGATCCCACCATTACCGAGCGGATAATTCTCGATGACGAGCCGGGTGACGCTCCCGCGACCGAGGACGCGGAGAGCGACGCTGTCGGTGTCGATGACGAACCGGGGCGACTGATAGACCCCGGGCTGGCGACTGCTGAGCAGATGGGTGTGGATTCCGGCTGGAAGGATCCCCGTGATGACGCGATCGCCGTCGGCAGGAATGGCAAATGCCCCGTTGGCCGCCGGTTCGGCCGGGAGCCCCGTGCCATGGCGAAACCACGATCGATGGTCGGGCCCACGCAGATCCCACAGCGGTGTGAGGGGGGCGTTGGCGTCGAGCCGCGCTCGGCGATCGGCCTCGAGGGCCGTGACGAGCGTGCCCCAGGTGGCGGGCCAAGCTTCCGGCGGCGCGGCGGTAAGTGTCGCCCAGGCATGGAGTGGGCTGGCGGGATCGCCCCCGGCCTCGGCGAGGGGGGCCGCGAGTGGATCCCCGGCTGCCACGTCGCCATCGCGCAGCGCCAACGAGAGCCGCTGGGCTTGGTCGCGAAGGCGGGCGAGGGCGTCGCGCGTCGCCCCGTCGAGCGCCGCGAGGAGCTCCTCGTCGGTCACCCCTTCCGGCCCGGCCTGGAACGATGCCGCCACCTCGTCAGCCGACAGGGCCCGGTCATACGCCCGGGCCTCGTCGATCTCACCGGCCAGTGGGGGATTGATGTCGGAGAGCCGCTGCCCGAAGAGGAATCGGGCGCTACCGGCCTTGAACGTCCAGATCGTCCCCTTCGTGAAGGGCCCGCCATACGGCACGCCGTTGCGGTAGACGCGGATCGAATGGTCAGCCGCATAAACAATCGCCACATGGACGAGCGCCCCCGGTCCGGCCATCTCCTCCGGCCCCCCCGGATCCTGCGTGCGGTTGAAGAAGTCACTCCCAGCCAGCCAATGGCGCGGCTTGATCTCGCCAAAGACGATCGAATCGAAGAACCGACCCTCGGGAACATCAAGCCCGATCACACCCCCGCCGCGCTGATCGAGATTGGCAAGCGCCACCCAGGCCTCGAGTGTCTTCTCTGCCAGATCGCGCGACAGCGCCTTCGTGCGCATGTTCGCCCCAACGCCGTCGAGGATCAGCCTGCCATCGCGGACGACCGCGCCCCCCAAAAGTTCGCCGTCGAGACCACCGACGCTGTCGCGAGCGTCAGCGGAAAAGCTCCACCGCGCGAACGGGGCCGGAAGCGCAACGCTGCCCGGCTCGGCGCCGCGGCGCTCGAGGGCCCGGGCCCGGGCCGGCCTTTCGATCGCCTCGATCGACAGGCTGACGTCAGCGAGGTCCTTCCCCAAAACCACGCCGCGCGCCCGCCGTGATCGCTGATCTTCGAGCCGGATGGCAAAATGACTTGCCGCATCGAGCCAGGCTGCCGCGAGCCCTGCCTTGATCGTCGCTTTGAGCGCGGAAAGCTCGGCGTTGGCGGCCCGGAGGGCCTCCGGAGGATCGAGGATCACCTGCCCCGGTCGGCTGCTGGCGAGGATCCCGTAGAGGGCATAGAAATCCTCCTGGGTTATGGCGTCAAACTTGTGATCGTGGCAGCGGGCGCAGGCGGCGGTGAGTCCGAAGAACGTCTTGGAATAGACATCGATCTGGTTCTCGACCACCTTCACTTGATCGTCGAGGGCATCGACCGGTACGAAGCCGAGCTCCACCATCCGCAGATGCGCCGGGCCGATCGCCGATTCATTGAACCCCTCGGCGACGTTCCAACGCGGATCGGAGAGGAGGTCGCCGGCGATCTGCTCGCGCACGAGTTGGTCGTAGGGGAGATCGTCGTTGAACGCCCGGACGAGGTAATCGCGGTAGCGCCACGCATTGGGAAGCTCGGGGTCCCCCTGGCTGCCGTGCGACTCGCAGTAGCGGACGAGATCCATCCAGTGGCGCGCGAAGCGCTCGCCGAAGCGCGGGGAGGCGAGCATTCTGTCGACAGCGGCCGCGTAGGCTGCCGGCGACGGATCGGCGGTGAAGGCCAGCACCTCCTCGGGGCTGGGAGGGAGCCCGGTGAGGACGAACGACAGCCGCCGCAGGAGCGCCGCCGGGGGAGCGACGGGGGCCGGCTCGAGGCCGGCTGCGTCGAGTCGGGCGGCCAGAAAGCGATCGATCGGGTTGTCGGCCCAATCGGCGCGGCGTGCCGGAGGTGGATCGTGGCGGTGAAGCGGTTGAAAACTCCACCATCGGCGACGCTCGGCGAAATCGGCCGGGGGTGTGGTCGGGCCGGCGCCGGGGGGCTGACGCGGATCAGGGGCGCCGGCCGCGATCCAGGCGCTGAAGGCGGCGAGCGTGTCGTCGTCGAGGCGCTCGCCCCCCTGCGGCATCTCGAGCCCGGGCAGCTCGTGTCGCAAAATGGCGAGGAGTCGGCTGTCTTGTGGAGCACCGGGAACGAGGATCGCCCCCCCTGCCCCACCGGTGCGCATTCCCTCGCGGTGGTCGAGGACGAGCCCACCTTCCGCCGCACCATCACTGCGGTGGCATTCCTGGCAGTGCTCGACGAGCACCGGGCGGATCCGGGTTTCGAAGAGATCAAGGGCGTCATCGGCCGGGAGCCACGCCGGCGCGATCGCGCCGAACAGCACCACCGCCCACAGGCTCGCGGCCAGACAGCGCTCGACGGCACGACCACCCCGGCCCGTTGAACAGCCCATCAACCGATCCCCCCGATGAAGGCACGCTCCGGCAGGCGCTGTCGATTCGGGTCGCCCGCTACACTCGCTTTCATCATACCCTCCCCCGCTCCCCTTCCCCGAGGGCTACTTTCATGCGGATCGTCTCGCTCCTGCCGAGCGCCACCGAGATCGTCTGCGAGCTCGGGCTCCGTGAGGCGCTCGTCGGCGTGACCCACGAGTGCGACCATCCGGAGGGCGTCCGCGGCCTGCCCCGCGTGACGCAGACGCTCATTCCCACCGACGCGACCAGCCGGGAGATCGACGAGCTCGTCCGCGAGCGTCTCCGCTCGAAGCGGGCACTCTACGAGCTCGACCTGGCGGTGCTCGATCATCTCGCCCCCGATCTCATCGTCACCCAGGCGCTGTGCGACGTCTGCGCGGTCGCTGAAGCGGAGGTGACCGCGGCGGCGTGTCGGTTGCCGGGGAAACCGCGTGTCGTCAATCTCGAGCCGGCGAGTCTGGTCGAGGTGCTCACGAGTCTTCAGACGGTGGCCGACGCGGCCGGCGTCCCGGAGCTTGGCCGGGCGGCTGTGGCGCGGCTGCAGGGGCGGATCGATGCGGTCGCGGCCCGTTCCGCAACCGTGACGCGGCCGCCGCGTGTCATGCTCTTGGAATGGATCGATCCCCCCTTCACGGCCGGCCACTGGTCCCCCGGGATCGTTCGTCTCGCCGGTGGCCGGGAGGTTGTGGGGCGCGAGGGGGAGAAGTCGCGGTCGATCCCCTGGGAGGAGATCGTGGCCGCCGATCCGGAGGTGCTCGTGATCGCCTGCTGCGGGTTTGACATCTCCCGCACCCGGCAGGATCTCCCCATCCTGCGTGCCCAGCCCGGGTTCCGCACGCTGGCGTGCGTCCGCGACGAGCGCGTCTTTCTCTTCGACGGCAATGCCTCTTTCAGCCGCCCCGGCCCGCGTTTGGTCGAAAGCCTCGAGATCCTCGCCCACGCCCTCCACCCGGGCCTCCATCCTCTCCCCGCCGGGCTGGGGCCGGCGGAACGACTCACCGCCGCCGAGCTGAGCGGCTGAAAAGCGCGATCCTGACCCGTGAAGACCCCCGACGGCGGGGCGGCCATCCTTGAACTATGATTCAAAAACGCGCGGATTGGGA
>JBBAVV010000005.1:0-125358 GCA_040397545.1 Pirellulales bacterium
TTAAGCTTCCAGAGCCGATGGTAGTGCCAAAAGCGCGAGAGTAGGTATCGCCGGATTTTTATACGCCGACCCCCGTGAGCATCGCTCGCGGGGGTCGGTTTTTTTATGCCTGTCGGCGGCGCTGCGTCGGTTTCCCTTCGGCTCGGGGGTGCTCGATCCCAACGGCCCGTGGGACAAGGTATCTCAGACCGTCCCGGCTGCGGGGCAGTGGGGAGAACCGGTGCACCACGGAGAACCTCCGGTTGTTCGAGGGCGGCGCACTCCGACCGCCTCGTGCGGTCGGGCCGGCACGACCGCAGCGTGCTAGCCGGGCCGGGGCTGCGGGGCTGCTTCAGCCGAGTGCTTGACCCTGACTTTCGATGATCATTCGGTCAATCAGTTCGAGCGGTAGGCCGACGACGTTCGACGGACTGCCGGCGATCAGCCTGAGGGGCAGGTGTTCGTCCTGAAATCCGCACGCCCCTGCTTTGCCACGCCACAATCCGCTGTTGAGGTACCACTCGAGGAAGTCGTCGTCGAGCGGGCCCATCTCGAGTTGGCTCTCGTCGGTGGCCGAGAGCGGGGGGCATTCGGGGTGGTGCCAGAGGCAGACCCCCGTGACGACACGATGCCTTTTGCCTGACAAGGATTTGAGCATCAGGCGGGCTTCGCTCCGGTCTGCGGCTTGCCCCAACTCCCTGCCATCGACCTCGCTGAGCGTATCGCAGGCGAGAATCAGCCCCCGGAGTCCGGTGGCCACGACCGCCTCTGCCTTTGCCCGGGCCAGCCGCACAACGTAGGCTTCCAGAGACTCATTGGGTTGGCGGCGGGCTGCCGTCGCTTCAGCCTCGTCCGGCGGCGGGACGGCCTCGATGTCCCAGCCGGCCTCGGTGGCCAGTTGCCGTCGTCGGGGCGAGCGGCTGGCGAGAATGATCCGCGGACGGGATGGTGATCCCATGTCGAGTGTTTCCCGTGGGCTGGTGATCCTCCACGAGGATGACCACCTCCTCGTTTGCGTCAAGCCGGCGGGGATTCCGACGGCCAATGCCCCGCGCGGGGAAACGAGCCTCTACACGCTTGCCCGGGAAACAAGGCCGTTCATTGGCGTCGTCAGCCGGATCGATGCACCGGTGTCCGGGGTCGTCGTTTTTGGAAAGACGAGCGCCGCCGCCGCGGATCTCGCCGAGCAGTTCCGCAGTCGCACGGTCGTCAAGGACTATGTCGCGATCATTGAGGGGAGGTTTCCTGCCCCCCTGGAGCAGTGGCGGGAATGGCGCGATTTTCTCCCTGGCGATCCACGGGTGCTCGGGCTCGGGGCGGCGGGGCGGGGGGGGCCAAGGCCCGTTGGCCGGGACGACGATGGGAGCGACCCGGAGGACGAGCCGGGGAGGGAATCGGTCGCCAGAGCTCGGGTCGTGCGGCGCAGCGGTGAGGTATCGCTGGTGGAACTCGAGCCCTCCACGGGACGGAAGCACCAACTCCGCCTCCAACTCGCCCTCCGCCGCTGCCCCATCGTCGGCGACCGGAGGTACGGAGCCCGGTTGCCGTTTCCGCTCGGGATTGCCCTTCATGCCCGAAAGCTGACAATCGACCACCCGTCCAGTGGGGAGCGGCTCCGTTTGGAGGCTCCGCTCCCGCTGGGCTGGTCGGACCGATTCCCCGCACTCTTCGCCGGAGGGTAGGTTTACGTCCATGGGCGCCACTGACGGGGACGGGCGGGACGATCCGGAGGCCGGTGATCTGCCGGGCTCGGGGCCTCCTGCGCGCTTTCGGGACACGGCGCTGGCAAGTTCGCTCGTCGACGCCATCGCCATCGACTCCGCTGAAGAGATCGTCCGTTCGACGCTCGGCGAAGGGGGACAGCCGTCGCGCTGGGATCAGGCCGTGGCCGACGTGCTCGTGGAACGGGGAACGCTGACCCGCTTCCAGGCGACGCAGATGCTCGCCGGCCGGAGGAAACTGACCCTCGGTCAATACCGGATTCTCGATGTGCTCGGCCAGGGGGGGATGGGGCAGGTGTTCCGGGCGGAGCACGCGATGATGGGGCGTATGGTGGCCGTGAAGGTCCTGCCAAGGGCGAAGTCGACGCCCGATACCGAGGCGGCGTTCCGACGCGAGATCCGCATGCTCGGCCGGCTCGATCATCCCAACCTCGTCCGCGCGCTCGATGCCGGGCATGACGGCAAGGTCTATTATCTCGTCACCGAGCTCATCGACGGTGTCGATCTGCGAAAGCAGGTGCTCAAGTACGGGACGCTCGACGAGATGGCCGCCGCCGCGGTCGTCTCGCAGGTCGCCCGTGGACTGGCCTACGCCCATGGCGAGGGGCTCGTGCACCGGGACGTGAAACCGGGAAACATCCTCGTGACGCCGGCCGGACGGGCGAAGCTCCTCGATGTCGGCCTTGCCGGTTCAGTCCTTGAATCGGAGTCGACCCGGTTGGGGCGCGTGGTTGGCACGATGGACTACATGGCGCCGGAACAGATCCGATCCCCCGACACCGTCGGGCCGGCGGCCGACGTCTACGGACTGGGATGCACGCTCTACTTCGTCCTCGCCGGACAGGTGCCCTTTCCCGGGGGGACACGTCAGGACAAGGCACGCCGACAGTTGACCGAGCCCCCCGCGCCGATCCAGAAATTCGCCCCTGGAGTCAGTGACGCCTTCTGCCGGGTGGTGGAGGCGATGATGGACAAGGACCCCGTGCAGCGAATCGGCACGGCCGATGCGGTGATCGAATGGTTGCGCCCGTGGACCCCCGATGCCCCGGTGCCGATGGGGCGGAGGGCGCGGACCAAGTCATCGCGGGCAGCCTCGCCCACCGGTCGCCCCGCTGGCCCGGGATCGGAGCAGGAGAGTGGAGATCGGGGCGAGACCGCGCTCTCCGGGGGAGGATCGAGCGGGTATCCCTCGGGGATCCAAACACAGCTCTCCGGGAATCCATCGTCGCGCCGCTCGGCGGGAGGGCGTGGCGACTCGGTGTTCACGTCCTCGGCGGGGGGCGAGGGGCCTTCCGGATGGGAGTGGCCGTCGCCCCCCCCGATTCCTCCGCGGGGACTGTCGCCGCTCGATACTATCCGCGAGTTTCTCCTTGGTGGGCCGGAAAGGACCAGTGGACAGGGGCGGACCGGAAACGTCCTCGTCCTGGCGGTTTCCGTCGGTTTGGCGGGGGCGGCGGCCGCAACGGCGCTGCGGCTTTTCACGCCCGGTCTGGCCGGACTGCTCCCGGCGTTCGCGGGGCCCTTGGTGTGTGGCGGCCTCGCGTTCCTCGCCACCCTCGTCGTACTCCTGTCAGGCCGGAGCGGCGGGGAGGAGGAGTGAACGGCGGGATTTCCTGCCCGGGGCTACGAATCGGGCAAAGCCTGCGGTACAATCCCGCTCCGATCTGCCGGACAGGTAGCTCAGTTGGTAGAGCAATGGACTGAAAATCCATGTGTCGCCGGTTCGATTCCGGCCCTGTCCACTTCATCCAAAATCGCTGCCCCGTAAGGGTTTAGGGTGGCGGCCGGTGGAACCTCTGCCACCCTCTCTGAGAACCCCGTGTTAGGCGCTTTGTGAGGCACACGAAGGGGCTTGGGCAGCCCCGGCACTCGTCGGCGCGCCGCAAACGATCGACCCCCGGGATGACGCCTAACCATGCCCGCACACGACCCTTCGATCGCGGCGCTCGTCGAACGGATGACGGGATCCGATGCCGGGGAGCGGGCCGCTGCCGCGGAAGCCCTCTGCCGAGCCGGAGAGGCGGCGTCGTCTGCCGCGACCGCCCTGGTCACCGCCTGCAGCGATGTCGATGACGGCGTTCGGGAGTGGGCAGCAGCGGCGCTGGAAGAACTCGGACCTCCGCCGGTGGACCAGATCGCCGACCTGATCACGCTGGCGGCCGCGGATCACCCGCTGGTCGCCTATTGGGCCGTCACGCTCCTGGGAAGGGGAGGGGAGGGGGCCAGTTCGGCGGTTCCCGTCCTCGGAGCCTGCCTCGCCCCCGGCAAGGCCATCGAAGTTCGGCAGCGGGCCTGTTGGGCGCTTGGCAGGATCGGCGCGGCAGCCGCTTCCGTCCGGGTTGCGCTCACGGTGGCCGCGGCTGATTCCGACCCGAGGTTATCACGCCTCGCCGGCGAGGTCCTCGCGAGCTGCGGCGGTTGACCAACCGGCAAGGTCGATGCCACGGTCCGGGCCGACCCTGCGGCGCCGGCGAAGACGGCACGACCGTCACCCGTCGGCGGACCGATACCGGTGACAGGGTCGGGTGCCGGGAGAGGGCCTGCAGCCGTGTCACGGATGGCGCGCTGACGGGAGCCCTTTTCAGCGTGTCGGACGGCCCAGGGAGGGCGGGGTGGCAGGAACCCTGTCGAAGGCCGTGGTGCGGTGGGGCGCAGCCCTGGCAGCGCTCCTGTCGCTCGTCGGCGGGTTGACGCTCCGGAGGCCGGCGCCGGCGGCAAGACCGTCGACAGCGCTCCTTACCGGCCTTTCCGCCCCCTTCGCCCACGCCGCCGACGCCCTGCCCCCGGCGGGGGCCGGCGGGGCTCCGCCCGCCGGCGGACCGGCTCCCGGGCCGTCGACCCTCCCCGCCTCGAGGCCGTGGGACGCCGTCCTTATCGCCTCGTTCAACATCCAGGTGTTCGGCGAATCAAAGATCGCCAAGCCGCATGTCGTCGAGATCCTCGCCCGTGTTGTCCGCCAGTTCGACGTCGTCGCCATCCAGGAGGTGCGGGCCAAGTCGGACGGCGTGATTCCGCGCTTTGTCGATGCCGTGAACGCCGATGGGAGCCGGTACCATTGGATCATCGGCCCCCGCGAGGGACGAACGGTGAGCAAGGAGCAGTACTGCTTCCTTTACGACATGAACCGGATCGAGGTCGATGCGGGATCGATCGGCGTCGTCCCCGATCCCGGCGGCAAGCTCCACCGGCCGCCGATGCATGTCCGTTTCCGCACGAGGGTCATCCCGGCCTCGAAGGCCTTCACCTTCTGGCTGGTCGACATTCACACCGATCCGGACGAAGTGCCGCAGGAGATCGACGCGCTCGTCGACGTCTTCACCGCGATGCGGACAGCCCGGCCCGACGAGGATGACGTCATCCTCCTCGGGGATCTCAATGCCGGTCCTCCGCAGTTCGGCCGGTTCACGAAGACGCCCGGGGTGGCGTGGGCGGTCGCCGGCGTGACCACGAACACCCATCGGACGAAGACCTACGACAATCTCATTTTTGACCGCAACGCGACGACCGAGTTTCTCGGCCGCTGGGGAGTTGTCGATCTCCAGAGCACCTTCGGCCTGCCCCTCGATCGGGCCCTCGAGGTCTCCGATCACAATCCCGTCTGGGCGGCGTTCTATCCTTGTGAATCGGGCGGACCGGCGGTTGCCTCTGCAGGGATCGCCGGCCTCGCCACACCGGTCCGCTGAGCGGCCCGAGTCGGTGGGATAACAAAAAAGGGGCGACGCCCGTCGGGCGCCGCCCCTGATTGTTCCATCGACCGTGGCCTTCCGCCGGAATGTCCGGCGGCCCGGCATCAGCCGGCGACCATGGCCTTGAGGTTCTTCAGGGCGCGGACACGCACCTTGACGCTGGCCGGCTTCGCCGGACGGTCCTGCAGTTCGCCTGTGAAGGGGTTCTTGACCCCCTTTTGGGCGGGACGGGCAGGCACCTTGCGGCGCTCGATCTTCACCAGACCGGGAATCGAGAACACCCCGATGCCGGAGCCCTTGAGAGACTTTTGGATCTCGCTGGTGAGGTGATCCAATACGAGAACCACATCCTTCTTCGCAAGGCCCGTCGACTCCGAGATGTTCCGGAGGATCTCGGTCTTCGTGAGCGGCTTGCTGCCCGACTTCTTCGCCATCGCCTCGTCTCCCAGTGGAAAGGTTTGGTGTGCGGCAGAACCCCCGCCGCTGCCCCGAGCCCGGCAACGCGTGCCGGGAAAGGTTCGGTGATTAGAGGCTCTGGAAATGAAATTGCAAACCAAAACCCCGATGATTTCCGGGGAAAATCCTGGTCGGGAGGGAGCGCGGGGCTGAAGCGGTGGGGGGGCGGCTTCCTTGCTGCCCGGCCGGCGAACGGTCTAGGATAGAAGGATGGTTGGTGGTTCAGCCGCCGCAGCGATCGCCAGACGGTGCTGAAAAAAAGCCCTTTTTTGATCCTCTCCCCCCGCCACCCGGCTGCTGGCGGGGAGGGAGAAAACCGGCCCCCTGGTCGTTCCAGTCGGGAGGTTGTCCGGGGTGGTGGCCAGATTCCGCTGGGTGACTCGGGGGAAGCGATGGCACGGTCAAACCGTTGGTCGGACTGGTGCAGGGCGGCTCGCCGGGGATCGGAGGCCCCGCTGGCCACCGCGGGGCAGAGGGCTCGGGGGGCGTTTTCCGCTCAATTCATCCTCCTGGTGATCGCCGTCACCGCCCCGGTCGTCTTCGGCCCGTGGCCTTCCCTCGCCGTTGCCCAGCAGGCTGAAGCGCGCGAGGAGCCGCTCGACGAAGCGGCCGCGGAGGCCGATCCCCCGCGGCCCGGCGACACCGACGCGCCGGCCGACGAACCCAGCGAAGGGGGGGACGACGGGGGCGTCGCGCTCCCCACCGACCGTCTCAAGGAGCGTCAGCTCGACCGCGTCCGCCGCCTCATCGCCGACGAACGCTGGAGCGATTCGGCGACGCTCGTCGACGAAATCCTCGGGGGCGACCGCGACTTTTTCTTCCGTCCGACGGGAGGCGAGAGCACCTGGCGGAGCATCAAGACGGAAACGAGCCGGCTCCTCGGGACGCTCCCCGACGCCGGGAGGACTGCCTACGAAATCCAATTCCGTGCCCGCGCGGACCGGCTCCTCGAGCAGGCGATCGGAGCCGACGATCCGGTCGCGATTGTGGCGGTGGCCCGGCGTTGGTTTCACACCCCAGCGGGGAGACGGGCGACGATGCTCGCGGCGCTCGACGCCTTGGAGAGTGGCCGGCCACTCGAGGCGGCGGCGTGGCTCGAACGGCTGGCCAGCGCTCCGGGACACGAGGAGTATGAGCCGACCCTCGTCGTGATGCGCGCTGTTGCCTGGTGGCGCGCCGGCGAACGGGACGCGGCCGTGGCCATTCTCGGGAAGGCGCGGGGGGCGGGGCCGGTGCGTGTCGGCGGACGGGAAGTGACGCTCACCTATCCGGCCGGCGGCGCCGTCGCCTGGCTCGAGGGGCTCGCCGGTGCGCCTGCCAGCGGCGCCGGTCGGCGCGCCAGCGAATGGTGGCTCCACCGCGGCGATGCCGCCCGCAACGCCCTCGTCGCGGCATCCCGGCCGCTCCTCGTGCCGCGCTACCGGGTGCCCCTCACCCGCCACCCGGAGGAGGGCCGCCTCCTCGAAAGGCGGCGGAAGATGTTTGCCGATCGCGACATGCCACTCTTGCCGGCGGGCACTCCGCTGGCGGTCGACGGCCTTCTCCTGGCCCACACGCCGATGGGCCTCCTGGCCGTCGATTTCGAGACCGGCAAACGGGTGTGGCTGCAGACCGGCGGTGCGGCCGGGTCGTTCTTCGACGCCACCCCCGCCGGAGCCGAAGGGGACTCGACTGCCGATGCCGAGGCCCGGGCGGCAATCCGCGGGGTTTTCGACGATGCCACGAGCGGAACGCTGTCGAGCGATGGCGAGCTGGTGTTCGCCGTGGAGAGTGATCCTGCCTCGCTCGCCGGTCCCGCGGTCAACAATCTCAACGGCATGTTCCGGGGGCTCGCACCGCCACCCCGGGGGTCCAACGTTCTCTCCGCTTACCGGATCGCCGCACGCGGTGAACTGGCGTGGCGCCTCCCCGCCGCCGAGCCCCCGCAGGCCCCCGCCCGCCAACCCGGGTTCCAGGGAATCGCGCCCCCGGCGGGCGGTTGGTATCTCGGTGCTCCGCTCCCGATCGGCGATCAGTTGTTCGTCCTCGTCGAGGAGCGGGGGGAGATCCGTCTCGACGTCCTCGCCGCCGCCGCTGGAACGATCGTCTGGTCGCAACCGCTGGCCGAGCTCGACGACGACCGCGTCATTGGCAATCGTGAAAGCCACCTCCGCCGGGTCGGAGGGCTCTCCCCGTCGTTCGGCGATGGGGTGCTCGTCTGCCCGACCGGGACCGGAACGACCGTCGCCGTCGATCTTGCCACGCGGACGCTCCTCTGGGCCTACAACCACCCGCAGCCGGAGGGGGGAGACACGGTCGTTCTCCAAAACGGCGTGCGGATCCGCCGCGGCAACGCCCTCGGTGGGGCCGTGGTGATCAATGGCCAGGTCTTCGGCGGGGCCGCAGGCCCGTCGGCCACGACAGGCTGGCGCGACGGCGTGCCGATCGTTGCCGGGGGGAAGATCATCCTCACGCCCCGGGAGACGGAAGAAATCCACTGCCTCGATCTGCGGTCGGGGAGCATCGTCTGGAAGCAGCCGCGCAAGGAGGGGCTGTACGTCGCCGGTGTCGTCGATGGCGGCGTGATCATCGTCGGCCGTCGTGGCGTCCAGAGCATCGCGCTCGCCGACGGCGCACCGCGCTGGGCCACGCCGCTGGTCCTCGCCGGCGCCTGCCCGAGCGGTCGGGGGGTGATCACCGATGGCCGGTTGTTCCTCCCCATCGACGCGCCCGAGGTGATCGAGATCGATCTCGCTGACGGCAAGATCGTCGGTCGCTCGCCGTCGCGCGGCGGTACGGTGGCGGGCAATCTGGTGGCGTACCGTGGCGAGGTGGTATCGCAGGGGGTCGATTCGCTGGATGTCTTCCACCAGACCGCCGCCCTCGGGGAGCGGATCGAGACCGCTGGCCGGGAGGGGAGGTCTGATCCTGGGACGCTGCTGTGGAAGGGACAGATGGCCATTGACAGGGGGGACGTCGTGGCCGGCATCGGTGCGATCGTCTCGGCGCACGATGCAGCGCCCGATGCGGTGCCCGACTCGGTCGTCGGCGATGCCCTCCGCGCCGCGCTCGATCGGGATTTCAACGCCGCGATTCCGATCTGGAACGCCCACGTGGCCAAGGCTCCGAGTGCCGCCGCGGATCGATCGATGCTCCGCGCCATCGTTGACGGCCATCTCCGTGGCGGGGATCTACCGTCGGCCTGGGCCGCGTTCCGGCGCTGCCTCGATCTCCCCTGGGCGCCTCCCGCAGACGCCGACGCGGCCTTTGTCAGCGACCGGGCCGATCCGCTCGTCTCGGTCTCGGAGGCGCGCTGGGTGGAGGGGCGCCTGCAACAATTCCTCGCCGCCGCGCAGCCGGATCTGCGCCGGGAGATCGATACGTTTGTTGGGGCGCAGCTCGCGGCGGCCGAGGCGCTGCTGCCGGTGCCCGAACGGGTCGACCGGCTGACGGCCTTGGCGGAGTGGTTCACCGGTCATCCCGTGGGGGGGCGGGCGCGGGAGTCGCTCGTGACGGCCCTCGGTGAAATGATCACCGTCACCGGCGCGTCGACCGATGCCGGTCGGGATCTGGCGGTGCGGCGGGATCTCCTCCTCGGGGTGCGCCGCGAGCGAGCGCCAGCCGCAGAACCGGCCGGTGCGGGCGACACGGCGTGGCCGTTCGGCCGCGTGGTCGAGCGGCGCGGGGCAGCCGGGCGGGGCGGCACTGAAGACGGCGGGAGGATGACCAGGGTGATGCCGATTCCCGTCGAAGACGATGCAAACGCCGCTTTCCCCGGGCTGTGCCTCGGCTACGACATGCAGCAACCGGGGCTCCTCGCCACCGACAGTCATGGCCGGCGGATCGGCGAGCCGTTCGGGTTCGACGTTCCCGGGAGGTTCGACGGGTGGGCCGGCTTTCAGGCGATGGGCGCCGAGGCATCGACCGTTGGCCGGATCGTGGTGGTCCGCTCCGGACCGCTCGTCGCCGGATTCGAATTGTCGGCGACGCCCGGCCAGAAACACCGCCGTCTGTGGTTGCTCAACGACACCTCCGGGGCGGTGAACGAGATCCCGATGCCGTTTCTGGGGCGCGGAGTGGGGGGGCGGATCGGTCGTCTCGGCAACGTGCCGCTCGGCCTGCGGATCTCCGAGCCGGAGGAGACCACCCCGGTGATGTCGGTTCAGGGGGGGCAGGCCCGTGCGCGAGGCGTGCCCGTGCTAGTCAACACCTCGCTCGAGCTCCATGACCCGGTCTCGGGGCGCCTGCTCTGGGAGCGCCACCGACTGCCGGCGGCCGGGGAGGTGATCGGCGACGACGACTACGTCTGCGTCGTTCCCGACAGTGGACGCGACGCGGCGGTGGTGTCGATGGTCGACGGGCGACTGGTGCGGGTCGCGGAACTGCCGCGGCGCGATCGCCGGCTCCTGACGTGCGGGAGGCGGGTCGTTGTCCTCGCCGACGGTGATGAGGCGGGCGCCGCGCAGGGGCGCGCGGAGGGGGGATTGCAACCGGCCACGCTCCTCCTCCTCGACCCGGTGACGATGACAAGCGTGGCGATGGGGACCTTCGCGCCCGAGGCGCGGGCGACGTGGGCCGGCCCCGGGGCGCTCGCCGTCGTCGAGCCTACAGGCGCGCTCACCGTCCTCGATCTGGTCTCCGGTGCCGTGCGGTTCCGCACCACGCTCCCCGACATGCCGCGCGGGCTCGAGCAGGTCCGGGTCGTTCCCTGGGAGGATCGGTTCCTCGTTTTCGTGGGACGGCAGGAAACCGCCGAGGAGCGAAAGCTCATGGAGAAAGTGGGGATGATCACCAATCTCCCCCAGCAGGCCTCGTCCCGGGATGTCAGCCAACCGGCAACGGGAACGCTGTGGGCCGTCGGGCGGACGGATGGCACCGTTCTCTGGCCCGTCCCCGCCACCGTCCTGCGGCACTGTCTCAATCCCGATCAGCCGGAGTCGCTCCCGGTGCTCCTCTTCGCCCGGCAGATCGCGCCGGCGCGGGGCGGCGAAAGGACGCGGCTGGGGATCCTCTGCATCGACAAGCGCACCGGCCAGGCGCTGTGCGTCGACGACAAGATCGCCGCCCAGCAGCACATGCTGTTCGGATGCGACATGGTGGGTGATCCCGCCGCCCATACCGTCACGATCGGCCGGGGGGCGGCGGAAGGTGGCGACGTCGTTCTCGAATTTACCGGGCAGCCGACCGCCCCACGCCCGCCGTTCCAGGCGGCCGGCCGGCAGCCGGCGTCCCGGGATGTTCTTCAGGAACTGGAATACTGGTTTGAGAAAGCCCTCCTCCTGCCGTTACCGTTCTGATCCCTGCCGCGGTCCCCTCCCCACCTCCGCCCATCGCACCCCGAGGCCCGCCATGGATCCGCTTCATTCACCCCGTCATCGGTCAGCGCCCCTCGGGGGGAGACCGATCGGCAGGGGATGGCTTCCCCTCGTTGCCCTCCTCCTCGCCCTCGCCGCGCCCGGAGCGCTACGGGGCGCCGAGGACGATCCGCCGGCGGCGGGAGGGGGCGATCGGTCGGCCCGGGAGAAGGTCATCGCCCGCGGGCTCGATTGGCTCGTGAAGAAGCAGTCGCGCCGGGGAAGCTGGGCGGCGAACGAGGGGCGCTATCCGACGGCGATGACGGCGCTGGCGGGGACAGCGATGCTCATGGAGGGTTCGACGACGACGCAGGGCCGGTATGCCGAGCCGATCCGGCAAGCGGTCGACTATCTTGTCAGCCGCTCGCGCACCAACGGGCTCATCGGTGATCCCAAGGGGGATGACCGCTACACCTACGGGCACGGCTTCTCGATGCTCTTCCTCTCCCAGGTGCTCGGCGAGGAGGAGGACGAACGGCGCCGCGAGGAGCTCGTCCGCGTGCTCGCCAAGGCGGTCGAGTTTTCGGGACGGGCCCAGACCCCCGACGGCGGATGGGGGTATGTCAGCGCCAAGGACGGGAACAATTTCGACGAGGGATCGACGACGATCACCCAGGTCCAGGGGTTACGCGGCTGTCGCAACGCCGGCATCCCGGTCCCCCGCGAGATCATTGACAAGGCGATCGGCTACATCCACAAGTGCACCATGCCGGACGGGGGCGTGCAGTACAGCTCCAAGGGGGGCGGGGGAAGGCCGGCGATCTCGGCTGCAGCGATCGCCTGCCTGTTCAATGCCGGCGAATACGACGACACGCACGTCCCCCGGATGCTCGACTACGCCGAACGGCATCTGGGGAACATCGCCAACAACGGCTTCGGTCACTGGCACTACGCCCACTTCTACTACGCCCAAGTGATGTACCGTGAGGGGGGGAAGAAGTGGACGACGTACCGCGATCAGATCGACAAACGACTCGTCGCCGAGGCGACGGAGGACCGCGAGGGGCTCCACTGGCCGCAGGGCTACATCGGACCGGTCTACACCTCCGCCACGAATCTGACGATCCTCCAACTGGACAAGGGGACGTTGCCGATCTACCAACGTTGACCGGGGAGGGTTGAACGATCCCCCTCCCTCCTGCGTATGCTCCCGGCCGGGCCGGGGCCCGCCTCGCATCCCGTTTCCCCCCTTGCCTCCGTCCGCCGTCGCCACCCCGGAGTCTTCCATGCCCCCGTCCGACCATTCCTCCGCCGGTTCCGGGTCTCAGAGTGTGGAGCGACTCCCCGGCACCACCGCCGTGGAGCGGCTCCACGAGGCCCATGACCGGATCGTCGCCCAACTCGCGCGGGTGATCGTCGGGCAGCACCGGGTCGTCGAGGAGTTGCTGATCTCGCTCTTCAGCCGGGGGCACTGTCTCCTCGAGGGGGTGCCGGGGCTTGCCAAGACGCTGCTGGTGAGCACGCTCGCCAAGAGCCTCGACCTCTCCTTCAGCCGCGTGCAGTTCACTCCCGACCTCATGCCCTCCGACATCATCGGCACCGACGTCCTCGAGGAGGACAAGACGACCGGCACCCGTCAGGTGCGGTTCCTCGAGGGGCCGCTGTTCGCCAACGTCGTCCTCGCCGACGAGATCAACCGTACCCCCCCCAAGACCCAGGCAGCGCTCCTCGAGGCGATGCAGGAGCGGCAGGTGAGCGTCGGGCGCGTCCGGCACCGGCTCGTCGATCCGTTCTTCGTGCTCGCCACGCAGAACCCGATCGAGCAGGAGGGGACCTACCCTCTCCCCGAGGCGCAGCAGGATCGGTTCATGTTCAAGGTCTTCGTCCGCTATCCGACGTTCGACGAGGAGTTCGAGATCGCCCGGCGCACGACCGGCACGCCGGTGGAGGATCCCCGCCCGGTGCTCTCGGCCGAGGACATCCTCATGCTCCAGCGGAGCGTGCGCGAGGTGCCCGTCAGCGATCATCTCGTCCGCTATGCCCTGGCCCTGGTGCGGCAGACACGGTCGGGGGAGAAAGGCGTGCCGGACTTCGTCTCCGACCAGTTGTCGTGGGGGGCGGGGCCACGGGCCGTGCAGTTCCTCGTCATTGGGGCCAAGGCCCGGGCGCTCCTCCAGGGGCGGAGCCATGTCACCGTCGAGGACATCCAGGCCCTCGTCGCGCCGGTGCTCCGGCACCGGATCGTCGTCGGGTTCGCCGCCGAGAGCGAAGGGGTGACACCTGACGCGATCATCCATCGGATCGTCGAGAACACCCCGGTCAGAGAGGATGAGCTGACGCGTGACCCACGCTTCCAGACGATTTTTGCATCCTGACGCGATCGCCCGGATCGCGCGGTTGGAACTCCGCGCTCGGGCGGTGGTCGAGGGTGTGCTCGCAGGCCTCCACAAGAGCCCCTACAAGGGGCAGTCGGTGGAGTTTCTCCAGCACCGGGAATACGTCCGCGGAGATGATCTGCGCCGTGTCGACTGGAAGGTCTGGGGACGCCAGGATCGGCTGTACGTGAAAGAGTACGAGGAGGAGACGAGTCTCCGTCTCGCCCTCCTCGTCGACGGATCGGCGAGCATGGATTACCGCTCCGGAGCGCTCTCCAAATACGATTACGCGGCCACGCTCGCCGCGAGTCTCGCCTGGCTCGCCCTGTCGCACGGCGACGCCGCCGGCTGCGCCGTATTCGACGACAAGGTCCGTGCCAGCGTGCCGGCGCGGACGAAGCGCACCCAGTTGGCGAGTGTCGTCGAGGTCCTCGAGGCACCGCGCGCCGGGCGGCCGACGGCGTTCCTCCCCGTGCTCCGCGGGCTTGCCGAGACGTTGCCGCGGCGTGGGCTGGTGGTGATCGTCTCCGACCTCCTCGGCGATCGTGAGGGGGTTTTTCAGGGGCTCCAACTGCTCCGCAAACGAGGGCACGACATCGTCCTCCTCCATGTCATGGACGACGACGAGCTCGACTTTCCCTTCGAGGGGCCCACGCGCTTCGAGGGGCTGGAGATCCCCGATCACCTCGCCTGCAACCCCCGGGCCCTCCGCGAGGGGTATCTGGCCGCGGTCGGCGAGTTCCTCGCCGAGGCCCGTCGGCGGACGGCAGCGGCGGCCTGCGATTACTCCCTCATCCGCACCGGCGAACCGGTCGACGCAGCGCTCGTGAAATTCCTCTCCCGCCGCGCCAGCATGGCGGTCTGACCCTTTTCGACCGTGGAGCCCGGTGTGCCGACGTTCGACTTCCTCCCGATGCTGTGGTGGGGCCTGCCCCTGGTGGCGGCGCCGATCGTCATCCACCTCATCAATCTCCTCCGCCACCGCCGCGTTCCTTGGGCGGCGATGGAGTTCCTCCTTGCCAGCCAGAAGAAATACCGCACGCGGGTCCTGCTGAAGCAGCTCCTCCTCCTCGCCCTGCGGGTCGCGGCGATTTTGGGGATCGTCCTCGCCATGGCCCAGCCCCGCTGGACGCACGCCATCGGCCAACTCCTCGGCGGGGGGCGGTCGACGCACGTTGTCCTCCTCGATGACAGCTATTCGATGGGGGAACGGAGTGGCAACGGCGGAGGCGACCCGGTCACCGCCTTCGACCGCGGTCGCGCCGTCGTGGGGAGGATCTGCGGCGAGCTCGCCACCACCCGCGGTCGTCAGGAGGTGGTGATCGGACGGTTCTCGCGCCTGGCGCAGACCGGAGTCGATGCCGCGCCGTCGGCGGGGAAGGCCAGCCCGTCAGAGGCAGGGGATGTGGCGGGGCGGGTCGACATCGCCCGACAGACGGTGACTCCGGAGAGTGTTCAGCGGATCCGTGACGAACTGGCGGCGATGAAACCGTCGGCCTCCGATGCCGGGCCGCTGGCCCCCCTGGCCGCCGCGGCCGAGCTCCTCGGGGACGGTGCGGGAACGGAGGCGACGCGGGTGGTTTGGGTGGTGAGCGATTTCCGCACCGCGCAGTGGGAATCCGCCGACGACACCGTGGCGATCGTCCGGCAGCTCGCCACCGACGGCACCGAGGTGCGCTTCGTCGACTGCGCCGCTGAGGCGGGGGCCGCTGATGCGGGGGCTGGCAGTGGCAATCTCACGCTCGAGCGTTTGGCGATGGTCGGCGGGGTGCCCGCTGCCGGTGTCGTTGTCCCGCTCGAGGTGGCCGTCCGCAACGACGGCCTCCGCCCGGTGCGCGACGTCACGATCGACCTCCGTGAGGATGGCGTCGCCAGGCCGGGGGTCCGCGTCCCCGAGATCCCGGCTGGCTCCACGGCCGTGCAGCGCTTTGATGTCCGCTTCCAGAAGGCGGGGAGCCATTTTGTCGAGGCCCGTCTCCCGGCCGACATCCTTCCGGCCGACGATGCCCGTTCGCTCATCGTCGACGTCGTCGACCGGGTCGATGTCCTCCTCATCGATGGTGCCCTGGCCGACACCGCCCCGGGAACGGCGTCGCGGGCCGGCGACGCCTTCTACCTCGCCGCCGCCCTGGCGCCGGGGGCCGGAGCGCCGACGGGACTCCAGCCGCGGACCGAAGCGCCCCGGGCGCTGGCCACCCTCGATCTCAAGTCGTTCGATGCCGTCTGGGTCCTCGATGTCGAACGCCTCGACACCCCGGAGGTGGCGGCCCTGGAAACCTATGCCCGCGACGGGGGCGGGGTCGTGTTCTTCGTCGGCCCACGGACGAAGCCCGATGTCGTCACCCGGACCTTGCATCGGGATGGCGCCGGCATCTTCCCCGTTCCCCTCGCCGGCCTCGTTGACCTCCTCCCCGACACCGCCGAACAGCGCCCCGACGTCATTGTCGAGGAGCACCCGGTGGTGGCCGTGCTCGCCGGGCAGCGCAATCCCCTCCTCGATGCCGTCCGCGTCGACCGGTACGCGGCGGTCGAACGGGGATGGGAGCCCGCCGCCGAGGCGGGGCTGCGGCGTCTCCTCTCGCTTCGCAACGGTGCACCGTTGATGGTGGAACGGTCCTACGGCACGGGGATGGTTGCGGCCGTTCTGACCACCGCCTCGCCGGCGTGGAACAACTGGTCGCGGGGCAATCCCAGCTGGGTCGTCGTGATGCTCGAGCTCGAAAGCCATCTGGCCCGGGGCCGGAGGCGGGCGGAGTCACTCGAGGTCGGCGACCCGGTGGCTGTCACGCTCGACCCGTCGGTCGACGGCATCGAAGTCGACTTTCTCGTTCCCCCTGACGGCACCCTCGTCCACCAGACTGCGCGGCCGGCGGCTGCCGGGAGGATGGAGGCCCGGCTCGACACCCCGACCGCCGGGGCCTACGCCGTTCGCTGGCGGCGCACCGACGGGCTGGAGCGGGAGCGGCTCTTCGCCGTGAACGTCGATCCGGACGAGGGGCATCTGGCCCGGTCCGGGCGGGAGGGGCTCGAAAAAACTTTGGCGGGAGTCCCGTTCACGTACGAGAATGCTGCGTCGATCGACCCTGGTGCCCGGGCCCTGGCCGGCGTCCCGCTTGTCACGCCGCTGCTGAAGATCCTCCTCGGCATCCTCCTCCTCGAGCAGGTGGTGGCGTGGTCGACGAGCTATCACCCTTCGACGCGGCGCGGGGCCGCGACCTGACCAGGAATCCCTCCCTCGAGCGCGATCGTCGTCGCCCACCCCACCCCTTCCAGCCAGCCCAATGCCGGTCCCGCTGCCGGCTCTGTCTTCCATGCCATCCCTCCCCAACGTCCTCTGCCTGGCCGCCACCGACGTGGTGAAGCACCGCGTCTCCAGCGCGCTGTTGGAGGGTTTCTCGCAGTGGTGGCAGATGCCGCTGCTGGTCGCCGTGCTCGTCACCGTGACGGCGTGGGTGGCGTGGATGTACCGGCGCGATGCGGCCGAATTGCCGCGTGGGATCGGTCTGCTCCTCCTCGGATTGCGGCTCGGGGCACTGGCCACCCTCGCCGCGGCCTATCTCGATCTCGAGCGGATCGCCGAGCACGAAGTGGTGTTTCCGTCGCGCGTGGCCGTCGTCGTCGACGCCAGCGCCAGCATGACCCTGCCGGAGGGGCTCGACGCCGGCGTGGCCGTGGCGGATGCCGTTCCCTCGACCCGTTCGACGCGGGCCGTGGAGGTCCTCGAAAGGGGAGGGATGCTCGCCGCCCTCGCCCCGACGCACGAGGTCTCGGTGTGGCGTTTCGACGCCGATGCCGAATCGCTCACGGTCCTCCCCCGCACGACGGAGGAGGGCGCAGCGGCCGACGGTGCGGCGGAGCCGGATTGGCCAGAGCGACTCCAGCCGCGCGGATTCGAGACGCGGATCGGTGAGGCGCTCCAGCGCGTCATCGATCAGGAACCGCCGGGCACGCTCGCGGGGGTGATCCTCCTCACCGATGGCGGCAACAACGCCGGCGTCGATCCGGCAGCGGCGGCCGCGACGCTCGCCAAGGCGGGGATTCCCGTGTTTGCCGTCGGGACGGGGTCGGACCGGTTGCCGACGAATGTCCGCGTCGCCGATCTCCTCTCCCCCACGCGGGTCTACCCGGGGGATCGCTTCGCGGTGCAGGGATACCTCCAGGCCCAAGGGCTCGCCGGTCAGACGGTGAGGGTGGAACTGGCGGATCGATCGCCGGCCGACGGAGACGGCGGCGCGGCGGCGCCGGGAGGGCGGGTGATCGACACCACCGAGGTGCTGCTCGCGGCCGACGGTGAACTGGCCGGCGTCCGTTTCGAGGTGCCCGGGCTCGACGCGCCGAGCCGGCATGAGCTCGTCCTCCGGGTCGTGCCGCCGCCGGCAGACCGAACCCCGGGGGACGACTCCCAGGTGGCCGAGGTCGAGGTCGTTGATCGGGTGACGCAGGTGCTGCTGATGGCGAGCGGGCCGACACGCGAGTACCAATTCATGCGGAACGTCCTCGAGCGCGACAAAAGCTTCGCCGTCGACGTGCTCCTCGGCACTGCCACACGCGGTGCCTCGCAGGACGCGCGGCGGATCCTCGAATCGTTTCCCACCACCGCGGAGGAGCTCTCCACCTACGACTGCATCGTCGCCTTCGACGTCGACTGGCGCCGCCTCGATCCGGCCGCACAGGCCCGGCTCGAGCGGTGGGTGTCGCGCGAATCGGGTGGGCTCGTGCTCGTGGCCGGCAATGTGTTCATGGATGCCTGGATCGCCGATCCGCAGACAACCGTGGTGCGCGGGCTCCATCCGGTGGAGCTGCGGCGCGCGGGGCAGAGTCTCGTCGATGAACCGGCTGGCTTCGAGGAGCCGATGCCGCTGCAATTCACCAGGGACGGCACGGAGGCGGAGTTCCTCTGGCTGGCCGGGAGCCGGATCGCCAGCCAGACGGTGTGGAGCGAGTTCAAGGGGATCTTCTCCTGCTTCGATGCCACCGTCGCCAAGCCGGGGGCCACCGTCTATGCCCGGGTGAACCGTCCGGGGAGTGCCGGCGTCGGCTCCGCCGTCGGCGGCCGCGGTCCGATCTCCATGGCCGGGCAGTTCTACGGGTCGGGGAGCGTGTTCTATCTGGGGAGCGGCGAGACCTGGCGGCTGCGGTCGCTCGAGGACGCGCTCTTTGAGCGCCTTTCGACGCAGCTGGTGCGGCATGTCTCCCAGGGCCGCTTGCTCGCCGGCTCCCGCCGGGCCCGGCTGCTCGTGGAGCGGGACCGCTATCCGGTCGGTGCCACGGTTGTCGTCCGGCTCGTCGCCGCCGACGGGGAGGGCGCTGCGGGCTTGGGCGGGGCGGTCTGTCGCGTCGAGGGCCCCGATGGCGCGATTGTCAGGGTGCCGCTCGCCGCCGATCCGGGGCGCCCCGGGGTCTTCCAGGGGGGCTTCGTGGCGTCGCGCGAGGGGGGCTGGCGGATCGACATCGATCTCGGCGACGGCTCCGGCGAAGTGATTTCGAGGCGCGTGCAGGCCCGGCTCCCCGATCGGGAGCTCGAGCGCCCCCGACTCGACCGCGGCCTCCTCGAACGGCTCGGGGCTATCACCGGGGGCAGGGCCCATTTCCTCGTCGATGCCCCGTGGGGATCGGCCGAGTCGATCGATCTGGCGGCGCGGATCCCCGACCGCTCGCGCCGTGAATACGAGACGGGGGCCCCCGACGGCGCGTTCAAACGCCGGCTCAATGCCCTGCTTCTCGCGCTCGGCACCGGCCTGCTCTGCGTCGAGTGGATTCTTCGGCGCCTCGTGAAGCTCGCTTGATACTCCCCCGACCAGGAAAGGGATGCCCGCCGTTGGCTGCCGCAGGAGAGAGCACCGTGCCCCCCGACATCCGTTCCGCCGCGTCCCCGTCGGCGCCGCTTTCGGCGTCCGCGATCGCGGGGCTCGCGCGGATCCGTGCGCTCATCGAGGCCGTCCGCCAGCAGACGCGCCGCTGGATCTGGATCGAGTCGTTGGCGCTGATCGGTGTGGCGGGGGCGGTGGTGTTTTTCGGCACGATGGCCTTCGATTGGGCGGTCGAACCGCCGGCGTGGGTCCGCCTCCTGTTGGTTGCCCTCGTGCTGGCAGGGCTGGTGGCGATGCTGTGGGGAAAGCTGTGGGGCCGGTTGGCAGTGCCGATGGGGGATGCCACCTTGGCGTCGCTCGTCGAGCGCGGGCATGACGGTTTCCGCGACAGCCTCTCGACCGCGGTGGAGCTCACGACGGGCCCCGGCCCGGAGGTCGATCGGGGGCTTCTCGAGCGGACGATCGACGAGGCGGTCGCGGTGGTCGACGACGTCGAGCCTGCCCGGCTCTTCCGCCGCCGTCGGCTCGTGGCCACGGCCCTGGCCGGGGGGCTGGCGGTGGCAAGCATCGCCGGCCTGGCATGGCTCCGGCCGGCGCTGGCCGACCAGTGGACCCGGCGCATGCTCCTCCTCGACGACACCCCGTGGCCGCGCCGCACCGGGCTCGAGGCGGAGGGGTTCTCCGCGGGGGTGCGGAAGGTGGCCCGCGGGGCCGATGTCGATCTCCGTGTCCGTGCCGATGCGAACCGGGAGGTGCCGGAGATCGTCGATCTGCGGACGAAGCCCTCCCGGGGCGGGCCCTGGCGGACGGAGCGAATGGGCATCCGCGGTGGGGTGACCGACGGAGCGCAGGCGTTCGGCCATCTCCTCAAGGGGGTCGGCGAGGATCTCGACGTCGAGATCCGGGGGGGGGACGCGCGGCTCCGCGGGCTGCGGTTGAGGGTGGTCGATGCGCCGGCGCTGTCGTCGCTGGAAGCCGTGGCCACGCTCCCCGGATATCTCGGCGGGGGCACTCGATTCCTCTCCCCTTCCCGCGTTCTCCAGGTCCCGCGCGGTTCGAACGTGACGATCCGCTTCCAGGCCACGAAGGCGCTCCGCGCGGCCGCGGTCGTGGCCCTCGATGACGGTGCCGAGACGCTTCTGGCCGAGACGATTGACGCGCCAGAAGGGGGGGCGGAATCGGCAGCGGACGGGAAAGTGATCGCTGTCGAACTGCCGGCCGTCGACGGGGAGCGGACGCTCGTGGCCCGGTTCACCGACACCGACGGCCTTGACAATCGCGAGCCGATCTCGGTGGTGGTCTCGGCCGTCCCCGACGAGGCGCCCCAGGTGGCGGTCCGGATGCGCGGCATCTCCACGGCCGTGACGCCGCAGGCGCGGATCCCGCTGGTCGGGGTGTTGAGTGATGACCATGCCCTGGCTGATGCCACCGCCAATGTCGTGGTCAAGGACGGGGCGACGGCCAGCTTGCCGGTGGCCCGGTTGAAGGCCGGGGTGCCGGTTGTCGAGCTCACCGATGACGCGCCGGAGATGGTCGAGCTCGAGCCGCTCGCGCTGGCACCGGGGGCCACCCTCTCGGTGCAGTTGGTGGTCCACGACGGCTGCACGCTCGGCGGTGGCCCGAACGAAGGCGCGAGCGACGCCTGGTCGCTCGACGTCGTCACACCGGAAGCGCTCATGGCGATGCTCGAGGCCCGCGAGATCCTGTTGAGACGCCGCTTCGAGAGTGTCGTCTCCGATCTCGCGTTGGCCCGGGAACGCCTCGCGGCGGGAGTGGAGGGGAGTGCCGCGGCGGGGAGCGGGGCGGGGGAGGGCGACGGCGGCGCGGTCGGGGACGGGGGAGCGGAGCGGGTCGACGGCGGCGCGGTCGGCGACGGGGGGGAGGGCCGTTCCGGGAATCCCGCGGCGGAGGGCTGGCCGCTCGAATCGGGCCGGCTGGGCGAATCGGCCTCCCGCGCCGCCGGGGAGACCGCCGAGATCGCCCGGGACTTCCTCGCCATCCGAGGCGAGCTCGACAACAACCGGATGCTCACGGCGGAGCTCGAGGGGCGTTTGGTGGGGCAAATCGCCTCCCCGCTGGCAGCGATCGCCGCCGACGATCTTCCCGGGCTCGCCGCGGCGGTGCGATTGGCCGCGGCGACCGACCGCGGGGCGATCATCGCCCGTGCCGATGCCGTCCTCGCCCGGATGCGGACCGTTCTGGATAAGATGATGGAGCTGGAGTCCTACAACGAAGTGATCGAACTTCTGCGGGGCGTGATCCGGACGCAGGAGGAGATCCGTTCGGAGACGCTCCGGCGTCAGCGACAGCGGGCCAAGGAGGCGTTGGAGCGACCATGACACCGAAGCCCGTCTGCAGCGACGTCGACCGCGGGCCCGTGGCCGTCGCCCCTTGCCGGCCCGGGGGCTCCCCTCCACGCCGGCTCGTGGCAAGCGTCGGCGGCATGCTCCTCGCTTGCCTTCCGCTCCTGCCGGCGTTCCCTCAGGAGCCGGAGGCAGGCCGCAACGCAGCGCCTCAGCCACAAAACGCCGCGTCGGGGGAGGATCCGGCCGCCCTCGCCGCCCGCGAGCAGCAGCTCCTCGCCCAGTACCGCGAACTGGAAAAGACCTTTCTGCGGCTCGCCGATCTCCTCGCGGCGAGCGACCCGCGCCGGGCCGCGGTGCTGCGGAGCGTGTTCGAACAGGCCCGCGACCAGGAGGTCGGCGGGAGGCTCGACACGATCGTGCAGCTCCTGGAGAAGGGACAGCTGCTGAAGGCAGGGACGACGCAGGCCTCGGCCATCGAGCAGCTCCGCGAGCTCCTCACGCTTCTCGAGGCGGGAGACTCCGATCGTCACCTTGCCAACTCGAAGGAAGAGGTGAAGCAGTTCCTGGCACGCGTCTCGAAACTGATCGCCAAGCAACGGGACATCGAGGGATCGACCGAGGCGGGGGCGCGCGAGGCGCAGCTCATCGACCGGCAAAATGCCCTCGCCGGGGAGACATCCGATCTCTCCCGCGAGCTCGGCGGCTTCGCCAAGCGGATGGAGGTCCGCGACGCCGGCGGAGAGCCTGTCAAAGACGGGAAGGAAGCCAAAGACGGGAAGGAACCCAAGGACGGCCAGAACGCGGACCCTGCCGAGGGGGATCAGCCTAGGGCACCGGAAGGCGGGAAGCAGTCCCCCCAGGAAGGCCAACCAGCCGCCGAGAAACCCGCAGGGAAACCGGGGGACCGGCCATCTGAAGCCGAGGGGGGGAAGCCGGCGGGGGAGGGCGAGCCGCAGCCGCGGGAAGGTGAGCCCGCAGGGAAGGAAAAGCCTGATTCCGCAGAGGGAGAGAAAGGGGGCTCGACGAAACCTTCGCAGGGGGGCGAGCCGGCCGAAGGGGAGGGGAGTGGTGACTCGCCCCAGGAGCAAAACGAGCCCGGCCAGCAACCCGAGGGGGATGACGAATCGTCGCGGGCGAAGCGCACCCAGCAGCGGCTCGAAGCGGCGGCCGAGCGGATGCGCAGGGCGGAGGAGGGGATTGAGAAGGCCAAACGCCGCGATGCCCGCCAGGAGCAGGAGAAGGCGATCGAGGAGCTCGAGACCGCACGGGCGGAGCTCGAGGAGATCCTCCGGCAGATGCGTGAGCAGGAGGTCGAGCGGCTCCTGGTGCAACTCGAGACCCGCTTGCGCGCCATGCTCCGTGCCGAGAAGGCGGTCCTCGCCGCGGCCGAGAAGATCGCCGCCGAACCGACCGCCGGTCGGGAGCGCGAACGGGAATTGGAGGCCGCGCGACTCGGGCGCGAGCAGACGGCGATCGGTGCCGAGGCCGCCAAGGCCCTGACGCTCGTCCGCGACGATGGCTCGGCGGTGGCGATCCCGGAGGCCCTCGAACAGGTGCGTGACGACGCCACGCAGGCCGCCGCCCGGCTCGGCCGTGGGGATGTCGGGGGCACCACCCGGGGCATCGTCCAGGACATCGTCTCGAGCCTCGAGGAGATGGTGGCGGCGCTGGAGAAGGCCCAGCAGGAACAACAGCAACAGCAGAAGGGCTCCGCCGGCGGACGTCCCGCCGAACCGGGCGAGCAGCCCCTTGTCGACAAGCTCTCCGAGTTGAAGATGATCCGGTCGTTGCAGATGCGCGTGAACACGAGGACGCGGCGCTTCGCGCAGGTTCTCGGCGAGGGGGCCGAGCAGGCGGAGGAACCCGAGCTCCTCGACGCCGTGCGCCGTCTCTCCGATCGGCAGCGGAAGATCGAGCGGGCCGCCCATGACATCGTCACCGGCCTGACAGAATGAGGAGCGATCCATGAACCATGTCACCACGGCGGTGTTCCCGGTCGGGGGGTCTGTCCGGCTGTGGCCGGTGGCCCTGCTCCAGGCCGTGATGGCCCTCACCATGCCGGCGGCAGACGCGGCCGACGGCACCCCCGACGCGCTCGCCACGGCGCCGGACGGGGGCGAGGGATCGGAGCTCGCCAAGCCCGCAAGCTGGCGGATCCCCACGCACGACGAGGTCGAGCAGGCGATCGTCGGTTGGATGGACCGCGCGGGCCTCGCGCCGGAACGGCGCGCCGCGGCGCTCGCTCTGTGGGGGGAGCGGGGGGCCGATCCCGCCTTCGACCGGCTCGATGCTGTCATGGCGACGGTCGCCGAGGCCGACCCGCGCTGTCTCCCGGTCCTGGCTGTCGTGCCGGCCACGCCCGGCGTGCCGCCGGTGACGGCCGCAGCCCTCCCCGCCTGGGTCGGGGAGGAGGGCACGGCTGACTTCGAGCGCGAAGTCGTCAGGCTCTGGCTGGGACGCGAGCTCGTCCGCCAGGAACGATTCGATGACGGGCTTTCGCTCCTCGCCGGGCTCGATCCGGCGTCGGTCGTCGATCCAGCCTCGCTCCTCTTCCACACTGCCGCCTGTCAGCATTGGTTGCTGCGGACCGACGACTGCATCGCGACGCTCGACCGGCTCCTCGAACGCGCGGCGGAGCTTCCCGTGCGCTACGAGCGCGTGGCGCGGCTGCTGCGTGCCGACATGACCGGGCTCGAAGAGGAATCGCTCGACCACATTGCCCGACGGATGCGCGACATCACGCGCCGGCTCGGCCAAGGGCGTGCCGGTCCGGTCACCCGGCAGGTTCAGGATGGCGTCATCGAGTCGCTCGACAAGCTGATCGCGGCGATCGAGGAGAAGCAGAACCAGCAGTCCGGCGGCGGAGGCGCGCCCGGCGGGGGCAATTCGGGCAATGGCAAGCCGATGGATGACAGCCGGATCGCCGGAGGGCAGGGCGCCGGCGAGGTGACGCGCCGCGATCTCGGCGCGGGGGAAGGATGGGGCAACCTGCCGCCCCATGAACGGGAGCAGGCCCTGCAGCAAATCGGCCGTGAGTTCCCTGCTCACTACCGGGAAGCGATCGAACAATACTTCAAGCGACTGGCCGCCGGCGAGTCGTCGCCATGACCGGCGCACGCCGAGCGCCAGGGGAAGCTCCCCGTCGTCGACCCGAGGCACCATTGATGCGAGCACCCATCCCGAAGCCGGCCGATGCGCGGGGGCGTATCCGACGGCTGCGCCCGTTGATCACCTCCCTCTCGATCTGGTGGGGAGTGGCCGGCGGTAACGCGATCGCCCGGGCCGCCGAGCCGACGTCGCTCCGCATCGAATCGACCGAGGCCGGGGTCTCGTCGGGGACGCTCGTCGCCCTCGACGGGGCGGGGCTGAAGATCGACGTCGGCGGCCAACAGCACGTCGTGCCGATCGACAGCCTCCGTTTGGTGGAGCGGGAAGGGGAGGTTGGGCGCGGAGTGGGGCGCTGCCGAATCGGCCTTGTCGACGGATCATGGATCGAAGCGGGGGAGATCGCGTGGGAAGGGAGCGTTGTCGCCCTCGCCCGGCCGGACGGCCGGGGGGAGATCCCGGTGGCGAAGGTCCGCAGTGTTGCCTGGAGACAGGCCGGCGACGACGACACGACGGTTCCCGGTGCGGACTGGCTGGCAGCGCTCCCCGAAAAGATTGAAAGCGATCTTCTCGTTGTCGGCTCCGCCTCCGGCCACGAGTTCGTCGAATGCGCCGTCAAGTCGATCGGCCCCGACGCGATCACGGTCGTCCTCGACGAGGAGACGATCCCCGTCAAGCGGTCGAAGGTCATCGGCATCCACTGGCTGCGCGGTGAACCGACCGCGCCGAAGGGGGGCACCGGGAAGTCGGCGGCAGCCGTGGCCGTCGATCTCGTCGGAGGCTCCGTGCGGGCCCGCCGGATCGAGTGGACCCCGGAAAAGCTCCTCCTTGATGGCGATGTCAGCCTGCCCGGCGACGCCGTCGTTCGCCTCGATTGGGCCGCGGGACGGACGATGTCGCTGGTCGGGGTGGCGCCGGAGCGGCTCGAAGTCGAGCCGTGGTTCGGTGACCTTGGACGGATCCCCGGACTGGCCTCGTTCTTCGCCCCGCGGAGCGTGGTGGCGGGGGTCGGATTCCCCCGCCCCGGCCTCGTCATCCGCCCCCGCACGGCGGCGGTCTGGCGCCTGCCGCCGGAGGCCCGTCGCTTCAGGACGTCGATCGCCCCGGCCGGCGCGGGGCGCGGCGCGGGGATCTCCGAGGTGATCGTCACGGTCGACGATCGGGAGGTCTTCCGCCGGCAAATCGACGCCGCCACGGTCGACCCGGAGGGGGCGGAGGGGATCCCGATCGAGGTCGACGTCGCGGGTGGACGGCGATTGGGGGTCACGGTCGGTTTTGTCAGCGCGTCCGATTCCGGTTGCCCGGTCCGATTCACCTCTCCGGCGGTTGAGCAATGAGTCTCTCGTTCCATCGTCGGTTCACCGCTTCACGGTGCCCAGGCTGTCTGTGGAGAAAGTCACCCCTCACGATGCGCGGTGCCGTCCCCCTCACCGCCATCCTCCTTGCCAGCAGCCTTGCCGCCGGAAACGTGGCGGCCACGGACGTTGCTCCAGCGGTGCGCGCCGCGGAACGGGAGCGGATTGAGGCGATCGCCCGGGCCTCGAAAGCGGCGGTGGCGATCTTCGCCGGTGAGGCAGGGGGGGGCTCGGGGGTCCTCGTCAGCGCGGATGGCTACGCCCTGACGAACTTCCACGTCGTCCAACCCGCCGGCGTGGCGATGAAGTGCGGCCTCTCGGATGGAAAGCTCCACGACGCCGTCCTCGTCGGCCTCGATCCGACCGGTGACGTGGCCCTGATCAAGCTCGTCGGTCGCGACGATTTCCCGTTCGCGGAGCTCGCCGACAGCGATCTCGTCGAGGTGGGGGACTTCTGCTTCGCGGCGGGCAATCCCTTCCTCCTCGCCACCGACTTCCGCCCGTCGATCAGCGCCGGGATCGTGTCCGGGACGCGGCGCTACCAATTCCCGGCCGGCACGATCCTCGAGTATGCCGACTGTCTCCAGGTCGATGCGGCCATCAACCCCGGCAATTCGGGGGGCGGCCTGTTCGACGCGGAGGGGCGGGTGATCGGGGTCAACGGGCGGGCCTCGTTCGAGAAGCGGGGCCGGGTGAACGTCGGTGTCGGCTACGCGATCTCGTCGAACCAACTCCGGCAGTTCCTCGGCTGCCTCAAAGGGGGGCGCCTCGTCGATCATGCCACCCTCGGGGCGACCGTCGCCACTGCCGACGACGGACGGGTCGTCGTCTCCGACATTCTCGAATCGTCCGACGCCTACCGCCGTGGGCTGCGGTACGACGACGAGGTGGTGTCGATGGCCGGCCGCCCAGTGCGGACGGTCAACGCCTTGAAGAACATCCTCGGCACGCTTCCGGCCGGGTGGCGCGTGCCGTTGGTCTACCGCCGCTCGGGCCGCCGCCACGAGATCCTCGTCCGTCTCGCCGGCCTCCACACGTCCGGCGAACTGGCCAAGATCGTCGCCGGCGGCGCCGAGCCCGAAGCGCCGCCGGGGAATCCGGATCCGGATCCACAGCGCCGTGGCCGCCCCGGTGATCCGGCGCCGCACGGTGCGGGGAAGAAGCCCGAAGTCGTGCTCCCCCCTGCGCTCGTCGGGCTCTACGAGCCCCGCAACGGCTTCACGAATTTCCATTTCAACACCCTCGAGCGCGACCGGGTGGGAAGGCAAATGGCGGCCCGCCAGCCGCTTCCAGCCGGCGATGCCACGTGGGTGTTGTCGGGGCGGCTCGAGAAGGGGCAGCCGTTCAGAATCGAGCTCTCCGATCGGCGCGCGATGATCGATCTGCCGACGGGGACGAGCTCCATCGATGCCACCGGGGAACTCGACGCTACGCCGGAACCCCCCGGGAGTGGGGGGCTGCTGGCGGCGCTCGTCCTTTGGCGGCGTCTCCTCCGCGAGGGGGCCGCGAGCCTGGGGAGAACGACCTACTGGGGGACGGTGCCCCACTGGAGCGCCGCCGCGGCGGGCCACGGATCGGAGTCGACCGCCGCGCCGGGCACGCCCGGGGGGGCGCGGCTTGTCGATGTCCTCGAGACGGCGGCATCCTCCGTGGAAGGGCGGTTCCTCGTCGCCGATGACGGGTTCATCCTCGGCGTCGATCTCTGGCCAACCCCCGACGCCGACCCGTGCGAAGTGCGCTTCAGCCCCGGGAGCGGATGGCCGGAGGCGATGGAGGTCCGCCATGGCGACGAGGTGTTCGATCGATTCCGCATCGAGCGGATCGACGTCGAGGCGCCGGCCGGTGACGGTCAGAACGGCGGCGCCGAAGGGCCGGCCGACGGAGGGACGACATGAACGCCGGTGCGATGCGTGGGATGACCGTGGTGCGCGGATGGATGATCGTCGTCGTGGTGCTCCTGGGGAACGCCGAGAGGTGGGGGGGCGCCGAGGGGTGGGGGGGCGCGAAGGCGTGGGGCGCGTCGCCCGAGGAGACGATCGCCGGGGCCGCGCGCCGCGTCGTGAAGCTCTACGGGGCCGGGGGGGTGCGCGGCCTCGAGGCGTATCAGACAGGGATCCTCGTCAGTCCGGGGGGACACATCGTCACCGTGCTGAGCACCGTGCTCGATTCCGATTCGATCGACTGCGTGCTCGATGACGGTCGACGGTATCCGGCGACGCTCCTCGGCGCCGATCCGCGCCGCGAATTGGCGGTGCTATCGATCGCCGGGGAGGATCTCCCCTGCTACGAACTTCCTCCGCCGGACCAACTCCCCACCGACCCGGCCGAGGGCGTCGGGCCCGTGGCTCGCGTCGCGCCGGGGAGCCGGGTGTTCGCGCTTTCGAATCTGTTCGGCGTGGCCGTCGGCGACGAGCGCGTGAGCGCCCAGCACGGCGTCGTATCGGCTGTCGTCCCCCTCGAGGCCCGGCGCGGGGCGCACGAGGCCCCGTACCGTGGCGACGTCTACATCCTCGACTGCACGACGAGCAATCCCGGCTCCGCCGGCGGCGCCCTCGTCGATTGGCGGGGACGATTGGTCGGCATGCTCGGAAAGGAATTGCGCGCCACCGCAACCGGCGTGTGGCTCAACTACGCGCTGCCGATCGACGAGGTGGCCCGTGGCTACCGCGGCGTCCTCGGCACCGGGCCCGACGCCGGGGCAGCGTCCCCCGACCCGGACACGCTCCCCTACGACGTCGCCCTCCTCGGCGTCGTCCTCGTCTCCGACCTCCTCGACAAGACGCCGCCGTTCGTGGAGAGCATCCGTGATGGATCGGTGGCTGCCGGAGCCGGATTGCGTCCCGACGATCTCCTCGTCGCGGTCAACGGTCGTTCCGTCGCCTCCCGGTCGGCGGTGCAGCAACGGCTGGCCGCCCTCGCTGACGGCGATCCGGTTCGGTTGACCGTGATCCGGGATGGCGGCATCGTCGAATGTGACCTCGGGCCGAAGCCGCTGGCCGGCAGGAGACCATAGATGCGCGCGAAGAATCAGCCCGGCGGCCCTCCGGAGGGACGGGGCGCTGGAGGGGTGTGGAGGGTCTCGTGGCTGGCTGTCGCGATCCTCGCATCAGTTTGGGGAGCGCGGACCGGCGGGACCGAAGGCGTGGGGCTCGAGGAGGAGGAGGCTTTCCAGGCCGCCGCCGCCGCGGTCGCTCCAGCGGTGGTCCGGGTCGAGGTGGCGGGCGTCTCCGAGGCTGGCCTTGGCGGGCCTGCCGAGGCTTCCCCGGCCGCGGGGCCGTCGAGCGGGTTTGTGGTCGGTGCCGACGGCTGGGTCGTGGCGACATCGTTTGCCGTTCCCAAGGATGCGGCCCAGGCGGTCGTCACCCTGCCCGGCGGGGACCGGCTCGTCGCCCGGGTGACCGGCCGCGATCTCGCCCGGGGCCTGGTGCTGCTCAAGATCGATCTCCCCGCAGGGGCGCCCCCGCTGCCGGTGATGGAGGCGGTGCCGCGAGAGTCGCTGGCGGTCGGCCAGTGGACGCTCGTCCTCGGGCGCGCCTGGAGCGCTCGAGACCCGAGCGTCGGCATCGGGATCCTCTCGGCGACGAACCGGGCCTGGGGGCGCGCCGTCCAAACCGATGCGTCGGTATCGCCGGCGAACTACGGCGGCCCGCTGGTCGACATCGAAGGACGGGTGATCGGGGTGTTGGCCCCGCTGCCGGCCGAGACGGCGGGGATGATGGCGGGAACGGAGCTCTATGACTCCGGAATCGGCTTCGCGGTGCCGCTGGAGGACATTCTCCGTGTCCTTCCCCGACTCCAGGCCGGGGAGACGCTCTCCCCCGGCATCATCGGAATCGGCTATGACTCGCGGGATCCGTTCACCGCACCTCCAGTCGTGGCCACCTGCCGGCCCGACTCCCCGGCCGGGCGCGCGGGGCTGCGCGTCGGCGACCGGATCGTCGAGGCGGGGGGCCGCGCGGTCAGCCGCGTGGCCGAGCTCAAACATGCCATCGCCCCGCTCTACGCCGGGGATCCCCTCGACCTCGTCGTGGAACGGGGGGAGGCCCGGGAGCGGCTGCCGATGCGCGTCGAGCTCGTTGCCACGCTCCCCCCCTGGCGTCGCCCAGTCCTCGGCCTCGTGCCGCGCCGCACTGGGGGGGGGGACGCAGCCGTCGCCGGAGCCGCGCCGCCGCAGAACGCTGCCGCCGAGCGTGGCGTGAGCGTGGCGTGGGTATGGCCTGACGGTCCGGCCGCCCGGGCCGGCGTCACGGCGGGGGATCGGATCGTGTCGGTCCGCCCGCAGGCCGGTGGGAATGGAGGGGAGCCCGCGACGCTCGAGGTCACCTCGCCTTCCATCCTCGGTGGATTCCTCGCCGGTCTCGATGCCGGTGCCATCGTCGACGTCGGAATCGAGCGGGGCGGCGACTCCCGATCGATTGCCATCCCCTTGGTGGAGCAGCCGACGGCCGTGCCGGTCGGGGTGCCAGCGAGCGAGGTTGATCCCGCCACGACGGCGGTGGAGCGACTCGGTGCGGCGGAGATCGCCCGGCCGGCCTGGGGGGTGCTGCCCGCGGCGACAGCCGAATCCCCCCTCGGCGTCCTCGTGTACTGCGGGCAGCCTGCCGGCGGGGGAGGGGCGACCGCCAAGCCGGCCCGGGCTGCGGAGGTGGACGAGGCTTCCAAGCGGGAGGCCGAACGCTGGCGGGGAGCCGCCACGCGCTACGGGATCGCCGTCATCGTGCCGCAATCGTCCGATCCCAATCGCTGGGGGCGCGAGGACATCGCCACCCTCGCCCGGACGCTCGACGGGCTGCGGCTGCGCCGCCCGATCGATCCGTCGCGGATTGCCATCGCCGGGAGTGGGCCCGGGGGTGCCTTCGCCTGGCTGGCGGCCGAGGCACTCGGGCCGTCCGTTCGCGGCGTGGCCCTCCTCGAGAGCACACTCCCCCGTCAGGCGACGATCTCCCCGACCGAACCGGGGCGGAGCCGCGCCATTCTCTTCGGGACGCTCCCCGGTGCCGCCGTGAACCGGGTCGACGATGATCGGCGCCGGCTCGAGGCGGCCGGATATCCGGTCGGCCTCCTCCCCGACCTCGGCGGCGCTGGGCTGCCGACGGAGACGCTCTGCTCGTGGGTCGAGGCGCTGGGCGTGCTGTGATCGGCGGAGGGAGGGAAGGCGGGAGCCTCGACGGGGAACGCCTGCGGATCCTCCTTCTCGACGACCATCTCGTCGTCGTCGACAAACCGGCCGGGATGCCGAGCGTCCCGGCACGAACCCCCTCCGATCCCCCCGACGTCGCTGCCGTCCTCGCCGCCGGTGCCCTGGCAGGGATGCCGCGCCCCGAGGCGGTGCACCGCCTCGATCGCGACACGTCGGGATTGCTGATCCTTGCCCGGACGGCACCGGCCCGGGCCGCACTGGGGCGGGCGTTCGAGGCGGGGGACGTGGAAAAGGCCTATCGGGCGCTGGTCCTCGGCCGGCCCCCCGCACCCGACGGGCTGATCCACCTCCCGCTCGGGCCCGATCCCACCGCGCCGCCCCGGCAGCGGGTCGATCCGATCGTCGGCCGCCCTGCCACCACCCGGTGGCGGACGATCGGGGGGCTGGGGCTACCGGCCGGAGTGACGGCGGTCGATCTGATGCCGGTTACGGGACGGTCGCACCAGCTCCGTGTCCACCTCGCCTGGCTCGGGTGCCCGATCCTCGGCGACAGGCTCTATGGGCCTCCCGCGGCGGCCGGCCGGAGGCTCTGGCTCCACGCGGCCCGGCTCGTCTTTCCGCATCCGTGCGGGGGCCATCCCGTGACGCTCCGGGCCCCGCTCTGCTTCGATGGCTGATCCGCGCCCCCCGACGCTCGACAGCGCGACAGCGAGAAATCAGGTTCCGGCGTCGGCCCGAGCGCGGCTGCATGGAACTTCAGCATTCCGGTGCGCGCAAACCGGGCCGTCCGCGGATGAGGCCGGTGCCCGAGAGCCTGGGCGCGGCGCCGAGAGACCTTGGGAAAGCTCTCAGAAAAGGCTTGTTTTCAGCCCTTTCCATGACTTACGGGCTTTTCTTCGGGAGTCTGAGAACGTTCGGCACGGGGTTTGAGTTACAGATCGCCGGAGGTTGTCGAACCCCGTCCGATCGATCGAACACTGCGGAGGTGTTCGTCACGGACAGCTACCCTTCTGGAGTGCCCATGCGATCCCTCTGTGTGTCAGATTCCGCGGCCTGTCTGCTCGTCAGCCGGGTGGTCAAATCGCTGCCGCGGCTGACGTCAGTTCTCACCGGCGCCGGCACGGCGGGAGTGGCACTGCTGCTGGTGACGCTCGCCGGCCCGGCCCTGGGGCAGGACGCGGCCCCTGCTCCCCCTCCACTTCCTACGATCGAGGAGATGATCCCCAAGCTGTGGCTGGCGGCCGACACCGTCTGGGTGCTCGTTGCCGGGATGCTCGTGTTCTTCATGAACCTCGGCTTCGGGTGTGTCGAGTCGGGCTTCGCCCGGGCGAAGAACGCCGTCAATATCCTTTCCAAGAATTTCGTCGTCTTCGCTGCCACATCGATCGGGTTTTGGTTCCTCGGCTGGGATCTGATGTTCGGCACCGATGCCGGCGGATGGATCGGCAATTCCGGGGCTTTCATGGTGACAGGGGCCGACAACAGTCCTGCCATGGGTGACAGGTATGCCGGGGCCTACGGGGCAATCAGTTGGACGAGCGTGCCGCTGTGGGCAAAGTTCTTCTTCCAACTGGTGTTCGCGGGAACGGCTGCCACGATCGTCTCCGGGGCTGTTGCCGAGCGGATCAAATACCACACCTTCGTCCTCTTCAGCTTTCTGATGGCGCTGGTCATCTACCCGGTGACCGGTCACTGGATCTGGGGCGGCGGCTTCCTCGCCCAGAAGGGCTTCTGGGACTTCGCCGGGTGCTCCGCGGTCCATTCCGTCGGGGGCTGGGCGGCGCTCACCGGGGCCCTGATCCTCGGGCCCCGCATCGGGAAGTATTCGTCGGAAGGGCGCGTTCAGGCGATCCCGGGGCACAACATGTCGCTGGCCTTCATCGGCTGCCTTGTCCTCTGGTTCGGCTGGTTCGGCTTCAATCCGGGGAGCACGATGAGTGTGGCCGGAGACGGCGGGGCCCTGGCGGCACAAGTGGCCGTCAATACGAATTCGGCTGGGGCGGCGGCGACGCTCACCGCCACGCTCACCGCCTGGCTCCTATTGGGGAAGCCCGACTTCGGCATGACCCTCAACGGCTGTCTTGCCGGGCTTGTCGGCATCACCGCCAGTGCCGCCTATGTCACCGTCCCGGCATCGGTGCTCATCGGGGCCATCGCCGGAGTGCTGGTCGTCTTCGCAGTCCTGTTCTTCGATCGCATCAAGATCGATGATCCGGTCGGCGCGACGAGTGTCCATCTCGTCTGTGGCATCTTCGGCACGCTCTGTGTGGGGCTGTTCACCGCCACCGATCTTTCGACGTCGACCGTTGCCGGTCCCTTCGGCTCAATGGTCGCCGGTGGTCCCAAGGCGGGTCTCTTCTACGGCGGCGGCACGGAGCAACTCTTGGTCCAACTCCTCGGCGTCCTCGCTATCGGGGCGTATGTCGCCCCGGTCTCGGCCCTCTGTTGGTTCGTCCTCAAACTTGTGGTGGGACTGCGGGTCTCCCCGCACGAGGAGGTCGAGGGCCTCGACATCGGCGAGCACGGCAACGAGGCCTATCACGGCTTCCAGATGATCCGTACCGAGTAACGGTCGTTCCGCACCGTCCACCGTCGGGGGGCCAGCGATGCCCCCCATGGTCACGATCCAGAAGGATGCCCCAACGGCTTGGGTGGGCACTCCGCCTAGCTCACCCAGGCCGGGGCATTCTTCGGGGTCGTTTTCAGGCTTTGACTCCCGGGCCGGGGGCGGTGAAGGTCGCCCGGGCTCGGGGGAAGGCAAGCAGCCCGTGGGGTTGGTCAGGGGGCCCTGCCCACGCAGGGCGTGGATGCGGGTAGGCTGTCGAGGGGAGGAACGCGGTCGGTGAAGCTCATCATTGCCATCATCCAGCCGTCTCGATTGGAGAGCGTCAAGCAGGCCCTTTCCGAGGTCGAGGTTTTCCGGCTCACGGTGCTTGACGTCCAGGGATTCGGACGCCAGCGCGGACACGTCGAGAGTTACCGGGGGCACGAGATCGCCGTCAATCTCCTCCGCAAGGTGCAACTCCAGATCGCGGTCAACGACGACTTCGTCGAGCCGACGATCGCCGCCATCGTCAAGGGGGGGCGGACGGGGGAGGAAGGCGAGATCGGCGACGGCAAGATCTTCATCCTGCCGATGGACGAATGCGTCCGGATCCGCACCGGCGAGCGTGGCCGCGAAGCGATCTGACGGGCACAGGGCGCCTGGGGGCGGAAATCAACCCAGCTGGGGATGGAGCCGCGGCTGGCCGCCGAGGACGACCCGGTTGACCGCCGCGAGGAAAGCCTTCGCCGAGGCCTCGAGCGAGTCGGTCGACACGCCGCGGCCGCGGGCGATCTGGCTGCCGAGGGGGGCACCGGCAGGCTGGAGCTCCACGGTCACTTCAGCTTGGGCATCCTTGCCGACGGTCACCGCCTGGACGCGGAAATCTCGGCAGACGGTGACCACGCCGGTGAGCTTTTCGATCGCCAGGAAGATGCCGTCGATCGGTCCATCCCCGACGTTCACCTCCACACTGCTCTCCTCTTCCCCCTGGGCCACGCGGAGCCTGACCCGCGGCGGCTGGCCACTGGAGCAGGTGAGGTCGTAGCCGACGAGCGTGAAACGCTCCGGGAGAGCGGTGAATTGGTCCTCGCACAGCGCGGCGATGTCGCCGTCGTAGATCTCCTTCTTCCGGTCGGCGAGGACTTTGAAGCGGTCGAACAGGCTCTGGAGCTGCTCCGGCGTGAGCTGGTAGCCCAGTGCCTTGGCGCGGTCGGCGAGGGCGGCCCGGCCACTGTGCTTGCCGAGGACGAGGTCAGTGCGGTCGAGCCCGACATCCTCGGGGCGGATGATCTCGTACGTGCTCCGTTCCTTGAGCATGCCGTCCTGGTGGATGCCCGCTTCATGGGCGAACGCGTTGCGGCCGACGATCGCCTTGTTGCGCGGGACCTGAATACCAGTGATCGTCGCCACGAGGCGGCTGGTGGGGACGAGCTTTTGGGTGGCGATCCGGGTCTCGCAGCCGTAGTGGTCGCGGCGCGTCCGCAGCGCCATCACCACCTCCTCGAGTGAGCAGTTCCCGGCCCGTTCCCCGAGCCCGTTGATCGTGCACTCGACCTGCCCCGCGCCCGCCTCGACGGCCGCGAGGCTGTTGGCCACCGCGAGGCCGAGATCGTCATGGCAGTGGACGCTGATCACGGCGCGGTCGATCCCCCGGACCCGCTCGCGGAGGGTGCTGATGACCCGGTGCATCTGCTGGGGCGTGGCGTAGCCGACGGTGTCGGGGATGTTGACGGTCGTGGCGCCGGCGTCGATCGCCGCTTCCACGACCCGGCAGAGGAAGTCGAGCTCCGTGCGGGCGGCGTCCTCCGGCGAGAATTCGATGTCGGGGCAGAACTGCCGTGCCCGCTGCACCCCGGCGACGGCCCGGGCCACGACTTCGTCCTCGGTCATCCGCAGTTTGAACTCGCGGTGGATCGAGCTCGTGGCGAGGAAAACGTGGATCCGCGGCCGTTCCGCGCCGCGGAGGGCTTCCCAGGCGCGGTCGATGTCGGCATCGTTGCAACGGGCCAGGCCGCAGACGATCGCGCCCCGGATCGTGGCGGCGATCTCCCGAACGCTGGCGAAGTCACCCGGCGACGCAATCGGGAAGCCGGCTTCGATGACGTCGACCCCGAGTTGCTGGAGCGCCTGGGCGATCTCCATCTTCTCGGTGAGATTCATGCTCGCCCCCGGCGACTGCTCGCCGTCGCGGAGGGTGGTGTCGAAGATGCGGATCGTTCTGGCGGACGTCATGGAAGGCCTCGGGGGGCGCCGGCGGACAGGAATCGCTGATCGGCCGGAGAGCGTGGGGCCGGCACGACCGGGGCTGCGGCGATGGCCCATCGTGGACCCGCCCCACGACGGAGTCAGGGGCGGCAGGGGCCGAGGGGCCGATCGACGGAATCTGGAAGTATAAGGAGTGACGCGTTGTTGTGTAGAATCCGTTTGGTCGGCCCCGCCGATCGCCGTCCACTGGAGTGCGACCGACATGCGTGCCAGCGTCACCGCCGAGAGCCCTGGCGAGCGCGCCGGCCACGCCCCCCGGGGGGGCACTCCCGGCGCGGGAGGGATCGGCGGGTGGAAGCCCGTGGGATTCTCGGGAATCCTGGCGACGCTGAAAAAGGGGCTGGGGGGCGGGGCGGCCCTGGCGCTGGGGGTGGTGGCGTGGTGGTGGATCTCGACCCATCACTTCAGCGGCGGTGAGCACCTGAGCGAGGAGCCTGCGGCGACGGCGGCCAGGTCCTCGACAAGTGCGCTGGCCAACGAGGTCTCACTCCCGGCGGGGGCCCGTGCCTCGGCCGGGATCGACGTGGGAACGGTCACCCGGGTGGCGATGCACGACCACCTCACCGTCCCGGGAAGGATCGACTACGACGCCCGCCGCCGCCTCGACTACGCCTCGCCGGTCGACGGCATCATCTCGCAGGTCTTCGCGCAGGTTCGCCAGCGTGTCTCCAAGGGGGATTCCCTCGCCGAGTTGTCGAGCCCCGCGGTGGGCATGGCCCGGGACGACGTCCGCCGCCGCGAGGACGACAAACAGATCGAGATCAAGGCCACGGAGTGGGCCACGACGATCGCCGACAACGTCGAGTCGCTCCTCGACACGCTCGCCCACCAGCCCCCGTTGGCCGACGTCGAGGTGATGTTCAAGGACCGGATCCTGGGGATCAACCGGGAGAAGATCCTCGGGGCCTATTCGAAGCTCCTCCTCGTGGAGAAGGTCAACCGCAGCACCCGAGAGTTGAGGGACGGCGGGGTGCTCTCTGGGCGGATCATCGAGGAACGGACGAGCAACCTCGAGGTGGCAAAGGCGAACTTCGACGCCGCCTGCGAGGAGGTTCTCTTCTCCACCCGGCAGGAACGGGACCGGGCGCGCGCGAGCCTGGCCCAGGCCGACCGTCTCGTTGAGGTGTCGAAGGAACATCTCCGGACCCTCGTCGGCAGTCGGCTCGGCGCCGAGATCGCGGCGGTCGCCGAGGATGCCTCCGACAGCCCCGGCGACCCCGGTTCGTTGAGCACCCTCGTGATGCGGACGCCGTTTGATGGGATTGTCGAGGATGTGTTCGTGGCCCGGGGGGAACGGGTCCAGGGGGGGGATCCGATGTTCGTCGTCGCCGACACCTCGCTGCTGTGGGTGCGGGCCCAGATCCACGAGCGCGAGTGGACGGCCGTTGACGTCGTCCATGGGCAGGAGGTCAAGGTCAGCGTTCCCGGCGCCCAGCGCCGCGAACTGGTGGCCCGCGTGCACCATGTCGGGGCGATCGTCGAGGCCGAATCGCGGAGCGTGTCGCTGGTCGCCGAGCTCGACAACGACGACGCCCATCTGAAGCCGGGGATGTTCGTGTGGGTCGATCTCCCGCAGGGGAGCGTGCGGGAGGCGATGGCCGTCCCCGCCGCCGCCGTCATGCGCCACGAGGGGGAGGCGTTCGTGTTCGAGCCGCTCACGGAGGGACGCTATCGGCGCGTCGCCGTCACCACCGGCATCGACAACGGCGATCTCGTCGAGATCGTCACGGGCCTCCAGGAGGGGGAGCCGGTCGTCGTGGCCGGGGCGTTCGTTCTGAAGAGCGAATTGCTCCTCGAGAAGGAAGACTAGCCGTCAGGCGGCCCGGCTCGGGATCTGATCGAATGTCCTCCATGGGGCCCCCGACGGGCTGCCGGGCGGGCGGAGTGCGGGGAGGACGGCGGTGCTTTCAGGCCTCATCGAATGGTCGTTGTCGAATCGGGCCCTCGTGCTCGCGATGTTCATCCTCATGTCGGTGGGGGGGCTCTACGCGGCCACGCAGATCCCCGTCGATGCCGTCCCCGACCTCGTCAATATCCAGGTCCAGGTCGTCACCGAGGCGGGGACGATGTCGCCGCTGGAGGTGGAGCGCTACGTCACCTACCCGGTCGAACTGTCGATGAGCGGGCTGCCGCATGTCGAGGAGATCCGCAGCATCTCCCGGTTCGGCATCTCGCTGGTGACGATCGTCTTCCGCGAGCAGACCGACATCATGCTCGCCCGCCAACTCGTGGCGGAACGCCTCCCCGAGGCGAAGGGGCGGATCGCGGTCGGCCATGGCGACCCGAAGCTCGGGACGTTGAGCACGGCCCTCGGGGAGATCCTCCAGTTCGAGGTTCGTGGCACCGGCCACGATCTCATGGAGCTGCGCAGCATCCTCGAGTGGGACATCAGTCCGACGATGCGCGAGGTCTCTGGGGTCACCGACATCAATGCCCACGGCGGCTTTGCCAAGAGCTACCAGGTCGAGATCGACCCCGACCGGATGAGTTCCCAGGCGGTGACGCTCGGGGAGGTGCTCGCGGCCCTCGAACGCAACAACGAGAGCACCGGCGGGGGCTACATCGTCAAGAATGGTGAGCAGCGGTTCATCCGTGGCCAGGCCCTCCTCGAGAGCGTCGCCGACATCGAGCAGGTCGTCGTCCGCAGCCCGGCGGGGGGCGTGCCGGTGCTGATCCGCAACATCGGCCGCGTCGCCATCGGACCGTTGACCAGGCAGGGGGCGGTGACACGCGGCGGCCGCGGCGAGGTGGTGACGGGAATGGTGATGATGGTCCGGGGAGAAAACAGCCGGCGCGTCGTCGGGGCGGCGAAGGAGAAGCTCGAGGAGATCCGGCGGACGCTGCCGCCGGGGGTCGAGATCGACATCGTCTACGACCGCTCGGAGCTGATCGCGCGGACGCTCGACACCGTGCTCCACAATTTGGCGGAGGGGGGGCTGCTGGTGATCGGCGTGCTCCTCGTCCTCCTCGGAAACGTTCGCGCCGGCCTGATCGTCTCCCTGGCGATCCCGCTGTCGATGCTGTTCGCGTCGAACCTGATGTGGGCGACGGGGATCCCGGCGAGCCTCATGAGTCTCGGCGCCATCGACTTCGGGCTCGTCGTCGACAGCTCGGTGATCATGGTCGAGAACTGCCTCCGCCGGCTCGGCCTGGCGGCGCCGGGGGAATCGAAGCTGGCGATCGTCCGCGACGCCGCGATCGAGGTCCGTGGCCCGACGATGTTCGGCGAATTGATCATTGCCGTCGTCTACCTGCCGATCCTGTTCCTCGAGGGGACGGAGGGGAAGCTCTTCCGGCCAATGGCCCTGACGGTGCTCTTCGCGCTCCTCGGCTCGCTCATCATCTCGCTGACCCTCATGCCGGTGCTAGCGGCGACGTTCCTCCGCCGCGAACCGGAGCACGAGCCGCTGCTGATGCGGCTCTTCCACCGGGTCTACCACCCCGTCGCCCGGTTCGCCGTCTGGCACCCGGTGTGGATCTCGCTCGGCGCGGCCGCTCTCGTGGCGGCGACCATCCCCGTCGCGATGCGACTCGGGGCGGAGTTCATGCCCAGGCTTGACGAGGGGGATCTCCTCGTCGAGGTCAATCGCTTACCGAGCGCGACCCTCGAGGATTCGGTGCCGATCACGACCCGGATCGAGAACGTGCTGGAGGAGTTCCCCCAGGTCCGGACGGTGTTCTGCAAAACGGGGCGGCCGGAGATCGCCAACGACGTCATGGGGGTGCAGCAGACGGACGTCTGGGTGATGCTCAAGCCGCGCCGGATGTGGCCGGCCGAGGTGTCGCGCGACGAGCTCGTGGGGAGGATGTCGGATGCCCTCACGGCGGCGGTGCCGGGGGCGAACTTCGGCTTCAGCCAGCCGATCGAGATGCGTGTCGACGAGCTCGTCGCCGGGGTGAAGGCGGATGTCGCCGTGCTCGTCTACGGCGACGACCTCGACACGCTCGGCAATCTGGGGAAGCGGATCGAGCGGTTGCTCCGCGGCATCCGCGGGGCGGTCGACGTGCGGGCCGACTGGCAGGCCAACGTTCCCACCACGCGAATCGATGTCCGCCCCGAACAGCTTGCCCGCCATGGCATCGACGCCGCCGAAGTGATGCGGACGGTGTCGGCGATGGGGGGGATTCCGGCGGGGGTGATCTTCGAGGGCCGGCCGCGCTATCCGTTGATTCTGAAGTTCCCCCGCCAGTGGCGTGAGGATGCCGAGCTCATTCCGCAGATCCCTGTCGGCACGGCTGCCGGCCGGCCTGTGCCGCTGGGGGAGCTCGCCGACGTCATCAACGAGGAGACGCCCCCTTCGATCGAGCATGAGAACTCGCGGCGGCGGACGTACGTCTCGGCCAACGTCCGCGGCCGGGATGTCGCCGGCTTCGTCGCCGAGGCGCAGGCGGCGGTTGAGCGCGAGGTGCGGCTGCCGACGGGCTACACGATCGCCTGGGGGGGCGACTTCGAGAACCTCGTGTCGGCCGGCCGGCGGTTGGCGCTCATCACCCCGCTCGTGCTCGGCCTGATCGCCATGCTCCTCTACACGAGCTTCAAGTCTTTCCGTCTGGCGGCGCTGATCTTCTGCGCGGTGCCGGTCGCGGCCTCTGGCGGCGTGGCGGCGCTAGCGCTGCGCGGGATGCCGTTCTCGATCGCGGCCGGCGTCGGGTTCGTCGCCCTGTTCGGCGTGGCGGTGCTCAACGGCCTCGTGTGGGTCAGCGGCGCGGAGCACGCCCGGCAGGAGGGCATGTCGCCGCGTGAGGCGAGCTTGTTGACCGCCGAGGTCCGCATCCGTCCGGTGCTCATGACGGCGCTGGTGGCAAGCCTCGGGTTTCTCCCGATGGCGATGGCAACCAGCGCCGGGGCCGAGATCCAGCGTCCGCTGGCGACGGTCGTGATCGGGGGCATCGTCACCAGCACGCTCCTGACGGCGCTGGTCATCCCGGCGATCTATCCCTGGTTCGTCCCCCGGTTCGTCCCCCGGTTGGAGCCTACTTCGGCGCCAGATGTCGCCGGCCATCGCAACGCCGGGTAGAACGTCTACCGCGGGAGATGCGGCCCGCCCGCGGCGGCGGCCCCGTCCTTGCCCCCCGTCCCGTTCCCCCTCCAGCCCGTTTCCAGGTTGACCCCCATGACGCTCTCCGAGTTCCAGTCGCTCATCCGGCGGATGTACCACGACAAGGATGCCGCCCGGGGGGTCGAGGGGACCTTCATGTGGCTCACCGAGGAGATCGGCGAGCTCGCCACGGCGCTCCGCAGCGGCACCAAGGAGGAGATCGCCCTGGAGTTTGCCGACGTTCTCGCCTGGCTCGTGACAATCGCCAACGTCGTCGATGTCGACCTCGACGAGGCAGTGAAGCGCAAGTACGGCGGGGGGTGCCCGGGCTGCGGACGCCTGGCCTGCACCTGCCCCGATGCGGAGAAACCGTGATGCGGTCTGCTGCCGAGGCTCCACCGACTGCCGGTCGGAACGTCCTCGCGACGCGGCGTGCTGCCGTCGCGTGGGGGGTGGTGTGGCTGGCATCCCTGGTGGCGTGCGCCGCGGTCACATCATCTCCCGCCGTCGGGGCCGAGCCCGGGGCGTGGGAGGGAGCGGTCGGGTTCGACGGCGTCTATCGGACCGGCTCCTGGACGCCGCTCCTGATCACGCCGGCGACGGCCACACGCGTCTGGATCGAGGATCCCGATGGCGAGCTCGTCGGCTACCCGGTCGTGGGGGACGCGACAGGGGAGGGGGCGGGCGATGCGCCGAGCCGGTTCCGCGTCCGCTTCGGCCGCCCGGCGGGGCGGGTGCTCGTCGAGGATGACCGCGGGGCCCAGGTTCCCCTCCGCCTGCCGGTACCGCTGGAATCGACCGCTGAGGTCCTGCTCGTGATCGGGGATCTGCCGAGCGCGGAACGCGCCGCCCGATTGTTGCAGCGGGAGGATGGCGAGCGGATCCGCGTCGTCGCACTCCCCGATGCCTCGGGGCTGGGGCCAACGGGTCTGGATCTCGACGGGGCCGACGCGATCGTCGTCTGTGGCTCGGCCGTGACCGCAGCGCCCTCGGCTGCCCTCGCCGGTGTCGATGCGTGGGTGCGACGCGGCGGGAGGCTCGTCTTCCTCGCAGGAGCGTCGGCGGCACCACCGGGCCTGTCGGAGGGGCCGGCGGCGGCGTGGTTGCCGGGGCCCGCGGGGCGGGGAGGGCGCGTGGCGCGGATGGTGCCGCTGCGCCGCTCGGCCGCGATCGAAACCTATTCCAAGGCGGGGCGACCGCTCGATCGCAATGCCCTCGGCGGACTCGAGGTGCCCCTCTTCGAGGATCCGGGGGCGATCGATGGGGCGATCGAGGCCTGGGAAGGGAATGCCCCCACCGATCTTCCCCTCGTCGTCCGCCGGGCCCATGGTTTCGGCACGGTCACCTGGGCGGGGATCGATCTCGACCGGGGGGCCTTCCGCAATTGGCAGGGGACCGACTCGCTCCTCGTCGAACTCCTCGGCGGGCGGCCGGCGAAGGGGGGGAGATCCGGGGAGGTCAACCGCCAATCGCTCGACCTCGGCGGGCAGCTGCGGATGGCGGTCGATCGGTTCGCTGGTGTCCGCCCCGTGCCCTTTGAATGGATCGCCGGTCTGGCCCTGCTCTACGTCGCCTGCCTCTATCCGCTGGAGTGGTGGCTGGTGTCACGCGGGGGGAGGCCTGGCCTGGCGTGGATCACGCTGCCGACCGTTGTGCTCCTCTTTGCGGGACTGGCGTGGTGGACCGCGGATCGATGGAAGGGGGCGGAGTGGCGCGTCCGTCGGGCCGATCTTGTCGATCTCGACGTGGCAGGGCGGATCGCCCGCGGGACATCGGTTTTCGGGATCTGGTCGCCGGCGAACGCCGTGGTCGACCTCGGCGCGGTCCCGTCGAACGCCGGGCTCATCGCCGCTGACCGGACGGCGGTCGTCAGTTGGTACGTCGCCGGAGGGCGGGGGATCGGTGCGGTCGACTGCCCGACGGCGCATCCGTCTCTGGCGAGCGCCCCCTACCTGTCGGCCGCCGGGCTCACCGGCCTCGATCGGGTACCGATCGCGGCGTCATCGAGCCGGCTGTTTGAGGCGGAGTGGATCGCTCCGCTCAACGAATTGCCGGTCGTTTCGACCCTTCGGCGGGACGCGCAGGGAACGTTGAGCGGCGTCCTCGAGAGCCGGCTCCCGTTCGCGCTTCAGGAGTGCTCCCTGTTCCATGCCGGTTGGACCTACGACGTCGGCGCGTTCGCCCCCGGCACGCGGTTCGATCCGGAGTCGGGCAAGGGCCCGCGGACGCTCGCCTCCTTCCTGACGCGGAGCGCCACCGTCTACGACCGCACGCGGACTCAAGCGTGGCGCGTCGACGATACCGATGTCGAGCGGATCCTCGAGGTGGCCGGATTCCATGCCGCGGCGGGAGGGGCGTCGTACACGTCTCTCGAGGCCGGCCGATTGGGGCGGATCGATCTCTCGCCGCTCCTCCCCATCGATCGGGCGGTGCTGGTCGGTCGTGGCCCGGCGGGAACGGCCTGGTCGTGTGGGGCAGGGGGGGGCGACCCGGGGCCCGCCCCGCCGGTCGACGATTCCCCGGCCGAGGCCACGTGGCGGATCGTCATTCCCTTGGACAAGTTCTCCGTCGAGAAACGCAGCCCATGATCGAGACCATCGACCTGACGAAGAAGTACGGCGATTTCTCCGCCCTGGAGTCGCTCGATCTCAAGCTCGAGCAGGGGGATTTGTTCGGCTTCATCGGCCCCAACGGTGCCGGCAAGACGACGACCATCAGGATCCTCGCCACGCTCCTCTCGCCGACGTGGGGCGAGGCGTACGTCTGCGGCCATTCGATCTACACCCACCCCAGGGAGATCCGCCGCGCGATCGGTTACATGCCCGACATCTTCGGGGTGTACGACGACATGCGCGTCATTGAGTATCTGGAGTTCTTCGCCGCCGCCTACCGGATCGCCGGCCCGGAGCGCCGCCGCGTCGCCGAGCGCTCGCTCGAACTGGTCGATCTGACCGTGAAGCGCGACGAGCTCGTGACAAGCCTGTCACGCGGGATGACGCAGCGCCTGGGGCTGGCCCGCGTCCTCCTCCACGACCCGCAAGTCCTCCTCCTCGACGAACCGGCCAGCGGCCTCGACCCCCGGGCCCGGATCGAGATGCGCGGCCTGCTCAAGCGGCTCCAGGGGCTCGGCAAGACGATCCTCGTCAGCAGCCACATCCTTCCGGAGCTGGCCGACATCTGCAATCGGGTCGGGATCATCGAATACGGCCGGCTGCTGGCCTGCGGCGACGTCCAAGAGCTCCTCACCCAGGTCCGCGGCCGCCCCGTCATCCGGATCCGCGTCGCCGGTCCGCCTGAACCGGCCGCGAAGGTGGTGGAGAAGAGCCCCGAAGCGGACAAGGTCGCCGTCCGTGACGGCGAGGTGCTCGTGACGCTTGCCGCCGGCTGCGACGACCCGTCGCCGCTGGCGGCCCGGCTCGTTGCCGAGGGATTCCGGCTCCAGTCGATGCGGGAGTCGGAGGTGAATCTGGAAACGGCCTTCCTCGAGATCACACGCGGGTCGCTCGGTCGGCCGGCCGTCGACCGCGACCGGCCTGCCGACCCGGCTCGGTGATCACCGGGTCTGCGTGTGGCGCGGAGCGGTGGCGCAGGAAGGAACGGGGGAGACTGGTAGACTCGCCCGTGGCGTCAAGAGCGCGGGTTGCCAGGGACCAGGCACATCATCCAAAAGGCTGTCAGGGAGGAAGAGGAGATGGATCGCAAGGGAGTCGGTCGGTCAGGATGGCGCGGGATCGCAGGGCAGGGGAGGGGGGCCGTGGCGGCCGTCGCAGTGACGCTTGCCGCCCTCCTGTTTCCCCCTCACGCCGCTGCCCAGCCGGGGGCGCCGGCGGCAAAGCGCCCCCCCGCCCAGCCGCTGTCGCCGCCGGGCGAGGCTGCCCTTGACACGCCGGAGGGGACGCTCGGCTACGCCCTCGGCCTCCGTATCGGCAGTCAGATCGCCGCCGACTTCCGCGCCCAGAAGGCCCCGTTTGACTTTTCCGCGCTGGCGCAGGGGCTCGCCGATGCGGTCCGTGGCACCCCGCCGCGGCTTCCCGACGAGCGGCTCACCGCCGCGCTCCAGGCGTTCGAGGCCCGGATGCAGAACGAGCGGGAGAGCTTCCGCCAGCAGATGGTGGAGAAGGGGAAAGCGAACCGGGCGAAGGCCGCGCAATTTCTCGCCGCCAACAAGGGAAAGAAGGGGATCGTAACGCTCCCCAGCGGGTTGCAGTACGAGGTGCTCCGGGCCGGGAACGGGCCGAAGCCGAAGCCGACCGACGTCGTCTCGACCCACTACCGCGGCACGCACCTCGACGGGAAGCAATTCGATGCCAGCGATCCGGCGCAGGGGCCGCTACGGTTTCCGGTCCAGCAGGTGATCCCCGGCTGGCAGGAAGCGCTCCCGCTGATGTCGGTGGGTTCGAAATGGCGGCTGTGGGTGCCACCCGACCTGGGCTACGGCGACGAGGGTTCGCCCCCCGTGATCGAGCCGGGGGAGGTCCTCGTCTTCGAGATGGATCTGCTCGAGATCGAAGCGGCGAAGTGACGGCGGCGAGGTGGGGCTGACCGAAACCAGAGGGCGGCCATGAAGCGGGCGTGGGTGTGGGGAAGTTTTGCGGCGACGGTGATGCTGGCATCGGCCACGGTGCCCGCAGCGCCCCCCGACGCCACCGCCGAACGGATGAGAAGCCTGCGGGAGCGGATGGCCCTCGAGGACATCGCCGCCGGCGGTGTCACCGATCCCCGAGTCCTCGAGAGCATGCGGACGACCCCGCGGCATGAGTTCGTCCCCCCGCCGCAGCGCCACCTCGCCTACGTCGACATGGCACTGCCGATCGGCGAAAAGCAGACGATCTCCGGGCCGTTCGTCGTCGCCTACATGACCGAGCGGCTCGAGCCGCGGCCGACCGATCGGGTCCTCGAGATCGGCACCGGCAGCGGCTACCAGGCGGCGGTACTCTCGCCACTGGTGAAGACGGTCTATTCGATCGAGATCAACAAGCCGCTCGGCGAGAAGGCCGCGCGGATCCTCGCCCGGCTCGGCTACAAGAACGTGTTCACGAAGATCGGCGACGGCTTCCAGGGATGGCCGGAGCATGCCCCGTTCGACAAGATCGTTGTCACCTGTTCCCCCGAGGAGATCCCCCAACCACTCGTGGAGCAGTTGGCCGAAGGGGGGCGGATGGTGATCCCGGTCGGCGAGCGCTACGACCAGATGCTCGTCCTCCTCACGAAACGGGACGGGGAGATGGTACGCGAGTCGCTCGTGCCGAGCCTGTTCGTCCCGATGACCGGTGAGGCCGAGGAGGCGAGGGTCGTGCAGCCCGACGGCACCCGACCGGCGATCGGCAACGGCGGCTTCGAGGATCTCCTGCCCGGTGCGGAGGTGCCGATGTCATGGTATTACGGACGGCAAATGGAGCTGGTCGAGGCGCCCGACGCCCCGGGGGGGACACGCTTCCTGCGCCTGGAGAATGTCGAGAAGGGGAGGCCCGCCCAACTCTTCCAGGGGTTTGCGGTCGATGGTCGTGCGATCGGCCGGCTGGCGGTTTCGCTCGAGGTCCGTGGCGAATCGCTCCGCGAGGGATATTCGCCGGAGGAACTGCCGGCCCTCGGCGTCCAATTCTTCGACGAACGGCGGAGCCGGTCGTCGCGGGCGCTGCTCCCGGTGGGGAAGGGGACGTTTCCCTGGAGGCACCTGCAGGGGACCCTGACGGTGCCCGTCTGGGCGCGGGAGGCGATCGTCCTGGTGGGCATGCTCGGGGGAACCGGCAGGCTCGAGGCGGATGACGTCCGCATCGAGGGGATTGCCCGCTGACGGCGGCACGTCACCGGCGCCGGCTTCGTTCCGGGCCCTGGCTCCCCGGTGGCGCTGGCCTGGAAGCCAGGAAGGCTTCCCCTCGCGGCCTTGTTTTTGGATTGAGGGGGCCCATCCACCGGATCCGTTGAGTCGGGGGGATGAGGGGGACGGGAGGTTTGGCTCCCGAGCATCGTCACTCCCATCCGTTACAATCCGCCCATCTTTTGCGGGCCCGGTCGTCAAACTCGACCCCGTTACCCTAAACTGCTTGCTTTGCCCGACCGGCAAATTATCTTTGCGACATGCGGCCGTTACGGCACTCGGTCAGCGGGTTCCGGGCGCGGGGCGGTCCCTTCCAGTTCACCTTGCTTCACCTCCACCATCCATCCATTCACCGGAGAGAGATTCTGATGTCGGTCCTTCGTCATAGCGGCAAGTTTGCCGGAATTGTTACCTTCCTCGCGGTCGTCGCGACCGCCTGCGATGCGCACGCCGGTTGGCATCAGCGCTACAGCGCTTCCCACGGCTCGTCGGGCGGGAGCTCGGGCGGTTCTTCGGGCGGCGGCTCGTCCGGTGGCTCCTACGGGGGTTCGTCGGGCGGGTCGTCCGGCGGCTACGGTGCCGGCGGTTCGTCCGGTGGCTCGTACGGGTCGTATGGCTCCTATGGCTCCTACGGCGGTTCGTCGGGTGGGTCGCACGGCGGCCTCTTCGCCCACCACGCCCAGAAAAAGGCGATGCGGGCCTACTACCGCCACGGCAGCTCGGGCGGTTCTACCGGTGGCAGCTCGGGGGGCTCGTCGGGCGGTAGCTCGGGCGGCTCCTACGGCGGGAGCTCGGGCGGGTCGTCGGGGGGCAGCTCGGGCGGTTCGTACGGCGGTGGCTCGTACGGCGGCTATTCCTCCCCGGCCTACTCCAGCGGCAGCGAGCACTCGACCGGCTATCCGGTCGAGAGCAACCGGGTGATCGGTGAGTCGTACTCCACCCCGGTCTACGGCACCCCGTCGTACGGCGGTGGCGAGATCATCGGTACGCCGTCGAGCATGACGGGTGCTGCGGTCGAGACGGTGCCCGCCGACGGTGCGATGCTCGTCGTCAACCTCCCGGCCGATGCCCAGGTGTTCGTCAACGGTTCCAAGACCTCGGCGACCGGCTCGCAGCGTCGGTTCGTCTCCCGCGGCCTCGAGGCGGGCAAGGATTACGAGTTCGTCGTGAAGATGGTCGTCGACCGTGACGGCACCCCGCGTGAACAGACCAAGTCGGTCACGCTGACGGCGGGCGACCGTTCGAACGTCAACTTCGACACGGCCGGCAACGCGCCGAAGACCAGCCTCACCCTCCGCGTGCCCGCCGACGCCCGGGTTTGGCTCGCCGGCAACGAGACGTCGTCGAGCGGGGCTGTCCGCCTCTTCGAGACGACGACCCTCAAGGACGGCCAGGCGTGGAAGAACTACGAGATCAAGGTCGCCACCGTCGTCGACGGCAAGGAGCAGGTGGTCTCGAAGACCATCGACCTCGTCGCCGGGAAGTCGGTGGAGGTGAGCCTCGACCCCGCCCAGCGGACCGCCTCGGCTGACGCCCAGGTCTCGATTCGCTGACCGTCGGCCGGATGGCCAATCTGGTGAGATCCGCTCCCGCGCGGCCCGTGCCGCGCGGGAGCTTTTTTTTGCCGCCGCGGTTCCTCCGCAAGTTGCCCGGGAACGGCGGCCGAAACGAACGTGATTCCACCCAGGGAGCGACCGGCCCGGGGCTGGTAGAGTGAACCTGGATCGATCGCTCCGACCCTGATGGACGTGCCGGTGGTCCGGCCACGACGCAGCGTGAACGCCCACCTTCCCAGCCCCGCCACCGCCTCCGGGCCACGCTGGACGCGCATCGGGCGGACAACCGCCACGGGCGCGATCCTCCTCTACCTCGCGGTGGTGATCGTGCCTCCGCTGGCCGGCCCGGCGCCGTCGAGCGCCCTTGCCACACGGATGATTCAGCCGTTGCGGCCGTTGGTCGGCGCGCTCTACCTCGGCCACGGCTACCGCTTCTTCGCCCCCGATCCCGGCCCGGGGCACGCGATCGGCTGGAACATGCGCATGCCCGACGGCACGACCCGCTCCGGGGTACTTCCCGACCCGGCCGTCGATCGGCCGCGGCTCCTCTACCACCGCCGATTCATGATCGCCGAGAAGATTGCCGGGCTCGTTCCTGCGGCCGATGCCCCCGACGAGGTGCGCCGCGAAGCGAAGCCGCTGTGGCAGCCGCTGGTCATGGGGGTCGCGGGGCAGTTGCTGCGGCGACACGGTGGCGTGGAGGTCGAGCTGTCGATGGTCGAGTTCGACCTTCCCGCCCCCGAGGACACGATCGCCGGCCGCTCGGCCCCCGACGTCGAGACACCGCTGGGGGTCTACGCCTTCGCCTCCTCCGCAGGGCCGAACCGATGAGCCGCCAACACCGTCGACTGCCGCCGCAGCGCGGCCGGTCGGAGCCTCGTCCTGTGGACGTCATCCCGGGGCCGTGGAACGCGGCCGAGTCGGCTCCCGCCGCCGGATCGAGTGCGGGGGGGAAGGGGAGTGCGGCGTTCACCGGCCAGCCGACAGGGCAGGGGGGGAGTGCCGAGCAGGGGTGGTTCGCCGCCTGGGGAGAGGCCTGGGACCGTTTCTGGTTCACCCCCGCCGATCCGCTCCCCTTGGCGATCGTGCGGATCATCGCCGGTACGCTCCTGGCTTGGAGCTGTGCGGTGTGGCTGATGGATGTCGATGCCTTCTTCGGCCCGCACGGCTGGCTCCGCGATGGCGATGTGTGGCGAATGAACGACCAGCCGTGGCAGTGGAGCTGGTTCTTCGCCCTCTCGTCCTCCACGGCGGTGCGGGCGCTCGTCCTTGTCACGCTCATCGCCGCGGCCTGTCTCGCCCTCGGCCTGGCGACCCCTGTGGCGGCGTGGGTCGCGCTCGTCGGATTCCTCGCGGCGGTCAACCGCACGCCTTTGACCGTTTTCGGGTTCGATGATGCCCTGGGTATGCTTCTGATCCCGGTGGCGATCGGGCCGGCCGGTGCGGTCCTGTCGCTCGATCGCCGGTTGGGGATCGCCACCTCCGGTGACGGGCCGTCGGTGTCGGCCAACATCGCGCTGCGGCTCCTCCAGATCCATCTCTGCATCGTCTATTTCTTCTCCGGCACCGCCAAACTTCTCGGGGCGAGCTGGTGGGAGGGAACGGCGCTGTGGGGCGCGGCGGCCAACAGCCGCTACCGGACGCTCGACCTCACCTGGCTCGCGCGCCATCCGCTCCTCGTCAATCTGCTCACGCTCGGGACGGTCTTCTGGGAGTTCTCCTATCCGGCTCTCGTGTGGCCGCGGCTGACGCGACGGCTGGCGATCGCCATGGGGATCTTCGTCCACCTCGGCATCGGCTTGGCGATGGGGATGCGGGAATTCGGCCTGGCGATGATCGCCGCCAACCTCGCCTTCGTGCCGGCCGCGACGTGGCGCTGGCTCCTCCGGGGCCTCCATGCCGACCGTTCCCGCCGTGACTGATCACGCTGGTTGTTTTTCTTCCCCTCACCCCGTGGCCAAGCCCGGAACGTATTCCATGATCGACACCATCGCAGTCGTTGGCGCCACCGGCGCCGTGGGCCGGATCATCGTCGAGTCGCTCCTCGCCCGGCAGTTCCCTGCCCGGCGCATCAAGCTCCTCGCCTCTCCACGAACGGCCGGCCAGCCGTTCACCGTCGCGGGGGCGACGATGGATGTCGAGGTGCTCCGTCCAGAGTCGTTCGAGGGGGTGCAGATCGCCATCGGGAGCACGCCGGACGAAGTCGCTGCCGAGTTCGTCCCATGGGCCGTGGAGCGGGGCACGGTGGTGGTCGACGAGAGTGGCTATTTCCGCATGCGGCCCGATGTCCCGCTGGTGATCCCCGAGGTCAATCCCGGCGACATCGACCGGCACACCGGATTGATTTCGAGCCCGAATTGCTCGACGACCCAGATGGTGATGGTCATGAAGCCGCTCCATGACGCGGCGCGGGTGAGGCGCGTCATCGTCAGTACCTACCAGGCTGTCAGTGGCGCCGGCCTGGCGGCGACCTCCGAGCTCCGCGACGCGACGGCGGCGTGGTTGGAGGGGAGGGGTGAGGCAAAATCGGTGTTCTCCCACCACATTGCCGCGAACCTCATCCCGCAGATCGGTTCCTCCCGGCCCGGCGGGAGCACGAGCGAGGAGCTGAAGATGGTCCACGAGACGCGGAAGATCCTCGGCGACGAGTCGATCGGCGTCTGCGCGACCTGCATCCGCGTGCCGGTGGCCAACTGTCACAGCGAATCGATCCTCATCGAGACCGAGCGGAAGCTCACCGCCGCCGAGGCTCGGAGGCTCCTGGAGCACAGCCCGGGGATCGTGGTCGTCGACGATCTCGATGCGAAACGTTACCCGCTGCCGCGCGACTGCGAAGGCCGGGACGAGGTGTTCGTGGGGCGGATCCGCGAGGATGACTCGAGCCCGTGCGGCATCGCGCTGTGGTGTGTCTCCGACAATCTGCGGAAGGGGGCCGCCACGAACGCCGTCCAGATCGCCGAACATCTGGCGGCGAAGATGGCCGCAGGGGACGGGGCGCCGGTGCGTTGATGACACGCACGATCCGTCTCACGCTGGCCTATGAAGGGACCCGGTTCTCTGGGTGGCAGTCCCAGCCCGGGCGGACGACGGTGCAGGGGACCCTCGCCGGGGCGATCCGAGAGGTCAGCGGCGAGGAGGTCGTGCCCCGTGGCTCGAGCCGGACCGATGCCGGCGTGCACGCCCTGGGGCAGGTGGTGTCATTTGAAACCACGGCGGAGCACGACGCCCGCACCTGGGTGCGGGCCCTCAATGCCCGGCTCCCTCCGGACGTGACGGTCATCGATGGGGAGGAGGCTGCCGCGGGCTTCGATCCGATCTGGGGGGCCGTCAGCAAGATCTACCGCTACCGGATCCACGACGCCCCGTGGCGCCCGGTGCTCTCCCGGCACCTCGTCTGGCGGTGGAAGTCGCGCCTCGATCTCGATGCCATGCTGATCGCGGCGGCGGCGCTCGAGGGGGAGCACGATTTCACCAGTTTCGAGACGATGCCCTCCACCCGGCTGTCGAAAGTGCGCACAATCCACCGGCTCGACCTCAGCCGGCGCCGGGGGGGGGACGATCTCCCCGATGCCGAACTGTGGGTCGAGGTGGAGGGGAATGGATTCCTCCACAACATGGTGCGGATCATCGTCGGGTCGCTCGTCATGGTCGGATGCGGCCGGCGCCGCTCCGACTGGATGGCCGGGGTGCTCGCGGCCCGGCATCGGCCGGCTGCCGGCCCAACGGCGCCCCCGCAGGGGCTCGTGCTCGTGTCGATCTCGATCGATCCCAACCGTGTCCGCCCCCCACGCCCACCGGCTTCCACCTGACTCTCCGCCCAGCTGCGACGCACCATGGCCAAACCCCCCGATCGGCTCGGTCCGCTCAATCTCCAGCAGCAACTCGGGCTCGGCCGGCAGTGCCAGGTGTGGAGCGCCTTTGACACCAGCGAAGGGCGCCAGGTGGCGGTCAAGGTTCTGATGAGCGAGTTCATCGCCGACAAGTCGCAGCGAAGGCAGCTCGAGCACGAGCTCCGGGTCGGGCAGGATCTCACTCATCCCCACCTCATCCGCATCCACCGGCTCGAGGTCCACCAGCGGATGCCCTGTCTCGTCATGGATCTCTTCCCCCATCCGAACCTCCGCCGTGGCATCACGTCCGCCACGGAACGGGAGCGGACGATGCCCAGGGCGGTGAAGATCCTCGTCGGTATCGCCGAGGGGCTCGGTTTCCTCCACGGCAAGGGGTGGGTGCACCGCGATGTGAAGCCAGCCAACGTCCTCGTCGCCCCCGACGGCGACGTGCGCGTCCTCGATTACGCCATCGCCGGGCAGCCCCCCGGCGCCCTTGCCCGGCTCCTGTGGACGAAGAAGCAGGCCCAGGGGACGCCGAGCTACATGGCCCCCGAGCAGATCCGGGGGCAGCCATTCGATTTCCGTTCTGATGTCTACTCGCTCGGCTGTCTGGCCTACGAGATGCTCGCCGGCACGCCGCCGTTCACCGGAGCAGACCAAAACGATCTCCTCGGCAAGCACATCTACGCCGCCGCGCCCCTCGTCGATGCCACCAACCGCAACGTCACCGCGGCGGCGTCGAAGCTCATCCGGCAGATGATGGCGAAGAAGCCCGCCGACCGTCCCGCCTCGATGGAGGAGATCGTCCGCCAATTAAAGCAGGTGCGGTTCTTCGAGCGGGATCCGGGACCGGCGTGAGCCGCCGCCCTGTGGGCCCCGGCAGCGCGCTGCTGGCCGACGTCAACTCGAATTGACTCCTGCCGCGCGGCCATGGGAAACTTCACGTTTGCCCCCTTGGTCCCACCTCCGCGCCCGGAGCGCCTCATGTCCCGCGGCTTGCACCGGCTTCCTCTCGAGAAGCCGATCTACGAGATCGAGGACCGGATCGCAGCCCTGGAGGCCGCGCCGCTCGGCGCCCTCCAGCAAGAGGAGCTCCGGCGGCTGAAGCGTGAGCTCGTCGAGATCCAAAAGCGGGTCTTCGGCGGCCTCGATCCCTGGCAGACCGTCGAGGTCGCCCGCCACCCCGACCGGCCGAAGACGAGCGACTACGTCTCGCTCGTCTTCGACGAGTTCGTCGAGCTCCACGGCGACCGGGCCTTCGGTGACGACCCGGCGATGCTGACCGGATTTGCCAAGCTCGACCGGCACAAGGTGCTCGTCGTCGGCCACCAGAAAGGGAAAACGCTCGCCGAGCGTCAGGCGTGCCACTTCGGCTGCGCCCATCCCGAGGGCTACCGCAAGGCGATGGGCAAGATGCGACTGGCGGCGAAGTACGGCCTGCCGGTGATCTGCCTCATCGACACCCCCGGCGCCTATCCCGGCGTCGGTGCCGAGGAACGGGGCCAGGCCCAGGTGATCGCCGAGAGCATGTTCCTCATGGCGACGCTCCCGGTCCCGGTTGTCTGCGTGGTCATCGGCGAGGGGGGATCTGGGGGGGCGCTGGGGATTGGCGTCGGCGATCGGGTGGCCGTCCTCGAGCATGCCTACTACAGCGTCATCAGCCCGGAGGGCTGCGCCGGGATTCTCTGGAAAGGCGCCGAGCACAAGGCCGAGGCGGCCCGGGCCCTGAAGATGCGGTCACACGATCTGCGGTCGCTCGGGGTCATCGACGCGGTCATCGAGGAGCCGCCCGGCGGTGCCCACCGCGATCCGCGCCAGATGGCCAGTCGAGTGAAGAACTTTCTCGTCCGCACGCTCAAGGAACTGCTCACGCAGCCGACCCCGGTGCTCGTCGATTCCCGCTACGGGAAGTTCCGTGCGATGGGAAGGTTCCTCGAGGAGACCCCGGTTTCCGCCTGAAACGCGGCCCGGTTCCCCCTCTCCCCAACGTCCGATAATGTCTCTTATGTCCGAATCAGGGTCGTTTTTTCCCGGGGAAAACGCCCTTTTTCGCCGGCGGCCTCTTTCCGCCATGCGGCCCCTGCTCCTCTCGGGGCCGCGGGCCGACCGTGACGATCGCTGACGGATGAGGATCGATTCCTACGGTTGCCGATCCGTGCGCCGTTCCCGCGCTCGGACGGTCAGCGGAGCGGCAACAGTGACTGCGCGCCGACAGGATAGCCAGTGGGAGCGGGGTTCCCGTAGCGGCTTCCGGTCGGTCGGGGCGACTCTTGAATGGGGGCCGGGGCGATCGGTTGGAAGCCCCCCGGGAGCGCGGCGACCGGGGCCGGCTTCTGGTCTGCCGGAGGGGCGAACCAGGCGCTCCCCGGAGGCAGGGCGCCCCCGGCCTGATGCACCGCGCCACTCCCCTGCTCTGCTCCGGCCCAGGCCGCGGCCGAGCTGACCCCGTCGATGAGCGTCTTCAGCGACAGGCCGCCGCCGGTGAGCTGTCCGCCGGACTGTCCGCTGCCGGGGGCGGAGACCTGCCCCGCCGCCAAGCCGAACGCCGCGTCCGGTCCGCCGTTTTGCCCCACGCCAGGCTGGGCGAACTGCCGCTCGAACTGGTCGACGAACGGCTCGACGGTGTCGTGGATCTCCTTGGGGAGATAGGTGTCGGCACGGACGATGAGCTCGGCCACGAAGCGGCCGCTCCGGCTGGCGACGATCTGGTGGCGGTAGTCGGGGGCGAGCGTGACCGCGAAGAAGGTGACGACGATGCACAGCAACGCCCCCTTCGCCAGGCCGAGGAGCAGCCCGAGCTGGTGGTCGAAGGCGGAGAGATGGATCGCGTTGATGAATCCCGACACGAGCCGGAAGAGGATCCACACCGCCAGCGACGTGCCGACGTAGAGCGCGAGCATGGCGAGGAACCGGTTCCAAGGTTCCTGGTGTCCGAAGAGATGGGCGAACTGCGGGGCGAACCGCAGGGACACGAACGAACTGACGACGATCCCGGCGATCCATGCCAGCTGCCAGACCATCCCCTTGAAGTAGCCGAGCAGGGCGGCGACGGCGAGGAGGCCGATCATCACCAGGTCGTATCCCTCGACGGCCACGTCCGGTCTCCTCGTCAGCGGTGGGGGCGGTCACTCGGCCGGGCGTGTTGCGTGCCAACCCGGCGGGGCGGGAGTGTAGGGATGCCGGGGCCGGTGTCGAAGGGCATTTGCCGCTGGAATTGCTCGATCCGTCGGCCGCGACAGGGGCAGGGGGGGAGGGCAGTTTTTTCCCTGGGGCACTGTCCGGAGGAAGTGGGAGGTATGGAGTGTCTGAAGCACGTGGGCAGTTTGTGTCTTCTGGGGGCCACTGGTTGATTGGGGGTTCTGCGCCTTCAGGTCGCCACCGGTGCCCGCGGAGATCCCGGAAAGACCAGGCTCGTTTCCGGGTTTTTCCCCGTTTGCGTCGCTTTCCCGGCTTCGCCGGTTGTGCGGAAAGGGCCTCGTCTGCCGAACCTGCCGTTGCCGACCGACCTTGCCGCTCCGGCAGCGCTCGCCGCGCCGCGGCATGGCGTTGACGCTGTGGTGACGGCTCTGCCGACAACTGACAAGGATCTGTGCCCCGGAGGCAAGGAAGCCCGAGGGACGCGGATGTCGCTGCGCCCACCAAGCGCGGGCGGGGTGATTGGCTGGTTGAATCGCCAGGGAGGGATGCGGTGCCCGGACTGCGCGTGCACATCACTGGATCGGCCGTGGCCGGGGCGGCCTATGCCTTCGCGGCGTGGCAGATCGGTGGCATGCCCCCCTCGACGTGCCTGCTCGCCGGCGTGCTCTGCGTGCTCGCCGGGGTGCTGCCCGACCTCGACAGCGGCGACGAAGCGTCGTTGCGGGAGAGCACTGGCTTCGCCGCCGCAGTCCTGCCGCTCCTCATGATCCATCGCTTCCAACAGGCGGGATTGTCGTCCGAGGCGACCGTCCTCGCCGGTGCCTCGCTCTATCTCGCCGTGCGGTACGGCGCGGCCTGGCTGGTGTCGCGGTACGCCGCCCAGCGTGGCATGCTCCACAGCCTTCCCGCGGCGGCCGTGGCCGGCCAGGTGGCCTTCCTCTCCTTCGGTGCCGAGGAACCGCTCCATCGCTACTTCATCGCCAGCGCCGTCGTGCTCGGCTTCCTCATCCATCTCGTGCTCGACGAGATCTACAGCGTCAAGGAGGGGCACTTCGGCCCGAAGTTCAAGACGTCGTTCGGGACGGCGATGAAGTTCTACGGCCCCGAGGCCTGGTCGAACCTGTTGAGCTATGTCCTCGTCGTGGCACTCGGTGTCCTTTCGGCGACCGATGCGCACTGGAGCGAGAAGACGCTGCCGACGCGGCAGTACGTCCGTCAGCAGATGGAGCAGGCCGCCCGGTCGATGCCGACGACGCCGGCGCCGTGGAACTACCGCCGCTGACAGCACGCGGTGGAACCGGCCCCCCCGCGGCCTTCGGGTACCTTGCCGAACCGCCGCGGCGAGGTGATAGTGATTTCTATCCCGTCCCCCACGCTCCGGTCTGCCCATGGTCGCCCCGTCGGTCGCGCTCCTTCCGATCGCCGGCGTCGATGCCCGGGCGCTGGTGGTCGGCCTCCTGCTGACGACCGCGGCCGCCTACGCCGGAGGGGCGTCGGTGGCGTTTCTGAGGCTCGGTCACCGGCGGATGCAGGTGCTCCTGTCTTTCACCGGGGGGATCTTCCTCGGGGTGGCGTTCCTCCACCTCCTCCCCCATGCCACCTGGGCCTGCGGCGGGCGGGTCGATGACGCCGCCCCGTGGGTTCTCGCCGGCTTCTTTCTGATGTTCCTCCTCGAGCGGGCCTTCCATGGCCACGCTCATCATGCTGCCGACCCGGAACACGGGCCGGCCGGGGGATGTGATCACGGCACGTCCGACGGCCACACCCATGCCCCCCGCCACGATCATTCCCTCGCGAATCCGGCGCCGGGGCGGGGGGGCGCCGGTTGGTACGGCGCCTTCGCCGGGCTCACGGTCCACAGCCTTGCCGACGGCGCCGCCCTCGCCGCCGCGATGGATCTCCCCGCAGGGCCCGGCGGGGTGTTGACCGGCCTGGCCCCGTTGCTCGCGATCCTCCTCCACAAGCCGGTCGATGCCGGATTGATCGCGGCGCTGATGCTCAAGGCGAACGCGTCTCCGCGCCTCCGGTGGATGGTGAACCTCGCCCACGCCCTCCTCGTGCCGCTCGGCGCGGTCCTGTTCCTCGTCTTCCTTCCCGGCGCCGGCAGCGGGCGGGGGGAGTTCCTCGGGGCCTCGCTGGGCTTAGCGGCGGGGGCTTTCATCTGCATCGCAGCCGCCGATCTCCTCCCGGAGGTGGAGTTCCACAGCCATGACCGGCTCCTCCTTTCGGCGTCGCTGGCGCTGGGGATCACGGTCGCGGCCGGGATCACCGTCGCCGAACGCGGGATCCTTTCGGCGTCACGCGGCGTCGCGGCCGCACTCCCCGGCTCTGAGGCGCGTTGAGCGTCCGTCGTGCTGGTCGCGCCGGGGATCACCCGTCGTCAGCCTTCGACATCGAGGCCGCGCGCGAGGCGGATCTCACGGACCTCCCCCAGCACCTCCTCGATGAGCTCCTGCTGCCGGCGGATCCGCGGGAGCTGCGACTGGAAGCACCAGGCGATGAGCGCCGCCAGCGCCATCGCGCCGACGAGGTGGGGCGTCACCCAGAGTTGTGTTCCGGGGCGGCCGGTGGCCGGATCGGCTGCTCCCCCGAGGGCCACGATCCCCACCACAGCGAGCATCCCGATCACCGACCAGGGGAACGCCGCCCGCTTGATCGCCTTTGCCCGGTGGATGAGCGCCGCCGACAGGCCGTAAGTTTCCACCACCTCCCGGCACCACCGTCCGGTGCCGATAAAGTAGGTCACCGCCATGCTGTTGACGAGCACCACCATGAGGGCCGCAAACACCCCCGAGAGGCGATGGACGGTCCCCCAGCGGAGCACACCCCGATCGGTCTGGCCATGGAGGTCACCGATCCACAGGCCGAGCAGCGCCGTCGCCAGCATGAGGGCCACCGCGAACATCGCCGCGCGGGAATAGACACGTTCCATCGGCCAGGACGCTCCTCGGAGAAGGCGTGGGGTGCAGACAAAGACTCAAAACTATAGGCTGATGGAACGGTCTTCACACCGGTCGCCCTCTCTGGCCGCGGTGTTTTGCGTCCCGTTCCCGGGCTCCCTCCTCCCAGCCGACAGCCTGCCCTTGCCTGCCACCGGCCCCCCCCCTCTCACCGCTCCCCCCCCTGCCCCGCCCCCCCCCTGCCCCATCGTCTGCCTGACGTGTGGCGATCCGGCCGGCATCGGTCCGGAGGTTGTCCTCGCGGCCTGGAGCAGGAGCGTGGCCCACGCCCGGGCCCGGCTCCGAGTCGTTGCCCGGCCCGAGCTTCTCGACGAAGTGCTCCGCACCGTGCCGGCGCTGCCGCGTCTGACGGTGGAGCGGGTGGCGGCGGATGACCCGCGCCCCTCGACCGTCGGGACCGTCCTGGCCATCGACCCGGGGGGCAGCGGGGAGACGGTGCCACGGGGGCTGATCTCGGCGGCCGGCGGTCGGGCGGCCGTGGGGGCGCTCGAGTTGGCGTTCCGGATCGTTCGGGATGCCGGTCCCCATGCCGCCCTCGTCACCGGCCCGCTCCACAAAGCAGCGCTCCATGCGGCCGGGCACGATCTTCCCGGCCACACCGAATGGCTGGCGCGGGCCTGCGGGCTCCCCGACGCCGCCGCGTCGATGATGCTCTGGCTCCCTCCGCTGTCGGGAGCGCCGGCGGCCGGGACGATTCCGGGCGGGCGGGGGCTGGGGGTCGTCCATGTGACGCTCCACGAGGCGCTCGCCAACGCCGTCGGCCGACTCTCGACGGCGGGGATCGTCGCCGCCGGGGAGCGCTTGGCCCCACTCCTGGCAGCGCTTCTCGGCAGGCGCCCGAGGATCGGTGTGGCGGCGCTCAATCCACACGGCGGCGAGGGGGGGCTGTTCGGCGAGGAGGAGGGGCGGATCATCATCCCGGCCGTTGCCGCGCTGCGGGCTGCCGGGATCGATGCCGACGGGCCCTTCCCCGCCGACACGCTCTTTCTGCGGGCCGCCCACGGGGGCTTCGACGGGATCGTGGCGCAGTACCACGATCAGGGGCACATCGCGGTCAAGCTCCTGGGGATGCACCGGGCGGTGAACATCACGCTCGGATTGCCGATCGTGCGCACGAGTGTCGCGCACGGCACTGCGTTCGACATCGTCGGTCGCGGCGCCGCCGATCCGACGAGCCTGGAGGCGGCGATCGACGCCGCCGTCCGGCTCGTCGAGGCGGGCTGGATCGGCAGCGGGTGACCGGCCGTCACTGCCGCAGCGGCTGGACCTGCGGCAGGGTGCCGTCGGTGATGTCGGTCAGCCCCTCCGTGGCCGGCTTGTAAACGAACGCCGACACGTCGACCGGCTCGCCGATGCGGACGTCGTAAAGCTCCATCATCGCGATCACCTGAAGCGGAGCCGGCGGGGTCGGCCGCCGGCCCGGCACGGCCAGCCACTCGACGCGCACGGGGAAGAGCTCCCGTTTGCTGATCGAGAGCCGGACGCTATAGGGCATGCCGTCGGGGAGCTCGTTCGGCGCGACGCCCGCCTCGCTCTTGATCGCCTCCGCCTTCTCTTTGTCGATCCAGGCGAGCGTGTCGCGGTCCCACGTCCCCTCGATCCGCCACACCGGGAGTTCGTCGATCGCCGCCGGGGTGATCGACGTGAAGCGGAAGTACTGGCGGAGCAGCCCGAGGTGGCGCTGGATGCCGCCGAGGTAGGCCGATTGGTCCTGACGGTGGGAGATGCCGAGCGTGTCGAGGCGCTCGCGGATCCGGCGGACGTCAATCCGTTCCACCTGAGGAGGATTCTGGCCGATGCGGCGGAAGTTCCAGGCGAACAGACCGTCGCAGACATCGAGGACCTCGAACTCCTCGTCGGTGGCGGAGAGCCGGTACTCGTATCGGTAGCGCTGGTCCTCCCCTACCCCCGACTGGACGTAGCGCCCGCTCCCCTTCAGGACCATGTCGTTGAAACGCACGAGGTGCCGGACGCGGGCCGAGAGGGAGGGCGCTCGGGAGAGCCCGGCGAGGGCGGCGGCCACGACCCGCTCCGCCCGTCCCGCCTGTTCGGCGGCGGATTCGGGCAGCGTTGGTTGGGGGGATGGGGGCGATGGGGTGGTTGGGAGATCGCCAGCGGGCGCCGGGGCCGTCTCGGCCGGTGCCACCGCCGGCTCCGAGCGCTGGTAAACGCTCCCAGCCGGGGGCTGGCCGGTCACGGAAAACCCCAAAACAACCCAGATTCCCAGGCATGCCGGGACCGCTATCCACAGCGGTGGGGGGCGGCGGAAAGCGGGGGGTCTGCGGCGGGTGTCGGTTGTTGCGGTCGTCACGACTTTGAGGGTTTTGCCAAAGAATCGTTCCCCCGGAGGACGAATCATCTGGGGCGGGTGGTGACGTCTGCCGGCGGTCCGGTGACGGAAACCGCAAGGCGCGAGTGTACGGAAGCCCGCCGGCCTTGCCCACGGCGATTCCTGCCTTGGGTGGGGCACAAGACACGACCAACAGCGATCCGCACAGGGGCTTCCCCGACCGACCGGGACATGCGGCCAATCGTCCGCAGGCTAGAGGAGGTGATCCGATGGTGAAACGACATCTGCAGGGTTTCGTTGGCTTGTCGCTGGCAGCCACGCTGACCGGCTGCCACATCCCGGCGAACTCCCCGTTCACGGGACTGGCCCAGATCCGCCCGGTTGCCACGCCGCACACGAACGTCCTTCCGCCTGCGGCGATGCTCCAGCATCCCGGTCCGGGGGTGGAGGGGCCGGGCCCGGGGGTGATTGCCCCGGTCGGCTACGAGGAAATGCTTGCCGCCAACGGCATTGCCGACGGCGGGGCCGGTGGCCCCGGCGGGATGGGGGGCCCAGGCTACGGGATGAACGCCCCGGCCTCCCAGATCGGCTTCATCGGCCCCGACGGGATGCAGGTCCACTGGGATGTCACCGAGTTCGGGGGCTTCGACTCCGAACCGCTGGTGACGCCCGGGCGCTACGACTTCATCCAGGGGGCGATCTACCGGCTCAAGCTCACCAACATCCCCGGCCAGGAAGGGCTCGAGCTCTATCCGACGCTCGAAGTCGCTCCCGTCACCCCGCGGACCGACGCCTTCCTCGCCCACAACGCGATCCCGTTCCAACTGACGGACGAGGATCTCGATCAGGTCACCAGCGGCAACTTCGTGACGAAGGTTGTCTATCTCCCCGACCCGGAGTACCAGGAACTGGCGGTTGCCGGCGTGGAAACGCTCGTCAGCACGCGTCTCGATCCCGGGTGTGACCCGGTCGTCGAGGCCGATCGGCGCGGGTCGATCCTGGCGATCATTCGCATCGGCAACAAAGACCTGCAGTCTCCCGGGAGAGGCGCCGGAGCGCTGGCCGGCGACGGTGGCGCCGGCAGCATGCCGGGTGCTTCCGCGGCCAATCCGATGCCCCTGGGGATGCCCTGTGGCGGTGATCCCTCCCAACTGCCGCCGGCGTTCCTCGCCGGGATGACGGCCCCGACGTACGGCTATCCGATCACCGGCACACCGATTGGCCTTCCCGGCCCGGCCCACATCCCGCTGGGGGTCCCTGCCGGTCTGCGTCGGCACACGATCACCAACCACACCAAGCACCATATCCCGCCGCCGACGAGCCAAACCAATATCCACGTCCAGCAGTATCCGGGCTTGAGCTATCCCAAGCCGGCCAGCCGGGCCTACATCGCGGAGCGGTCGGACGTGCCGAACATCCGCCTCCGTCAGCCCGACGAGGATCGCCTCCGGTTCGTCGGCAACGGCGGCCCCGATCCCGACACCGCCGCCGGCGAGTGCCCGCCGGCCCCGGAAGACTTCGTCCCCTGACATCACGTCGACCCACCCCTGGACCGGTCGCCTGACCGGTTCAGGGAAGGTCGTCGGGGGAACCATGCGAGGATCGTCGGCCGCCGATCGGGCTGCTGATGTTGGGCGGGGATGCCAGCTGGGGCCCGAAGAGTCGTTGGTCTGACGTTTCCTTCCTCTTCTGATTCGGATCTCCATGAATACCCACCGCTTCACCGGATGCACGGCCGGCATGTCGACGCGGTGGAACCCTGCCGGGACGACATCCCGGGGGGCTGTCCGGTCAGGGACCGTGCTGCGGGTTGTCCGAGGGCTGCTGGCGACCGCCTGCTTCACCGGATTCGCGTTGCCGTTGCAGGGTGGCGACGCGGAGACAGGGGAGCAAACGGATTTACTCGCCAGCCGACTCTTGCCGGGAGCGATTGGCGCCCTAGGACACCCGCAGGCCGGTTCCTTTCCGGAGGCCTCGCTGGCTGCAGCCCTGCAGCCGGTCTCCATCCAGGGGCCAAAGGGGATGACGGTCTCCGTCGAGACCTTCGCCGGCTGGTCGCCCCCCGCCCAGGCCCCGTTCCGTACGGCGCTCCTCGTGGGGAGCACGTACCGTCTGCGTCTCGGTGGAATCCGCGGCTACGAGGGGCTCGAGGTCTATCCCACGATCCGCATCCTCGCCCGCCTCGCCACCCCTCCGGGCATGGATCAGCGCTTCCCGGTCGAGCTGGTGCTCGATGAGAACGACCTCGTCATGGCCCTCGAGGGGGCCCATGTCGAGCGGATCGTCTTCATGGACTGCGATCCGGACACCGCCGATATCTCCGCCGCGAATTGGTTCGACGTCCGCCCGTGCGACGATCCGCGCGACGTCGCCGCCACGCTCGGGGCCCCGGTCGCCGAGATCATCCTGGGCAATCGCCTGCCCGCCCCGGGAGTGGTGCCATGAGATCGTCCCCGCCGCTTGCCCGCCGTCCCGGCCAGACCGTCCGTTGGCTGGCCGTCGCCGCCGGCGCCGTCCTTCTGGCGTCGTGCCGATCGATGTCGCTGACCGCACCGGTCTCCCCCCTCGCTCCCCTCCCGGCTGTCGCCGCCTCGGCGTCCGTCACCGCCGACGCGTCCGACGCGGTCGACACCGTTCCCCTGCGACCGGTGGAAAGCCCCGCCGTCGCCGCGGAACCCTCCGAGCGTTCCTCCGCCCTGCCGACGATCCGCGATGGCGAAGTGCAGCGCACCGGGCTCGATCTCCCCTCCCCTCCCCTCCCCCGTCTCGGCCCGGCCGGCCCGGCCGCGGCCTTCCCCGTCGCCGCGGTCGCCGGCGGCCGGTGTCAGGGTCCCGACTGCCAACCGCACGCCGGGCCGGGCAGCCCGAGGGGCGGGTGCGGTTCGCCAGCTTGCCGGCTCCACGCCTGTCGGATTCTCGCTCACCGTGCCGCCGCTGGCTGCCAGGGGGGGGAATGCCAGGCAGGTTGCAGCACCCCGATCGTGCCCACGATCGCCATTCCTGTCATCGGGCCATGTCTGGTCTGTGACGGCGGCGACCACGGCAAGCCAGCCGTGCCCCGGGGCCGGACGCGCCTGGGCAACATCACCTCCGGCGACACCGTCGCCCGCTATCGGGCCGATGGGCCGGCGTCTGTGGCGGAGGACGAGGCCTGCCTGGAAGCGGAGAGTTGCGTCGTCGCCTCCAATTGCACATGCGTCTACGCGCCGCGGTTCTCGTCGGTCCGTCGGGTGATCCGTCCGTTCGAGGACGCCGTCCCCACCGGTCCGCGCGGCGTCGCTCTTGACACCATCGCCGCGGCCGGATCGATCGGCCAGTCGGTGAGCGACAAGACCCAGCAGATCCAGCTCGTCGCCGCCCGACTTGCCCAGCCGGGCATCGCCATCGAGGACCGGATTCCCGTTCTGGCCGTCGACAAGGTGGTGCCGCCGGTGCTCAAGGAAGGGGTTGACGGTCCGGTCGCCGTCGCCCTCGACCTCCCTGCTGAGAAGGTCCACAACGTCCAGGCTCCGCGATTGGCACGGAAGATCGACGTGCCGCTGGCCTGGATGTGCGTGGCGGGGGCCCAGGTGACCGTCAATGGCGAGGCCGCCGACGTGCTCGCCGTCGATCATGGCGTGGCCACGCTCCGCCTCGAGTCTCCGGGCCGCTGCGAGCTGACACTCTGCAAGCGGGCCGGCAGCGACACTGCCCGCCCCGGTGAGGAGCTCGATTTCACGATCTTCCTTTTGAACTCCGGCGACCGTCCGCTCACCGACATCACGCTCGTCGATGCCGTTCCCGGGCGCTTGGCCGTGATCGAAGGGAGCCCGGTGTCGAATCTCCCGGCAGCGATCTCCACCTCCAAGGGGGACGACGGCGCCACGCTCCTCTCCTGGTCTTTCAAGGGGACGCTCGCTCCGGGCCAAGGGGGCTTCGTGCGGTTCCGCACGATCGTCCACTGATCGCGCCGGCGGCGCCGCGGGGATTCCAGCGGCGGGCCCGGCGGTGGCCGGGATCCTCGAGCCGGCCTGCTTTCGTGGCGGGATTTCAGGGAAAAAAAGGGGCTTTCGGTCCTCTTCCCGACCGGCGCCACGGTTCCCACAGGCGCCGTCCCCGGGGGGCACGCGGGGACGGATTGCCCCGTCCGGCCCGACGCCGTTACGATCGACAACATCGTTTTCCGGCCGACCCCCTCCTGCTCCCCACGGGAGCGAATCCCCGCGAGGTTTTCATGTTCCTTCCGATGGCCCGTTCCCGTCGCGCCGGCTCGGCGCTCCTCTGCGCCGCGGCCATCGGTCTTTCGACCTGCGGGAGCCTGCCGGCCCAGGTGGTCGTTGACGATATCGCCGATCCCTCTGCTGCCAACAAGGGAGCCGACGACGGCCTGCCCGAAATCGACGAGATCCCGGATGGTTCGACCGAGGAATTGCTCGCCTACATCGACAAGCTCCACAAGACGAACTTCAAGCCGACGTCGCGGAAGCAGGCCGAGGCGTTCCTCCGCAAGGTCGCCCAAACGTCGGTGGCCGTGGCCGACAAGATCCTCGCTCAAGCCGGGCCGAAGGATGAGGCCCGCCTCCAGGCCTCGCGGATGAAGCTCCAGAGCCTGACGCTCCTCACGCAGCTCGGCGACCGTGAGGCCGAGGCCGCGGTGGCGGAGTTCGCCAAGGAGCTCGTTGCCGGCGGCGATGCGGAGCTCGCCGCCGAGGGGGAACGGATGCTGATGGTGGGCGACGCCAAGAAGGCCCTGCAGACCCAGGATATGGAAGCGGCCGAAGCCCTCGTCCCCCGGATCGGGGCGGTCCTCGAGAAAAATCCTGACGACCCGCAGTCTGCCCAGCTGGCGATGCAGTTCGCCGGCGCCCTCGAGCACATGCCGGGGGGCACCGCGGTGGCCGGGAAGGCCTACGCCACATTCGGGGAGGCGTTCGCGAAGAGCAGCAACCCGCAGATCAAGGCGATGGCGGAGGGATTCGCCGGCATGCTCCGCCGCCTGTCGCTGATCGGCAACGAGATGGAGATCAGCGGCACGAACCTCGATGGCCAGCCGTTCGACCAGAAGTCGCTCGCCGGCAAGGTCGTGCTCGTCGACTTCTGGGCCACCTGGTGCGGCCCGTGCATTGCCGAGATGCCCAACGTCCTGGCGGCCTTTGAGAAGTATCACGACAAGGGGTTCGAGGTCGTCGGCATCAGTCTCGACACCGACCGCGACGCGCTCGAGACGTTCCTGAAGGAGAAGGAGATCCCCTGGACGATCCTCTACGAGGAGCCCCAGGGGCAGGGATGGCAGCACCCGCTCGCCTCCTACTACGGCATCACCGGCATCCCCACCGTGATCCTCGTCGGACGCAACGGCAAGGTTGTGTCGATGGATGTCCGCGGCGAGAAGCTCGGTGAGGAGCTCGCCAAGCTCTTCAAGGACGCCAAGTGAGCACCCCGGCCTCCGTGCGGCGGACGAGCATCTCGCGGCGGGCCAGCGCCTTCGATTCCTCCGGGATCCGCAAGGCGTTCGACCTCGCCGCGAAGCTCGACGACCCGATCAACCTGGCGATCGGCCAGCCCGATTTCGCCATGCCGGCGGCGGCCTGCGAGGCGGCCAAGGCCGCCATCGACGCCGGGAAGAGCGGCTATACGCAGACGCAGGGGATCCCGCAGCTCCGCGAACGGCTCGAGGGAGCCGTTCGCGACGAGCTGGGGGACCCCGAACGGAAGCTCTGCGTCACGAGCGGATCGAGCGGCGCCCTCGTCCTCGTCCTCATGACGCTGATCGATCCCGGTGACGAGGTGATCCTCTTCGAGCCGGCGTTCGTGATGTATCGGCCGCTCGTGGAATTCCTCGGCGGCACGTGCGTGATCGTCGACACCTCGCCGTCGTTTTCCATCGATGTCGAACGAGTGGCGGCGGCGATCACACCGCGGACGAAGGCGATCCTGCTGAACACGCCGTCGAATCCGACCGGGTTCGTCGCTCCGCTCGAGACCGTGCGCGACCTCGCCCGGCTTGCCGAGCAGACGGGCGTGACGCTCATCAGCGACGAGCTCTACCGCTCCTACTGCTATGACGAGCCCTTCCATTCGCCGGCCGCGCACAGCGACGCCATCGTTGTCATCGACGGCTTCTCGAAGTCGCATGCGATGACCGGCTGGCGGGTGGGGTGGGTCCACGGGCCTGCCGAGATCATCGATGCCTGCACGATGCTGCAGCAGTACACGTTCGTCTGTGCCCCGCAGATCGGCCAGTGGGGAGCGATCGCCGCGATCGACGCCCCGATGGATGTCCCCCTCTCCGAGTGCAAGCGGAAGCGCGACAAGCTGATGGCGGGCATTGCCGGCCACTATTCTTTCGTGAAGCCGGGCGGGGCCTTCTACCTCTACCCCGAGGCGCCCGGCGGCTCGGGGAAGCGGTTTGCCGAGATCGCGGCGGAGCAGGAGAAGCTGATCGTGGTTCCTGGGAGCGTCTTCGGCGCCGCCGACACCCACTTCCGGATTGCTTACACCGTCACCGACCGGACGCTCGACCGCGGCATCGCGGCGCTCATCAGGCTTGCCGGGGCTGCGCAGGCCTGAGTGTGGCTTTGGGGTCGCCCGTGCCCCGTCGCCGGACTCGCTGGAGGGCATCCATGCCCTCCGCTCTCTCCGCGCCGCTATCGCTTTCGCCCTCCGGGCTGCGCTCACCGGCGAGGCCGGCTCTCGGAGCACGGGCGACCCCTCGCTGCAGAACTGAGAGTCGTTGCAATTGGACCCCAGCGCTTAGGCGAGGCGGGGATCGGCGAACGCTTGAGGAGAGAGGAGGTGCCTCCGACTTTCCGTCGAAACTTTTGCCGGCCCCGCCGACGGATCACCCTCAGGCAAGTCACCGAGAGATCGAGTGGGATGCCTGTGCCGACCCGGCACTCGCGAACCCTGCTGGTGTCCCTCGCCGCGTCAGGCCGACTTGTGGCGAGCCGATTCCCGGGCCGGCAGGACCGGCTCCTTGTCGTCGACGTTCCGCTCCGTGATCACGTACGAGCTGCCGGAGTGATCCGGGAGATCGAACATCGCGTCGAGCATCACGTCCTCGATGATCGACCGCAGCCCGCGGGCGCCCGTTTCCTTCCGCATCGCCCGACGGGCGATCGAGGAGAGGGCGTTTTCGGTGAACTCGAGCTGGCAGTTCTCCATCCCGAAAAGCTTTTGATACTGCTTTACCAGCGCGTTCTTCGGATCTTTCAGGACCTTCACCAGCGCCCCCTCGTCGAGTGGCTTGAGCGACGAGATCACCGGGAGGCGGCCGACGAGCTCGGGGATCAGGCCGAACTCGAGGATGTCGTCGGAATCGACCTGCGGGAGCAGCTCGGCGAGGGTCGCCTCCCCCTTGTGTCCGCTCGGTTGCCCGAAGCCGATCGTCCGCTTCCCGAGCCGCTTGCCGATGATCTTGTCGATCCCCACGAACGTCCCGCCACAGATGAAGAGGATGTTCGAGGTGTCGATCTGGATGTACTGCTGCTCGGGGTGCTTGCGCCCACCCTGCGGCGGCACGTTGGCGACGGTCCCCTCGAGCATTTTGAGGAGCGCCTGCTGCACCCCCTCGCCGGAGACGTCGCGAGTGATCGAGACGTTTTGGCTCGTTTTGCCGATCTTGTCGATCTCGTCGATGTAGAGCACGCCGCGCTGGGCGGCCTCGATGTCGAAGTCGGCGGCATTGAGGAGCTTGAGGAGGAGATTCTCGACGTCCTCGCCGACGTAGCCGGCCTCGGTGAGCGTCGTCGCATCGCCGATCGCGAACGGCACGTTCAGGACGCGGGCGAGGGTCCGGGCGAGGAGCGTCTTGCCGCAGCCTGTGGGACCGAGGAGGAGGATGTTCGACTTCTCGACCTCGATGTCCGTACCTTCGCTCCCGAGTGTCAGCCGCTTGTAGTGGCTGTGGACGGCGACGGCGAGCACCCGCTTGGCGTGCTCCTGCCCGATGACGTATTCGTCGAGGTGGCCGACGATCTCACGCGGCGACGGGATCGAGGTGAAGAGCTGCTTGCTCGTGCCGCGACGCTTCTTCTCCTGATCGAGGATCGACTGGCACAGCTCGATGCACTCGCCGCAGATGTAGACGTCTCCGGGGCCCTCCACCAACGGGCCAACGTCTCGGTAGCTCTTGCGGCAGAACGAGCAGAACGCGTTCTTCTTCGTCGTTCCACCCGCCCCACGGCGACCGAGGTTGTTGACGTCCTTCCCTGATGGCATGTCGGTGATTCCCTTTCGGACTACGGTTGGGAGTGAATAGGGCGCGGAGGGCCAGGGCGTCAGCCGCCGTTCCCCTTCCCTGGGAGCGGCCCGGCTGGCGGCAAGACGCCACCGGCGTCGCGGATCTGCACGTGCGGTTCGACGAGCGTTCTTATTTTTCGGTATTCCTCCTCGCTCAAAACACCCTGATCGCGCAGATTTTTGTACCCGGCCAGCGAGTTTTCCCAATCGCCACGACCGGACTCCGGCTGATCCTGCTGGGCCCGGCGGACCCAGGATTGGAGCGCCCGGAGGGCGACGATGAGGGCGAGAAGGCCGCCGACGAGGACCGCTGCCAGGCCGGCGAGGTCTCGAAGCGAAGTTTCAGGGGAAAACACGGCGGTGGAGGGATCGGGGGAATCGGCCCGGGGCGGAGCCCGCCACGCTGGCGTTGGCCCTGCGCGGATTATGGCAGTCTGCCGATTGCCGGGTCCAGCAGGAAAAGCGCTCCACCCCCCAGGCTCTCGGGCTTGCCGAGTCTGCCCAACCTCCGGTCGGTGGCGGAGAACCTGGGGGGACTTTTCCCGTCGTTCCCGAAAATCGGGACGTTCCGTCGCGGTGTGGACGATGGCTCCGGCATGGGGTCGACCAGCAGACACTTTCGTGAGCTCACCGCCGGAACGGGGCCTGGAGCCGTCGGCTGCCGCAGGCTGGCGGCGACGATGATCGTCGTCCTGTCAGGGATCACGGGGCTCGGTCGGGGCGAGGAGCTCCCTCCGGCTCCCCGGCTTCCCGATCTGGTCCGCACGACGAAAACGGCGTTCGCGATCCCCTTCAAGGTCGCGCCGTCGCAGCAGGCCGATCATGCCGCCGCGCGGGTCCTCCTCCAGGCGTCGAAGGATCTCGGGGCGACCTGGGAGCAGGCCGGCGAGGCGGGGCCCGAGGCGGGGTCGATCGTCTACAGGGCCGCGGCCGACGGGGAGTATTGGTTTCGACTCCGGGCGATCGATGCCAAGGGGAGGCAGCGTGGGGGCGAGGGGCCCGACATGCGCGTCCTCGTCGATGCGGCTGCCCCGCGCGTCTCGGCCCGGGTGTGGCGCGGCACCGATGGCGAGGTCGTCTGCCGCTACGCCGCCGCCGACGACACGCTCGACCTTCCCAAGATGGTGGTGGAATACCAGACAAAAGCCGAGCCGACCTGGAAGAAGGTCGCCGCCGAGGCGGTCCTCTCCCGCGAATCGCCGGCTCATCTGATCGGCGAGGAGATCTGGTGGGCCGGTGAGAAGGTCGAGGCGCTCACCGTGCGGATCTCGGTCAGCGATGCCTCCGGGCACCGGACCGTGAAGCAGTTCACGATGGAAGGGGCCGACCCGGGAGTCGATCAGGGGGCGCTCGCGGCGGAGATCGGCGTCCCGGGGTTGCCGGGACAGTCCTCCTCCGCGGTGGCCGCCACGTCGCCCCCCCCTGCCCTGCCCCTCGACAACCAGCCCGCCGCCGCGACCGAGGTGGCCACCGCGCCCCCCGGAGGATGGGCGGCTGATCCGTCGGGGCGCTGGGCCGGCGACGGTCCGGTGGCGTCGGTCCCCCCGTCCCCGGAAGCCGGCCAGAGCCGCAGTGTGCTCGCCCGTCCGGTCGGCACGGGGAGCCGCGGACCGCTTCCGACTGCCGGTGGCCGGCCGGAGGGTGACCCGGCGCCCGCCACGCTCGCGCCGGCCAAGCCGGCGATCGAATCGGCCGCACCCGGGACCGCGGCGCGTGCCCTCCCCACCGAATACCGCGGCCGCCCGCTCCAGATCGTCCGTTCCCGGAGATTCACCTGGGACTACGAGATGCAGTCGGACCGTCCCGACACCGTCCCGGTGCGCGTGGAACTGTGGAGCACCAGCGACGGCGGCGTCACCTGGCAGCGCAGCGCCGTCGATGACGACGGCCAGAGTCCGATCGACGTCACGCTCCCCGCCGCCGGCCTGTATGGATTCCGTCTCGAGATCGTCCCCGACCTGCCAGACGCCGGCGGGGGCCCGCGCTCGGGCGAGATGCCGGAGGGGTGGATCGGCATCGACGACGAGCCCCCGCAGGTGGAGATCGTCGAGGCGACCCGCTTGAAAGATACCGAGCCGGGGGGCGTGCTGATCCGCTGGGCCGCCCGCGATCAGATCCTCGTGCCGAAGAGCGTCCGCTTGATCCAGTCTCCCAATGCCGATGGGCCGTGGGGCACGATCGCGGAGGGATTGGAGGCCCAGGGGGAATACCGCTGGCAGCCCGAGCGGGGCACGCCGGCCCGGGTCTTCATCCGGGTCGAGGCGAGTGACGCGGCGGGGAACATCGGCCGCGGCACGACGCCGGAGCCGGTCACCGTGGCGATGCCGCGCGTTGTCGGCAAGCTCGGCGGGGTCAAGGTTTTGCCTTAGGCAGACTCCCCCTGACATCGCCGCGGACCATGGCGGGAAAGACTTTTTCCTCGGATCGTTAGACTGCATGGCTGCCGACTCCGGGGCTGTGTTGCGTCGCCCCCGGTTCGGCGTCCTCCGAGGCGCCCCCCGTGGCCGAATCCCGCTCCGCCCTGGAAATCCTCCGCGCCCCCGACGACTGGTCGCCACCGCCGGCGGCCGTCATCGCGCTGGTCGGCGACGAGCCGTTTCTCGCCGGTGAGCTCCTCGGGCTGATTCGACGGCACCTGGTGCCCGACGAGGCGGATCGATCTTGGGCGTGGCGCGAGTTCGATGGGGAGGCGATCGAGGATCCGCGCGACATCTTCGATGAAGCGGCAACGGTGCCGATGTTTGCCGGAGCGACGCGCGTGGCGGTCGTGCGGACGGCCGATCCGTTCGTGACGAAGTGCCGGGCGATGCTCGAGACCATCGTCGCCACCCCCCGCGGCCATCGCGGGCTGGTGATCCTCGACGTCAAGACGTTTCCCGCCACGACCCGCCTGGCGAAGACGCTCGCTGCCCAGGGCGCGGTCATCGACCTGGCCGTGTCGGCGAAGGTCGATCTCGCCGCCTGGGTGCGCCACTGGGCCCGCGCCCGGCATGGCTGTGCCCTCGAGGCCGCCACCGCGCAGCGCCTGCTCGAACGCCTCAATAACGAGCTCGGCCAGATCGATCAGGCGGTGCAGCGGCTCGCCGGAGCCCAGGGCAAGGGGGGGAAGCCGATTCCCCCCGAGGCTGTCGACGACCTCGTGGGGAGCCCCCAGGAGCGATCGGCGTGGGGGATGGTCGATGCCGCCGCGGCCGGCAATGCCCCAGAGGCCCTGGCGGCGCTGGCCGATCTCCTCGCCAGCGGAGAGAACCCGATCGCGCTGTTCGCCCAGGCGGCGACGAGCCTGCGGCGACTCGCCTCCGCCGCCCGGCTCCTCGGCCTCCCCCCCGGCGCGGGGCGCCCCGGCAGCTTCGACGAAGCGCTGAAGTCTGCCGGCGTGGCGGCGTGGCCGAAGGCGCTTGCCCAGGCCCGCGAGGCGCTCCAGCAGCTCGGCGGCCGACGGGCCCGCCAACTCCCGCAGCGACTGGCCGACCTCGACCGATCGCTCAAGGGGGACGCTTCCCGCGGCCTGCGGGCGAGGCTGGCCCTGGAGCGCCTGATCTGCATGATGGCCCGACAGACCCCGGGGAGCGATGCCCCGGGGGGCAGGGCCGCGGCGACGGGCGGATCGGGAGCCCGGTCGGCCACCGCGACAAACCCCGGGACGAGGAGAACGCGGACGTGAACGAGGATGGACACCAGGACGGGCGCCGAGACGTGTGGGAAAATCCGTTGGCGACCCGCTACGCCTCCGCCGAGATGGCGAGGCTGTGGAGTGACCGCAACCGCTACCGCACCTGGCGGCAGGTGTGGCTGGCTCTGGCCGAGGCCGAGGCCGAGCTCGGTCTGCCGATCACGCCGGCGCAGCTGGCGCAACTGCGGGCCAATCTCGAGCCGATCGACTTCGCCAAGGCGGCGGCCTACGAGAAGCAGATGCGGCATGACGTCTTCGCCCACCTCCACACCTACGGCGATGCGGCGCCGCTGGCCCGCCCGATCCTCCACCTCGGGGCCACGAGCGCCTTCGTCACCGACAACACCGACTTGATCCTGATGCGCGATTCGCTCGATCTGATTGCCGCCCGGCTCGCCGGGGTGATCGAGGCGCTCGCGGCCAAGGCGGCCGAGACGAAGGACATCGTCTGCCTCGGGCTCACCCACCTCCAGCCGGCGCAGCCGACGACGATCGGCAAGCGGATCTGCCTGTGGATCCACGATCTGCTCATCGATCTCGAGGAGGTCGTCCACCGTCGCCGTCTTCTCCGGGCCCGCGGGGCGAAGGGGACGACCGGCACCCAGGCGAGCTTCCTCGAGCTTTTCGACGGCGATCATGCCAAAGTCCGCGCCCTCGACGAAGTGGTGTCGCGGAAGCTCGGATTCAGCGCCTCCTACGACGTCACCGGCCAGACCTACACCCGGAAGATCGACTCGCAGATCGTGGCCGGCCTTGCCGGCATCGCCGAATCGACCCACAAAGCAGGTAACGATCTCCGGCTGGCGGCCGCTTCGGGGGAGCTCGAGGAGCCCTTCGAGCAGGATCAGGTCGGCTCCTCGGCGATGCCCTACAAGCGCAATCCGATGCGTGCCGAGCGGATGTGCGGCCTCGGCCGTTTCGTGATGGGCCTGGCCGTGACGGCCGGGCAGACCGCGGCCACGCAGTGGTTCGAGCGGACCCTCGACGATTCGGCCCCGCGCCGCCTCGTTCTCCCGCAGGCGTTCCTCGCCACCGACGCCCAGCTCGTCCTCTACGCGAACATTGCCCGCGGGCTCGTCGTCATCCCCGGAGCGATCCGCCGGAATCTGGAGAACTATCTCCCCTTCCTCGCCGCGGAACGGATCCTGATGGCGGGGACGAAAGCCGGAGGCGACCGCCAAGTGCTCCACGAGGCCTTCCGCGTTCATAGCCACGCCACGACGGCGACGATCCGCGAGGGAAAGCCGAACGACCTCGCGGAAAGGCTCCGCGCCGATCCGCTCTTCGTGGCGGTCGACCTCGAGGCCGCGATGGAATCGCAGGGGCTCGCGGGGCGGGCGTCGGCGCAGGTCGACGAGTTTCTCACTGGGCCGGTCCGTGAGGCCCTGGGGCGCAATCCGGCCCGCGCGGCGACCGCAGCGCTCCACGTCTAAACAGCCTCCGCCGCTGGGCCGCGGCGCGCGGTCAATCGACGGTTACCAGCGCGGAGCCGGGGGGGAAAAGACGCGTCAGCGCCCTCCTTTCCCCGCGACCATTGGTCGGCCCCGGGGCCAGAGCACCGCACGGACCGGTGGGGATCCACTCGGGAAGATCGACCCCCGTCTGGTCGCCAAGACGGAACAGGCTCTGCAGCGACTGGTAGTTCAGGGACGTCAGCCCGTGGAGGCTCGCCTTCCCGCGGCGTGTGGCGAGGGTGTCCGCGGCCGTCGGTGACAAGGTGGCCAGGCCGTTGAGGCAGAGATGGCCACGGTGCCGAGCGAGGGCCACGATCACCCCCTCCTCCGGCGCCGCGAGGCCATTGAGCGCCAGCAGCCCCTCGTGGTCGGCCAGCGCCTCGGCCGTGGCCAGGTCGATCGACCGCAGGCCGTTCAAGTGGAGCGCGCCGCCATGCCCGGCGAGGGCCCGGGCCGTGTCGGCGGAGAGGGTCTCCAGGCTGTCGAGCCGGAGATCTTCGGCGTGGCCGGCGAGTTCCGCCGCGGCCGCGGGGGTGAGCGTCAGGAGCCGAGAGAAGTTGAGGAAGCCCCGGCAGGCGGCGAGCTCCCGGGCTGCCGCATCATCGAGCGCGCCGAGGCGCCGCAGCGAGATCCCGAACGGATTGGCTGCCAGCCGGCGGGCCTCGGCAGCGGAGAGGGTTTCCCCTTTATGGTCAGCGGTGCCGCGGAAGAAGCAATCGGCCAGCCCGCTGAATGTTCGCGGGACTGCGCGGTGATCCTGGGACGACGAGGAGCATCCTCCCAGCACGAGGATGGCGAGGACGAACACCGCGCCACCGATCCTTTCACTCGGTCTGGCGCGCGCGGCGGCGGGCGTGGCAGGCATGGGGCACCTCGGAGGCAGGGAAGGCGGGAGCGAACCCGATGCCGGCCGGCGGTGGACCGGGCCCCGGGGAACGCCGGAATTGCGGCGGAAAAGCAGGCGGGGGCTCGCGCCGTTGCCAGCAGCGAACCGTAACGCGGAGGGAGCAATTGGCATGCCGGGCTCACCCGAAGGCGGCTCCGGGCCCGGCTTCACCGGCCGCAACCTGCGGCGAGGGATGGGGTTGGGGCCGCTAGGGGGGAGCAAAAAGACCGCCGCTTTTCGAGTCGCGAAGCGATCAGCCGCCCGGGATTCCGGCAGCCTCTGCCCGCGGGACAAGCACCGCTGGATGGCAACAGCCGGCATTGGCCCTGGCCTGCCGACATCGATTCCCGCCGGCCGGCATCGGCCCCGGCCCGTTAGATCCGGTCTTGGTGGCGCGACCGACTGCGGTTCGAGCGGCAGTTCATACAGAGGCCGCTGATGATCAGTCGGTGTCCCTGGGCGCGGAACTGGTGGAGGGCCGCCACGGCGTCGAGGATCTTCCCGAGATCGGCGCTCGAGAACTCGATCAGCGTCTGGCACCCGGTGCAGTGAAGGTGATCGTGCTGCGGGTAGCCGTAGTCGTGCTCGTAGACGGCCCGGCCGCCGAGCACCATCTTCCGCAGCAATCCGGCTTCGACGAGCTCGGTGAGCGTGCGGTAGACCGTCGGCCGGCTCGCGGAGGCGCCGTCGGGGGTGCCGCGGAGATCGGCGAGGAGTTGCTCGGCGTCGAAGTGCTCGTGGCGGGCACAGACATGCTCAACGATCATCCGCCGCTGCCGCGTGATCCGCTTCCCCCGGGCCTGGAGAAACTCCTCAAACCGCTCGCGCGGCGTCAGCGCCACATCGACCTTGCCGAGCGAGAAGTCGGAGGTGGTGGGCATGACGGGAGCCACAGGGGGGCGGGAACGGAATCCACGGCGACCGGAGAACGCTCTCATGTTCATTCTAACAGGAGCCGTGCCATCCGATTTTCCTGCGTGCCAGGATCGCTATTCCGGGGGCCGCGAGGGGGGATGAGGGGCGATCAAAGTGTTGGCCGGCCTGGATTGAGAGGAACCAGGATTCCGAGATGGTTCCGGAATGGGCAAGCAGCCGGAAGGCCGACGGCAGCCGAGGCCGGGTCACTCCCGCCCCCTCGGAGGCTCTTCAAGATCGGTCCGAGCCGATGTCAGCGAAGCGGAGGCGATGGGCCACCGGCTGGAAGAGGCTTGTGTGATCGCCGGATCAGCAGCCAGGAAATGACGGCAACGATACCGACATTGATTCCGATCAGGATCCAGCGCCGCCAGTTCGTGCGAGAGGGCGCGTCGATCGCGGAATCTGCGGCAGCTCGTTGGGCCGCATGTTGTTTGGCGAAATTCCAGGCCTCGTTGACCAAGCCTTCTTCGTTCGGATAGAGATCCAGATAGGTTGCGTTTGTCGCGAGGGCTTCGTCGATGGCGCCCTCTTTGGCTTCGATGTCGCGAAGCTGACGGAGCACCATGGAATAGGTGCCGCCCCTTCCCTCCTCCAGAGCGCTTGGTTCCACCTTATCGAAGGCGAAAAGAGCATGAGCGCGAAGATCGGCAAGGATCGGGCGCGCGCGCGCAGGGTCGCCTTGGGCACAGAGCGCCTCAGCAAGGGCCCATCGGACGAAGCAGGTATGGTCGTCGGGAGCAGCATCCCGGAGCCACTCTTCAAGAAACCGCACATACCCATCAACGTCGCGGCGCGACTGGACTGGAAGGCGGTTCGCAGCCTCCTGAATGCAAACCGAAGGGACGACCAAGTCTTCGGTGGAGCCGGCCATGGCCCTCAAGGCCACGAGGGCGTCCGCGTAACGCTCGATGGCAAGGGCATGGATCGCCTCGCGGGCGGCGATTTTCGGGATCGTCCATCTCGTGATGGCAAGCGGCCCAACTGGCTCTGGATGGGCGGCGAGGAATGCCGCGTACTCTTCTCGTGCCGCACGATAGGAGGCAAGCGATCGACTCTTCTCCGGCTCGTCGCTGCACTCTGCCTCCAGGTCGGCGATCCATAGAGTGTAGAGCACCATGTTTGACTGACGGTTGGCTTGGGCCAAGGCCTCGGGCGGGAGCTCACGTGTAACCGAGGTGGCTTCCCTGAATGCCTTGATCGCGGCCCTCCGATCCGCATCAAGCCGCGTCTTTCTGCTCAAGTTGCGCCTGATCTCCCCGGCCTCGGCACACAGTCTCGCTCTGTCGAGATCTCTGGCGGTATGGAGCGAAAGTTCTCGATCCACGATCCGTGACGACTCCGCCCACGACCCGATGGAATTCGCAAGCCGCCGTGCGGTAGCAAGGGCCTCCGTCGTTTCTTGTCCGTCACCGTTCGCTGCGTCGAAGAGACGCTCGATCCACTGCTCCGCCTCCGGCCTGGAAAGACCATTTTCTCCGGCTTGCCGGATCGCTTCACGGTAGTTCAGCAAAGCAGTGCTGGTCGATATGGCATCGTCCCCAACGGCACCATGAGCCATGGTGCAACACAAGACAAAAAGCAGGACGTAGTGTTGCCTTGAATGAGCGGTACGCAGAAAAAGGGACTCCGCGGATTGTCGATGAGGCTCACTCATGGCCGCGGGCACCGCCCGTTTGCGGTGGTTTTGATACTCATGTTCCCATTGATAGCCATTTCACAAGTCAAAGTCGCAATGCCTTCGATTATCTCACCGTGATATTCATAGGACCGACCGGTTGAGACGTGCTTGACGAGCCAGCATGGTTGACACTTGATACGCATCCGCGATTGTTTTCCAACGCAGACCCGTTGGAAGGCCCTTAGATCCTGCCATTCGCACGGTCCTGCCGTCACCTCCGCTTCAAGTGATATGGTGGGCTTGATTGTTTCGGTGTAGCCCGTTGCGAGCTCAAGAGAGGCTTCGAGGTTGGCGATCCAGTCTGATCCGCCTTTAAAACCGCCGGTCACTGTCAATTCTCTCTTGCTTTCGAAGGATGTCTCAAGGGTGAGTTTGCACTTAATCTCCCGGGGCTGGGGAAGTTCCGGTTTGCCGCAACTCGGAGAGCAGTTCTCGCATGAGGCCGTCGCGCCAGCGATATCTTTCGTGGTACCCGCGGAAGTCAGGACGGCCGCTTCCTCGTAGACCACGCACCAGGATTTTGTGACACGATCGCCGGGCTCCATGATTGTGGGAGGCGTATCTGCTCCACAGTTCTCCGGAGGAAGCTCAATCGCCCACACAATCGATGGAAGCAGAGAGAGTGCGATGATGGTCAAGCTAGAGAATGGTTTCATAGTGTTTCCTCGGGAGTCAGGAGGAATCGCCTTCGAGTAACGTGGATCGCTGATCCTCCGCAGAGGATTGGCCCTGCGTTGCCTTGAATCCGGAGGGGATTCTACTTGAAGGGGGGGCGCGTCAACTATTCGGGTTTGTCTGGGTTCTGGCGCACCCGGAGTTCTCACGGGGGAGTCCCTTCACGGCGAATGATGACGAGCACCTTCCGTCAAAAAAATAAGTTGTGGGCCGGCCGGTTCGAAACTCGGCTCCGAGACCTCGTCAGTGATTGTCCCGCGTGCCTGGCCGGCAGCTTTCTCGTCGTCGACATCCTTGACAGCACTGATCAAACCGCGGCGCTGCCAGAGCGGACGCAGGGCCTCGATGCGGATGCGATCGGATGGATGGCGGTCGATGGGCGGTTGGCGATCTCCCCGGAGGCTTATTCCGGGGCTTGGGCGCCGGGAAAACCTTCCACGGATTCGATCAGGTCTGGCTCTGTCCGCGCATGCCACGCGATGGAGATATCTCTATCGGACGAATCACATCCGACGTCTCCACGTTTGATGGAAGCGCGCCTGCGGCGGTCGGCCGGCTCGCGGAGGCGCCGTCGGGGGTGCCGCGGAGATCGGCGAGGAGCTGCTCGGCGTCGAAGTGCTCGTGGCGGGCACAGACATGCTCAACGATCATCCGCCGCTGCCGCGTGATCCGCTTCCCCCGGGCCTGGAGAAACTCCTCAAACCGCTCGCGCGGCGTCAGCGCCACATCGACCTTGCCGAGCGAGAAGTCGGAGGTGGTGGGCATGACGGGAGCCACAGGGGGGCGGGGGGCACACTGAAGCTGAAAGCGAGCCAGAGAACCGAATCCATCCTACCAACGGCCGGCCCGTTCGGGGAGGAAAAGCAGGGGGGAGCAGTCCCCTGTGGAAGCCTGCTCCTCTCGCGGGTGAGTCACCGTCAACGAACCGAGGTCAGGCCGCCTTCAATCGACGTCGCTCCAACAGGCCGAGGGCACCGGTGGCGAGGGCAAGGACGGAGCCCATGCCGGCGGGATCAATCTCGGGAACAGCGGAGGAGACGGAGAAAGCGATGCCGATCGGCTGGTTGAAACCGGTGGCAAACGTGCTCTTCGTGCCCCCCGGGGTCACTTTCTGGATCGTGTTTGAGAGCAAGTCGGCGACGAACAGGTTCCCGGCTGTGTCGAAGGCGATACCTGACGGCCCACTGAATCCCGTGGCGAACGTTGTCAGCGTGGCACCGCCATTGGTGACCTTGACGATGCTGTTGGCACTGTAGTCGGCGACAAACATTGCCCCAGTGGCGTCGAAGGCGACGGCGTACGGCCCGTTGAATCCGGTGGCGTAGGTCGACGTGACGCCGGCGGGTGTGACCTTCATGATCGATTGGTTGGTCCAGGAAGGCACATACAGGTCCCCGCTGGCGTCAAATGCCGGCATGTAGGGCCCACCGAGGCCGCTCGCGAACGTTGTCCGCGTCCCGTCTGGGGCTACTTTGTCGATTTGCGAGGAGTAATAGTTGCTGACGAACAGGTTGCCAACGGCGTCGAAAGCCAGCCCCGACGGTCCCGAGAAATTGGAGGCGAACAGCGTCGATGAGCTGCCCGATGGCGTGATTTTCGTGACATTCCCCGACGCGTTGTTGGCGCAGTAGACGTTGCCTGCCGCATCGACGGCGATCGCGCCGGGACTCTGGACGCTGCTGGGCAACCAGGGGGTCACCGTACCGACGGTGGGGTCGACCGTGACGACCGATCCGGTCGGATAGGGGCCGTAGTTGGTCACATACATCACCGTTTCCGCGGCAGCCTTGGAACAGGCGAATGCAGCGCACAGCAGAAGCGTCAGCCGGACGGAATTGAGCATGACGAAAGTCTCCAGAGGAAGCGGAGCGACCGGGATGGAGATTACCCCGCCGAGAGGGGTTTGGAAAAGGAAGCCCTGCGGGAGAGTTGTTCGCCGTTGGGCTGCGGTTGGCGGCCGGGGGTGGCGATCTCGAGCCCCGACGATGCCCAAGGGACCGGAGCCGGAGCCAGTGGCAATCACGGTGTTCAGACGGTCGAAATCAGCCGGTGCTCTGAACAGTCCGTGGAAAAAGTCATCCCTGCCCGCATCGGCTGCGGTCTTAATGGTGCCACGTCAAGCGAGCGATTTCGCGTGGCGGCGACGGCGTGCTGGGCTGCGCTCGGCTGACGCCGGGGAAGCACTCGGCGGCCAGAGCCCGAAAACAAAAAAGGCCAGGCCGTTGCCGGCCTGGCCAATCTTTGTCGCTCGGTTCTTCATGCCGGCCGACCGGCCCGTTCCCGCAGGGAATATCCTTTGGGGCCGGACACGATCGGATCGGAATCACTGGGCAAAGCCCGGCTCTCCCTCCGGCTGTCGGAGCCTGTTCAGCTGATCCGGTCGAGGAGACGCTCGAGGGCGAGATCGAGCTTCTCGGGGGTCTCGTACGATCCCTCCGCGATGGCGGTGCGGATCGCCTGGACCCGGTCGAAGCGAATGTCGGAGGCGGTCTGGGCCGCACGGACCCCGTCGACCGAGAGGTCGACCTGGTCGTGGACCTGACCGACGCCCATCCCCTGCGTCGCCTGGGCGGCCTTGGCCGTCTCCACCGCGCCGGTCGACCTGACGGCTGCCGCGGCACGGGCGCCCTGTGTGAACGTGATGCCGAAGATGTTCATGGTGGTTCTCCTTGCAGGCGTCTTTCCGCTTCCCTCGACCCTCCGGCACGTACGCTGACGTGGACCGGAGAGTTCAGATATCTGGAAGGAAGAAAACGGATCCGCCCGAACGTTCCTAGTCTTGCCGCGCTTCCTCGGGAGGCGACACCAGTCGCCGCCCGCCGTCCCTTCCGGATCGATCCCGGCTCGGGGCGCCACGGACATTCCTTTTCTCATCGACCGACCGGCAGGGGGAACTTGTGGAAAAAAAACCGGTCATTGGTGCCGTTTTGATTCCTTCCACCAGCCCGATCTACCCCGCCCTCCCAGCTTCCGACGTTTCCCGGGCCGGGGCCCCCGGTGGCACTCCCAATTCTCACATCGCGAACTCGGGGCGGCGGCGTTCGAGCTGGTTTTGCAGCCGCTCGACAATGGCGCTGTGCATCTGGCTGACGCGGCTTTCGGAGAGATCGAGCGTGGCGCCGATCTCCTTCATCGTCAGTTCCTCGTAGTAATAGAGGATGATGATCAGCCGCTCGTTGCGGTTGAGGCCCTTCGTCACCAGCCGCATGAGGTCGCCCTTCTGGATGCGGCGCGTCGGGTCTTCCCCCTTCTTGTCCTCGAGAATGTCGATCTCGCGGACATCCTTCGAGCTGTCGGTCTCGCACCACTTCTTGTTGAGGCTGACGAGGCTGGCGGCGTTGGCCTCGACGAGGAGCTTCTCGAAATCCTCCCGCGAGAGCTGCATGTATTCGGCCACCTCGGCATCCGCCGGCGCCCGGCCGAGCTTCGCCTCGAGCGTCTTGAGGGCCTCGTTGAGCTTGCTCGCCTTGCTGCGCACCAGCCGCGGCACCCAGTCCATCGTTCGCAGTTCGTCGAGCATGGCGCCGCGGATGCGTGGCACGCAGTAGGTCTCGAACTTGACCCCGCGGGTCATGTCGAACGCATCGATCGCGTCCATGAGGCCGAAGGTGCCCGCCGACGTGAGGTCGTCGAGCTCGACCCCCTCGGGGAGCCGCGACCAGATCCGCTCGCCGTTGTAGCGGACCAGGGGCAGGTAGATCTCGATGAGCCTATTGCGGAGCTGTTCGTCCGACTGATCGGCTTTGAACTGCTTCCAGAGCTCCTGAATATCCTCGGCCGTCAGCTGTGTAGCAGGGTGATTCGCCACGACATCCTCCATGAAAGGGCCGGCTCGCCGCGGCCCGGTTGACGGGCCTCCCGCGGTGGGGAGCCCCGACTTTCCGGCCGCCGAACCATTTTCAATCGTCCGCCAAGGCCCCGGCCCATGAGCCAATCCGTCCGGGACCGCAATTCCGTCACAGTTCCTCCCGGCATCCGTGCCGGAAAGAGCCATGGATGCGTCAGGCCGCCCTGATCGCCGCTTCCTCACCGACCGTCACGAACACCACCATCGAATCCTCGCCGGCTGTCTCCTCGTCGGAGAGCACGTGGAGCATCGGCAGTTGTCGGCAGAGCCGGTCGCGCGCCGCGCTGCGCCCCTGGGCCGGCACGACCACGACCGCCGGTGCGCCCCGCTCGATGCGCGGGGCGACCGCCCTGCGGATCTGGGCGATGACCCGGGAGGCGTCGCGGCCCCTGTCCGAGAGCAGTTCGTCGAGCGCGGAGGGGGCGATGCGGACGACGACCAGACGGCCATCGGCGTCGCGGCCCCGACGGCAGATCGTCGCTGAGCGTTCGCGGCGGACCGCCTCAGCGAGGTGGGCCGGGGTCGCGTCGCTGCCGGCATGGTCGGCGAGCACCTCGAGGACCTCGGAGAGGGGCCGGATTGGCACCCCCTCGCGGATGAGCAGTTGGAGGGCGCGGTGGATCCGCGCCAGCGGCAGGCCGGTGCCGGTCGATTGCTCGACGAGGGCCGGCTGGGTCACCCGGAGCGATTCCAGGAGTCGGGCGACCGCCTCGCGGGAGAGGAGTTTGTCGGCGTGGCGGCGGATCGACGACTCGAGCGCCAGCCGGATGCAGGTCGTCTCGTCGAGGACCGCGGCGCCGCGCTTCCCGGCGGTCTCGGCGAGGGCCTGCCCGACCCAAACGCCGCGGCGTTGTCCCCCCGGCTCGATCCCCTCGGGCCCATCGAGGGAGAGCGGTTCGCCGGCCCGGGGGAGTGCCAGGCGCCGCCCCTCGGGGAGCACGCCATCGGCACAAGCGTCGCCGGCCACCGTGACGCGGTAGCCGCGGGGGGGAAGGGAGAGGTTGTCGCGGAAGGCCACCTGCGGGACCACCATCCCCAGGTCGGCGCCGATCTCGGCACGCATCCGCCGGACCGCCGCGACGAGGCCCGCCTCGGGACCGGCGACGAGCCCGAGCAGCCCACTCCCCAGTTCGACGACGATCGGCTCGTCGACCGGGACGGTCGGGCCGGGAGCCGGCTCGCCGGCCGGAGAACCGGCCGCGGCAGGGGCGGGGGCCCGTTGGTGGCGGGCGAGGAGAATCGCGCCCAGGCCGAGCGTCGCGGCCATCGCCAGGAGCGGCACGCGCGGGAGGCCGGTGAGCGACAGGGCGGCCAGGAAGGCGGCGGTGATGACGAGAACGTGGGCCCGGGAGAAGAATTGCCGGCCAAGCTCGCGCGGCAGGTCGACCGCCTGGCTCGAGCGCGAGATCAACAGGCCTGTCGCGACCGAGACAAACAGCGCCGGCACCGCGCTGACCAGCCCGTCGCCGATCGTCAGTCGGGAGTAGACATCGATGGCGCGGCGCAGGGGCATGCCGTGCTGCACGACGCCGATTGCCAGGCCGCCGACGATGTTGACCGCGGTGATGATGACGCCGGCCACGGCCTCGCCGCGCACGAATCGGCTGGCGCCATCCATGGCGGCGAAAAAGTCGGCGTGGCGCTGGACCTCGAGGCGTGCCGCCCGGGCCTCCTCGCGCGACAGGGCCCCGGCCTGGACCTCGGCGTCGATCGCCATCTGCCGCCCCGGCAGCCCGTCGAGCGTGAACCGGGCCGCGACTTCGCTCGTCCGCGTCGATCCGGCGGTGATGACGACGAACTGGATGACCGCGATGATCGCGAAAATTACCCCTCCGACGACGAGATCGTTGGCGGCGACGAACTCGCCGAACGCCTTCACCACCTCCCCGGCCGCGTCGGCGCCGTCGATGACCGCCCGCGACAGCACCAGCCGCGTGGTGGCCACGTTGAGGACGAGGCGGACGAGCGTCGAGACGAGGAGAAAGGTGGGGAAGATACTCAACTCGAGCGGCGTCCGGGCGGCGATCGCCCCGAGCAGGGCGAGCACCGAGAGCGTCAGGTTGGCCGCCAGGAGGATGTCGAGAATGGCCGCCGGCACGGGCGCCATGATCACCATCACGGCCAGCAGGATCCCGATCGGCACGACCCAGTCGAGGGCGTGCCAGCGGGGCGCGGTGGGGGTTGGGGGGGTGGTCATGGGGGCGTTTCCCGGGAGGGGTCGGGACGATAGCGGTGGGCCGCGATCCGGTCCAGACCGCTCCCCTCGGCACAACTCGCTATAATTCACCGGTTTACGTCGGGGACCGGTCGGCCGGAGGTGGTCGCGGGAGCCCTTTGACGGCCTCTGCCGAGGGCCAGGGACGATGCGGTTCGATCGGATTGGATTGGTGTTCGACTATCCCGACGACTGGACATTGGAGCTCGACGCCGATGGTGGCTCCGAAGCGGGTGGCAGCCCGTCGGTCACACTCCTCTCGCCGGGGGGAGGATTCTGGTCGGTGAGCCGGCACGACGGGTACGGGAATGCCCGACTGCTCACAGAGGCCGTCGTCGCCCAGATGCGGTCGGAGTACCAAGACATCGACGTCGAGGCGGCGAGCGACACGATCGGCGGCCGTCTCCTCCCCGGCTTCGACTTCAATTTTTATTGCCTCGACCTGACGAACACCGCTGCGGTACGGACGCTGCAGGCGCCCGGTTCCCTCCATGTCGTTTTCTGTCAGGCCGATGACGCGGAGTGGGACCGGGTTGCCCCGGTGTTCGCCGCGATGACGACCAGCCTCGTCCGCGGTCTGCCGGACTGACAGGGGCCGGTTTTGCCCCCCCTGCTACACTTCCCGCTCATCCGTAGACCCGATCCGACAAGGAACCGCCTGCCTTGCACGCCTGGTTGCCGATCCTCGCCGCGGCTGACGCCCCTGCTGCCGCCGTCGGCCCGATCCACTTCGCCCACTGGGCCGCCTTCGCCGCGTTCGTCGTGGTGATGTTGACGCTCGACCTGACCGTGTTCCACCGCAAAGCCCACGAGCCGTCGCTCCGGGAGAGCGCTTTCTGGACGTGCTTCTGGGCCGCCCTGGCCCTCTCCTTCAACGGGCTGGTGTGGTGGTGGCTGGGAAAGAATGCGGCGGTCGAGTTCCTGACCGGCTATCTCGTCGAATGGTCGTTGTCGATGGACAACGTCTTTGTCTTCGCGGTGGTGTTCGGCTATTTCAAGGTGCCGCTCAAGTACCAATACCGGGTCCTCTTCTGGGGGATCCTCGGCGCGGTGATCATGCGCCTGGCGTTCGTGCTCCTGGGGACGGAGCTCATCGAGCGGTTCCAGTGGGTGATGCCGCTGTTCGGGGCGTTCCTCATCTACACCGGCATCAAGCTCTCGTTCGGCGACGAGGAGGTCGATCCCGGTGACAATTTCCTTCTCAAGCTCGTCCGCAGGGTGATCCCCGTCACGAACCACCAGGAGGGGGACCGGTTCTTCGTCCGCGAGGCCGGCAAACTCGTTGCCACCCCGCTGTTTCTCGTGCTCCTCGTCGTGGAAAGCACCGATGTCCTATTCGCGGTCGACAGCGTCCCGGCGATCCTCGGCGTCGTCGACCAGCATGCCGACTACTTCCGCTTCATCGTCTTCACGTCGAACGTGTTCGCGATTCTGGGGCTGCGGGCCCTCTACTTCCTCCTCGCCGGGGTGATGGACCTGTTTCGGTTCTTGAACTACGGCCTGTCGGCGGTGCTCGTGTTCGTGGGGGCGAAGATGATCGCCGAATGGGCCCGCCATCAGCCATGGCTCGCCGACCAATGGGGCTGGGACGCCCATGGCGAGGGGCACCTCGTGCCGCCGTGGCTCTCGCTGCTGATCGTCGTCGGCCTGATCGGCGCGAGTGTGGCGGCCTCGATGGCCTTCCCTGGCAAGCACGGGAGCCATGGCGGCGACCTCGCCGACGGCCCGGGGCATGGCGGCGACCACACGTGAGGGCCGCCCATGCTTCTGCCTCGGTTCCTCCTCGCGATGGCCTGCCTCGGAGTGGTGGCGATGGCGCATGCGGCTGATCCGCCTTACGACCCCCTCGAGATCGAATCGTCAGATGGACTCCCGGCGCCGCTCGATCTCGACGTGGTTGACGCGGGACGCGAACGGACGATCCCCGTCCGCGTCTGGCTCCCCGGCCACGACCGTCCCGCGCCAGTGATTCTTTTCAGCCATGGTCTCGGCGGGGCCCGTGACGGCAATGCCTACCTCGGCCGCCACTGGTCGGCCCGCGGCTTTTGCGTCGTCTTCCTCCAGCACGCCGGCAGCGACGAGGCGGTGTGGCGCGATCTCCCCTTCCCCGAGCGCCTGCCGGGCTTGCGGAAGGCGGTCAATCTCTCGACGACGCTCGATCGCTACCGCGACGTGCCGGCCGTCCTCGATCGGCTCGAGGCGTGGAACAACGAGGCCGGCGGGCCCCTTGCCGGCCGGCTCGATCCTGCCCGGGTCGGCATCGCCGGCCACTCCTTCGGCGCCGTCACCGCCCAGGGGGTGACCGGGCAAAGAACGGCTGACGGACGGCGGCCGTTTACCGATCAGCGGATCGGAGCGGCGCTCCTCATGAGCCCGTCGCTGCCGCGGATCGGCGATGGGGCGACAGCCTTCGGTGGCGTCGCCATCCCGTGGATGATCATGACCGGAACGGAGGATGACTCGCCGGTCGGGAATGCCACGCCGCAATCCCGCCGCGCGGTATTTGCGAGCTTGCCGCCGGGGGAAAAGTACGAGCTCGTCCTCTTCCAAGGGGAGCACCAGGCCTTCGGCGACCGCGTCCTGCCGGGGAGCAAGCGGCCCCGCGATCCCAACCATCACCGGGTCGTTCTCGCCCTCTCCACCGCCTTCTTCGATGCCTTTCTGCGCGGCGACGCGGCGGCTCGGGCCTGGCTCGAGAGCGACGCCCCGCGGAGCGTGCTCGCCGACGGCGACTTGTGGCAGTGGAAGTGACGATCCCGGGGAACGGGCCGCGGCCGATCAGCGTTTCCGCGCGGCGAGGAGTTCGGCGTAGAGCTGTTCGTGGCCCGCAGCCATCGCGTCGGGGGTGAAACGCTCCCGGGCCGTGGCGAAGGCATCCCGCCCCATGCGCTCAGCCAAACCCGGATCGTCGGCGAGCATCAGCAGCGCCGCGTGGAAGGCGGCCGGGTCGCCCGGCGTGCACAGCAGCCCGAGGCAGGTGGCGGGATCGCGCCCCACATACTCCGGGAACGCGCCATGATCGGAGGCGACGACGGGGAGGCCGGCGGTGAAGGCTTCGAGGACCGGGATCCCCTTCGCCTCGGGGTGCGTTGTCGGCATCGCGAACAGGTCGACCTCGGTGAGGAGGGCGAGCTTCCCGGCCCGGTCGACCTGCCCCCGCCATTCGAAGCGGTCGGCGAGGCCGAGCTCGGCGGCGAGTTGCCTGCAGCGATCGAGGTAGGGGCGCTCCGCCTCGATCTCGGCCCCCGCCGCAACGAGGGTCACGTCGTGCGTTGCCGCCAGCCGGGCAACGGCCCGGATGAGAACGTCGAGACCCTTTTCCGGACAGGCCCGGGCGAGGAAGCCGATCCGGAGCCGGCCATCACGGGCCCGCCGTCGGGCCAGGAGATCGGGGAGTGTGGCCGGGAAGCCGCTCGCATCGACGCCATGGGGCACGACGGCGATCGCCTCCGGGGCGACCCCGAGCACCGGGGCCATCTGGTCGGCGAAGGCCCGGTTCAAGGCGACGAACCGGTCGACGTCGCCGGCGCGCTCGCGGAGGAGACCGAGAACCCGGTCGCGGTGCGCGGTGGGGAGCTGGCCGATGAAGATGTCCTCACCGGAAAGGCTCGACACGATCGCCGCGCCGGTCGCCGCGCGGATCGGTCGCGCCAGCCCGAGGAGGAGGATGTTGGAGAGATGGACGACATCGGGCACGAGCTCGTCCCGCAGGAGGCGCACGAGCTTCTCCACCTCCTTGCGCTGGTGTCCGGCCTCCCCCTCGAGCGCCGAGACGGTGATCGCGCCGAGATCCTCCGGCTTGGTTTGCCCCGTCCGCCCCGCGAGCCATGTCAGGAGGCGGCGACCGTCGAGGAGCCGGTCGAGAAACCAGGGGGTGTGGCGGAAGAAGGGGACGAACTCCTGCAGCCAGATATTCACCCCCCCCATCACGACGCGCCGCTCGGCAACATTCTCCTCGTCGGTGGTGGTGGGGACGTAGGCCGGAAGGAGGATCGCGTCGCGGCCGCGCTGCCGCAGCGCGCGGACCAGCGCGTTGTCATGGAGGCACGATCCGCAGATCCTCCCCCCTGCCCCGGCGGTGATGTGAACGATGCGCATCGACGGCGTTTCCAAGTGGGGGTCAGACCTGATCGTTCGCGTCCCTCGGGCCGACGCGGCCCTGAAGGTGGACGAGCACCAGGGCGAGGTCGGCCGGGGTGATCCCGCTCACCCGGCCGGCCTGCGCGAGCGTGCGCGGCTGGATCCGGGCGAGTTGCTCGCGGGCCTCGGCGCGGAGGTGGCGGATGGCGGCCCAATCGAGCCCCTCCGGGATCGGCCGGTCCCCCTCGGCCCGACGCTTGGCGATCCGTTCCCGCTCCCGTCCGAGGTAGCCCTCGTAGCGGATGTCGCAGGCCACCTGGCCCGCCACCTCCGCCGGCACCGCAGCCAGGGAGGGAGAGGCCGCCACGGCGTCGGTCCAGGTGAACTCCGGGCGGCGGAGCATGTCGAGAAGCGACACGCCGCCGACCCGCGCTGCCCCGAGCACCCCCCGCGTCGCCTCGATGGCGGCGAGCTTTTCGGTGAATCGGGCGACGCGAGCGGGCTCGGCGAGCCCGTGGCGGGCCGCCACCGGCGTCAGCCGTCGGTCGGCATTGTCGTGGCGGAGGGCGAGGCGGTGCTCGGCCCGGCTGGTGAACATCCGGTAGGGCTCGTCGACCCCACGGGTGACGAGATCATCGACGAGGACGCCGATGTAGCTCTCTGCGCGGTCGGGGATGAAGGGTTCGCGCCCTGCCGCGGCGAGGGCAGCGTTGGCCCCGGCCACGATTCCCTGTGCCGCCGCCTCCTCGTAGCCGGTCGTGCCGTTGATCTGCCCGGCGAGGAACAGGCCGGCAACCCGCTTGCTCGAGAGCGACGGTGTGAGCTGATCGGGGGGGGCGTAGTCGTATTCCACGGCATAGCCGTAGCGCATGATCCGAGCGTTTTCGAGCCCCGGCACGAGGCGGATCATCGCGTCCTGCACATCCCGCGGCAGGCTCGTCGAGATCCCGTTGACATACACCTCCTGCGTCCGCCGCCCCTCCGGCTCGAGGAACAGCTGATGCGAATCGCGGTCGGCAAACCGCACCACCTTGTCTTCGATGCTCGGGCAGTAGCGCGGCCCGCGCGACTCGATCTGGCCGCTGTACATCGGCGCCCGATGGAGATTGGCACGGATCAGGGCGTGGACGGCGGGATTCGTCCGCGTCATCCAGCAGTCGATCTGGTCGACAGGGAGGGTGTCGGTGAGGAAGGAGAAGGGCTGCGGGTGGGCGTCGCCCGGCTGGCGCTCGAGAAGTGACGTGTCGATCGACCGGGCGGAGAGCCGGCAGGGGGTGCCGGTCTTGAAACGCGCGAGGCGGATGCCGGCCTCGGTCAGGCTCCGGCTGACCCCCGACGTCGTCCCCTCCCCTGCCCTCCCCCCGGGAGTCTTCGCCTCGCCGGTGTGCATGATCGCCTGAAGAAAGGTGCCGGTGGTGAGCACGACCGTCGTCGCCCGGTACTCGGCCCCACCGACGACCCGGACGCCGACAGCCCGCAGCGGGGGGCTCGTCTCCCGCGCGGCCGGGTGTGGCTCGAGGAGGAGGCCGTCGACGAGCTCCTGGCGGAGATCGAGCCCCGCCATCTCCTCGACCAGCCGCTTCACCTCGAACTGGTAGAGCCGCTTGTCGGCCTGGGCCCGGGGGCCGTGCATCGCCGGTCCCTTGGAGCGGTTGAGGACGCGGAAGTGGATTCCGGTGGCGTCGATCGCGCGCCCCATGATTCCCCCCAGGGCGTCGACTTCGCGAACGAGTTGCCCCTTGCCGACGCCGCCTATGGCCGGGTTGCAGCTCATCTGCCCGACGGTGTCGAGATTCCCCGTGAGAAGGGCCGTCCGGGCTCCCAACCGGGCCGCGGCACAGGCCGCCTCGACCCCGGCGTGGCCGGCCCCGATGACGATCACGTCGTAGTCGTAACGGCAGGTCATGGGGGGTGCGGTCTCGTGGCCCCGGCGTCGAGCGGGCGGCGGCCCTTGCGGTCGAGCGCCGAAATGCGAGCCTATCCGCCCCGCCCGACGGGCTCCACAGCGACCGAAAACTGGTGCAGCTATCGTCGGGAAGGTATGCTCTCATCAAAGTCGATCGACGGGGGTGAGGGGACTGCGGAATCGGCAGATCCGTTATCGCCTTCTCTCTCTTCGCCCCTGGTGGAGAACGGAGGGGCCGCGGGCCGATGCACCAATACCCCCTCCTCCTCCGGGGGATTGACATGATCCTGCGGTCCCGGCCCCGTCGAAGTGCCGAAGGCGGAGTGAACCACCGGTCCGCCGGGAGCGTAGATCGCCCCAGCAGGCCCAACGAGCCTCTCTTCCCTAACCGGGTCCCGATCGCGTCCAAACCACCATCAACTCCCCTTCCCTCCGGACTTCCGTCGCTCGGTCAATGATGCCGGTGACGGGTGCCCCATCCAGAGACTCCGAGGTGCATGTCATGTCGAGGAACCACCGCTCGTTTTCCAACCAGGGTTCGTCGAAGCCGAGCCGGGATCTCGGGGTCGAGTCCCTGGAAGCCCGGCAGGTGATGTGCGCCACCTGCCTGGCGCTCGATTCCTACCTCGCATCGATGGCCGGATCGGCGCAGGCAGACGGAGCGGCGACCGGTGACGGGCAGTCGGCTCCCGCGGTGGCCCCGATTGACATGGCCGAGTCCGTCTCCGCGCCCGAAGCCGCCGCGGCTGAGTCGGGAACGAAGTGCTGCTGTGCATTCTGCACCGTCTCGGGAGTCACTTCGGCCGACGACCTCACGCTCGAGGCGAATGTCGGCGGGAGTGGGAACGGCCTGACGCTCAATTCCTCGCCCGGATCGAAGTCGTCTGTGCCACAGGTCTGGGTGACGGCGCCGTCCTACGGGATCCGCGGCACCGATGCGCTCTTCACCGTCAGCCTCGACCGCGCCCCGGGCGCTTCCCCGGTGACCCTCAAGTACGCCACGCGAAACGGCGGCGCGGCGGCGGGGGTCGACTTCAAGGCAACCAGCGGAACGCTGACGTTCCGCGGCAACGAGACGTTCAAGACGATTGCCGTCCCGGTCCTTGCCAACGCCCCGGTGCGGGCGCCGAAGCCCTCCGACTTCTCCGTGGTGCTGTCGGCGGTGACCAACGGCAAGATCGTCGCGGCCTCGTCGACGACTTCGATCGTCAACGACCGCGAAGGCTTCCAGATCGACATCAACTTCATCGGCAACGTGCCGTTGATCGTCCAGGGGGCGGCCAAGGCAGCGGTCAACAAGTGGCAGTCGGCGATCATCGCCGATCTCCCGCCGGTGGTCGTCGGTGGCAAGTTCATCGACGACTTCCTCATGAACGTCCAGATGGGGCTGATCGGCGGAATGAAGTCGGACGGCAAGGATGGGGTCCTCGCCAACGCTTGGCCGATGGACCCGGATGGCACCAAGCCTGCCATCCGCAGCAACGATCCCAAAGGCAACCACACCGCCTACCTGGGGACGACCGGGATCGATCCGGCCGACACCGACTTCGCGAATCTGACGGCCGTCCTCACGCACGAGATGGGTCACGCCCTCGGGATCGGGAGCTTTTGGAAGTACCAGAATTTCTTCAAGGACTTCCCGGATCTGAAGCTCATTGACGGAGCCAAGACCGACACGCCGACCTACGTCGGCGCCAACGCGATCGCGCAGTATCAAAGCTACGGCAACACGGCGACGGCCGTGCCGGTGCAGCCCTACGTGCTCGGCCACTGGGACGAGAACTACCTCGGCAGCGAACTGATGACGCCGTACGCCGACGAGGGGCGCAATCCCTTGAGCCGGGTCACGCTCGGCGCGCTCGCCGATCTCGGCTACACCGTCAACTATGGCCGGGCCGAGTCGTTCACGCCGAATGGTCCGCTCGCATCGACGGCGGGCGGGGGCCGCAGTGGCGGATCAGGGAGCGGCTCGTCGGGCGTCGCGACGGGGATCCTCACCGGCGGCTGGGGCGTCGTTGTGACAGTCCGCACGTCGTCGAGCCAGGCTTCGACGTCGAATAGTCCGACCGGCGGGCAGGGGGGCACGTCGTCGGCCACCACGATCACGATCACGCCGACGACGCAGCCGCAGCCGCTGACACCGGCGCGTGCGGCCACGGCGACCAGGCAGTTTGTCATCGTGCGTCAGGGGCAGGCTCCGGTGATGTCGACGACGCCTGGCAAGGTCCGTCCGCCGGCGGCATCCGGGTTTGCCACGTACGGGAAATGACGGTTTGGCGGCCGGTCTGTCGGGGGCTTCAGGCCGCCGCCGACCGGCCCGGGGTCGGCAGCTTGAACAGCGCGAAGAGCTCGTCGACCGTCAACCCTGTTCTCCCTGCCTCGGAAGGCTCGGACTGCGAGAGAATCAGCTCGGAGAGGTCGCGCTTCTTCCGCAGCACCTCGTCGATCCGCTCCTCGATGGTGTCGGCGGCGAGGTACCGGGTGACGGTGACGGCGCCGGCGGCGCCGATCCGGTGAGCCCGGTTCACGGCCTGATCCTCGACGGCCGGGTTCCACCATCGGTCGAAGAGGAAGACGTACTGCGAGAACTGGAGATTGAGCCCTACGGCGCCGGCGCCGTAGGAGAGGAGAAGAACGGAGTGGCGGCGGTCGGTCTTGAAGCGCCGGATCGCCTCGTCGCGAGCCGCCGTCGACATCCCGCCGTGGTACTGCAGCGCCCCGAAGGGCATGAGCTCCTTCTCGAGCTTGCCGAGCGTCTCAACCCACTGGCTGAAGACCAGCGCCTTCCGGCCGCTGGCCTGCACCTCCTCGAGATCGGCCTTGAGGCAATCGAGCTTGGCACTCTCGCCCGAGTGGGTGTCGAAATTGCAGACCTGCTTGAGCCGGAGGACGAGCTCGAAGACGTGGCGGATCGTCGCCGAGCGCCCCATCTCGGCCAGCCGGAGGACGCCATCCTCCTCGGCCTGGCGGTAGGTCTCGCGCTGTTCGGGCGTGAGCTCGATCCGTTCGTCGCGATTGAGACGCGGGGGGAGATCCTTGAGAACCTTGTCCTTCGTCCGGCGGAGGACATGGTCCGCTGCGGCGGCGCCGAGGGCCCGCGGTGACATCCGTTCGTCGAGGTGCCCCGGGGCGACGAACTCGAACAGCCCGACGATGTCGTCGGCCGAGTTCTCCACCGGGGTGCCGGTGAGGGCCCAGCTGCGGCGCCGCGACAGGGCTCGGATGGCATGGCTGGTCTGGCTGGCGGAGTTCTTGATCCGCTGCGCCTCGTCGAGGACGACGAGATCGAACGAGGCCTTCAGCTCGGCGACGAGCTCCCGATCGCGGACGACGCTTTCGTAGTTGGCGACCTTCACGGCCACATCCGCCAGGGCCCACTGCCAGCGACGGCGCTGCGGATCCCCCTCGATCACCGCCACCGGGATCTCCGGGGCCCAGTCGCCGAGCTCTCGCACCCAGTTCGACACCAGCCCCTTCGGACAGACGACGAGGACCCGACGGACTTCGCCGGCATGGATCAACAGGCGGATCGAGGAGATCGCCTGCATCGACTTGCCGAGGCCCATCTCGTCGGCGAGGACGGCGGCGTGCCGTGGCATGAGAAACGCTATCCCCTCGAGCTGGAAAGGGAACGGCTGGCGGGGGAAATCGAGATGGCAGGAGCGGAGGAGCGTTTCCAGGTCGGGCTGGAGGAGGAACCAGAGCCGCTCTTCCATCCGCACGACATCCCCCGGTGGGGCGATCCGTGTCCGTCCCGGCCGAGCCATTTTCTCTGCGGCTAACGCGGGGGCGGTCGGCGCTGGCACGGTGACCGGCTGGGGGAGGACGGGCCGGGGAGGAGCGATGCGGGCGGGGGTGGCCAGCCGCGGGAAGAGGTAGCTCGAGACCTTCGGGGCGGCATCGAGGAGACCGATCGACGCCACCGCCGGCGTCGTACCGGCCAACGGAAGCCGAAGGACACGTGGCCGTAGCAGCGCTTCGATCGACAGGCGGGGTTTGATCGTCGCCGCCGGGAGCGCGAGATCCGCGCTCCGCAGGGCGTGGCTCCCGCCGCCGGAGGGCCGGGGTGGCTCGGCGCCCCTCGACGGGGTGTCGCGTTCGCTTGACTGCGCCATGGCTTTTCCTTCCGCGTCCCGATCGATCGGTCCGGTGGTGTCCCCGTGACGGTGGCCGTCGCGGCCGTGGCCCGGGCCACGGGTCAGTGCCGCTGGGCCTCGTCGATCGCCGCCCGGATCCGCTCGAACGGCTCGCCGAGGTCGACCGCACCGGCCAGGGCCGTGAGCCCTTCGATCACACGGTTATGCCGGTCGGCCGGCAGGCTGACCGTCGTCGTGCCGAATCGCACGACGGTCTCGTCGCCGCCCGGCGCCGGCTGGGCCGGATCGGATCGGCGGACGATTCCCACCGGGAGGGGCGTGTGGGGGCGGACATGGAGGAGCGATTCGGCGTCGACGAGGACGGCCAGCGGACGGGAGGTGGCTTCGGCGAGGAGATTGGCACCGATCTGCCGGCCATGGAGATGGCCGGGGAGCGTTGCCCCGTAGAGGATCTGCTGCGCTCGCGACACCTTGACCGGCGTCGTGCAGTGGAACTCCAGCGGTCGTCCCGTGGCGTCGACGACGAGATAGCCGCCGAAAACACCGTGGGTGGGCGAATCGACGGTGGTGAGGAACCCGAAGGTCAGCGTAGTGTCGTTGTTGTCCACCGTTCCCCCATGCCTTCGCCCGCCGTGAGGCGGTCGTTCCGCGGGTCGTCGGCCGCGGATCCGCAGGGAACCGTCTCCCCACCCGCCCCTTGCATCGGGTGACGGGACGCGCCACTTGAGAAGCGGGAACGCTCCTCGGCCGCCCGGGGGGGACGGCGACCCCGCCGCCGTAGGCTGGGGAAACCCTGACGGGAATCGCCACCCTGCCCGGCCGAACGGGGGCCGGAGGACTACCATTCCCGTGGGCCTGGGTAGAATCTTGGTCGGTTCCCTCTTTCCCCATCGACGGGCCGTGCCATGAATGATTTTCCCCCCGTGTTCACGCAACTCGACATCTCCGCCAATTCGATCACTCCGGGCGGGGCCGCGCCCGACCCGCAGACGCGGCATCTGCTCGGGGAATCGATCCTGCTGCAGCAGCGGCAGATCGAGCTTCTCTCCCGCCAGTGCGAGCTGCTCACGGAGCTCGTCTCGCAGGTGTCGCTCCAGCAGCGGCAGCGGGCAGCGGAGCTCAAGGCCTGGAAGGATGCCAATCCCGAGTTGGCCCGCTCCTGCCGACAGGCCGCCGAGTCGCTGGCCAAGGTTCACACCGAGTTCCTCGCCGGGGTGGCCACGGAGGCCTTCGACAACGCCGAGAACTTCACCGACAGCGAGTATGCCCTCGGCGAGTTCATCGATCGCTACGGCCCGCGGCTCGCCCACTTCAACGGGGTGCTGCAGCTCTTCGCCCAACTCGGAGCCCCCGCGGCGACCCCGCCGGCGGACGGCTGATCCCTTTTCTAGCCATCACTTTTTCGTTTTCGTCCGTGTCCGTGCCGTCGATGGCGGCTGCGGATTGAATCCCCCTCCCCTCCCGAGACCCCGCGATGTCGACTGACGTTTCCGCCCCAAAGCCGGTGTTCCAGGTTGCCGACGAAGCCGCCGTGAAGCAGGCCCGCGCGACCCTCGATGCCCATGCCGTGGAGATGATGGCCTGGCATTTCCACCCCTCCACCGGCTGCCCCTTCTGGCTGGAGTATGCGAAGTCGCTGACGTTCAATCCGATCACCGAGGTCAAGAATTACGACGACCTGAAGAAGTTCCCCCCGTTCGAGGACGAATGGCTCCGGGGTGGCCCGGTGACGCGCTGGATCCCCAAGGGCTTTGCCGGCCAGCCCGCCTATGTCTTCGAGACCGGTGGCACCACCGGCGTGCCGAAGTCGCGCGTCAACATGCGCGACTTCCGCACCGATTACGAGCAGTTCAGCGACACGCTCCCCGATGAATACTTCCCGCGCGGCGCCAACTGGCTGATGCTCGGGCCGTCGGGGCCGCGGCGGCTGCGGCTCTCGATCGAGCATCTCGCCCAACACCGCGGCGGTATCTGCTTCTGCGTCGATCTCGACCCGCGCTGGGTCGTCAAGCTCATTCAGAAGGGATGGATGGAGCATCTCGAGGCTTACAAGCAGCACTGCATCGACCAGGCGATCACGATCCTCGAGGCGGGCCACGACGTGAAATGCATGTTCACGACGCCGAAGCTCCTCGAGTCGCTGGCGCTCGGCCTCGAGAAACGCGGGACGACGATCCGCAAGGCCGGGATCACCGGGATCTTCTCCGGGGGCACCGAGTTCACCCCGCAGTGGACCCGCTTCGCCGTGGAGGAGCTCCTCGACGGCGCCTTCATGACCCCCACCTACGGCAACACGCTCATGGGGCTGGCGGCCTCCAGGCCAGTGGTGGCGGCCGATGGCTACACGATCGCCTACTACGCCCCGCAGCCGCGCGCGGTGATCGAGGTCGTCGACTTCGATGACACGAACACCGTCGTCCCTTACGGTGGCACGGGGCGAGTCAAGCTCACAACCCTCACGAAGGAGACGTTCGTGCCCGGCTTCCTCGAGCGTGACGAGGGAGAGCGCGAGCTTCCCTACGCGAAATACCCCTGGGACGGCATCAGTGGCGTGCGCCCTTTCCGTGAGCTCGCCTCCTCGACCACCGTCGGCGTGTACTGATTGCACGCCCGCCGGGCCATCGTGGCCCCGGCGGGCTTGGGGTGGAGGCTTGCGGTCGCACCTCCGGGCGACCGCGGGCGCTTCCTTATGGGGGCCTCGACGGTTGGTTTTGACTTCGATCTGGGATCTCTCTCGAAAACTTTGCAGGAGTCCTGTTGATGCATCTGCCCGCCTACCGGTTCGGTAAGCCCTACGAGTCGATCGAACGGACGAAGCTCGTCCACTTCCTCACCGGCGAGCCGGTGGCGGAGGTCAGTCAGGTCGGCGGGGCGCTCGTTGGCCGCGACATGCAGAAGGCGGCCAAGGCGCGAGAAGCGCTTTTGTCGCTCGATCCAGAGGACGTCGTCGAGCGGCTGCAGACGGCCGGGAATCTCTATGCCCACGGCACGCTCGCCGTCGGCGACACCAAGCAATCGCCCGACGACTTCGTCAAGCAGCAGTCGGCCACGACAGGGATGCCGGAGACGCTCTGCCGGGCGAACATGCAGAAGAACATGTTTGTGCTCTCCAACATGGATCGGATGCTCGACGCCCTCTCCCGCGGCCTGCCGCCGGAGATCTTCTGGAAGGGCTACGGCCGCGAGCACCGCGATGTCGTCGTCAGCTACCAGGCGCAGTCGCCGGTTCTCGGGCTCGTCTTGCCGTCAAACTCCCCCGGCGTTCACACCCTCTGGCTGCCGGTGATCGCCCTCGGTGTTGGCCTCGTCATGAAGCCGGGGGGCCAGGAGCCCTGGACACCGTACCGGATGGCGGCAGCGATGATCGAAGCGGGGATTCCCGCCGAGGCGATCGGGCTCTATCCGGGGGCCACTGACGTCGGGGCTTCGATCCTCGCCTCCTGCAAGCGGAGCATGATCTTCGGGAGTGCCAAGACGGTCGAGCAGTACCGGGGCAATCCCGGCGTGCAGGTCCACGGGCCCGGGTTCTCGAAGATCCTCATCGGCGATGACGTCGTCGACCGCTGGGAGGACCACCTCGACATGATGGTGGAGAGCGTCGCCATCAACGGCGGCCGTGGCTGCATCAACTGCTCGGCGATCTGGGCGAGCCGGCACACCGAGGCGATCGCCGCAGCCCTGGCCGAGCGGCTCGGGCCGGTCGATGTCCTCCCTCCCGACGATCCCAATGCGAAGCTCGCGGCGTTCACGATCCCCGGCGCCGCGAAGGCGACCTGGGGGCAGATCGAAGCGGGGCTGGCGGCGCATGGGGTGAGCCATCCCACCGAGACGTACGGCCCGCGGCTGGTGGAGGGGGAGCGGTGCGGCTGGCTGCGGCCTGTCGTCGCCCACTGCAGCAGCCCGGAGCCGCTGATCGCGAAGGCCGAGTACATGTTCCCGTTCGTGGTGGTGGTGAAGTGCCCCCAAGGGCAGATGCTCGAGAAGATCGGCCCGACGCTCGTCGGCACCGCGCTGACCGAGGATCCCGCTTTCCAGCGCGCTCTCATCGACTGCACCGAGATCGATCGCCTCAACTTCGGGCCCGTGCCGACGACGAAGCTCGACTGGCTCCAGCCCCACGAGGGGAACATCATCGACTTCCTTTACCGCTCGCGGGCCCTCCAGGTGCTGGCGGGTGCCAGTGTTGCCTGATCCCCGCGCAGGCGAACCGCACCATGATCCCCACCCCACAGCCGTTCGAGTTCCGGGCCGCCACGCGGCTGGTCGTCGGGCCCGGAGCGGTCGCTCGGCTCGGCGGCTTGGCCCGTGAGCTCGGCGGCAACCGGGCGCTGGTCGTCAGCGATCCGGGGGTGGAGAGGGTGGGGCACACGGGGCTGGGGATCGCGGCGCTCGAGTCGGCGGGGTTCGCCGTTACGACGTTCACCGCTGTCGGCGAGAATCCGACCACCGCTCATGTCGCCGCCGGCGTCGAGGCGGCCCGCCGGGTCCACCCCGACGTCATCGTGGCGATCGGTGGCGGCAGCTCGATGGACTGCGCGAAGGGGATCAACTTCGTCCATTCCTGCGGCGGCCGGATGCACGACTACCACGGCCGTGGCAAGGCGACCGGTCCGCTGCTTCCCTCGATCGGCGTGCCGACGACGGCGGGCACCGGGAGCGAGACGCAATCCTTCGCGCTCATCAGCGACGCCGAAACCCACGTCAAGATGGCCTGTGGCGACCCGCGGGCGGCGTTCCGGGTGGCGATCCTCGACGTCAGGCTGACGCTTACGCAGCCGCCGGGTGTGACGGCACTGACCGGCATCGATGCCCTGTCGCACGCCGTCGAGAGCCACGTCAGCCGGGCGGCGACGCCCGCCTCCAGACTGTTTTCGCGCGAAGCCTTCCGTCTCCTCGCCGCCGGACTGCCTCGCGTGTTCGCCGATCCCGGCGATGTCGCGGCCCGGGAGGCGGTTCAACTCGGGGCCGCGTGGGCCGGGATGGCGATCGAGAACTCGATGCTCGGTGCCGCCCATGCCCTTGCCAATCCGCTCACCGCGGTCCACGACGTCGTCCATGGGCAGGCGGTCGGGATGATGCTCCCCCATGTCGTCCGCTTCAACGCTGCCGGCGACGATTCCCCTTACGCCGAGCTCGTCGCCGCGCTTCCCGACGGGACGAGGACACATGGGCATCAGGCGGGGGAGCGGCTCGCCGCCTGGCTCGAGGGGGTCGTGGCGGCCGGGGGACTCGCCCCCTCGCTCTCCGCGGCCGGGATCGCGGCGCCCGATCTCGCGTTTCTCGCCGCTGCCGCCGCAAGCCAGTGGACGGCCGGCTTCAATCCACGCCCCGTCGCCGTCGACGATCTGGCGAAGCTCTACGAGAGGGCCCGATGAGATTCTCGAGTCGCACCGGCCCTCGATCGCTCTCGTGGCGCGTGATCGTGCTGCTGGCGATTTTCGCAGGGGTGAACGCGGCGATCGGCGCCGAGCCCGGCGACGAGGCGGCGGCCGAAGCCTGGCCGATGTTCCGCGGCGTCCTCGCCGGAACGGGGCGCTCCGCGGCCCGGATCACCCTGCCGCTGGCCGAACGTTGGCACCGGCAACTCGAAAAGACCGCCTTCGAGGCGACGCCGGTCGTTGCCGGCGGGAGGATTTTCGTCGGCGACCTCGACGGCACCTTTTACTGCCTCGATCTCGTCGATGGGAAGACCGTCTGGTCGTTCAAGACCGACGTCGGCTTTCCGTCGGCGGCGGCGGTGTCGACCGATCCCGGGGTGCCGCTCGTCGTCGTCGGCGATGGAGCCGGGATGGTGCGGGCGTTCGACGTCGCCAGCGGCCAAATCCTCTGGACCCACGAGACCGAGGGTGAGGTGTCGGGGGGGCCGACGCTCCTCCCTGGCGACGACGGGCCGCGTGTCCTCATCGGCTCGCAGGATGCGACGCTCGCCTGTCTGGCGCTCGCGGATGGAAAGGTCCTCTGGAAGCACACCATCGCCGACCAGATCCGCTGCTCGCCGACGGTGGCAGCCGGGAAGGTGCTCCTGGCCGGCTGTGATGGCAAGCTCCATGTCATCGATGCCGCGACCGGCACCGAGGATGTTGCGGTGGCGATCGACGGCCCCACCGGCACGACCCCCGCCGCCGCCGGGAGCCTGGCTCTGTTCGGGAGCGAGGGGGGGGTGTTCTGGGCGATCGATGTGACGGCGGGGAAGGTTGCCTGGAAACTCGTGCCCCAGGGGAATGGCCAGGCGTACCGCTCGAGTGCCGCGATTGCCGGCGACCTCGCGGTGGTCGGCACCCGTGGCCGGGCCATCGAGGCCTTCGCGATCGCCGATGGCGCGCGGGCCTGGCGGCAGGGGATGCGCGGGCGGGTCGATGGCTCACCGATTGTCGTCCATCTCGGCGCCACTGCTGAGGGCGATTCTGCGGGTCTGGCGGCGATCGTCGGCGATTCGGCCGGCAAGGTCGTGGCCCTGCGGACGACCGACGGCGAGATCCTGTGGGAGTTCGACGCCGGCAACGGCTTCGCGTCGTCACCGGCGGTGGCCGCCGGATGCCTCGTCATGGCATCCGGTGACGGCACGGTGTGGTGCTTCGGGGCGGAGGGGCAGTGAGGCCGAAGTCGCCCCTCCCAAACTCCCCATGTGGCACCAACGTGAGCTCCGCCTCCCTCCCCTTCCCCGCGGGTTTCATGTCATCACCGGGATCGTCGTCGACGCCCTCCCCGAGCTGGCGGCGATCCGCGTCGGCCTCCTCCATGCCTTTGTCTGCCACACCTCGGCGAGCCTCTCGATCAACGAGAATGCCGATCCCGACGTCCCCCGCGATCTGGCGATGGCCCTCGACCGGATCGCCCGAGAGGATTTTCCCTATTCCCACACGCTCGAGGGGAGCGACGACATGCCGGCGCACGTCAAGGCGGCGCTCGTCGGCAGCTCGGTGACGATCCCCGTCCGGGACGGCAGGCTCCTCCTCGGGACCTGGCAGGGGATCTATCTCGGCGAACACCGCGACCGTGGTGGTCCGCGTCGGCTCGTGCTCACGCTCCAGGGAGAATGACCGATGCCGAAGCCCGGCGATTCCGCGCGCCTGCCCCGGGCCAGCGGCCTCCCATTCGACCCCGAAGCCTTCCGGCGCGAGGGGCGGGTCGTCATCGACTGGATCGCCGACTATTGGGCGTCGCTGCCGGATCGCCCGGTGCTGTCGGACGTCGAGCCGGGGGAGATCGCGGCCCGGCTCCCCGCCGCGGCCCCCGAGGCGCCAGAATCGCTCGCCGCCGTCCTCGGCGATCTCGATCGGATTATCGTGCCGGGGCTGACGCACTGGCAGCATCCGGGTTTCTTCGCCTACTTCCCGGCCAATGCCTCCGCCCCCTCGATTCTGGGGGAATTGATCAGCGCCGGCCTCGGGATCCAGGGGATGCTGTGGACGACGTCGCCGGCGGCGTCGGAGCTCGAAGGGGTCGTCGTCGACTGGCTCCGGCAGCTCCTCGGCCTCCCCGATCGCTTCCGCCTCGGTGGCGAAGGCGGCGGGATGATCCAAGACTCCGCCTCGAGCGGGCTGCTGTGTTGTCTGGTGGCGGCACGCCAGCGAGCAGCGGCCAACGCCACGGGGCAACGCATCGTCTACGCCAGTGCCGATGCCCATTCGAGTGTCGTCAAGGGGGCGAAGATCGCCGGATTCCTCCCCGCGGCGATCCGCCGGATCGATACCGACGGCGCCGGCCGGCTTCGCCCCGATCTCCTCGGGGCCGCGATGCGCGACGATTCGGCAGCCGGCCGAGTTCCCTGTTTCGTCGTCGCCACCGTCGGCACGACCGCGCGGGGGGCGATCGACCCGGTGGAGGCGATTGGCGCGATCGCCCGCCTCCACGGCGCCTGGCTCCATGTCGATGCGGCCTGGGCCGGGACGGCCGCGATCTGCCCGGAGCTCCGCTCGAGGATCGTCGACGGGGCTGATCTTGCCGACAGCTGGGGGACCAACCCGCACAAGTCGATGCTCGTCAACTTCGACTGCCACTGTCTCTGGATCGCCTCCCGACAGGCCCTCGCAAGCGCCCTGACGACGAAGCCCGATTACCTCCGGACGGCCGTCGGCGATGCCGGGGCCGTGGTCGACTACAGCGACTGGCAGGTGCCACTCGGCCGCCGGTTCCGGGCCCTCAAGCTGTGGATGGTGCTGCGGATGATCGGGGGGGAAGCCCTTCGGCAGCGTGTCCGGGACCACGTGGCATGGACGGCCGAGTTCACCGATCTCGCGGCGGCCGATCCGGCCTTCGAGATCCTTTCGAGCCCGAGCCTGGCGCTGGTGACGTTCGCACTCCGGGAGGGGGATGCCGCGACGGCCGGGCTCCTCGCTCGGGTCAACCGCGCTGGGCCGGTGTTCTTCAGTCATGCCCGCGTCGGTGGTCGCTTCGCGATCCGGATGGCAGTCGGGGGCACGCTCACCGGCCGGGCCGACGTCCTCGGCGCCTGGGAGGTGATCGCCGCTGCCGCGAGAGATCCGTCCCGCGGTGCGGAGGTTCGCGGGGGGCGGACCGGGGCACGGTGACCGGCCGGCCGCCGGGGGACCGCCACCCTTCTCCAGAATCCCTTGAGCGGGGAACTCTGGGCAATGTCTCCGGTCCCCGCCAACTGTCACGATCCTTTTCGCCCGTTTTTTCGATAAACAAACGGACGTTTTCCCGACGCCGAACATTCCACCACCAGCCCCGTATTATTTGGTGCGACCGCTGTCGGCAGGGCATTGACAGGGCAGCCGGGTGGGCGAGGAGCATCATGATCATGGCCAGAAAAGACGCACTTGTGAATCTCCGGGCGATCCTCGTCCGCCGGCGCGATGCTCTCCGCAGCGCGCTCTCCGGCGACCTTTCGCTGCTCCGGGAACTCCATGGCGAGACGACGGGGGACGTCGTCGACGCCGCGCTCGACACCGCCCAGGACGAGATCAGCTCGCAGCTGGCCGAGGTCGAGAGCCGCGAACTGGCCCATATCGAGAACGCGCTGGAGCGGATGAAGGCCGGTGAGTACGGAGTCTGCGAGGTCTGTTCGAAGAAGATCCCGATGGCCCGTCTCGACGCCCTCCCTTACGCGACGATGTGCATCGAGTGCCAGCGCGAAATCGAGCGGAACGGTGGCATGGCGGCGACCCGGGAGGCCTACGAAGACTCCTCGGCCGACATCGAAATCGACGTCTCCTGATGCCTCACCGGCCGTGTGACGGTCGGCGGGGTCCCGGGCATGCGGTTTTCAGCCTGGCGGGCGCGGGTTCCCCCGGCAGGGCCCGGGAAACGCCCCCCCGGCCATGGCCGGCGGTATGATGGCGCAGTCTCGCGTTCGCCTTCGAGAGCGTCACGTCCATGGGCCCGATCCTATCGTCCACCGTCTCCGCCCCCTCCCGGCCCCGAGCGGGGATGGTCGCCGCTGTCGGGGGCGTGCCGGTCGGCAGGTGGGGTGCAACGCCGTCGAACCGGGGGGCGAGATGGCTCGCCCTTGTTCGCCTGGCGGTGGTGGTGCTGGTGGCGCTCCGACCGGCCTGCGCTGACGAGCCTCCCGCGCTGCAGCCAATCGCCCCTCCCGTCGGCCCGCTGGGGGGTGAATCCGATGGAAACGCCGGGATCCTGGCGGATGCGGCGGGAAGAGTCGATCCGGCCCGTCCTTCGCGGCTCTCCTCCGACGAACGCGACCGGCTCTATGCACAGGTCGAGCACGATGCGGAGGAGCTCGAGCGCCAAGGCGCACAACTCCGTCGCCTGACGATGCTGCTGCGCCCCTGTGTCGTGCACATCGACGCCCGCAAGCCGGCCCAAAAACCGACCCGGGGGGCGAAATCGGGCGACGAGGACGAGGCCGGATCGGGCGTCATCGCCCGCGTCTCCGATCGGCTCGTCGTGATCACCAATCGGCATGTCGTCCATGGCGCCGAGCTCGACAACATCGTCATCCGGCTCGACGACGGCCGCGAGCTGCGCCCGGTGCGGATGTGGACCGACCCGGCCACCGACATCGCCGCGCTCTCGATTACGGGCAATGACCTTGTCGCTGCCCGGCTCGCCGAGCGCGATGGCGTGCAGATCGGCGACACGGTGCTCGCCATCGGCAGCCCGTTCGGCCTCTCCCATTCGGTGACCCTCGGCATCGTGTCGGCGAAGGGACGGCGCGATCTCGAGCTCGGCGACGAGGGGGTCAAGTTCCAGGATTTCATCCAGACCGATGCCGCCATCAATCCGGGGAACAGCGGCGGGCCGCTGGTCAACCTCCGCGGCGAGGTGATCGGCCTCAACACCGCGATCGCGAGCAATTCCGGCGGCAGCGAGGGGATCGGGTTCGCCATTCCGGTGTCGATGGTGATGTTCGTCGCCCGGCAGCTGGTCGAGAACGGCGCCGTCGCCCGCGCCTATCTCGGCGTCACCCTCGACCGGACCTTCACGCAGAAGACCGCAGAGCGGCTGGGGATGGTGCGGGCGGTGGGGGCGAGGGTGTCAGGGGTGACGAAGGGATCGCCCGCCGACACGGCCGGCATCCAGCCCGACGACGTGATCCTCGAGTTCGACGGGCAGCCGATCGATGACGACGACCACCTCGTCAGCCTCGTGAGCGTCACCCCCACCAATCGCAACGTGTCGCTGGGTGTGTTTCGTGGCCGACAGCGGATCGAGCTCCAGATCCCGGTTGCCAGCCGTGAGCAATTCGAACCCCGCTGAACGGAAAGGGATGCGGATGGGGGGGATGGCGGCGAACTTGCTCGGATGGCTCAAGGGGATCGCCCCGGGCTCGCGCTCGCGCTCGCTCCTCGATGCGTCGGCGCGGAGGATCGTCACCGAGGTTGAGAGCTTGTCGGTCGAGATGGCCGGCTTGAGCGACGCCGCCCTGCGGCGCACGGCCCGATCCCTCTCCTACCGGGCCAAGGCGGGAGAGCCGATCGAGTCGCTGATGGTGGAGAGCTTCGCGGCGACGCGCGAGGCCGGACGTCGCACCAACGGCATGCGGCATTACGACGTGCAACTCCTCGCCGGAGTGGCGCTGGTGCGCGGGGCGATCGTCGAGATGCAGACCGGCGAAGGGAAGACGCTCGTCGCCACCCTCCCGCTGGCTCTCTACGCCCTCTGTGGGAAGGGGGTCCATCTCGCCACGGTCAACGACTATCTCGCCAAACGCGACGCCGAGTGGATGGAGCCGATCTTCCGTGTCCTCGGGCTCTCGGTCGGCATCGTCCAGTCGCAGATGGGGTTCGACGAGCGCCGCGAGGCCTACGCCAAGGATGTCACCTATGGCACGGCCAAGGAGTTCGGGTTCGACTTCCTCAAAGATCGCCTCATGGGGCGCGAGATCGCGGAGGGGCGTGGCGACCTCGGGGCGATGCTCACCGGCGATGCCACGTCGCAGGCCTCGAAGCTCCTCCAGCGGCCGTATTGGTTCGTGCTGGTCGACGAGGCCGACAACGTGCTCATCGATGAGGCCCGCACGCCGCTGATCATCTCGTCGCCGCCGGGCGAGGCCCAGGCCACCGAGGAATCGTTGTTTCGCTTCGCCGCCGGGGCCGCGGCCCTCCTCGACATCGACGAGGATTTCGAGGTCGATGTCCAGAAGCAGAGCTGCGAGCTTCTGGGGCCGGGGCGGAGTCGCGTCCGTGCCCTCGAGCGCCCCCCGCTCCTCGAGAGCTTGAGCCTCCTGGCGCTCTACGACGCCGTCGAACGGGCCCTGCGTGCCAAGCGGTTTTTCAACCGCGACCGGCAGTATGTCGTCCGCGAAGGCAAGATCGTGATCATCGACGAGTTCACCGGCCGGGCCGCGGAGGGGCGGACCTGGCGGGACGGGCTCCATCAGGCGGTCGAGGCGAAGGAGGGGATCGAGGTCACCGTGCCCTCGGGGCACGCCGCCCGGATCACGATCCAGGATCTCTTTGCCCGCTGGCCGCACCTTGCCGGCATGACGGGGACGATCGCGACGAGCGCCTCCGAGATCAGCCGCACCTACGATGTGGGCGTGGCCGCGGTCCCGACCAACCGGCCTGCGATCCGCCAGCGCCTCCCTGCCGTCGTCTGCGCGACCCAGGGGGAGAAGTTCGAGCGGATCGTCGCCGAGACCGTCGCCATCCATGCCTCGGGTCGCCCGGTTCTGATCGGGACCCGCTCGATCGACAAGTCGGAGGAGCTCTCCCGCCTTCTCACCGCGGCCGGGTTGGAGCACACCGTGCTCAATGCCCGGCAGATCGATCGCGAGGCGGAGATCGTCGCCCGGGCCGGTCAGCCGGGGCAGATCACCGTCTCGACCAACATGGCCGGCCGTGGCACCGACATCCGGCTCGGCGAGGGGGTGCCCGAGATGGGGGGGCTCCACGTCATCTGCACCGAGTTCCACGACTCGGCGCGGATCGACCGACAGCTCGTCGGCCGCTGTGGCCGGCAGGGGGATCCCGGCACCTGGCGGCAGTATGTCTCCCTCGACGACGACATCCTCGTGGCAGGGTACGGCCCTGATCGGGCTCGACGCGTCGTTGCCAGGCTCCGGGCCGGGCTCGACCGCGATCCGGAGCGGCTCCTTGCGTCCTTCTCAAAGGCGCAGCGCCTCGTCGAGGGACGACATGTCCGGCAGCGACGGGTGCTCGAGTATGTCGAGCGGCAACGCGCCGAGGCCCACATCCAGATGAGTCAGGATCCCTATCTCGATTCGGCCTCCTGATCCGGGCGGTGATCCAACGGCTCATTCCCCCGGCCCGAATCACGCCCCCCAGCTTGCCCCGCTTCGGCCGGCTGCCACCTGACCGGGGCGACCGTTGGCTTCTCCCACGGGGCGCAAAAAGACTGTGGATCATGTCGCCGCCGCCGGATGCGGCGGCCGTCGACCCAGGAGACCCTCTGCGTTTCCTGCGGTCGACAAAGTGGAAAAAGGTCGGGGATGACTTTTCTCCGCGGACAACTCAGATCGGCGTTGACTCGGCCCGCCCTGCCTGTGACCCTCCCGTCCCCCATACCCCCGGGGGAGCGTGGAAAAGTGTCGAGGAACGAGATGGATTCCAGCGGGCCGCTCCGCTCCGCCGGTCCGCAGCATTTCGCCGCCGTCTGGCTGGTGGGGATGGCTCTCGCGCTTCCGATGGCGCGGCCGGCCTTTGCCGCGGAACAGGATCCACCCCCTCCCTTCTCGGATGCCACGCCCGCTGCCGAACCGGCAGCGCGCGAGGGAGTGGATCGACCAGCAGACGATCTGGCGCCGCTGCCCGACGATCCCGGGGCCGGCCTCGCCCCCCCCGCGCCGTTCCCGCCTGGCGGGGTCGACACGCTTCCCCCGTTCGCCACCGATCCCCCCGCCAACGGTCCGGGCCAGCGCGCTGCCGACGGGGTGGAGCCCCCCGGCGACAGCATCCGCTCGGGACCGGGTGAATCGCTGGCCACGGTCGGTGGATCGCCGCCGGCATCCCCCGATGGGACAGTCTCTGTCCTCGTGCGATCGGCGGCGCCTGCGGCCGTCACGCGTGGCGGGATGAACGGCCCGTCACCCCCTTTCTCGAAGGGGAGCCTGCCCCCAATGCCGCCACGCCCCCCGGCGAACCCGGCGGCCGATCTCGTCGCGCGGGGCCTCGAGCTGCCGTTTCCGCTCGTGGCCGGCAGCCCCACCGCCGACATCGCCCCGCCGCGCCCGTTGGCGCTCCTGGAAGCCCTGGAGCGTTCCGGCGACAGGACGCGCCGCCTCTGGATCACCCAGGCCTACTGGAAACTCGCCGCGGCCGCGGCGAGGGTGCGGTTCGCGGCCGAAGCCGAGGAACGCCTGGTGCTCGTGGCGCCGGGGGGGAGCCCCGACGATCTGGTGCTGCTCGATCTCGCCACCGCGACGGCCCGGGGCGAGAGCGCCTCGGCGGGCGTCGAGCTCGTCGCCGCGCAGCAGGAGATCGTCGATCTCGTCCGGTTGCCGGTCACCGATCCCCCCCCCTGGCCCGTCGATCGTCCCCTTACGGCTGCCTACCAGACCCATTTCGACACGATCTTCGCCGGGCGGCCAGCCACCGGCAGGGTGCGGGCCATTCATCGGCAATTGCCGCTGCAGTATGCGGCGGTGGTGGCACGGGCCGAGGCGGCCGTGACGGCGGAGCGCCGGTTCACCGCCATCGAGGCCCTCCATGCCCAGGGGAACCAGCCGATCGGCGCGGTCCTCTCCGCCCACGACGCGGTGACCGATCAAGGGGAGGCCTTCGTCCGGGCCGTTCGGGGCTACAACCTCGACATCTCCGAGTATGTCATGGCCGTGGCGGATCTCTCGGTCCCTGACGAGCAGTTCGCCACGATGCTCATCGGCCAACCGACCCCCTGGCGGCAGCCGATGGCAGCGGTGCCACCGTTTGCCGGCAATGACCGGGTGGTGCCCGTGGCCGGGCAGTCGTTCCCGGCCGGCCAACCGCCGCTGACTCCAGACGTTTTCCCGGCCGGCACCCCCATCCTCCAGACCCCTCCGGCCGTCGGTCTCCCGGGGGCGAATCCGCTGGCACCGGGCAGATTCGCTCCGCCGCCGAACGCGCCCGGGGGCGCTCCGTTCCCCACCGCCGGCCCATCCTTTGGCGGCTGATCGCCCCCGGTGGGCTGCCGGAGAATGCCAGGAACGGCTTGCGTCGGCGCCTCGGGCCGCGATGATTCGGTATGGCCACTGCTCCCCTCACGCCGATATCCGCACCGCCGCTGACATCGGGCCCGACACCGACCCCTGCCCTTGCCCCGCTGAAGATCGGCACGGTCGTCGTCGATCCGCCGATCCTTCAGGCGCCGATGGCCGGCTACACCAACTACGCCTATCGCCAGGTGGTGCGGGAGTTCGGGGGGGCGGGATTGCTCGCGACGGAGATGATCGCCGCCCGCAGCGCGATCTGGTTGGAGACCAACCGTGGTGAGCATCCCGACCGGTTGTGGGGGGTGCGGGATGAACCGCGGCCGCTGGCAGTGCAGATGTGGGACAACGATCCCGACAACCTCGCCCGCGTCGGTCGGCGGCTGGCGAAAGACTTCCGGGTGAGTGTCGTCGACCTCAATTTCGGCTGTCCGGTGCGTCAGGTGACGGTCAAGGCCCAGAGTGGATCGTGGCTCCTCCGCGACCCCGACCGTGTCGGTGCCATCGTTGCCCGCGTCGTCGAGGCGTGCGACGGCGTGCCGGTGACGGCGAAGATCCGGCTCGGCTGCGGCGACGATTGCCGCACGGCCATCGAGGTGGCGCAGCGCATCGAGGAGGCTGGGGCATCTTGTCTGACGGTCCACGGCCGCGTGGCATCACAGTTCTTTTCCGGGGAGGCCGATTGGAGCGCCATCGCCGCGGTCAAGCGGGCAGTGTCGCGGATGCCGGTGGTGGGGAATGGCGACATCGATTCCGCCGCCACCGCCGTGGCCCGGCTTCGTGAGAGTGGCGTCGACGGCGTCATGATCGCGCGTGAGGCGCTCGCCCGGCCATGGATTTTCGCCCAGACCGCCGCGCTCCTCCGCGGTGAACCCCTCCCCCCCGATCCCAGCCTCTCCGAACAGAAGGAGCTCGTGCTCCACCACTACGACCTTGTCTGCCGGCGATTCGGCATCGAGCGGGGGACGCTCCTGATGCGCAAGTTTGCCTGCGCTTATGCCCAGGGCCTCGCCGGGGCCAGAGAGTTCCGCGGGCGGGTGTCGCGCGTCGAGACCCGCGAGGCGTTTCTCGAAGTGATGCGGGTCCATTTCCCGTCGGCACCGGAGGACCAACCGGGTGCCTCATGACACCCTCGCTGCAGGGGCTTCCAGAAAAGGAAATAGTTTTCGCATGGGACGTTGTCAAAAAAGCCCTGGAGCGTAGAATGCCTTCACCAAAATGAAGTCCAAGCCATCAACACCCGCGCTGTTTCCGGCAAGCAACGGGACTTCCGCGCGGCCGCCGCTGCCCCATGCCGAGAAGCGACCGGAGTTACGGGCTTCCGACTCGGTCCTCGTCGAACTGCTCCGGACGAACGGGCAGACCGGCGTGGTGGAACTGGCGTCGGCCCTGCGTGTGACCGCGACCGCGGTACGGCAGCGGCTCGAGCGGCTGATGCGTGAGGGGATCGTGACGCGGGAGGTGGTCATCACCTCGGCCGATGGCGGCTCCTCCGGCGTGAGGCGGCGCGGGCGTCCGGCTCATGTCTATGGTCTCACCGAGAAGGGCTCGCGCACGGGGGGGGACAACTTCCGTGACCTGGCCGTGGTCCTGTGGAACGAGATCCGCCAGGTGGAATCCCCGGAGATTCGGCGGGGGCTCCTTTCCCGCGTCGGCTCGGCGATGGCAGGGTTGTACGAGGATCAGGTCGCCGACGGGACGCTCCACGAGCGGCTCGAGCGGGTGGCGGGGGTCTTCCGCGATCGCCAGATCACCTGCGCCGTCGAGTTCGCCTCGAAGCCAGACGGGGGGCAACTCGCCGTCCTCACCAGTCATGTCTGCCCCTACCCGGAAATTGCCGAACAGGATCGGGGCATCTGCGCAGCGGAGCGGCTGATGCTCCAGGAGCTTCTCGGCACCGCCGTGTCGCTGGCGAGTTGTCGTCTCGACGGCTCCGACTGTTGCCGCTTCGCCGTCGACGCCGACTCGGAGGCCGTGGGAGACGCCGGCGAAGCGTGATACTTTTTCCAAGTCATTTGCCCGGCCCGATCGGTCGGCCCGGGCATCCGTCGATGGCCTCTTCAATCCCGCCGTGCGGCGGGGTCAACTGACTCTCTCCCTGCCCCCGGGGGCCGCTCGATTCGAGCCTCCGGCCCCGCCGACTCGTCCACGAACACACCGCGGAGGATCACCATGACCCAGCCCTGGATCGAAGGCCGCTTCGAAGAAAACCTCGTTCTCACCACCGTTGAGCAGGCGATCAACTGGGCTCGTCAGTCGAGCATCTGGCCGATGACCTTCGGGCTGGCGTGCTGTGCCATCGAGATGATGGCCGCCGGGGCGAGCCGCTACGATCTCGATCGGTTCGGCGCCGGTGCCTTCCGCGCCACGCCGCGGCAGGCCGATCTGATGATCGTGGCCGGAACGGTCACCTATAAGATGGCCAGTCGTGTCCGTCGCCTCTACAACCTCATGCCCGATCCGAAGTACGTCATCGCCATGGGAGCCTGCACCACCGGCGGTGGGCCGTACTTCAAGTGGGGCTACCACGTGGTCAAGGGAGTCGACCTGGTCGTTCCGGTCGATGTCTACGTGCCTGGCTGCCCGCCCCGCCCGGAGAGCCTCCTCGAGGGGCTGATGCGGATCCAGGACAAGATCGTCGGCCAGCGGATCGCCAAGCGGTCGGATGGTCCCGGCAAGATCGATGACGAACTGCCGATTCCCCATCACTCTGGCTATGTCACCTCCCCCGTCGCCGACGGCGCGCTCGTGTTCGATCACCAGAAGGTCCAGCCCTGAACGGGATCCTTTCCATGAAGCAGCACCAAGAACATCATCCGGATCAACTCGTCATCCGTGGCCTCCATGTCGCCGTCGAGGGGCAGGAGATCCTCAAGGGGGTCGATCTGACCATCGCCCGGGGCGAGATCCACGCGTTGATGGGCCCCAACGGCTCCGGCAAGAGCACGCTTGGCTATGCCATCATGGGCCATCCCTCCTATGAGGTGACCGCCGGCACGATCGAACTGGTCGACGCCGACGGGGCCCGGCACGACCTCCTCGCCATGGAACCGGACGAGCGAGCGCGGGCGGGGGTGTTCCTCGCCTTCCAGCGGCCGATGGCGATCCCCGGGGTGCGGCTGGCCGACTTCCTCCGTCACGCGGTGACCAACGTCCGCAATCCGGAGCGGAAGGAGGGGCAGGAACTGATGCCGATGAAGGATTTCCGCTCCGAACTCAAGTCGAAGATGGCGGAGCTCTCGATCGATTCCGAGTTTGCCCGTCGGTACGTCAACGAGGGCTTCTCCGGCGGCGAGATGAAGCGGGCCGAGATCCTCCAACTGGCGATGCTTCAGCCTCGGTTCGCGATTCTCGACGAGACCGACAGCGGGCTCGATGCCGATGCTGTCCGGCTCGCCAGCCAGAGCATCGCGAAGATCGGCGGGGCCGGCGGCGGGGCCGCGAGCGGTGCCGCTGCGATGGGGATCCTCATCATCACGCATCACGAGCAACTCCTCGAGCACAACGTGCCCCACCGGACGCACGTGATGCTCGGTGGCCGGATCGTCGAATCGGGGGGCGCCGAGCTCGCTGCCGAGCTCCACAAGCGGGGCTACGAGCGGATCCGTGCCGCCTATCCCGATGCAGCTGCCGCGGAGCGCGCGATGGAGAATGCAGCAAAAAACGCCGAGGCTGCCGGCGTCTGACGGTGTCCTCCGCGGCCGGCCTCCCCTGCCGGTCGATCAAGAATCCTGTCCGATTTTCCGCCTGCCCAAAGGTCTGCAGTCATGGCCACCGACACCAAGGAATCGAGCACGCTCGCCCTCGGCGAGATCAACAAGTACGACTTCCGCACCGATTCGCCGGCGGTCTTCAAGGCCCGTCGTGGCATCGACGCCGACATCGTCACCCAGATCTCGGAGATGAAGCGCGAGCCGGAATGGATGCGGGATTTCCGCCTCAAGTCACTCGAGCTCTTCAACAGCCGTCCGATGCCGCACTGGGGCGGAGACATCGGCATCGACTTCCAGGAAATCTTTTATTACCTCAAGCCGACGGATCACCAGGGAAAGACCTGGGACGACGTGCCGGAGGAGATCAAGAAGACGTTCGAACGCCTGGGGATCCCCGAGGCGGAGCGGAAGTTCCTCTCCGGGGTCAAGGCGCAATTCGAGAGCGAGGTGGTCTACGGTTCGCTCCAGGAGGATCTGGCGAAGAAGGGGGTGATCTTCACCGACACCGACACCGCCGTCCGCGAGCACCCTGACCTTCTGCGGGAGTACTTCGGGAAGATCATCCCCCCGACCGACAACAAGTTCGCCGCGCTCAATTCGGCGGTCTGGTCGGGTGGTTCGTTCATCTACGTCCCGAAGGGAGTGTCGATCGAATTCCCGCTCCAGGCCTATTTCCGCATCAATGCCGAGAGCATGGGGCAATTCGAGCGGACGCTGATCATCGTCGACGAGGGGGCCCATGTGCACTACGTCGAGGGCTGCACCGCCCCGATGTACACGACCGAGAGCCTCCATTCCGCTGTCGTCGAGGTGATCGTGAAGAAGCACGGCCGCTGCCGCTACACGACGATCCAAAACTGGGCTAACAACATCTACAACCTCGTCACGAAGCGGGCCGTCTGCCGCGAGGCCGCGACGATGGAATGGATCGACGGCAATCTCGGCAGCCACCTGACGATGAAGTATCCGGCCGTGTGGATGACGGAACCGGGGGCCCACGGGGAGATCCTCTCGATCGCCTTCGCCTCGGCCGGCCAGCATCAGGATGCCGGCGCCAAACTCGTCCATGCCGCCCCTCACACTAGCGGCCGCATCGTCTCCAAGAGCATCTCGAAGAACGGCGGCCGGGCGAGCTACCGGGGGCTGGTGAAGGTCGAGCCGGGGGCCCGGAAGAGCAAGTCGAGCGTCGTCTGCGACGCGTTGATCCTCGACGACCGCAGTCGGAGCGACACGTATCCCTACATCGAGGTCGAGGAACAGGATGTCTCGATCGGCCACGAGGCGAGTGTCTCGAAGATCGGTGAAGAGCAACTCTTCTACCTCACCAGCCGCGGCCTCACCGAAGCCGAGGCGAGCACGATGATCGTCGGCGGATTCATCGAGCCGCTCGTCAAGGAGCTCCCGATGGAGTACGCGGTGGAGATGAACCGACTCATCCAACTGCAGATGGAGGGGTCTGTCGGGTGAACCCCGGTCGATCAACGAAGAACACAGCATGACGACCGCCGCCCCCACTCCCCCTGCCAAGATCTCCGCTTCGACGGGATTCGACCGTCACCTTCTCGACCGGCTGCTGACCGGTTCGTCGCTCCCCGACTGGGCCATCGTGCTCCGCCGGGCTGCGGTCGATCGGCTCGCCGCCCTCTCTCTCCCCGGCCGGGGAGAAGAGAACTGGATGCGGACCGACCTGCGGATGTTCCAACCGCGCACCTGGGTCGGCGCGGCGGAGCAGGCTACGGCCCCGGGGGGATCGCTCCCCGAAGCGCTCCTCGAATCGGCCACGCAGGCGGCCGCCGCGGTGGCCGGTGCCCCGGCCTTCGGTGGCCGGATCGCCTCGCTCGACGGGCATGTCGTCCGCGATGAGCTCGATCCGGCCCTCGCCGAGCGGGGCGTTCTCTTCGGTACCCCGGAGCGGATCCTGGCCGCGCACGGGGAGCAGCTTCGTGGGCGCTGGTTCTCCGCCGTCGATGGCGGCGCGGACTGGTTCGCCGCCATGCATGCCGCCTTTCACCGCGCCGGGGCGGTGCTCTGGGTGCCCGCCGGGGTGCGGCTGACCGCGCCGCTCCATGTCCTCTCGGCGATCAGCCCGGGTGGCCTCGACACGAGCCATGTGCTCGTTGTCCTCGACGAGGGGGCGGAGGCGACCGTGCTCACGGAGACGGTCGGGGGGGGCGACACGGGTGCCGACGCCGGCCTCCATTGCGGAGCCACCGAGATCGTCGTCGGTCGCAATGCGTCGCTGCGGATGGTGAACCTCCAGAATTGGAACCGCGGGGTGTGGCATTTTGCCCGCCAGCGGGCCGTCGTCGAGGCCGGTGGCCGGCTCCAGTGGACGCTCGCCGCCCTCGGAAGTCGGCTGTCGCAAGTCCAACAGGATGTCGCGCTTGTTGGTCGTGGCGCCAATGCCCAGGTCAACGGCGTGATGTTTACCGAGGGGCGGCAGCAACTCGTCTACAACACGCTCCAGCATCACATGGCACCGGGGTGCCGCAGCGATCTCCTCTACAAGGGCGCGCTCCAGGACCGCTCGCGGTTGGTGTGGCGCGGAATGATCAAGGTCGATAAGGCGGCCCAAAAGACCGACGGCTATCAGCGGAACGACGTGCTCATGCTCTCGCGCGAGGCACGCTCGGATTCGATCCCCGGCCTCGAGATCGAGGCCGACGATGTCCGTTGCACCCACGGCGCGACCAGCGGCCGGGTCGACGAGGAGCAAATCTTTTACGCCCGGGCTCGGGGACTGACGGCCGACGAGGCCGCCAGGCTCGTTGTGGCCGGATTCTTCCAGCAGGTGTTTGACCGGATCACGATCCCCCCGGTGCGCGAGGCGCTCTCGGCCGCGATCGGTGGGCGGATCCGACGGGTCTCCTGATGGAGCCGGCCGGCGTCATTGCGGTGGCTGGCGCGGAAGGGCCTGGGCTGTCGGCGGCGAAAAAACGAACGCTGGCGAGAGTGGCGCGGCTGGAATCCGATTCCGGGAGGATGAGCGATGGGTGATTTTGTGCGAGTGGCCACGGTAGGCGAACTGCCCGATCCGGGCGCGACCGTGGTTGAAGTCGATGGCGACTTGATCGCCCTGTTCCACATCGAAGGGGCGTTCCACGCGCTCGACGACGTCTGCACCCATGACGGCGGGCCTTTGGCCTCTGGGGAGATCATCGGTCACAAGGTCGCCTGTCCCCGCCATGGTGCGAAGTTCGACATCCGTACCGGAGCGGCGCTCTCGATGCCGGCAGTCCGGGCCACGCGGACTCACGATGTGAAAGTCGAGGCCGGGGGGGTGTGGGTGCGATTGCGGAGCGGTCACGGCGCCGATGGCCCGGTTGCCCAGGCCCCTGTCGCGAAACCGGCCACGGGCCTCCCGATCGCTCCGCCGCCAACCGCCGTCCTGTCGTCGACAGGGGGGGGCGTCGCAGCCCCGTCTGCCACCACCGCCGGAGCACTCTGCGAGGACGGCGTCCGGGAATTGCTCAAACAGGTCAAGGATCCGGAACTGTTCGTCAACATCGTCGATCTGGGTCTGATCTACGGCGTCAGTCTCGTTCCTTCGGCGGAGATTCCCGGCAAGCAGCAGGTGGCGATCGACATGACGATGACGAGCCCGGCCTGCCCGGCCGGTCCGCAACTGATCGGCGACACGAAGCGGGCGCTCGCCGCCCATCCCGATGTGGCGGGGGTGGAGGTGCGGATCGTCATGGATCCCCCCTGGACCCCCGACCGCATGACCGACGACGCCCGCGATCAACTCGGCATTTTTTAGGGATCCTCTCCTCGTGCGGGTCGTGCTCCACGAATGGTGCTGCTCGGGAGGGCTGCGGATGCCGGAGGCGGCCGCCGTCTGCGGGGATGCCGGGGGCGTGGCGGCAGGCCTCGCCGTCGAGGGACGGGCGATGCTCGGGGCGCTGCTTTGTGATGGCCTCCGCGCGGACGACCTCGAACTGACGCTGCTCCTTGACGGCGCGGTGGAAATGCCGCTGCTCCTCGGAGTCGACCACGATCGGGTGACGGTGGTCCGCGTCCCGGACGGAGATGAACGGCGAAGTCTGGCGAAGGCGGCGGCCGAAGCCGATTGGACGCTGATCGTGGCGCCGGAGACCGACGGCATCCTCGCCGACCGCGTGGCGCTGGCCCGGGCGGCGGGCGGGCGGGTGGCGGCTGCCAGCGGGGCTTTCATCACCCTTGCCGCCGACAAACAGGCCACCGTCCTCGCGCTGGCGGGGGCCGGCGTCGCGGTTCCCGCCGGTTGTCTCCTGCCAGCCGGTGAACGGCTCCCCGAGGCGTTCCGGAGGCCGGCCGTGGCCAAGGCCCTCGACCGGTGTGGCGGTGACGGGCTCGTCGTCGTGCCGCGCGGGGCTGATCTCCCCCCTGCCCCGCTCCCCCGCCGGGTCGAGGCGTTCGTCGCCGGGGTGCCGGTGGGGGTCTCCTGCCTGTGCGGACCCGCCGAGACGATCGTCCTGCCGCCGGTCCGGCAGCGGTTCTCCGCGGGGATCCGTCCCGGCTACCTGGGGGGCGATCTGCAGTTGGGTCAACGGCTCGCCGACCGGGCCATGGCCCTGGCCCGTCGGTCCATCCGTGGTCTCGAGTCGCCGGCCCGGCGGGCCGGTGGGTGGATCGGAGTCGACATGATCCTCGGCGACCGGGAGGATGGTTGCGACGATCGTGTTCTCGAGGTCAATCCACGGATGACGACGTCGTTCGTGGGGCTTTCCACGCTCGCCACGGCGAGCCTGCTGCGGGCGATGCTGGCGATCGCCGCCGGCGATCCGTTCACCTGGCCCGGGGTGCCGACCGGAGCAAACGGTGCCTTCGCCGTCGGGGATGGGAGGGCTGATGGATCGATACCACGCTGAATCACCCGCCGGCCGGGTCCTTGCCTTCGATGTCGGTGGTGCCAATCTCAAGGCAGCCGACGGACGCGGCCGCGTGCACGCCGAGACGTTCGCGCTGTGGCGCCGATCCGACGAGCTTGCCGGTCGGCTGACGGCGATCGCGGCGGCCTGGCGCCCCGCGCGGATCGTCGCCACGATGACCGGCGAGATCGCCGATTGCTTTCCGGACCGCGCGGCGGGCGTGGCCGCGATCGTCGCCGCGCTGCACAGCGCCGCGCGGGCAGCGGAGGCCGACCTCGGCATCTATCTCGTCGACGGCCGTCTGGTCCCCCCCGAGGTCGCCCTTGCCGCCCCTCTCGCCGCCGCCGCCTCGAACTGGCATGTCCTCGCCCGGCTCGCCGCTGCCGCAGCAGAGTGTGACGACGGGCTGCTGATTGACGTCGGTTCGACGACGACCGACATCCTCCTCCTCGACCGCCGGGGGGCACGCCCGTCGGCGACCGATGATGCCGGGAGGATGGCCAGTGGCGAACTGGTCTACACCGGGATCGAGCGGACGCCGTTGGCCGCGCTGGTGCGTTCCCTGCCGCTGGCGGGCCGGCGCCGTCCGCTGGCAGCCGAACACTTCGCATCGTCCCAGGACGCCTGGCTCCTCCTCGGCGGGATTCCCGAGAACGGTGCGTCGGGCGACACCGCCGACGGCCGTCCCGCCACCCGCGAGGGGGCACGGGTCCGCCTGGCTCATCAGGTCCTCGTCGAGCCGGCGGAGGTCAGCCTCGACGAGGCGACGTATGCGGCCCAGCGCCCGGCTGCCGTGCAGGTGCGCCTCGTCGCCGGGGCGATCCGCCGTGTGCTCGCCAGAGGGCAGCGCTCGCCCGATCGTTTCGTCGTCTCCGGGCACGGCGCCGTGTTGGCCAAGCGCGCTCTGGAGCGGGTGGGGATCTTCGCCCCGGTGGTCGATCTCGAGGAGCGGCTCGGGGAGGCACTCTCGAGGGCCGCTCCGGCGCATGCCCTGGCGCTGGTCGCGCTGGGAGCGCTGCGATGACTCCCCGCCGGAGCCGATGGGGCTGGTGGTTTGGCGACCTGGGGAATGCCTCGGGGGATGCCCCGGGGGAGGCGCTGGCCTCGTCGCATGCCGGGGCGCCGGAGGTGATCCGTTTCGGCGGAAGTCTCCTCGAGCGGGCCGAGTGGCCCGAGCTCGCCGGCCTTCTCCTCGAACCGCCTTTCGGGGGCGGGCCCGCGCTCCCGCTGACGCTCGTCGTCGGCGGTGGCGGCATCGTCGAGGGGCTGCGTGGCATCGATCGGACGCGCCCCCTCGATCAGCGCCTCGTCCATCGCTTGGCGATCGACGGCATGGGGATCACGGCCCGGCTCGTCGCCTCCACACTCGGCCTGCCGCTGGTGACGCGGCCGATCGACCGCCACGCCGTTCTCGACATGGCCGGCTGGCTGGCGGCCGACCCGGCGCGGGGCGAGGGGATCCCGGCATCGTGGAGCGTGACGAGCGATTCCCTCGCCGCCCTCGTGGCTGCCACCCATGCCTGCGACCTCCTCCTGGCGAAGAGTGTCCCCCCGCCGCGGCCACCGGGAGCCGCCCGGGAGACGAATCTCGCGTCGCTGGCCGGCCTCGGCTGGGTTGACGGGTGGTTTCCCGAGGCGGCGGCAGGCGTGGCGCGGGTCCGCTGGGCCGCGCCGGCTCGCTGATCGAAGCTGCCAGCGCCGGGAGGGAGAAGGAGGGGAGCGGGCCGGGGTCAGTCCCACCACCAATCGCTGTCGGTCCGGGCGCCCAAAGCTGCGGTGCGCGTCGTCGCAACGTCATCCGATTCGACCGTGCTCGTTGCGAATCCCCATGGCTGAAACTGGATGCCGCCGGAGGCACTTACCACCCACCGTCCCCCCTTCTTCACCCCGCTGGCGACGGTTGGGACGGTGGCCGGAGCGTCGTAGGTCGGGAGGCGGACACGGTCGGCATCGAGGAGCCCCGACAGATCGAGGCCCGCTTTGCGGTCGAGTTGCTGCGCCTGGATGAGGGCGGCGACAACGGCGAGATCGACGCAGTTGGCCAGTTCGGCGAACACCGGATGCTTCGCGGAGAGGGCATCGTACTTCGCACTGAAGCCGTCGCACCACTTCTTCGCCACCTTGTCGGTCGGGCCGGCTCCACGCTTCACGCCGTCCTTCCCGAAAACGTCGCTCTCGGTGAGGCAGGCGATCTTTCGGCCGGAGAGCCGGAAGGCGAGCTCGTCGGCGTCACGGGCGATCGGATCGTATGAAGCCTCGAGCCAGAAGCGGGGGAGCGTGCCGACGCTGGCGCCGGCGGGAACCGTCGCCAGGTAGCTGGGAAGGTCATTCAGTCCGGAGGGCTCGAGGCCCATGCCGATCCGCTTCAGTCGGTAGTCGGCAGCAACGAGCACGCGGGCGAACCGGCTGTCGGTCGGCACGCCGCCGATGCGGACGTTCTGCGGACCGAGAACCTCCTCCATCTTGCGGAGCGTTCCGGCCGGATCGGCGGCACTGGCCTGCTGGCTGTTGAGAAACTTCTGTAGGTCGGCGACGCGCTCGGGGGCCGGATCGATCGAGCACAGCATCCCCCCCTCTCGGGCACCGTCGACGGCCCGGAGGGCGACGATGAAATCCTCGAGTTGGAGCAGCGGGCGACCGCTCTGCGCCCCGAGGACGTTGCCAGCGGCATCGACCCGGGCCGCATCGGCCGGACCGGCGAGCACGATGTCGTGACCGTCGGGATCGACAAACACATGGGTGATCCGTTCGAGCCCGCCCATCAGCGCGACATCCGCCGGCAGGGGCGCCGTGCCGGCTGCGGCCGCCTCGACCGCCTTCGTGAGGCGAGCCAGCGACACCTTCCGCAGGCCGTCCTTCGATTGCTTCGGTCCGCCGCCGGCCAAGGCCTTGCGGCGGGTGGCGGAGAGCTCGTCGAGGATCTTCGCATCGACGTTGCGGACGATGCCGTCGGCGTCGATCGAGATGCCGCCGACCGCCTGGCCACCGAGGAATTGCGCCTCGGCCGATCCAAGCCCGATGCATGACAGGATGATCGCCAGCAGGGCCGCCACCGGGCGGCTCCGGACCGACGTGCGGAGGGGATCGTGCCGCTCGAGGCCCCGGGTCGTCGCCGGGGATCTTCCGCCAGCGGACGGCGGGGCAACGAGGTGGGAGTGCGGTGCCTGGCGTTTCATGGACGTCCTCCGGCTGGGAAACCCGTGACCGGGAGGCACGGGGGCTTGACAAACGGGGTGATCCCGCATTTCGCGGCAATCGTAGACCGACCGGGGTTTGTTCTGCAAACCCGATTGCCGCGGGCAAAACGTGGGGTCTGGCCGGTTTTTCCCCCCTGCCGCCCGGCGGGAGCCGATGCGGAGGGCCCGCGGCTCGCAAATCCCCTCCGGCTGAGGCATCATGCACAGGCGCCCATTCGCCGGTCTCGGTCATGGGCCGCGCCTCGCCCCCGAGACCTGAATGGGCCGATGGAATCCAATCCTGCCTTTCTGCTCGTCCTCGACCCCACTGTCGGCCACAGCGTCGTCCGTCTTTACCCGGGGCAGACGTGCACGATCGGCCGTGGGCCATCCAACAGCATCGTCCTCCACGACGAGCGTTCCAGCCGCTTTCATGCCGAGGTGAGGGCGGTGGCCCCCAATTGGGTGGTGCGGGATGTCGGCAGCCGCAACGGCACGATCGTGGGGAGCGAACCGTTCGTCGGTGAGCGGACGCTCGCCGCGGGGGACACGATCCGCATCGGCGGGGCGGAGCTCGTGTTCGGCGAAGGGGATCCGCCGACCGACCTGTCGGGGCTCTCCGACGAGGCGACGGAGACCTCCGAGGTCACCAGTGACATGCGGAAGTGGTCCGATGCGATCACACTCCGCCGCGACAAGACGCGGCTCCTCGACGACATCGGTGAATCGGCCGGCAGCGTGCCACGCGTCGGCAAGGCTGCGGCCAGTCTCTGCCGGCTCGCCTTCGCCCTCGCCCGCGCGACCGACGTCGCCGAGGTGGCCCGCCTGGCGCTCGATGCCGCCATGGAGGGCGCCGCAGCCCTCCATGGTGTTGTCCTCTTTCCTCCCCCCGGACCAGCGGCGGAATGGCGGGTGCCCACCGGCGTGGCGTCGCTCGTGCCGGCGGCGGCAGCGCCCCCGGGGTGGCCGCCCGAAGGGGGGCTCCCCGCCGGAGCCGTGGCCACCGTCCTGGCCACGAACGAGGCGATCCTCGTCGGGCGTGCGCCGCAAGCCCCGGTTGCCGGGGCCACGGTCGACGATTCACGCTCGGCGATCTCGGCGCCGGTGCGCGTCGGTGGGCGGCCGGTCGGCGTTCTCCATGTCGAACAGGCCGCCGGCGGCCGACCAGCGACCCCCGACGATCTCGAGTTCGTGATGGCGGTCTGCGACGCCCTGGGGATCGCGGTCGAGAATCTCTCGACGCGGGAGCGGCTTTCCGTTCGCCTCGCGAGCACCTCCGACGAGAACGAACGGCTCCGCCAGCGGCTCCGGGAGGAGTCGCGGATGGTGGGGGGAAGTCCGGCCCTGTCGAATATCGTCAGCCAGATCGCCCGCGTCGCGTCGACGAAGGCGACGGTGCTGGTGCGCGGGGAGAGTGGCTCCGGCAAGGAGCTCGTCGCCCGGGCGATCCATGACGCCAGCGACCGCCGCACCGCGGCGTTTGTCTGCCTCAACTGCGCGGCGCTGACCGAAACGCTCCTCGAGAGCGAGCTGTTCGGGCACGAGAAGGGCGCCTTTACCGGCGCCACCGAACGGAAGGCGGGGAAGTTCGAGGCCGCCCACCGGGGAACGCTGTTCCTCGACGAGATCGGCGAGATGAGCCAGACGATCCAGGCGAAGTTTCTCCGTGTTCTCGAGGGGCATTCCTTCGAACGGGTCGGCGGCAGCCAGCGGGTGCAGGTCGATGTCCGCGTCGTCGCGGCCACCAACCGCAATCTCGAGGATGCGGTGGCGGCCAACGAGTTCCGCCGCGATCTCTATTTCCGCCTCAAAGTGGTGGAGATCATCGTTCCGCCGCTGCGGCGGCGGCGCGAGGACATCGAGCCCCTCGCCCGCCATTTCCTCGCCCGGTTTGCCACCGAGACGGGGCGGGGAGTCCACGACTTCACCCCCGCCGCCCTCGAATCGCTCCTCGCCTACCAATGGCCGGGAAACATCCGCGAGCTGCGCAATTGCATCGAGCGGGCCGTCGTGCTCTCCACGCACGACACGATCGACACGTCGGATCTGGCGTTGAGCCAACTCGCGCCCTCCGGCGACACCGGTCGCGGCACGGGACGCGGCACGGGCGGGCCCACCGGGGCGTTCGTCCCGCAGACCATCGAAGAACTCGAGCGCCGCCACATCATGGCGACCCTCGCCGCGGTCGGCGGCAATAAAACGAAGGCGGCGGCAATGCTCGGCATCGAGCGATCGACTCTCGACCGCAAGCTCACCCGGTGGGCGAAAAAGGGCTGACGCTGCGCTCCGCGGCCGGCGTCGTGGGGCTCTTTTCCCCAGCCGGTTCGGCCCCCGGTCTCTCGAGCAAGAGGCCGCTGGTTTTTACCAGTTCGTGCCGACGGGCCGGCATCGCGCCTTGGCCGCCCCACCCCTTCTTTTCGCGGAAGTGAGTGGATTTTCCAAAAAAACACTCGGTCAGTTTGAGAATGAAAGCCGACGGGGGGTACTTAACGGTAGGGAGATCGTGTGTCGACGCCCACCGCAGGGCCACACGATCCCCGCCCTGGTCTTCCATCCCCCCTGAAGTAAGGATCGCTTCCGATGCCTCATTTGACCCCTTCGACCTTCGTGGTCGCTTCCCCTGCAGCCCGAAGGCGGTTCGGGCTCCGAGAATCGACCTGGAGAACGTTCCTCCTGGCCAGCCTGATGGCTGCCTTGGCCTGCCTCCCGTTGGGCTCTATCGCCAATGCCGGAATCATCGAGTGGGTGACGGTCGGCGACCCGGGAAACACGGCTGACGGTCCTGCTGGCTACGGTGCCGTGGCGACTTCTTTCCAGATCATGAAGTATGAGTTCACGAACCAGCTCTACACCGAGTTCCTGAACTCTGTCGATTCAAGCGGCACCAATCCCTATTCCGTCTACAACACGAACATGGGCGACAACCCCCGTGGTGGGATCACGAACACCGGTTCGACGAACGGCAGCCGCTATGCGGTAAAGACCGACATGGGCGACAAGCCGGTGAACTACGTGAGTTGGTTCGATGCGGCACGAGTCTCTAACTGGTACCAGAACGGTGCAACGAACTCGTCGAGCACAGAGACAGGGGCGTATACGCTCGTCGGCGGCCAGACCACCGGCACGGCCCCGGCGGTGAACTCAGGGGCGACATTCTACGTCCCGACGGAAGACCAGTGGTACAAGGCGGCGTACTACAAGGGCGGAGGCACCAGCGCCGGCTACTGGGATTACGCCACGCAGAGTGATTCGGACCCGACGGCTGTGACGGCAGGTTTGACAGGAATCGGCTCTGCTGGCAGCACTGGCAACTCCGCGAACTACGACTTTGGCGCTCTCTGGAATGGCCAAAATGGCAACGTGACGACGGTTGGCACCAACGGCGGGGCGAGTGCCTACGGGGCGTTTGACATGAGCGGCAACGTGTATGAATGGAACGACCTCACGGGTGCTTCCGACTCGTATCTTGGGCTGCGGGGGGGCGGGTGGAGCGACGGTGCGTTCAATCTGTCGTCCTCCTTCAGCGACTCGTTCGACCCGTCGTTCGAGAACAACGGCATCGGTTTTCGTCTCGCAAGTCCGGTCAGCGGCCCCTCCGGCGTCCCCGAAATCGACCCGAGCGGTTTGAGTGCCGTGTTGGGGCTGCTCTTCGGTGGACTTGGGTTACTGGAACGACGGCGGTACAGCCGCTGACGGTTCCCTTTTGGCTTTTGCCCTTCATTCCTTTGATCCCCTGATCCCTTCTTCTCCTCTGCTAGCGGCATAGCAGCGGCAAGAGCGTGTGCCCCGGCAGGGGGCGGTCTTCCTGCCGGGGCATCGCTTCGGGTCTGAGCCGGAGCGACGCTTCGCGATTATTCTTGGAGTCTGCCATGGTGGCAGGTGGTTTGTATGGCCCGGGCAGTGAAGCAGCCCGCTGGGCGAAAAAGGGCTGACGCCGCGGCCCGCCGCCGGCGTCGCGGGGCGCTTCTCCCCAGCCGGTTCGGCCCCCGGTCTCTCGAGCAAGAGGCCGCTGGGTTTTCCAGTTCGTGCCGACGGGCCGGCATCGCGCCTTGGCCGCCCCACCCCTTCTTTTCGCGGAATTGCGTGGATTTTCCAAAAAAAAGATTCGGTCAGTGTCAGAAAAGAGGCCGAAGGCGGCTACTTAACAGTAGGGAGATCGTGTGTCGACGCCCACCGCAGGGCCACACGCTCCCCGTCCCTGGTCTTCCATCCCCCCTGAAGTAAGGATCGCTTCCGATGCATCATTTGACCCCTTTGACCTTCGCGGTCGCTTCCTCTGCAGCCCGAACGCGGTTCGGGCTCCGAAAATCGACCTGGAGAACGTTCCTCCTGGCCAGCCTGATGGCGACCCTCGGAGCGGTGTGTTCCGAGCCGGCCAAGGCCGTCCCGATCAACATCATCCTTACCGGCACGATTGCGACCGCCGACGCCGGCATGGGCTACGCCGTGGGCGACACGGTGAGCTTCACCTGGCAGGTGCGGGACTTCCCCCCGCCACCCAACGTGACTTTGAATCCCGATAATGCGGCTTACATCCAAGAAGAAGCCACGCAGCCCGTGCTTTGGTCGGGAATCTCCGGCACGGGTATCTCCGGAACGTACGTGCCGCTGTCGACGGGAAGCCAACCATTTTCCAGGATCCAGATTGGATGGGCCGGCAACTTTGCGAATTTGTTGTCGCCCAAGCTTGATGCTGACGTGAGCATCGGCCCGAGCCTCAATCAAGGCCTCTATCTCACTGCCGACCC
>JBBAVV010000006.1:0-33027 GCA_040397545.1 Pirellulales bacterium
ATTCTGAACAAAAGAACAGTGGCCGAGGCGGGAATCGAACCCGCACGGAGATTGCTCTCCACAGGATTTTAAGTCCCGTGCGTCTGCCTATTTCGCCACTCGGCCCGGAGGCCCCGCGATCGTAGCGGCCGGCACGGGCCCCGGGCAATCGGCGGCGTCGCTACACTGAAGAACGCGCCGAGGCCGCTCCGGCCCCGCCGCGTCCCGCCCCGTCCTGTCCCGCCCCCAGCCAGATCCGCTCATTCCTCTTCGAGGTTGCTTTGGAGCCCACCACCGCCCCCGGTCTCTTCCCCACTGCCCCGCTTGCCGATATCGCGGTTTCCGCTGGGATCGATGGATTTCTCGGCACGCGGGCGAGTTTCGGGATGGACGTGGTGCTCGTGGGGCTGCTCGCCACGCTCCCCATCCTCGCCTGGAGCATTTATCTCGTCGCCCGGCGCCGCGATTACGCCGGTCATCGACGGCTCCAACTGCTGATCGCCGCCGCCCTCGTCGCCGCGATCGTCGTCTTTGAAGTCGACATCCGGCTGATCTCCGACTGGAAACTGCGGGCCGCCCCCAGCCCGTTCTGGCCCGCCGGGGTTCTGACGGCCCTCGGCATCCATCTCGTGTTTGCGGTCTCGACCCTCGTCCTCTGGACGTGGGTGGTGTGGGAGGCATGGAGGCGATTTCCCACCCCGCCGCAGCCCAACGGGCATTCCCTCCGCCACCGCCTCATGGCCCGTCTGGCGGCGGTTGATCTCGGCCTCACGGCGATCACCGGAACGGTCTTCTACTGGCTCGCGTTCGTCGCCCGCTGACGGCGAGCCGGTGTTCAGGCGTGCCTGGCACCCACCGGCGGCAGCCAGCGGCAGATCGCCAAGCCGCCGAAGTAGAGGAGGCACAGCGGGATCGCCAGGAACAGGAGGCTGTAGGGATCGGCCGGCGTGAGGATCGCCGAGACGACGAAAATGATCACGATCGCCATCCGCCACTGGGAGGCGTAGGTGGCTACATCCACAATCCCTATCCGCTCCAGGAAGAGCATCACCAGCGGCAGTTGGAAGCCGATCCCGAAGCCGATCGGGAGGATCAGCACGAACCCCATCCACTCGCTGATCCGCGGATCGGGGTCGAGGCCGAGCCAGGCGTTGAACTGGAGGAGGTAGTCGAGGACGAAGTCGAAGACGAAGAAAAAGGCGAGGAACACGCCGGCGAGGAACAGCCCGATGCTCATCGGGAGGAAGACATGGACATACCGCTTCTCGTGCGGGTAGAGGCCGGCGGCGACGAACGTCCAGAGCTGGTAAAAGATCCACGGGCTCGCCAGGACCACCCCCACCAGGAGTGCCGCCTTCACATACATCCCGAACGCTTCCTGGGCGCTCAAGGTGGTGATGCTGACGCGTGAATCCTTGACCATCGGCTGCCAGAGGAGGACCGGCACGAGGTCGTCCATGCCGAACCCTGCCTTTTCATCCTCGACGCTTCCGGACGGTGCGACAGGCGCCGTCCCGAGGACGCGGGCCAGCCGGTCGGCGTGCACCTCCCGGAGTTCGAACGACATGCCGTGGTTCTCGACGGCGTCGATCACCTCCCGCCTCGAGTAGGGGAGGGCAGGGCCCCCTTCGACCCGGGGCGTCCAGGTGTCGAACGTCTCGACGGCCCGGTTGGAGTAGTAATTGGCCAGAGCCCGCTTGAGCGGCTGCTCAATGAGATGGACGAAGGGCCGGGCGACGACGAAGCCGATGACCACGGCGACCAGGAGCCCCATCGTGGCCTTGATGAGGCATGACCGGAGCTCTTCGAGGTGCTCCCCGAAGGTCATCGTCGAGTTCTGGAACAGGTCTTCGTCGTCGATGCGGGCCATGGAGGAAAGCCGGGGGGGACGGTTTCAATACGGCGAATCTACTTCACATCCCGCCGAGATGCCCGGGAGCCATATTTTCCGCCGGGCGTCAGGCCCCGTACTTGCCGAGGCGCTGGGCGTGGGCCATCGCCAGGAGCATCAGATGCTTCGCCGGGAAGATCCCGAAGCCGCCGCGGAGGCACTCGCGCTCCGAGAATTTCTCCAGCCCGTCCGGCCGGCAGGTGTCGGCGGCCAGAACCGTCGGCACCGGATGCCAGGAGTGGCTCTTCATGAGGCTCGGCGTGCTGTGGTCGCCGGTGACGATGAGGACATCGGGGCCGAGGGCCTCGATGCGCGGGATCACCCGGTCGAGCTCCTCGATCCGCTTCACCTTCTGCGCAAACGCCCCGTCCTCGCCGGTGGAGTCGGTGTATTTGAAGTGGAGGAAGAAGAAGTCGTAATCCTGCCAGCAGGCGGCGAGGGTGTCGACCTGCTCGTCGAGGGTGTGGGGCGTGCCGACGAGCGTCATCCCCACGAGCCGGGCGAGCCCTTTGTACATCGGATAGACGGCGATCGCAGCGGCGCGGAGCCGGTAGAGATCTGCGTAGCTGGGGAGCTTCGGCTTGCCCGCGAAGCCCCGCAGTACCATGCCGTTGGCCTTCGGCTCGTCGGCGAGGATTCGTCGGGCCTGGGCGACGAACTCCTTGGCCACCTCCACCGTCCGCGCGGCAGCGGGGGTGTGGGCTTGAGGATCGAGGGGGGCGACGCCAGTGGCCTGGGGATCGGTGTCGGCCACGGCACCGTCGAGCCCCTTGCCGCGGAAGACAACGACGAAGCGGTGCTCCTTGACCGGCTTCACGAACGTCTCGACACCGGCGATCTTCACCCCCTGGAGGCGCTCGACCACCTTGAAGCTCTCCTCCGAGGGGATCCGTCCGGCGCGGCGGTCGCTGATCAACCCGGCCGAGTCGAGCGTGCAGAAGTTGCCGCGGGCGGCAACGTCGTCCGGGCCGAGCTCGAAGCCGATGCCGGTCGCCTCGAGGGCGCCACGGCCGATCCTGAACTCGAGCGGGTCGTAGCCGAACAGGCCGAGGTGTCCGGGGCCGGAGCCGGGGGTGATCCCGGGGAGCACCGGCACACTCGAGCCGCTTGTCCCGCGCCGGACGAGCCCGTCGAGATGGGGCGTGTTGGCCGTCTCGAGCTCCGTCTTCCCCCCCGGATCGAGCGGCAGCCCGCCGAGACCGTCGGCGACCACCAGCACGATCTTGGACGACGACTTCTCCGCCAGTTCACGCACCAATTCATGCTCGATCACGCTGCGGTCTCCTCGCGGGGCAGGGAAGGGGGGCCTCGTCATGAGAGGCCCCTGATGTTCGGGAGCTCCTGTTGTCGGGCGTGACGGCGGTCACTTCAAGGGCATTTCCAGGCCAGCGGCGAAACCGGACGGCGACGGCCCGACGCCACCGCCCCACCACCGGCGTCCCTCACGGAGCCGGTATTCTTCCGGTCGCACCGCCACCGCCCCCTCCGCCCCTGCCCCGCGCCCGCCATGAGTGTTCTCCGACCCCGGCCGCCGACCGATCCGATCGAGCACCATCCTCCCCCCGGAGTGCTGTCGGCCGATGGCCGCACCGATCCGCGCTGGCAGGCGTGGCTCGACCGGGCGGAGCAGGTCCGCGGCGCCGTGGCCTCCGCCTGCGGGACGGAGACCGAAGGGATGCTCGAGGCCTACGGCACGACCCGGAGCCAGGCCCACCGGCGCGACAGCGCCCTGTTTGGGATTCTCGCAGCCGCCCGGCAGATCCGGGAGTCGGTCGATCGCGTCATCGTCATCGGCGACCGGGCCGACCGGGCCCTGGTCGACCTGCTCGTGAGCACCTGCTGCCACCCGCGCCACGACGATCTTCCCCGGCATGAACGCGGCGGACGACCGCGGATCTGGACGCTCGGCCCCGACGACGATGACGACACCGTCCAGGGAATCCTCGACGCCCTCGGGCCACAGACCGGCGACTGGCTCCTTGACGCGTGGGGCGTGGTCCAGGCTGGGCCGTGCCGCGAAGCCTTCACACAGGACTGCGTCGGTCTGTTCGCAGCGGCGCCCGATTCGACCGGGCGGCCAGGCGCGGGCCCGACGCTGGTGGTGGCCGCGGCGGTCGATCCTTCGGGCCCCGGCGCCGTCTCCGTCGCGGCCGTGTCGGGCGACGCGCCGATCTCCGCGACGTCAGCGCAGGCCTGCGCCGGGGTGTTCACCGCGGCCTCACTCCTCCCAGCGGCGATCGCCGGCATCGATGTCGTCCGGCTCCTCGAAGGGGCCGCTGCCATGGCCCGGCGGTTCCGCGAAGCCCCTGCCGAGGTCAATCCGGTCGTGTCCCTGGCGCTGGCCGGGCGCTGGCTCGCCGTGGCCCCGGACGCCCGCGGAGGGGCGCCGCGACGCCGCCTCCTTCCTCCGCGGCGGTGGCGGGGGCTCGTCGAGTGGCAATCGGCCCGGACCGCTCCGCCTGCTCCCCACGCCCCCCCGGCGGCGGTCGAGGAATGGTTCACCACCCCGATCCGCGTCGCGGCCTGCCGCCGGGCCCCGTTTGCCACGATCTCCCCCGGCGGCACGGCTGATCTTCCCCGCCGGCGGCAGGGTGCGGCGACCTCCGCCGACCAGCTCCTTCTCCCGCGGTGCGACGAGCACACCCTCGGTCAATTGCTCGAGGGGCTTCGCCTCGCCGCGGCGGTCGAGTCGGGCCTCGGCTGAAGTCCGGCGCCGCCGGCCGGCCCCGGGTGGTATCATCCCGCCTCACTCCGGAGCACGAATCGATGGCCATCACGCTGACTTGGATCGGACATGCCACTTGGCTCGTTGACACCGGCCACGGCGTCCTCCTCATCGACCCGTTCTTCGAAGAATCCCCGACGGCGTCGATGAAGGGGGCGGAAGTCGCCTGCGATGCGATCCTCGTGACGCACGGCCACGCCGATCATGTCGGCGATCTCGTCCCGATCGCACGGCGAACCGGGGCCCCGGTCTACTGCAACTGGGAGATCGCCCAATGGCTCGGGGGACAGGGGATCGAGAATGTCCGGCCGATGAACCTCGGCGGGCGGACGACCGTCCCCGGCGGCACGGCGAAGATGGAATTGGCCCATCACTCCTCGAGCCTCCCCGACGGCAGCTACGGCGGGACGGCGGCCGGATGGCTCCTCGATGTCGGTGGGGTACGGGCCTACTTCGCCGGCGACACGGCGCTGTTCACCGACATGGAGCGGATCGGGAGGCGGGATGGCCAGGGGCGCGGTCTCGATGTCGCCGTCGTGCCGATCGGCGACCTGTTCACAATGGGCCCCGACGATGCCCTCGAGGCGATCAGGCTCCTCGCCCCGCAGGTCGCGCTGCCGACCCACTACGACACCTGGCCTCCGATCCGGCAAGACGCGGCAGCCTGGGCCCGGCGCGTCGGCGAGACCACCGGCACCGATGCCCGCGTGCTCCGCCCCGGCGAACGGATCCGCGTCGACGTCGTCGCCGACCCCAAGGGGGGCTGACGGATCGACCGGGCGGCCCCTCTCCCGCTGTCCAGCCCTCGCGCCCGGCCGCTCAGCGCGACGTGGTCAGCGGCCGCGGCGGAGTGACCCGGACCTCGATCGCGTCGCCGACGACGCGGACCTCGAAAACGTCGACCTTGAGCCGCGGGTTGTCGCACCACGCCCCATCGCACAACCGGAATCGCCAGGCGTGCCAGGGGCAGGTGACCTCGCCATCACGGAGCGGCCCGCTGCCGAGCGAGGCCCCCATGTGGGGGCAGAGATCGTCGATCGCCTGGTAGGACGTACCATCGTGAAACACCGCCACGAGTCGTCCACCGACCTCGTAGGTGCGCCCTTCACCGGCAGGGATATCGCCGACCCGGGCGACGGGCGTATACGGAACTTCGGACATGCTTCGACCTTGTGACAGGAAGGAACACCGCGATGCACGCCCCGGAAACTCCCGCGGACGAGCCTGCCTCCGATGATACCCCTGATCGGGGCGCGGAGGCCGTCGGGCCGATCCGGCTCCTCGTCCTCGACATCGACGGGACGGTGAGCAACAGCCGCCACGAGATCGAGGATGCCACGGTCGCGGCCGTTGCCCGCGTTCGCGCGGCCGGTATCGCCGTGCTCCTGGCCACCGGCCGGCGCTACCGCGACGTCCTCCCGGTGGCGGCCCGGCTGGGGGTCGAGGGGGCGCTGGTGACCGCGTCGGGGGCGCTGGTGAAGCGGACGGGCGATCATGCCACGCTCTTCCGGGCGACGTTCGATCCGGGGGCGTTGGCCGCGGTGCTCGCGCGGATCGAGGCCCGCGGGCTCGAGCCGATCCTCTACACCGACAGCTACGCCGAGGGCTTCGACTTCCACTGCCGGAGCCTCCCCGGCGGGGAGGGAGCGGAGCCACCCCGGGGCGTCAACGAATACCTCGCCCGCAATCGTCACCGCGCCCACATCGATCCCGCTCTCCACCAGCGCCCGCCAGCGGGGGTGTTCGCCGGGTTTACGATGGGGGATCGCGACACGATGCTCGACCTCGAGGCTGAGCTCGGCGCGGCTTGCCCGGGGCAGCTTTCGCTCCATGTGATCCGCAGTCCGCGGTACCGCGACTGGATGTGCGAGATCGCCCCGGCGGCGGTCACGAAGTGGAGCGGCGTGGCGGCGATCGCTGCGGCGGCCGGCATCCCCGCCTCCCAGATCTGCGCCGTCGGCGACGACGTCAACGACCTGCCGATGATCCGGGCCGCCGGCCTGGGGATCGCGATGGGAAATGCCACGCCCGAGGTCCAGGCCGCCGCTGATCTCGTCGTCTCGAGCCACGACGAGGGAGGAATCGTCGAGGTCGCCGCACGGCTCGTCGACAGGACCTGACGGCGTCCGCGGAGCCGCGCGCCGGTGCCGCCGACGATGGAGGGGGAGGGGGGATGGCCTGGGCAAGCGGCGGGGGTGAGGGGGATAGCGCCGCGGCGGAGCCGGGCTGCGGTTGTCCCCGGCGGCGGCGGTCCCTACAAGTCTGCGTCCGCCCGACATCCCGGCATTGTGTCACCACCCTCCGCCCCCGGTCTCCGATGGAACCGAAAATCCACCGCCCGCAGGCGCAGTGCAGTCGCACCGGCCGGCCCTTCCAGCCGGGGGATGTCATCATTTCGACCCTCGTGCGCTCCCCCGAGGGACTCGAGCGCACCGACACCCTCGCGACGGCGTGGGCCGGCGCCGCGGAGAAGTCGGTGGCGTGGTGGCGATCGACCTACCCCAAGCCCGACTCCACCGGCGCCGTGCTCGCGCCGAACGACGTCCTCCTCGATCTTGTCGAGCAACTCGAGGGGCAGGAGTCGGAGGCCCCGCTGCGCTATCTCCTCGCCCTCCAGCTCGTCCGCCGCCGCGTGCTCCGCTTCGTCGACCAGCCCGCCCAGACGGCGCCCCCCGCCGACGCGCCTCCCCCGCCGGAGGCCGAGCCGCTCCGGCTGGCGTGCCGGAAGCGCGACTGCGAATACCTCGTGAAGGTCGCCCCGCCGGAGCCTGCCACCGCCGCCGCTGTCGAAGCCAGGCTCGCGGCGCTCCTCTGGTCGGGAGACGCCGCATGACCCCCACCCGCAGACGATCGACCACCGCGCCGCGGCGGGCCGGTTCGCGGGCCTGCCTGTTGGCCCTCGTCGTCGTCGCGCTCGCCTCTACCGGCGCGACCTGCCCAAACGCCCTCCGCGGTTATCAGGTCGGGGTCATGCCGTTGCCGCGGGCCCTGCCGGCACAGCCGACCCTCGAGCAGGTGATCGGCACGGTCCACGACAACACCCGCCGCGTGCGCAGCCTGATGGCCCCCCAGGCGGTCCTCTCGGTACCCGGCGTCCCTCGGCTCTCGGCGCAGGTAGCCTGCGAGCCGCCGCGGCGATTCCGCCTCCGTGCCCAGACGGCGATCACCGGCGGGGAGCTCGACATCGGCAGCAACGACGAACTGTTCTGGCTGTGGATCCGCCGCCACGAACCGCCCGTGACGCTCTACTGCCGCCATGACGACTACGCCAAATCGGCCGCCCGCAAGCTGATCCCGCTCCGCGCCGACTGGATGCCCGAACTGCTCGGTCTGGTCACCTTCCGGCCCGAGGACCAGCACGAAGGCCCCGTGCCTCTGGCCGACGGCCGGATCGAAATCCGCACCACGATGGCGGGGCCGGACGGGGCGATGCGCAAGTCGACGATCCTCGACGGCACCACGGGGCTTGTGCTCGAGCAGCACCTCTTCACGCCAACCGGCGAACGGCTGGCGAGCGTGCGGACCTCGAGGCACCGCGTCGACCCCCCCAGCGGCGCCGCACTCCCCCGGCTCGTCGAGGTCTCCTGGCCGGCGTCGGGGGTGGAGTTCCAACTCGAACTGACGTCGATCACCACGAACATGCCCCCGGCCGATCCGGGGCAGCTCTGGCAGATGCCCTCCTACGAGGGCTTCCAGCCGATCGATCTGGCCGACCCGGCGGTGGTGATCAGCGGTCCGGCCACCGGTCCGACCGCTCCGGCGCCGCCAGCCGCGCCAGCGCTCCCCCAGCCGCTTTCGCCATCTCCGCCAGCGGGCCTCTCTTCGCCGCCCCGGCCCTTTGCAGGCTGATGTTGGCCGCGCGGTTCAGCCGGCCGCCCGAGGGCCGAGCCCTGGGGCCGGAGGTGGGGCCGCGAGCTGCCCGGGGGGGAGCGGATGCCCCGCCTCGCGCATCTTCTGACGGGCCCGCGACAGCGCCGGCCCGATCGATCCCAGCGCGAGCCCCGTCAACCGACTGATTTCACCATAGCTGCGGGCCTCGAGATGGTGGAGGCGAATGAGCCGCGCCTCGTCGGCCTCCAGGCACCCCATCAGCCCCTCGATTTCCTCGCGATCGGCGCGGCGATGCTCGGCATGCCGGTCAGCGGCCGGCGCGCCGGTTTTCGGGAGCTCGACCCGGACGACGTTCGCATCGGCGCGGGAGAGCATCCGCACCGCTGTCCGTCGGGCGATGACGGCAAGGTAGGTGGCGAGGCTCGAACGGCCGGCGAAACCACGGAGCACCGCCGCGTTCTCTTTCAAGACCTCGACGAGGATCTCGGCGATCACGTCGTCCCGGTCGGCCGCGGAGAGTGCCAGTCGGCGCTGGCTGCAGCTACGGTCGACGACATGATGAAAAAGCCCCGCGAACCGTTCGACGAAGCGATCCCAGGCGTGCGGCCCTCCCCGCAGGCAGTCCTCCACGAGCGCGGCATCGTCAGGGCTCCCCGGCCCGCTGGTCGCTCGGTTGGCACCCGGTCCGCTCACGCTGACGCCTCCAGGCGGCCTGCCGGTCCCGGCCCGCCCTTCCTCCGATCATACGGCGGCCGTTTCCCCCGTCCAATCGCAGTCCGTCACGACTCACGGAATGGCCTGGAAAAAGCCGATTCGTTTCGTTGACAGGGTTTGCGGTTCGACCTACCATTCCGCGCAGTCGCCCCGCCTTCCCACCGCACTTCCATCTCCTGGAGATGACTCGATCATGACCCACGTCGTCGCCGAGCCCTGTTTTGCCTGCAAGTACACCGACTGCGTCGTGGTGTGCCCCGTCGAGTGCTTCTACGAGGGGGACAAAATGGTCTACATCCACCCCGACGAATGCATCGACTGCGAGGCGTGTGTGCCCGAGTGTCCGGTCGAGGCGGTGTTCCACGAGGACAACCTCCCGGCCGACTGGAAGGATTTCAAGGAGCTCAATGCCGAGATGGCATCGCAGTGCCCGGTGATCACGGAAAAGAAAGATCCGCTGTGCTAAGTGCGGACCATCCGGTCCGCGGGGGCCAGTGCGGACCATCCGGTCCGCGGGGGCCAGTGCGGACCATCCGGTCCGCGGGGGCCAGTGCGGACCATCCGGTCCGCGGGGGGGCGGAGCGGCGGCTGACGCCGCACCCCCCGCAGGCCGTGAGGCGGGGGCAGCAACCGCGTCTCACCGCAGGTCGACCGTCCAGTAGGCACTGTCGACGAAGCTCCGCCAACTCTCGTACTTCGGGTTGCCGAGCTTGATCGAGAGGAGGGGACTACGCCGCGGCTTTACGGGCTGGCGGATCAGTTGCATCCGCGCCTCGTGGGGCGTCCGACCCCCCTTGCGCACGTTGCAGGCCACGCACGCGCAGACGATGTTCTCCCAACTGGTGATCCCGCCACGGCTCCGCGGGACGACATGATCGAGCGACAGCTCACTGGTGGGGAAGCCCCGACCACAGTACTGGCACTGGTTGCCATCGCGGGCGAAGACGTTGCGGCGGTTGAACCTCAATCCCTGGCGGGGACCGCGGTCACAATCGGTAAGGCGGATCACACGCGGCGCTTGGAGATCGAAACCGACCCCCCGCACCCAATCCTCGTCCGCTCTCTTGAATGCCGAGCGGAGCTGCGAAAGCTCCCGCCACGACTCGAGCGAATGGGCCGCAAACCGTCCCTCCTCGACATGAACCACTTCGGCGAGCTGCCGGAAGAGGAGCTTGATCGCCCGACGGACGTTCGTGACATGGACGGCCACGAACGACCGATTCAGCACGAGGACGCTCAAGGCCAACGACGACGGAGTGAGCGCGGACGCTCCGAAGGAGGCACCCGAGACCGGCTGCGCGGTGTTCGCCATCCCGTACATCGGAATCCTGACGGATCGTGGGAAGTTTGCGAGACCGGTAGAGTCTAGCAGGCGGGGAAAAAAGTGTCGCATCGACCGCCGGCGGCGTGCCCCGCCGGCCCCGGGGGAACCGCCGACGGTGGGCTGCAAGTCCCTTGCCTTCGAGGGAGATTGCAGGCAGACTCTCGTCGTGCGGCGCCGAGCGCCACCGGAAGACTGCTCACCCCGAGAACGCACGATGCTCCACTACTCCTGCGACGTCTGCAAACGCCCCATCCACCCCCAAAACGACGTCCGGCATGTCGTGAAGATCGAGGTGTTTCCGGCGGTCGAGGATCTCTCGTCATCCCCCACGGGCATGACCGATGAGGCCGATCACCTCGATGCGATGCACGAGATCCTCGAGCGCATGGGGGACGACGATCTCCCCTTCGACGACGGCACGCGGTCGTTGCGCTTCGACCTCTGCGACGCCTGCCGGCAGCGGTTCGTGAAGAATCCCCTCGGATTCAAGATCGGCAAGCATTTCGACTTCAGCAACAACTAACCCTTTCACGCCCCGCGGCGACGCCCCTCCTCCCTGCGCCCCGGTGGGTATCGCCGACGCCCCCAGCCCCGTCCCGTAGGCCCCGCGCCGGAGTCGGCGGAGAGCCCGGGCGGAATCCCCGCCGGTGGCAACAGAGGTTTTCGTTCCAAGGCTTTTGTCTTTCCCCCGCCCCGTCCCCACTTCGGAGTCGATCCCCTCCATGGCCTCCAGCACCCTGTCGATCGCAGCGATCCCCGGAGACGGCACCGGCCCTGAAGTCACCGCCGAGGCGATCAAGGTGCTCGCCGCCGTGGCCGCGCAGGAGGGGATCTCGTACGACATCGAGATGCTCGATTGGGGTGGGGATCGCTACCTGCGGACCGGCGAGATCATTCCCGAAGGGGGCCTTGACCTCCTCCGCGGCAAGGATGCGATTTTCCTCGGCGCCATCGGACACCCGGGCGTCGCCCCCGGCATCCTCGAGAAAGGGCTCCTCCTCGAGCTCCGCTTCAAGCTCGACCAGTACATCAATCTCCGACCCGTGAAGCTTCTTCCCGGCGTCGAGACGCCGCTGGCGGGGCGCGGGCCGGCGGACATCGACTTCGTCGTCGTCCGCGAGAACACGGAGGATCTCTACTGCGGTGTCGGTGGCTATCTGAAGAAAGGGACGCCCGACGAGGTGGCGACGCAGTCGGCCGTCTACACGCGGAAGGGCTGCGAGCGCTGCATTCGCTGGGCCTTCGACTACACCCGCCAACGCAACAGTCCCAAGAAGACGCTCACGCTCGTCGCCAAGACGAACGTCCTCACCTACGGCCACGACCTGTGGTGGCGGACGTTCCAGGAGGTGGCGAAGGACTACCCGGACGTGAAAACCGACTACAACCACGTCGACGCCTGCTGTATGTGGATGGTGAAGAACCCCGACGCCTACGACGTCATCGTCACCACGAACATGTTCGGCGACATCATCACCGACCTCGGCGGCATCCTCCAGGGGGGCATGGGCGTGGCGGCCGGCGCCAACCTCAACCCCGACGTCTCGGCGGCCGGGAAACGCGGCGTGAGCATGTTCGAACCGATGGGGGGGAGCGCCCCGAAGTACACCGGCACCAACAAGATCAATCCGATCGCCGCGATCAACGCCATGGCGATGCTCCTCGAGCACAACGGTCACCGGCGGGCCGCGGCGCGGATCGATCAGGCGGTGGCGCAAGTCACCGGCACCAAGATGTCGAGCCAGGCGGCCGGCCGGATGGGGCATGGCACGCGTGAGGTGGGGGATCTCGTTGTCGCGGCCCTGTGACCGCGACGGCAGCGGACGTCAGCCGAGGGGGACGCGCCGCCCCTCGGCTTGACTGACGGCGGCGGCCTGCACCACCTGCATCGCCTGCAGCACCTCCTCGAGCCCGCTGTGGGGCCGGACGAGGCTCGTCACCTTGCGGTGAAATTGGAGGAGCATCTGCTCGCCGACCGACCGGTCGGCATCGAGCGATTCCTGGTGCCGCCCCGCCGTGTCGAACCACACGAGGCCATTGGGGTGGTCGACGAAGGCGATCCCCTTTTCGCACGCCACCTGGAGGGCCGAGGGGGGCCTGAAGCCGACCGCCTCCTCCCAGCAGGCGGGGATGTAATAGCCGCAGCTGATCTGGGCGATCGGCCCGTTCCCGGGCGTCCCGCCCGCCGTGAAGTCGAGGCTCATCATCTGGTAGTCGTCAATCTCGGCCCCCGGCGTCTCCGCGTGCCGCACCGCCACGACACTCGTCGGATCGGCCCCCGTGACGTACCGGCACCAGTCGACCAGTTCCATCAGATCGCGGGCCTCGCTGGCACCGTTCCGCGGCGGCACCGTGGCAGAGGGGGTGATCTGCGGCACCCGCCGGTGGCAGAAGAGCATCCGCGGCGCCCCGAGGTGCGTGGCGATGAGCTCCTTCAGCCGCATCGTCGCCGGCGCGTACCGGCGGGGGAGCTCGGCCATGAAGGCGATCCCCGATTGCTCGACCCGGCGACGGAGCATGTCGGCCTCGGCGGCATTGACCGGCAGGGAGGCCCCCGCGTAGACCGCCTTGCCGTGATCGCAAGCGGCGAGGATCGGGGCCACGCCATACCACTGATCGGAGAGATAGAGGATCGCGTCGATGTCGTCGCGCGCGGCAAGCGCGCGGAATCCCTCGACCGCCACCGTCCCCAGTTCCCCGGCCGCCCTCCGCGCCAGGTGCGCGACCTGCTCGCAGATCCCCTGCACCTCGAAGCGGTCGGCAAGCGACCGCAGCGCCGGGAGGTGACGCTTCTCCCAGAGGGGGCCGAGCCCGACGATGCCGACGCGGAGTTTCATCGCGGCGCCCCCGGCGCCGCGGCGGCCAATTCGTGATCGCGGTCGATCCCCTTGTCGGCGATGTCCTTGCGGCACCAGGCGCCGTTCCAGCGGATGCGGCGCACGGCCGAGTAGGCCCGGAGCTTGGCCCGGGCGAGGCTCTCGCCAAGGGCCGTGACGGCGAGCGTGCGCCCGCCATTGTTCACCACCCCCTGGCCATCGGGGCCGGCGCGGGTCGCGGCGTGGAAGACCTCGACCCCTTCGAGCGCCGCCGCCTCGTCGAGCCCCCGGATCGGTCGCCCCTTCTCGACCTCACCCGGATACCCTTCCGAGGCCATCACGACGGTGACGGCGGCACCGGGCTTCCAGACCGGGGGATCGATCCCCTCGAGCTTCCGATCGACCGTCGCATCGATAATCTCCAAAAGGCTCGAATCGAGCAGCAGCATCAGAGCCTCGCACTCCGGGTCTCCGAAGCGGGCGTTGAACTCGAGGACCTTCGGCCCCTGGGCCGTGAGCATCAGCCCGGCGAACAACACTCCCTGGAAGGGAACCTGCGAGCGCCGCATCGCATGGATCGTCGGCACGAGGATCCTCGACTCGATCTCTGCCATCAGGGCGGCATCGACGAAGGGCGTCGGGCAGTAGGCTCCCATCCCCCCCGTGTTGGGCCCAAGATCGCCGTCGTGGGCCGCCTTGTGGTCTTGGAGCGGAGGGAGGGTGACGATCGTCCGTCCATCGGTGATCGCCATCACGCTCACCTCACGTCCGTCGAGCCGCTCTTCGACGAGGATTCCCTTGGCCGCGTCGGCCAACTGCGGATCCCCGGCGAGGGTGGCGACAGCGGCGATCGCCGCGGCCCGATCCGCACAGACAAACACCCCTTTTCCAGCCGCCAGGCCGTCCGCCTTCACCACCACCGGCATGTCCTCGCGGGCCTCCAGGTATTCCTGGGCGCGCTTGGCCGAGCGGAACTCGCGGTACATGGCGGTGGGGACATCCCCCCGGTGGAGGATCTGCTTGCAGAACGCCTTGCTCCCCTCGATTTGGGCCGCCCGGGCGGTCGGGCCGAAGATCCTCAAGCCGGCCGTCTTGAAGGTATCGACGACCCCGGCCACGAGCGGGGCCTCCGGGCCGATGACGGTGACATCGACCGCCCGCGATCGGGCCAACTGCACCAACCCCGGGATGTCCCCGGGCTTCACGGCGACGTTTTCGCCGATCCGCGCCGTGCCCGCGTTGCCCGGCGCGATGAGCACCTCGGCACCATCGCCGGCAAGCTTCCAGGCCAGAGCATGCTCGCGACCACCACTACCGACGACGAGGACGCGACGCGAGGGGCCTGCCACAGGGAACGATCCTTTCGGAAATGGGGAGAGGGCCGGAGACGATTCCGACCTTCGTCGCCGGTTCGACAGGAGCGCGACTTTGCCGGAGGGGAGCAGACTACCGGAAGGGGGTCGCGATGCGAATCGGCGCTCCAGGTCAGAAAAAAGAAGGCCGACTCCTTCGTCTCCGGCGACTCCCGCAATTCGGCCCCACACCCGCGGCTGGCGCAGACCTCCCGGCAGCCCTTCCCGAGCCCTCGCTCCGCCGGCAGGCAAGGGAAAGATGGGAACCATGCGGGTGGGGCCGGATTCGCGGCCTCCGCGCTCCACTCGACGTTGACAGCCACAGCCCAGCCGATACAGTTGAGAGAGAGTTCGTGAAAAAAATCACAAACTCTCCCCGAGCCCTCATTTCGATGATTTCGGTCCCGATACGATGGCCTGTTCGCGGGACATCGACGTTCGTCGGCGGGCCGTCTTTGTGGGTTCGGGGCGGCTTTCGGTTGACGCGGTGATGGCAGTGCATGCAGGCTGGGACTCGGCCCCGGCCTAGGATTCGACCAGTCGGCGGAGTGGTCCCCGATCAGCCGCCCCACAGGCTGCGACCGCGACCGATCGGGGTTCAACGGCGACCTTGAGTTTTGAGGCAAGGCATGGCTGAAAACAGGAAGATGTCGACGGCCGAGATTCTCGCGGCGGCGAGAGCCGCCAAGGCGGCCAAGCCCGAACCGGCCACAGCGGCCGACGTGGGCTCTCCGGCCGAGACGCTCGCTGCGGAAGCGTTGCAACCCGCTCCTCCCAAGCCTGTTGCCAAGCCCGTCGCTGCGGCTGGCGGAAGGCCGAGCGTGGCTGAAATCATGGCCTTGGCCAGGGCGAAGAAAGAAGCAGAGCAGGGGGGGGCCCCGGCGGCTCCGGTCGAAAAACCGGCCCCAAAACCGGCCCCCGCGAAGGCTCCCGCGGTGAAAGCAACTGGCGACAAGCCAGCCGCCAAGGCTGCAGCGCCGAAAGCGCTCTCCCGCGACACCGCCAGCATCCTCGCGGCAGCCCGAACGGGGTCCAAGCCCGGGCCGGTGAGCAAGGCCGACGCGCCAGCCCGCCCAGCCCCCGTGGCCGAAGCGGCGCCAGCCGTTGTCAAGGCACTCCCGGCCAAGTTGGCCGCCACCCCGACCCTCCCCGCAAAGCCGGTGAAACCGGTCGCGAAGAAGGGGGGGGATGCTGAGGCCGATCGGCGCGGTTTCCTCGAACTGGCGCTCGGGTCGTTCATGGCAACCGGATTCACAGCCCTGTCCATAACCGGCGGGCTGTTCGGTCTGGGGCTGGCCCGGTTCATGTTCCCCAACGTCCTCGCCGAACCGCCGAGCCGGTTCAAGGTCGGCTTCCGGGAAGGCTTCCCGGCCGGAAAAGTGGAGACGAAATACGTCGCCCAGTACGGCGTCTGGGTCGTCAACAGCGACGTTGGCGGCCTGCAGCAGATCTACGCCCTGAAAACCGTCTGCACCCACCTCGGCTGCACCCCGAACTGGCTCGAGGCCGAGCAGAAGTTCAAGTGCCCCTGCCATGGCAGCGGGTTTTACAAAGACGGCGTCAACTTCGAGGGACCGGCCCCGCGGCCGCTCGAGCGGTATGCAATCCGGGTCTCCGACGACGGGCAACTCGAGGTCGACAAGGGGCGGACCTTCCATGAAGAACAAGGCCAGTGGGCCGACCCCGATTCGTACATCACCGTCTGACCTTCCCTCGCCCCACACTCCCAGCCTCTCTCGCTTCCCCGCCAACTCCTTCCCCGACCTCCGGCAAATGTCCCATGGCCATCGGCGAAACGATCCGCAACTCCCAGATCTGGAAAAGCATCTTCCGGCATCCGATGCCCCTCGACCGACGCAATCGGATCGTGGTGATGCTCACCAACTTCTTTCTTCACCTCCACCCGGTGTCGATCAAGAAGCAGGGGATCGCCCTTTCCTTCACTTGGTGCATGGGTGGAGTGACTTTCTTCTTGTTCCTCGTCGAGACGGTCACTGGCGTGCTGCTGATGTTCTACTATCGGCCGACGCTGGAGTGGGCCTACAACGACATCCTCGCCCTCCGCGATGTCACGAGCCTCGGTGTTTTGCGTGAGCTCCATCGCTGGGGGGCCCACGCGATGGTGATTACGACCTGGCTCCACATGTACCGGGTGTTCCTTACCGGGAGCTACAAGCCCCCGCGGGAGTTCAACTGGGTGATCGGCGTGATCCTCCTCCTCCTCACGCTCCTTCTCTCCTTCACCGGCTATCTCCTCCCCTGGGATCAACTGGCGATCTGGGCGATCACGGTCGGCTCGAACATGGCCCGGGCCTCACCGCTCCTTGGCTACGAGGGGCCTGGTCAGCAACTGCTGACCATCGGCGGTATCGACATGATCACGGACGGCTCCGACGCCCGGTTTGGTCTCCTCGGTGCCCGGTTCGTGGGCGAAGAGACGCTCAACAGGTTTTACGTGCTTCACTGCATCGCGATCCCCTTGGCGGTCGCCTTGCTCTTGGCCATCCACTTCTGGCGCGTGCGAAAGGACGGCGGCATCAGCGGCCCGCTGTAGTACGACTTCCATGCATTCAAACGGACTGTTCCTCAAAGACGTAGCCGGATTCCTCGGGTCGTATTACACCGGCTTGGCGATCATGAACGCCATCGCGGCGTTCCTCCTCTGGCGAGGGAAAAACCGGACCGGCGAAGCCGTGTTCTGGGCCTCCGTGGCCACGGCCCTGATGGTCCTCGCCAGCCTGGCGATGTCGGGCTCGGCCACCTGGGTTCCCCACCTCCCGGAATCGCTCCGAAAGCTCGTCAACACCCTCTCCGGGCCGGTGAACTACACCGCCGGAACGACGGCGCTGTTCGCAGGCGCGTTCGTGTTCCGGAAGTTCTTCGTCAAGCCGATGGTCGCCTGGACGGTCTTCAATGCCGCTCTGCTCCTGATGGGACTGGCGATGGCCGACGAAAACTTCGCGTCGATCGTCATGAAGGCCGACAACGTTCCGATCGTCGGGCTCGTCTTCCTGCTGGCGTTTTTCACCTGGGTGGCGACGAAGCAGGCCGTCGAGAACGACGAGCGAATCGCGCAGGGGCTTCCGCCGTTGGAGAAGGTGAATGACGAAAAGGTCCTGGTGTGGCCCGATCTGGTTTACACCGAGCTGATCTGCATGGTGGCGGTGTCGGCGTTCCTTCTTGCTTGGGCCCTCCTCCTTCCGGCTCCGCTCGAGGAGCCCGCCTCGAGCGTCAAGACGCCGAATCCATCCAAGGCGCCGTGGTACTTTCTCGGGCTCCAAGAGATGCTTGTCTACTTCGATCCGTGGTACGCCGGCGTGACCCTGCCGAGCATCGTGATTTTCGGGCTGATGGCGATGCCCTACCTCGATTTCAACAAAAAGGGGAACGGCTACTACTCGATCAACGAGCGGAAGTTCGCCTATCTGACGTTCCAGTTCGGATTCCTTGAACTGTGGATCACGCTCATCATCCTCGGCACGTTCCTTCGCGGCCCGAACTGGAACTTCTTCGGGCCATTCGAGTTTTGGAGCCCGTACAAAGTAGAGGTGCTCAACAACGTCGATCTCCCGCAGCTTTTCTGGGTGAATCTTCTCAATCGTCCACTCCCCCGGGTCGCCGCCGACGCCCCGTGGTACGCCCAGATGGGGACGATCCTCCTCCGGGAGGCCCCGGGGCTGGCGATCATGGCGGCCTACCTGTTCCTTCTGCCGCCGCTCTTGGCCGTCACAGTGTTTCGCAAATACTTCGCGAAAATGGGTCTTATCCGCTACTTGGTGATGATCAATCTGATGCTGCTGATGCTTACCCTGCCTTTGAAGATGGTCCTGCGCTGGACGCTCAATCTGAAGTATCTCATCAGTATCCCGGAGTTCTCCCTCAACTTCTGACGCCGTCGGCCTCCAGCCGTCCGAATCGCGCGTCGACACCGCGGGCCCCACCCCCTTCCGAGCCGCTGCCATGCCTGCCACAGAACAAACCTGGCGCAATCTGAAACTGCTGCACGTCGTCTTCGGCATCACGGCGATCGTGTTGCTGCTGACAACGATCGCGATGCTCTCGGCCGACCACAACAGGCCCTGGAAAAAGTACCAAAAGGGCTTTCGCGAGCTCGAAACGTGGTCGGCGTCGGCCCGGGTCACGGAGATGAGTTCCGAGACCTACGCCACGAAGACGGCCGATCTGGAGATGGCTCTCGCCGACGCCCGCCGCGCGGCCATCGCCCCGCAGCTGACAGCGGCGTTTCTGGAGCGTGCCCGGACGGGCGACGAAGATGCCGTCGCCGCTGATCTCGTCCAAACCGACGTTGACCGTCTCGTATCGCAGACCGATCCCGGCGAGCGGCTGGCGATCCGTGGCGACTTGGTCGAGAGGATGCGCGATATCGCCAAGCGGGCGAAGTTCCGTGAGGACAACCTCGCCGGAAAGTTGAAGCTCCGGAAGGCGGAGTTTGACAAGTGCCGGGCCGACTACGAACTGGCCGTCGCGGAGGATGCGCCACAGGCGCGCCTCGACACCCTCGAAGCGATCGTCCAGGCGAAAAAGGGAGAGGTCACCGAGGCCAATCTGGCCAATCAAGTCGCCAACACCCATCGCAAGGCCCTCGAATCGACGCTCCGCGACATCACCGCGGCAGAGGATGCGGCCGCCAAGAATCTCGCCGACCACCGCAACAAGGTCGGTCAGCTGGCGAAGTCGCTCCAGGACCGGGCCCCGAACGCCGGCAAGACCCTTCTTGAACTTCCCGTTCTCGATGCCTTCAACGGACCGCTGCGGATCGACCAGATCTGGCTGCCGCAGCTGACGCTCAACAATAATTTCCGCGATGTCGCGCGCTTCGACCGGTGCATCACCTGCCACAAGGGGATGGACAAATCGCTCCCCGGTGCCCCCACCGAGCCGGCCTATTGCGAGCAGGGCGACATCGCCATCACGCTCCCCACAGGCGCCGAGCCGGGCGCTCCCCGGACCGTCCAGGGGGATGGCAATGCCCAACTCGAGAAGCTCTACGGCTTCAATCTCTCCCCCCGCGGTCTGTTCAACGCCGCCGACCCGACGGTCAGCTTTGTCGTCCCCGGATCACCGGCAGCGATGGCCGGCCTGATGGCGGGAGATGTCATCGCCGGCATCGACGGCGGTAAGACGCTCGCGCGGCAGGCCGCTGTCTCGACGCTCGTCGGGTCTGCGGAGGGAAGCCGTTCGCTCCAACTTGCGATTCGGCGCGGCGTCCCGCAGCCCTACGCCACGCACCCGCGTCTCGATCTCTTCGTCGGATCGACCAGCCCCCACCCGATGCAGACTTTCGGCTGCACGATCTGCCATCAGGGGCAGGGGAGCGCGACGAGCTTCAAGTGGTCCTCGCATACCCCCGATTCACCGGTTCAGGGGCACCAGTGGCATGACGAGCACGGGTGGTTCAACAACCATCACTGGATTCAGCCGATGCTCCCGAACCGGTTCGAGGAGTCGAGCTGTCTGAAGTGCCATCATCAAGTGGTCGATCTCGAGCCCTCCGAGAGGTTTCCCGAGCCCCCCGCGCCGAAGCTCGTCGAGGGCTACCACCTGATCCGCCAGTACGGCTGCTACGGCTGCCACGAGATCAACGGCTACGCCGGCCCCGACAAGCGCGTCGGCCCCGACATGCGAGTCACCCCGAACTTCCACGAAGTGGCGGAGGCGATTGCCACCGATCCAGGGCTGGAAGCCTTCGGCGCAGGAGTCAAGCGGCTCGTCGAAGAGGTCCGCTCGAGCCCCGATGGCAGGCAGGCGCGGCAGCAACTCCGGGAGCTTCTCGATCTCGACGCCGTCGCCGGCGACGACGCCAAGCTCTCCGCCCGTTCCCACACGCTCGCCGCCCAGCTGAAGGACCCCGAGACCCCGGGCACGCTTCCCAAGGTCGGCCCGAGCCTCCGGCATGTCGCCGCCAAGGACAGCTTCGAGTGGCTCTATTCTTGGCTGCGCAATCCGCAAGACTTCCGCCCGTCGACGAAGATGCCCCGGTTCTTCGGGCTCTGGGAGCACCTCTCGGGAAAGAGCCTGGAGGAATCGCAGCGCTACGAGCCGATCGAGATCCGCTCGATGATCACCTATCTCCAGGGGGCCAGCGCCCCGTTTGAGTATGTCGCCCCATGGGAGGGGATCACGTCGGCCCCCGACGTCGAGCGCGGAAAGAAGGTCGTGCAGGTGCGTGGCTGCCTCGCCTGCCATCAGCATGGCGATTTCCCCGAGGCGACGAGCACGCACGGGCCGAATCTCTCCCGGATCGGCGCCAAGGTGGCCTCCCACCCGCGCGGTCAGGACTGGCTCTACAGCTGGCTCCGGGAGCCGGCCCGCTACCACCCACGGACGATCATGCCGAACGTTCTCCTCGAGCCGGTCAAGCAGGCTGACGGCAGCGTCAGCGATCCGGCCGCCGATGCCACGGCCTACCTCCTGACCTCGACCGGCGACTGGAAAGCGCTCGACATCCCTTCGGCCACCTCGCTCACCGATGCCGAGCGCACCGCCACTGAGGAATTGGCGCTGATGTATCTGAAGGATCGATTCCCGGAAGTCCGGGCGAGGAATGTTCTTCAGGACGGCCTCGGCGCCGAGATGGCCTCGATCCTCGGTGACGAGCGGATGCTCCTCGACGTCACCGCGGCCAATCGCGACGCCAAACTCCTCGACTATGTCGGCAAGAAGACGATCGCCAAGCTCGCCTGCGCCGGTTGCCACGACATCCCCGGCTTCGAGGATTCGAAGGCGGCCGGAGCAGCGCTGGCCGACTGGGGGCGGAAGGAATCTTCGAAGATCGCCTTCGAGCAGGTCTCCCATTTTGTGACGCACCAACTGGGCCATGGTCATGGCGGACATGCTGGCCATGATGCCCATGACGCCCCGACCGACCACGCTTTCGGTGCCGGCGGCAACGGTCACGGCTCCGGCCATGAGGGGGACGATGAGGCAAAACCGGCCGACGGCCTCGACTCCGATCTAGCGTACGCCGCACAAGATGAGGCCCACGTCTCGCCTGAATCGGTTGACCCCAACACCGGGTTCTACCTCGAGAAACTCCTTGCCCACGAACGGGAGGGATTCCTCTGGCAAAAGCTCCGCGCGCCCCGCAGCTACGACTACAAGAAGGCGGAGAACAAGGGCTACAACGAACGCTACCGAATGCCGCAGTTCCCCTTCGATGACTCCCAGCGCGAAGCGGTGATGACGTTCGTGCTCGGGCTTGTCGCCGAGCCCCCGGCGCCGCAGTTCGTCTACGCGCCAACGGAGCGCGAGCAGGCCAGGCTCGCCGGGCTGAAGGTCACCGAGCAATACAACTGCGGTGGCTGTCACACCCTGCAGATGGACCGGTGGGACGTCCGTTACCGCCCAGAGTCGCTCGGCGAGGGGCAGGAGTCGGACGACTATCCGTTCCTCTCCCCGCACTTCACGCCGGCCAACGTTGCCGACTCCCTCGTCAGTGATCGCCAAGGGCGGCGCCGGGCAACGCTCGTCGGGATGCCCTTGCTGAACCCAGAGACGGGGAAGCCCCAGTACGTCGACGAGGATGGCGTGGGCATCGAGGAGGATGACGCCGAGGCGGTTCCGCATCGTCCGTTCATGCTCTGGCATGACGTCCTCATCGACGGCGCTCCGCGAATCGTCGGCGGGCCGAATCTGATCGTTCCCACCGACGCCATCGCCGCCGGCCAGCACTACCCGGCCCATGGTGGGGACCTGGCCCGACTCCTCTTCCCGGTGGTCATCGCCGACGAAAAGCTGATTAATCCCAACGCCAAAGCTGATGATGCCTGGGGCTGGCTCCCCCCGCCGCTGGTCGGCGAGGGGAATAAAGTCCAGTCAGGCTGGCTCCACAAGTTCCTCCTCAATCCGGCGCCGATCAGGCCGGCGGCCGTGCTGCGGATGCCGAAGTTCAACTTCCAGGCTTCCGAGGCGTCGGCACTCGTGAACTACTTCGCCGCCGTCGACGGCGCCGACTATCCTTATGTCTACGATCCCCGGCTCGACGAGAGCTCCGTAACGGTCGCCGAGGCGGCCCACCCAGGGCATCTCGACGGGGCGATGAAGATCGTCACAAACAACAATTACTGCGTGAAATGTCACCTCGTCGGCACCTACGCCCCGCCGGGGAATCCCAAGGCGCTGGCGCCACAACTGGAGGTCGTTCACGAGCGGCTCCGGCCCGGCTATGTCCACAACTGGATTGCCAACCCGAAGCGCTTCCTCCCCTACACAGGGATGCCGGTCAACATCCCGTTTGAAAAGCCGGTCAGTCAGGATCTTTACCAAGGCACGAGTGAGCAGCAGATCGACGCCCTGACCGATCTCCTCATGCATTACGACCGGTTCGCGAAGCAGAATCTCTCCCTCGATGCCTATTTCAAGCAGCCCCTCGCGGACCCGGCCGCCGCTCCCGCCGCATCGCTCGAGCAGGCGCCGGCAGAACCGATTCCTGGCCCCTCCGACGGCCCCGCGCCTACCATTCCGCAAGGAGCAGGCAGCGTGACGCTGCTCGATCCGGAGCAGCCCTCCATCGACCGCACGATCGCGGCTGCCGGCAGTGACTGATCCCCAGACACCATTCAGCCCGACCCGACCCGGAGATTCACCCGTGCCCCGTCACTTCTCGAGAGTCCGAGCCACCATCGGAGCCTCGGCCACTTTTGTCCTGCTCGTCGCCTCCCCGCTCGCCATCGCCGACGACTGGGGGACGATCAAGGGCCGCTTCAAGTTTGGCGGCACGGCCCCAACCGCCGCTGAACTGAAAGCCGACAAGGATGTCGAGGTCTGCGGCAAGCATAAACTGCTCAACGAGGAGCTCTCTGTCGGTGCCGACGGCGGCATCGCGAATGTCGTCGTCTTCGTGCGCGACAAGGTGGCCAAGGTCCACCCCGATCTCGCCGGCAGCAAGGATGACGTCTTGATTGACAACAAGGACTGCCGCTTCGAACCCCACGTGGCGTTCGTGCAGACCGGACAGACGCTGATCCTCAAGAACTCCGACAGCGTCGGCCACAACAGCAATGTCGCGACCCTGAAGAACCCCCCGTCGAACAGCCTGATCGCCGCCGGTGGCGAGTCGAAGCTGACTTTCAAGGTGGAGGAGGCGATTCCGGCCCAAGTCACCTGCAACATCCACCCCTGGATGAAGGCCTGGGTGCTCGTCCGTCCGAACCCATACGGCGCTGTCTCGGCAGCCGATGGCAGCTTCGAGATCAAGAACCTCCCAGCCGGGGATCTCGAGCTCCAACTCTGGCATGAGAAGGCTGGCTACATCGGCGAGATCAGCGTGAAGGGGAAGGCGGAGAAGATCGCCAAGGGGCGAAAGAAGATCAAAGTTGCTGCCGGCGACAACGACCTCGGGGAGATGGTGCTCGATGCCAACCTGTTCAAGAAGTGAGCGATCGGCCCTGGCCGATGACCTTCCGATGGCAGCTCGCTTTGGGCTGCTGCCCTCGCTCGGGCTCGGTGTGCTCCTTGTCGCGGTCGGGTCAGGCTGCGGCGACAATCGGATCCGTCAACCGGTGGTCGATGGCGGCGCTGTTGAGAAGCTGCGCACTGAACTGGTGTCGTCGACCGGTGCTGCCAACGGCGGGGAAGCCGAGGACTCCGCCGCCACCGGCACCGGATGGGGAACGCTCAAGGGCAGGTTTGTCTTCGCGGGAACCCCGGCCGAGGCCAAGGCGCTCATTGTCGACAAGGACACCGAGGTCTGCTCGAAGGACGGCGGCAGACTCCTCGACCGCTCGCTCTTGGTCGACCCGTCGACAAAAGGGTTGGCCAACGTCGTCGTGTTCGTCCGCAAGTCGAGCCGCGTCAAGGAATCAGCCCCCGCCGACGCGCCCCTTGTCTTCGATCAAAAGCAGTGCGAGTTCATCACGCCGGTGTTCGCCGCCCGGGTTGGCCAAGAGATCGATGTCCATAACAGCGACCCGGTCGGCCACAATACAAACATCGCCGGCACGAGCTTCAATCAGCTGATTCCCGCCGGGAACGGCACGCTCTTCAAGCCGGCAGCCGAGACTGCGATGCCGACGGCGGTGACCTGCAACATTCACCCTTGGATGAAGGCCTACATCGTCTTCCGCAAAGACGGCTACGTCGGCGTCAGTGCCGCCGACGGGTCGTTCACGATCCCGGACCTGCCGGCGGGGGAGCTGCTGGAGTTCCAGGTCTGGCACGAACGGTCGATCGGCCCCAACCAGGCGCTGGGCTTGGCCGAGCCCGACTTGAAGTGGTCCTCGAAGGGTCGTTTCCAGGTCAAGATCGAAGCCGATGAGGTCAAGGACATCGGTACGCTCGAGGTTCCCGCCACCGCCCTTGGCGGCTGATCCGAATCTTCCGCCCCCCCCATCCCACAGCCATGAATCCCATCACTCTTCCCGACGTCCGCCATCCCCGGGGCCCGCGCCCGGTGTGGGGCATGAAACTCCCGGTCCTGCTGGTCATGCTGGTCATGTTCGCGGCGAGCGGCTGCGGGGCGACGCCCCCAGCTTGGTTCCGCCTCAACATGGTCGAGGCGACGAAGCAGAAGCTGACGCCGGAGCAGGAGCGCCAGGTGGCGACGGTGATCAGCGCGATGTTCGGCACACCCGATGATCCAGTCGCCCTCCCCGAGACCGGTCTCGACGAGGCGAAGCTACGGCTCGCCGCCGGCCCGGTCCGCAGCGACATCGTCGGACGGAAGAACGGCCTCTACCGCGAGCACTGCGCCCACTGTCATGGCGTGACCGGAGACGCCCTCGGGCCGACAGCCGCCTTTCTCAATCCCTATCCCCGCGATTACCGCCCAGGGATCTTCAAGTTCAAGAGCACGGAGCGGGCCGACAAGCCGACCCACGCCGACCTGACCCGGGTTTTGAAGAACGGAATCCCTGGCACGTCGATGCCCTCGTTCGCGCTGTTGAGCGAAACCCAGATCGACGCCCTCGTTGAGTACGTCAAGTATCTCTCGATCCGCGGCGAGACGGAGATCGGACTGATTCGGGCCATCTTCGAGCTCGACGACGAGGCCGAGGGAAAGCTCCCCGAATCTCGCGAGTTCCTCGTCGGTGAGAGGCTGGCCGAGGTCGTCGAAAAGTGGAAGGCCGCCGACACCGCCCTCATCGACGTCCCGGAGATGCCGGCCGACATCGATCTCGTCGAGTCGATCGCGAAGGGGCGCGAACTGTTCTACGGCGACAAGGCGAACTGCGTGAAATGCCATGGCCCGACGGCGCTCGGCGACGGTCAGGCCAACGACTACGACGATTGGAACAAGTATGTCGTCGATTGGACGACGAAAGAGATCAACGGTGAGTCGGACACGCAGTGGGTCAATCGCGCCCACCGGGTCCTCGATGGCGATGCCCTCAAGCCGAGGACGATCCAGCCCCGCAATCTCCGCCGGGGGATCTACCGCGGCGGGCGCCGCCCACTCGATCTCTATTACCGGATCCACGCTGGCATCAACGGCGCTCCCATGCCAGGAGCGAAGGGGACGGTTCCTCCGGAGGACATCTGGCACATCGTCAACTATGTGCAATCCCTCCCCTACGAGCTCGACGGTGAGTTGGGGGCCGACCGGCCGATGGTCGCCCGAGACCGGTTCTGACCATTCCCCCGGACGACGTCACGACGGTTTTCCCGCCCCCCTTTGACGACCTGAATCAAGACCCCATCCCAGCCAGCGGAGCAGACGGCCGTGGACCAAGACAAACGAAATCGGGATGCCGGTTCCGGAGGAAATCCCCCGGGTGACACCTGGGTTGACGGTCTTCCACAGGGGCGGCGGTGGAGTGGGATCGGCTGGAGCCTCCTGTTCCTCCTCGTGCCGGTTCTCGGGACAGCGACCTTCGTCATTGCCCCCTACTACAACCACTGGCTCCCCAAGGATGTCTCCGTTCACGGCCGGTCAATCGACGACCTGTTCTATTTTATTCTCGTGCTGACCGGCGTCATTTTCCTGGCGACCGAACTGATCCTCTTCTGGTTCATGTGGAAGTACGACGCCGCCGCCTCGTCGAAGCCGGCCACTTACATCCACGGCAGCCATGCGCTCGAGGTGGTGTGGACGATCATTCCCGCGGCGACGATGCTTTTTCTCGCCATCTACCAGATGAACACCTGGGCCGACATCAAGATGCGGCGGCCGAGGATGTCTCCCTCGGCGGAGGTCGTGGCCCGGCAGTTCGAGTGGCGGATTCGGTATCCGGGGCGCGACGAGACGCTCGGGACGCCCGACGATCTGTTCGTCGTCAATGATCTCCATGTCCCAATTGACGAGGATTTTCTCATCCAACTCAAGAGCATGGATGTCCTCCACAGCTTCTTCCTCCCGAACCTGCGCATGAAGCAGGACGCCGTCCCCGGCATGAAGCAGCCGGTTTGGTTCAAGGCAACAGAGACGGGCACCTACGACATTGTTTGTGCCGAGGTCTGCGGCTGGGGGCATTACAAGATGAAGGGGCGGGTGACGGTCGAGTCACGGGCCGACTTCGACCGCTGGCTGGCCCGGATCGAGGCCGAGCAGAAGGCGACCCAGCGTGGCCCGGATGAGATTCCCATGGCCGCCGCCGATTGATCCCTCCAATACCGTTCGGTTTTTTTCCCTCCACCGTCCACAGCCCCCCGCCATCGAGCAATTCCGTTCGGGCGAGTTTTCCAGAGGCCAACACCGATGAGCACCGTCACCCAACCGCACGCTCCGTCGCCGGCAACCGCGCCCCACGATCCCCACGTTCATGGGGCGCCCCGCGGATCGATGTCGCTGTCGACGTTCCTCTCGACCTACGTGTTCTCGAAGGATCACAAGGTCATCGGGCTGCAATTCTTGTTCTCGACCCTCGTCTGGTTTCTCATCGGCGGGCTCCTTGCCCTGGCCGTCCGCTGGCAGGTGGCTTGGCCGTGGTCCGACGTCCCGGTCCTCGGAAAGCTCTTCGCCCAGCAGGGGGGGCAGATGGCCCCCGAGTTCTATACGATGCTGTTCACGATGCACGCGACGGTGATGATCTTCCTGGTCATCATCCCGATTCTGGCGGGAGCCTTCGGCAACTTCCTGATCCCGCTCATGATCGGCGCCGATGACATGGCCTTCCCGACGCTCAACATGTTGAGCTACTGGTTCATGTGGCCGGCGTTCTTGTTCTTCGGCGGCAGTTTCTTCGTCGAGGGGGGAGCGGCTGCAGGGGGCTGGACGAGCTATCCGCCGCTGTCGACGAGCACCGTCTCGGCCCCGGGCAGCGGGATGGGGCAGACGCTTTGGCTCCTTGGCCTGACGATGGTCGGGGTGTCGTCGATGCTCGGGAGCGTCAACTACATGACGACAATCATTCTCATGCGGGCCCCGGGGATGACGATGTTTCGCCTCCCGATGACGATCTGGGCGATGTTCATCACCGCGATCCTTCAGGCCTTCGCCCTCCCGGTGCTGACGGCTGCCGGGTTCATGCAACTGACCGACCGCCTTCTCGGAACGGGTTTCTTCAGCCCCGAGGGGAACATCATCAACAACGCCATGTCGGGCGCCGGCGGTGGCCAGCCGATCCTCTGGCAGCATCTTTTCTGGTTCTACAGCCATCCGGCTGTCTACATCATGATCCTGCCGGCGATGGGGATGGTCTCCGACATCCTCACGACTTTCGCCCGCAAGCCGCTGTTCGGCTACCGACCGATGGTGTATTCGATCGCGGGTATCGCCGGCCTCGGCTTCATCGTCTGGGGCCACCACATGTTCATCTCCGGGATGAACCCGGCCCTCGGCATCACCTTCATGGTGGCGACGATGATGATCGCGCTCCCCAGCGCCGTGAAGACCTTCAACTGGCTCGGCACGATTTGGGGTGGGCGGATCCATTACACCGCGGCGATGCTGTTCGCGATCTCGTTCGTCTCGATGTTCATCATCGGCGGGCTGTCGGGGATCTTCATGGCGGCCACGCCGGTCGACATCTTCATCCACGACACCTACTTCATCGTCGCCCACTTTCACTACGTTCTCTTCGCCGGCACGGCGATGGGGGTGTGGGCCGGGATCTACTACTGGTTCCCGAAGATGTTTGGCCGGACCATGAACGAGTTCTGGGGAAAGGTCCACTTCTTCCTCACGTTCACCTTCTTGAACGGCACCTTCTTCACGATGCACATCCTCGGCGCGGTCGGTTTCCCCCGGCGGCTCGCCGATGCTTATCACTACGAGACGTTCCACCACCTCCAGCCCCTCAACGCCTTCATGACGTGGTGTGCCATCGGCATGGTGGCCTCGCAGATCGTCTTCGCCATCAACTTCTTCTGGAGCATGTTCCGCGGCCCGGTCGCCGGTCGGAATCCCTGGAACGCCAACACGCTCGAGTGGACCGCGCCGAGCCCTCCGGGCCACGGCAACTTCGACTTCCAACCGGTGGTCTACCGCGGCCCCTACGAGTACTCCGTGCCGGGCTGCGAGAAGGATTACCTCATGCAGACCGATCCCCCCCATCCCGCGGAAGCGGCGGCCGCTGCGGCCGCCCACGCCTGATCGATTCCCCGACCGAGTGTGACGGCACCGTCCATGGCCAGCGCCCCCATCGGCTCCCCATCCACCGCGCGGTCAACGGTCAACGGACCGGCGATCGTCTCGTGGATGCTCGTTGCCACGACGGCGCTGCTGCTTTGTTTCGGCGCGCTCGTGACCACCTACGACGCGGCGATGGCGGTGCCCGACTGGCCGGCGACCTTCGGCCACAACATGTTCCTCTACCCGCTCGGGGAGTGGTTCTGGGGGCCGTGGGACTTGTTCCTCGAGCATGGCCACCGGCTCCTCGGGGCGACCGTCGGGTTGCTCTCGCTCCTCCTGGCGGCGATCGTCTTCCGCCGGCCCACGTCGCCGGCGCTGCGGTGGCTCGTGATCGCGGCGGTGGTTCTTGTCGTCGTGCAGGGGGCCCTCGGAGGTCTCCGCGTCATCCTCGACGACAAGACGGTCGCCAAAGTCCATGCCTGCACCGGCCCCCTGTTCTTCGCCGTCTCCACAGCGATCGCCGTCCTGACCGGTCGCCGGGGCAGGGGAGACTCGTCGGAGCCGGCGTCAGACCGGAGCGATACGGTCGGGCGCGATCCCTTCGGAGCGGTTGGCCCGCTGGCGCTCTCGCTACCGTCGTGGGCGGTGGGCGCTTCGTTGCCGACGGCCCTGGCGGTGGCGGCCTACCTCCAACTGGTCGCCGGGGCCCAGCTGCGTCACGCCGATGCGACCCTGGCCCCCTCGACGTTCCGCTGGATGGTGGCGATTCATCTGGCCGGCGCCGCGGTGGTGACGGTGCTTGCGGCGCTGACGGTCATCGCCTGGCAGCCGCATGAATCGCGAACAGCCCGACGCTGGTCCTGGGCAATCCTCGCGATGGTTGTGGGGCAACTTCTCCTCGGGAGCGGCGCCTGGCTTTTCACCTGGGGGCTGCCCGCCTGGCTCCAGGAGGCCTGGGCGCCAGCCGAAGCGGTCCTCGCCCGCAGTCCGCGCGGTGCCGCCGTGATCACCGGGCATGTCATCCTCGGGATGATGATCCTCGGGGCCGCGGTCGTTCTCGCCCTGGAGTGGGGTGGGGCCGAGCGGCTCGAGCGTATCGCCCGGACAGGGATCAGGGGCCCCGGTCGCCGCCTCGATGGCCCGCAGGGACGGCGCGCTCCTGTCGCGGTCACCGTCCGCCCCAGGTCCGAGCGAGGTGCCCGATGACCGCGCCATCCCGGACGATTGCGATGACCGCCGAGCCTTCGCTCGCTCCCTCGGCCGGTGCCGTTGCTTCCACGGCCACCGAAATCTCCCGACTCGTCCGGCCGCGGATCGCCGTCATGGTTCTCGCCACCGTCGCCACGGCGGCGTGGCTGACCGCCGGGCGGACCCTCGATGGAGCGAGCCTGGTCGTCGTCCTCCTCGGCACCCTCCTCGTGGCGGCCAGCTCGAGCATCGCCAACCAGATCGTCGAGCGGCACACCGACCGGCTCATGCCGCGCACCGCTGCCCGTCCGATCGTGACCGGAAGGCTGGGAGTTCGAGACGCCTGGATCCTTTCGGCGGGGCTCCTCCTCGCCGGGCTCGCGATCACCGTGGCCGGAGGGGGATGGGCCGCCAGCGCCGCGTCGCTGGCGACCTGGTTGCTCTATGTCCTCGTCTACACGCCGCTGAAGCGCGTCACCCCGCTGAACACCGCCGTCGGCGCCGTCGCCGGGGCCCTTCCGGTGGCGATCGGGTGGTTTGCCGCCGGCGGGCCGGGGCGACTCCTGGCGGGTGATGCCGCCGGCGGGATCGCTGCCGGATCGCTCGCCACGGTGCTCTACCTGTGGCAGTTCCCCCACTTCATGGCGATCGCCTGGCTGTACCGCAAACAGTATTCCGATGCCGGGCTGCGGATGCTCACCGTCGTCGATCCGGGAGGGCTGCGGGCCGCGGGGCAGGCGCTGGCGGCGGCCCTGGCGATGGTGCCGGTGAGCCTCCTCCTGGCCGTTCCGTCGGCAAGCGTCTGGATGTTCCTCGTGGCGGCGGTCGCCTCGGTCGCCTACGTAGCCGCGACCATTCGCTTCGCGGTGGCCCGCGACGACGCCTCTGCCCGCGGTCTCCTCCTCGTGTCGCTCGCGTCACTCGTCGCCATCCTCGTCGCCGCGGTCGTGTGCGGCGGCCCTCTCTCCTGACTTCACGACCACGCCCCCGCCGCGTCGCCGACACGCCCCCTCAACCATCCAGATACGCCCATGAATGCCTCCGCCCACTCGATCCCGCACGGCCACGACGATCGCGATGCCCATGGGCACGACGACCAAGGGGGTGGTCACGGCCACATCGTGCTCCAGTATCAGCCGGGGCTGCCCCTCTCGAAGGGAAAGCTCATCATGTGGCTGTTCCTCTCGACGGAGATCATGTTCTTCGCCGCTCTCCTCGGCAGCTACGTCGTGCTCCGGTTCGGTGCCGCCGTCTGGCCGAAGCCCCACCATGTCCACTTGAGTGAACCGATTGGCGCGTTCAATACGTTCGTGCTCATCTGCTCGAGCGTGACGATCGTTCTCGCTCTCGAAGCGGCGAAGGCCAACAAGGTGGCGATGGCGAAGAATTGGATGCTCGCCACGCTCCTCCTCGGCAGCTTGTTTCTCGGGATCAAGGGCTACGAATACTCGGCGAAGTTCTCGCACGGCATCTACCCGGCCCAACCGCACAGCCGGATCTACGAGAAACCCGATCTCTACTACGGCTCGGCCGTCCGCGCCCGGCTCGACGAACTGCGGAAGGTTCCCCTCGGTCTGGTGCCGGCTGGGCTGCGGGACGAGGCCGACCGTTCCGCGGAGGCGGGAGGCACCGTCGATCTTCTCAAGCGGCTCGACGAAGCGCCGGCGGAGAAACTTTCTGCGGAGCAGCAGACGGCCCGCGGCCGATTCCAAAAGGTGCAGAAAATGCTGACCAACCCCGGGCAGCAGCCGTTCGATCTGGCGGTCGTGGCCGACCAGATCATGCCGCTGCCGTCGGAAGGGGCAGGGAGCCACGGCGGCCATGCCTCGGGGCTCAACGACGACTTCCCTTGGCTCCGTTTGCCGACGGTCATCCCCGGGGGGAACATGTGGGCCAGCACCTACTTCCTCCTCACCGGTTTCCATGCGATCCACGTCGCCGTCGGCCTTCTCGTGTTCGCGATCCTCCTCACCTACCGGCTCGACCGCAAGCGGGCCGGGATGATCGAGAACGCCGGCCTCTACTGGCACTTCGTCGACCTCGTGTGGATCTTCCTCTTCCCGCTCCTCTATCTGTTCTGAAGCCCGCCGTCCACGCACCCCGTGTCGCAGTTCACCGCCATCCGAGCCCGAGGTTTCCATGTCCGAGCCCACCGCCCCCGCCGACTCTCACGGACCGATCACCCGGGTCGGCGCCCCGTCATCGACCGTGGCCCACGATCACGACTCGGGCCACGACGACCATGGTGACGGCCATGGCTCCCACGGGGGCATCGGCCAGTATCTCGCCGTCTTCGCCGCCCTCTGCGTGCTGACGACGATGTCGTTCCTCACCTACTCGTCGGTCTGGCCATGGCGCGACCAGCCGCATGTCGGGTGGGCGTTCATGATGGCGGTGTCGTGCACGAAGGCGATGCTCGTCGTGCTCTTCTTCATGCACGTGCTGTGGGAAGCGAACTGGAAGTTTGTCCTCACAATCCCGGCGGCGATGATGGCGATCTTCCTGGCGCTGATGCTCGTCCCCGACGTCGGCCTGCGGAACCGAATGGTGTCCCAGGAGCGCCTCCTCCACATGGCCCGCCCCAACGATCTCCTCCTCATGGAGCAGGCCGCTGAAGCACAGGTGCTCGCCGATCCGGTCGCCCATTGAACGCCCTTCGCCTCGCCCGAAATCCGATGCCGCGTGTGACTGCCCCCGCCATGTCACCCAGCCCCGCCACGGCCGGCCGCCATGCCTC
>JBBAVV010000006.1:33127-72501 GCA_040397545.1 Pirellulales bacterium
CTTGGCGGGCTGCGGCTCCCCCCGTCGCCTGCCGACATCGGCCGAACGTCCCGCCGCTGAGCCCGAACCGGTGCCAGCAAGAATGGAGGAGCCGGGAGAGAAGGCGCGGCCGTTCGTGCTCACCGATCAGGCCGGCGAGGCGTTCGACTCCCGATCGCTGGCCGGGAAGGTGTGGGTGGGGAGCGTGTTCTTCGCCAACTGCCCGGGCCCTTGCTTCCGCGAGAACCAGGCGCTGGCCGACATGCTCCGGGAGATCGACTCCCCCGATCTCGTCGTCGTCAGCCTCACGTGCGATCCCGAAAACGACACCCCGGAAGTGCTGCGGCGCTATGCCGAGCGCTTCGACGCCGATACGAGTCGCTGGAAGTTCCTCACCGGCGACATGGAGACGATCAAGACGATCGCGAACCAGAGTTTCCGACTGCCGGCCGAGGTCGGCGTCCACTCCGAACGGGGCGTGGTGTTCGACCGGCAGGGACGCCTCCGCGGCGGTTACCACCTCCTCCAAGCCGATCGTGTCGACCTGCTCAAAAAACTGGTCCGTGAGGTCCTCGAAGAACAGGCCGACGATCCGCAGCCGGCGCCGGCCGGGGATGCGACAGCCGCGGGGGCCGACCAATGACACTCCCGCTCCTGGCGGTTCATCCGCTCGCCACCACCAACGCTGTTCTCAACGCGCTCTCGACGGTGCTCCTCATTGTCGGCTGGATCGCCATCCGCCAACGCAACTGGCGGGCCCACCGGGCCGCGATGGTGGCGGCATTTCTCGTCTCGACGGTGTTCCTCGTCTGCTACCTCGCCTACCACTGGATCGTCGGGCATGTGCCGTTCACCGGCCAGGGACCGGTGAGGGTGGTCTATTTCGTGATTCTCGTCTCCCACATCCTCCTGGCTGCCGCTGTTCCCTTCCTCGCCCTGCGGATGTTTTTCCTCGCCTTCCGCGGTCGTCTCGATGCCCACCGGCGTCTGGGGCGGATCGCGCTGCCGATCTGGCTCTATGTCAGCGTCACTGGTGTCATCATCTACGCCATGCTCTACCACCTTTATCCCCAGAGCCATTCTCCCCAGAGCCAGGGATCGGGGGAGGGCACGGACCGGATCACCGCCGGGGACACACCCGGTGGTTGGCAGGCTGTCGATCGAGTGTCCCACCGCCGGATACGGTGGTTGTCAGCCCAGAAAACACTTGGCTTTTTCTCCGGTTGACAGAGTCGAAAAAGGTCAGAGATGACTTTTTCCACGGAGAGCTAGAATGGATCGAGGAGATTCGACCATGCCCCATCCATGTCCGAGTGTCGATGCACGCCGGGTCGGGACCATCAACCCGATCCCGCGTGGCCCTTCTCGGCTGCTGACAAGCTTTCGGCCAACAGCGAACTGGGCCGGAATCGTGGCCGTCCTCCTGCTCGTTCTCGTCGCCGGAGATGCGCTGGGGTGCCCGACCTGCAAGGATGGGGTGGCCGAGTCCGATCCCGAGGGGATGAATCTCGCCCGCGGCTATTTCTACAGCATCCTCATCATGCTCGCGATGCCCTTCACCCTCGCTGGTTCCTTCGGGGCCTACGTGTGGCGGGAGATGCGTCGTCAGGAGAGGGCCCGTCTCGAAGGGCACGACACCGCGACCATCCCCACCGACGGCGCGGCCACTGGTTGAGCATCGCTGGGGGCGGCCTTCTTCTTCCGCGAACTTCCGCGAATCGAAAGGGGCCTGACCGGCAGCCGTGCGGGAGAACGTCATGGATCCATCCCCCACGGAACCACCCCCCCGTCGCCGACCGCGGAACTGGCACTCCAGGACCGAGCAATTCCGGCTGTTTTGGATCCTCCTGCCACTCGTGTTCGCGGCGGCCTGGGTGGAACGAACCTGGTGGGGCCCGACGCCCACGGCTCCTCAGGCACCGATCGACACGATCTTGAGCCGCGGTCCGCTGACCAGGACGATCGAAGACGGGGTGACCATCGAAGGGGAGGCTGGCGGCGGGGCGGCGCCCGGCGAACCTACCCAGCCCCCATCCGGCGCCCCGCCCTCGCCGGCCGCAGCGGTCCGCGATGCTGCCGAGACGTTGGCCGACGCGACCGACCTGGCCCTCGTCCGCGACGACACCGTCTTCCGCGCGGCCGATCAACAGGCTTGGTTCTCGATTTGGAAACGTCTCCAGGAGGAGGAGGCCGGGTCGCGGCCGAGCGGCCGGGAGGTGACCTTCGCCCAACTCTTCGCGCAGCCGCGGAGCTTTCGCGGCCGCCGCGTCCGGGTCGCCGGTACGATCCGTCGACTCCAGGAGGTCGCGGCACCGGCCAACCCCCTGGGGATCGCCACCTATTGGCAGGCATGGCTCGAGCCGGTCGGCGGTCCGGCAGCACCGATCGTCGTCTACCTTCTCGAGCTCCCCCCCGGCACGCCGACCGGCATGCGGGTTGAGATTCCGGCGGTCGTCGATGGGGTGTTCTTCAAGCGCTGGGCCTATCAGGCCTCCGACGCGATCCGCCTCGCGCCGCTCCTGATGGCGACGGAGCCACATTTCCCCCCCCGGATCACGACCGGACGGGGACAGACCCCGATCGTCGGCTGGGCGCTGGTGTCGATCGGCGGACTCCTCGCCACAACCTGGCTCGCCCTCCGCTTCGCCGCCACCTCGCAAGCTCCCGGGCGCCGCCATCCGGAACGGCTCGACGCTGACTTCCGCGGTGTCACCACCACCGACCCGAGGGAGGCCCTCGGCAGGCTCGCCGCGATCGAGGACAGGGCCAGCGAAAGGGAGCCCGACCGATGAATCCGTGTCTGTCGATCCGCGTCGCCCTGGCCGTGATCCTTCTGGGCGGGCTGAATCCCGCGGCCGCGGCCGACCCCGGCGCCCGCGTCACCGCCCCCCCCCTGGCCCGGTATCTCGAAACTTTCGGGCTTGATCGGGAGGCCCGCGAGATCCTCGATCCGGGGCACGGATGGGGGGACGACCAGACGGCGCTGGTGATCCGCGTGCTGCTGCGGATCAGGCTCGCGCCGCCGGAGTTCCTCGAGGCCTGGCGCGACGAGGCGGTGCCGCCGGCCGCGCTCGCCACGCCACCTGAGGACCGTTTCGTCCATCTCCGCGGGAGCGCCGTGCTCGTGACGCAGGTCATGCTCCCGGAAGCGGTCACGACCCTCACCGGACGGCGCTCGATCGATCTGGTGCGGATCCGCACCGATCGAGGTGAGCTCATCGACGTCGTCACCGATGCCGCTCCGCAGGCCTGGCGGCGGTCCCACGACCTCGACGAACCAGCCGAGGTGTTCGGCCTGCCGGTGGCCGCTGGGATCGGGCCGATCCCGGCGGCGCCGCCCGACGGCACCCCCTGGCCGTCGCCACCGCCGGCCCGGCTTCTCGTGGCGGCCCGCGTCGCGTGGCATCCGGTCGAGCTTCCCGGTTCGGCAGGGATGGACATGGGACTGCTCGACGCGGTGGTCGACGGCCAGAAGCTCACGACCGCCGAGTCCGACGCGTTCTATGCCCTTCTCGCCGCTGCCGGCAGGGCAGGGGAGGGGGCCATCGCTTCGGCCGCTGGGCCCCCGGCCCCTTTGATTCGCCTCATCGATCCGGCCGAGCAGTGGTTCGAACACCATCGCGGCGCGCCGATCGCCGTCGAGGGCCTCGCCCTCCGTGCCACCCGGATCGAGATCGACGATCCGCTGCGCCAAAGGGAGACCGGCATCGATCACTACTGGGAAGTGTTCGTGTTCGTGAACACGCCGCTGATCAGCGTCGGGGGAAAGGCGCAGGACCGCTACCCGGTGGTCTGCTGCCTCCGTTCGCTTCCTCCCGGCATGCCGACCGGCCCGACGATCAGCGCGCCGGTCCGCGTGGCTGGATTCGCCCTCAAGTCGTATGCGTATCCGCTCCCCAAGGGGGATGGCACCGAGCTCCGCCGCGAGGCGCCGCTGCTGATCGGCGCGGATCTCGACTGGCGGCGGCAGGCCGCGCCGGCTTCGGGAGGGGCGATGTCGTCGGTGTTGGTCGGGCTGGCTGCCGTCGTCGTGGCCGGCGGTGCCCTGGCCCTGTGGGCCGGCCGACGCGATGCCCGGAAGCGGGCGCAGAACCGGCGGGCGGCGCTCCCTGACCACTTCACCCCACCCGGTGCAGCCTAGCCGGCACCGGTTCAAGGGCCCCGGCGCCGGTCCGGCCCGGCCTGGCGCCGGCCCCCTTGTCACCCGGGCCCGCGGCGGGGAAAAAGGTGTTTTCTCTCTCTCATCGATCCCCTCCATCGTCCTTCCCCGCCCCCCAGGAATCCCCCCCGCCATGCGACGCGCGAAGATCTCCATCATCGGTGCCGGTAACGTCGGAGCCACCACGGCCCACTGGTGCGCCGCCGCCGAACTCGGAGACGTCGTCCTTCTCGACATCCCGGCGACCGAGGGGATGCCCGCCGGCAAGGCGCTCGATCTTTTCCAGGCCGCACCGATCATGGGCTTCGACGCCCGGCTGACGGGCACGACCGACTGGGCCGAGACTACCGGCAGCGACGTCGTCGTCGTCACGGCCGGCATCGCGCGCAAGCCGGGCATGAGCCGTGACGACCTCCTCTCGACGAACGCGAAGATCGTCGGCGATGTCGCCGCGCGGATCCGTGACACCAGCCCCCAGGCCGTCGTAATCGTCGTCAGCAATCCGCTCGACGCCATGGTCCAGCGGACCTTCCAGGTCACCGGCTTTCCGCCGCAGCGGGTGATCGGACAGGCCGGCATCCTCGACACGGCCCGGTACCGCGCCTTTCTGGCAATGGAGCTCGGCGTCAGCGTCGAGGACATCTCGGCGATACTCCTCGGCGGTCATGGCGACACGATGGTGCCGATCCCCAGCTGTACGAGCGTCGGTGGAATCCCGGTGACGCAGCTGATCCCAGCCGACCGCCTCGAGGCGATCGTCACGCGGACTCGCAACGGCGGTGCCGAGATCGTCGCCCTCCTCAAGACCGGCAGCGCCTACTACGCCCCCGCCGCCGCCACCGCCCAGATGGTCGAAGCGGTCGTCCGCGACAAGAAGCGGCTCGTCCCATGCGCTGCCTACTGCGACAAGGAGTACGGTGTCGGCGGGTATTTCGTGGGCGTGCCGGTGATCCTCGGATCGGCCGGTATCGAGAAGATCATCGAGTTGGATCTGCTCGCCGGGGAACGCGCCGCGCTCGACAAGAGCATCGCGGCCGTTAAGGAGCTCGTCAGCGTCATGAACCGGCTCTCGGCGTGAGCCGAGCCGGGCGCTGGAGGTGCGCCAGCTGGTGACGACCGGGTGCCTCACCAGGCGAGGGGACTCGGTGAGCGTCGACCCCGTGCCCCCCAACCCGCCGCATCGCCGTATCCCGCCCCGCCCGCGGCGCCGCACCGCGGGCGGCTGGAGTTGGCCGTTGGGCGAGATTGAAGGCCCCGGATGGACTCCAACCCCACCCACGGCTCGGTCCGCCGGGGGGGGCACCGTCCGGCGGCGAGTCTGCCGTTGAAGCGACGGTGGGAGTTCCGCTAGAACCCCCCCCGATCCCGCGTTTGCCACGGGCCTTCCCCACCCCGAGAAGACCGGATCGTCCCTACCAGAGGTGCTGCATGCGTCCCCGCCTCCCCGCTCGAACGATTCCGGCCGAACCGCAGTTCCACGGAGAGCCGAACTTCGCTCCTATGGAGAGCGCGATCCCGGCGACGTCTCCGACGACACGGGCCATCCGGCCGCGCCCGGCGGCTGGGGCGGGGGGCGCCTCCACACCGCCATCGATCGGCACGGAGGGGATGTTCGTCCCCACCGGGTACGAGCCGGGGTACGCCTATCCGCTCCTCGTCTGGCTACCCGACGCGCATCGGCCTGGATTCGATCTGGGACGGACGATGAGCCGCGTCAGTCTCCGCAATCACGTGGCCGTGGAACCACGCCGCCCTGACAGCCCGAACGCCGACGGCGAGTCGCTCGTCTGGCAGGCGATCGATCGAGTCCGCAACCGCGTCTCGATTCATCCGCGGCGGATCTTCCTCGTCGGCCAAGGGAGCGGTGGCACGGAGGCATTTCGGATCGCCTGCCGCCATGCTGGCGCGTTCGCCGGCGTCGTCTCGATCGGGGGGCCCTTCCCGCTCCACGAAGGCCTGTTCGGACGCCTCGAAGAAGTCCGTCGGCTGCCGATGCTGTTGTGCTGCCATCGCCAGGCGCCCACCGAGGTCGTCGGCCCGACCGACCCGACCCTGCGGTTGTTCCATGCCGCCGGGGCGATGCTCGCGATGCGGATCTATCCGGGGCACAACGACCTTTCGAAGACGATTCTCGCCGACGTGAACCGCTGGCTGATGGACGAGATCTGCGGCACCTCCGCTTCCCGACCGGCTCCCTGCGGATTCTGACCGGCCGACAGTGGCGCGACGGTCCGGTGCGGCGCCGACCGGCACTCCCTCGACCCGACTCCCCAGCCACGGACGGCAGGGGACCGGGCGACGATGCGATGGCAACAGGCGGGTTTTTCAAACGCGGCCATGAGGTTCGCGGAACCGATCACGGCTGGCACGGATGCCAGGAGGATCCTTCGATGACGAGCCATCCACGCCGCCCCGCCGGTTCCCGGTTTCCTCCCGCCGAGGTGCGGATCCTCCCGTTGACGAGGGGGAGCACGCGATTCTGCGGCCCGACGGTCTCTCCCCACGAGCTCCTTGCCGACCTCGCCGCTGCGGTCGACGTCGCCCCCGGCGGCGGCGAAACGGCCGCGCCAGTCTGCCTCACACTCGACGTCCCGACCGATCTGGAGATCGCCGCCGAGCGGGGCCCGGTCCGTCGCCTGTTCGCCCCGCTTCTCGCGCGTGCCCTTGCCGCCGCCGGGCGCCGGACCGGAGCGGGGCCATCGCCGCGCGAGGTCCTGGTAACCGCCGTTGGCTTTCCCGACCGGATCGAGATCGAGTTCGCCGATTCCGGCCCCGGATTGACGCATCGGGAGCGGAGCTCGTTCCCTCCCCGGGGCACTCCGGCCACCGACCCACGCGAACCGACCGATCCCCTCCTCGATGACCTCCGCCACCGTGTCGTAGCCCTCGGGGGATCGATCTCGGCCATCGATTGCCCCGAAGGGGGCAGCGCCGTGACGCTCTGCCTGCCGACCCGACCGGCCGCGCTCCGTCGGGCCGCGTAGCCCTCCCCCTTCCGTCCCCCCAACGAAGAGCACGCATGGACCCCCACCGCCCCACCCCGCGCCGCAGTCGCGTCGGAATCGTGACCCCGGCGCAGATCGTCGCGCTCGGACTGGTGGCTGCTTCGGTCGGCTGGGCTGCATGGCTGCTCCAGGAGCGCCCCACCGCCGACGAGGTGGCGCTCCTCGAGGACACCACCCTCACGGCGCCTCAGTTGGCAGCCGTCGAGGCAGCGCTCGACCGGGCCAAGCTCACCGACTACCGCACCGCGGAGGGAACGGTCTGGGTTCCCCGGTCGCGCCAGGGGGCCTACAAGCGCGCGGTCGTCGATGCCGACGCGATCCCGAAGCCTTGGGGGACACGGTTTCATGAAGCGCTCGAGTCGGGGGGCGTCTGGACCTCCACCTCGGCCCGGACCGTATCGTTGAAAGTCGCTCTCCAGGACGAGCTCTCGCAGGTCCTCTGTTCGATGCCGGGCATCGATCGGGCCGCCGTGCTCTACGACGTCGAGGAGCGTTCCGGATTCCAACAAGAACCCCTCAAGACCGCCAGCGTCGGGATCCGCACCAGCCCCGGCACGGAGCTCGACGCCGTCCGCGCCCATGGCATCCGGGTGCTCGTCGCCTCGTCGATCGCCGGACTCGATCCGGACCAGGTGGCCGTCACCGATCTCGCCACGGGGAGGGTGTTCGCCGGCGCGCTCGAGGATCCTGCCGCCAGCGCCACGGTGGCCCCGGAGCTGGCCCGTCGGTTCGCCCACGAGACTTGCTTGGCCGGCAAAATCCGCCAGGCGCTGGGGTTCGTCCGTGGGGTGATCGTCGATGTCGCCATCGACACCGCTCCCCTCTCCCCCGACCCGGTCACCCCCGCGCCCGCCGATCCGCCCGAGCCCCATGTTGCCGCCGCCGCCAACGCCCCCGCCGAGCTCCTCCCGCCGGCACCGCCGCCGGCGCGCACGCCGGTCGCGCCCGGCCCCCCATCCGGCCAAAATCGTCTCCCGGACACCGGCCCGGAGATCCCGGGCGTCGTCCACGTCACCGTCTCGATCCCCGACAGCTATCTCGCCGCCGCGATTGAGGCCTCGAAGGGACGACTGCGGCGAACGGCGCCCGCCGCTTCCGACCCCCTCGCCGATACCGACACCGAGGCGGAGCAACGCGAGATCGAGCGGTTGCGGGAGATCGTCGGCCGGGCCCTCCCCTCACTCGACAGCCCCGAACGCCTCCGCGTCCTGGTGACGAGCTACCCGACCACCGTTGGGGACGTTGCCGAGCGCCGCCCGACGGCCGGCGAGAGGCTTCCTGCGGAGTCATCCAACCGGGCCGCCGGGGTGGAGGATCCCCTCCTCGCTGACGGAGGCCATCGATCGTCGTCCCCGGCAGTGCCGCCGTTGCCGCGGGAGGTCTGGCTCGCCGCCTCGAGCGTCCTGGTCGGCCTGCTGGCCGGTTTCCTGTGGTGGGCCGGAAGCCGCGGTGGGATGGCGGAGGCCCCCCACGCCGACTGGAAGACGCTGGCCGCCGAGGATCACGCCGACGACGAGCGGAGGCTGGCTGCATGACGTCGACCGCGGTCCGAACACACCCGGCTCGATCGGCGCCCGGCGCCGCAACAGCCCCGCTTCTCCGAGCTCTACCGCTGGCGGCCGGACTGATGGCGTGCCTCGGATCGGCGTGGGACGTCTCCTGTTGCGGCGCGACCGAGGCCCCTTCCGAGTCGATCGCCACCGGCACGCCAGCGGCCGTGGCGGCCGATGCCGAAGGGCCCGTCACGCCGGCCCGCCTCCTCGAGCCGGGCGTTCCGGAGGCCATCCCGATCGGCGCGATCGCCATCGGCAGCGCGGCAACCGCGGCCGATCCTCCGGGCTCCGCGCGGGGGGCCCCGGCATTTGATCTCCGCATCACTGCCTTCCTCGCCGCCCTCCTCGCCGCCGTACTCTGTCTGAAGTGGAGCGGTCGCAGGCCGGTGCCACGGCCGCCGGCGGAGGTGTTCGCCGTCCTCGGCGAGGCCTCCCTTGGGGGGCAGCATGTGGCCCGGATCGTCCGCTTCGGCCCCAAGACGATCCTCGTCGGCGTCTCCGGCACGACGTGCACGGCGCTGGCAGAGATCGATGATCCCGACATCACCGACTCGATCACTGCCGCCTGCCACCCCCGGGCCGTGTCGGGCGCTGACCGAGTTCCTCTGCGCCTCGGTCTGCCGCTGCGGATCCGGACTGCTGCCCGGGCATTCGTCGGGATCGCGATCCTCCTGGTGGCCGCTCTTCCGGCAGCGCCAACCCGCGGGGACGACGCCCCCGCGACTCCCTTCCCCGTCGCGCCGTCGTTTGCCCCGGAAGGGCCCTCCCCACCGGCCATCGTCGCGATGGCCGACGCCCGCCCGGCGACCGAGATCGCCGCGCTGCCGGCGTGGAGCGACGTCACCACCCGGGCCCTCGGTCCGCGCTCCGTCGACGGGATCCTCTCGGCGGTGATTCTGTTCGGCGTGGCGAGCATCGCCCCGGCCATCCTCCTCATGACGACGTCGTTCGTGCGGATGTCGGTCGTGCTGTCGCTCGTTCGACAGGGGCTCGGCACCCAGGGCCTTCCCTCGAACCAGATCGTGACCTCGCTGGCGCTGTTCCTCTCCCTCCTCGTGATGTGGCCGGTCTGGACGTCGGCGTACCGCGAGGGGGTCCAACCGCTCCAGGAGGGCCAGATCGATCTCAACACCGCCTTCGAACGCGGCTCGATGCCGGTCCGCCGCTGGATGGCAGGACAGATCGAGCATGCCGGCAACCGCCAGACGATGCTCCTCTTCCTCTCCCGTCATCCCTCGGCACCGCGCGAGGTCCGCAGCTACGACGATGTCCCGCTCGAGACCCTCCTGCCGGCGTTCCTCGTCAGCGAATTGAAGACCGCATTCTCGATCGGCGTCCGACTCCTCCTCCCGTTCCTCGTGCTCGATCTCCTCGTCGCCACCCTGCTCGCCTCGACCGGCTTGGGGATGGTGTCGCCGGCAACGGTCTCCCTGCCACTCAAACTGATCGTCTTCGTGATGGCCGACGGGTGGACGCTCGTGGTCCTGTCCCTCCTCGACGGCGTGCGGACGGCCGCCTGAACGGCCGATGATCGAAGGACCCCGCTCCCGTCACTGAGGCCTCCCGTGGTCGACACCGAGTTCGCCGAACTTCTCCGCCACGCCCTCCTGGCCGCGATGCAGCTCGGTGCACCGGTGCTCGTCGTGGCGTTCGCCGTCAGTGCGGTGACCGGGCTGCTCCAGGCGGCGACCGGGATTCACGAGACGGCCGTCGGGCTGCTTCCGCGGCTCCTCGTCGTCGGGCTGACGCTCGTGGCGACCCTCCCTTGGATGCTCGAACGGATGGTCGACCTGTTCCGCGCGGCCGCCGGAGCCCCGTGACGACATGGATGCACCCACGGCGCTCGCCACCGCCCTCCAGAATCCCGCCGGTCCGGCCTTGCTCGCGGCCGCCGGTCTGCTCGCCCGGGTGACCCTGGCCTTCGAGACCTGCGCCCATGGCCTTCTCCCGACCGTCGAATTCAAAACGCGCCTCGCCCTCAGCCTGATCGTCACCCTCGCCGCCCTGCCGACGGCGCTGGTCGCGTCCCCGTTGGCGTCGGCCGGGATCGGGCTCACGTCAGCCCTCGGTGTGATCGCGGGGGAAGCCTGCCTGGGCCTCTGCCTGGGGCTGGCGGTGGCGGCTGCCGTGAGCGCCGTGGCCTGGGCCGGAGACCTGCTCGGCAGCATCGCCGGCCTCGCCTGGGAAGATGGCGATGAGGATGGAGCGGCCGGTTCGCCCGCGGGGGTCGCCCGATTGGCCCGGTGGCTCGCCGTGGGAGGATTCCTCGCGGCGGGGGGCCTCGAGGTCGTCCTCCTCTCGCTCACCGACGGGGTCCGCTCGATGCCGATCGGGTTCCTCGCCGGGAGCGCGATCTCCTGGCCAGCGATCGAGGCCTGGGCGCTGCGGATGCCCGCGCTGGCGTTCGGCCTGGCGGTGTCGCTGGCGGTGCCTACCGTGGCCGCGGTGCTCGTCTTCCAACTCGCCGCCGCGATCGCCCTCCGGACGGCGTCGTGCGACCCCGGCCCCGGGTTTCTCCACGCCGCAACGGCGCTGGTCGTGCTGGCGATGATCCTCGTCAATGCCGGTGCGTGGTCACGGGCCGCCGGGCCGCGCCTCCTGCCATCGCTGGCCGCGGCCCTTTCCCCGCCGGCCCATGCCCCGGTCCTCCCGGTGCCGCCGTCCGGATCGGGAGGACGGCGATGAGCGAAGCCTCCGAGCGGACCCTCCCGGCCACGAGCCGGCGGCGGCAGCTCGCCGAGCGCGAAGGGATGCTCCCCACCGCCGCACTCCCGGCCTGGGGAGCAGGTATGGCCGTGACGGTCCTCCTCCTCCCCGGCTGGTGGCGGGCGACGCTCTCGGCGGCGACCGATGCGATCGCCGCAGCCTGTTCCCCCGCCCGGCTCGCCCCCCGGGCGGGGCCGGAACTCTGGCCCTCGCTCGGGTTGCTGCTCCCGACCGTCGCCGTGATCGCGGCAGCGGCCGGCGCGAGCTTGGCGGTGCGGCTGCTCGTCGATGGATTCCGCTGGCATCCGGCCTCGATCGCCCCCGACTTCCGCCGGATCGATCCCCTGGCTGGCCTCCGCCGGATCGCCTCCCTGACCACCCTTGGTACCGCCGCAGGAGGAGCCTGCTGGCTCTTCATCCCCTGGTGGATGGCCTCGCGCGCCGGCGACCGGCTGTCCGAAGTCGTTGCCTCGACCACCGACGCCATTCCGATCGGAGCTCCGCTGCCGGCGGCCGTCAGCCTCGCCGCGGAGGTGATCCCGGCGGGGGTCGCACTGCTCGGGCCGACGGTCGCCGCCGCAGTGGCGGTGGCCGTCATTCGCTGGCTTCTGCTTCGGCGCCGGGGCGAGCTGCGCATCCGGATGACCCCCGAGGAGCTCCGCGAGGAGCTCCGCAGTCTCGAAGCGCCACCGGCCGTTCGCTGGGGGAGGCCCACCCCGCCCCGGCCGGATTCGGGAAGCGGTGACGGGACCCGACCGGAAGCCGCCGGGGCCAACGCCCGCGGCCGTGCGGTCACCGTCGGGGTCGCGCTCCTGCTCGGCGTCGTCGCCACGGGGTCCGGATGTCGGCTCGTCAATCGCCACAGCGCGGTGCCGCAGCAACAGCTCGCCGAGGCACGCCGGCTTTCAAACGAGGGCCTCTCCGCCGCCGATCAGCAGGATCTCGCAGGCGCCGAGGCGCTCCTCGGCCAGGCGGTGAAGCGCTGTCCAACCGACATCGACGCCCGCCGTCACTACGCCGCGGTGCTCTGGCAGCGGGGGGAGCCGATGAAGGCGGTGGAACAGATCAACGAGGCGCTCCGCCTCGCCCCGGACGACGTGCCGCTGTGCCTCGCCGGCGGCCGAATGACGATGGAGCTCGGTCTCCTCGACGACGCCGATCGCCTCGCCTCGGCAGCGCTGCGGGCTGCCCCCCAGTCAGCCGATGCGTGGCATCTCCAGGGGCAGGTGGCGCTGGCCCGGGGGCGCGACGAAGCGGCGCTGGCCGACTTCCACCATGGCCTGGCGATCGCCCCGGACGACCGCGGTCTGCTCCTCGACACGGCCGAGGTCTACCGCCGGCTCGGGCGCCCGCGACGGGCGCTGTCGACGCTCGCGGCCCTGGGCGAATCCTACGGGCCGCAACAGACCCCCGGCCTCGTCCTCGCCCTCGAGGGGATGGCGCTGGAGGCTCTCGGCCGCACGGACGACGCCCGCGACAGCTACCAGGCCGCCATCGCCCGCGGCGGCGCCCCCGCCGACACCGCCGAACGCCTGGCGAACCTCGATCGTGCCGGCGCCGGACCGGTGGCCGCCGCCACGTCCGGCCTGCCGCCGCGCTGATGCCGGTCACTCCCCCGACGTCGTCCGCCCGGTGAGGAGGTCAAACGCCCCGATCGCCGGGACGAGGAGGGCGAGCGTAGCGAACCCATAGGCCACGACCGTGACGAACAGCACCTGGAGACTGTTCCCCTGCAGGAATGACGTGATCGCCACGAACGTCAGCGCGGGGAGGAGCGCCGAGGCCCAGCCGATCGCCGGCGAGGGATTGCGGGCCGAGAGAGCGGCGTAGAGACCGATCGCTCCGCCGACGATGACGGCCAGGAACGGGGCGAGTTGAAGCTCGAAACTCGAGCCGAAGGCGACCATGATCCGCATCGCGGTCGCAACGCCGACAAACAGGAACGTGACGGTGCCGAGGGCCACGGCGATGGCGCGCCGGGACGAGTCGTACGACAGGCCGACGTGGAACCCGAGCACGGCGGCGAAGAATAACAGCACCACCATCCCCAGGCCGAGGCACAGCCCCCCCTCGAGACCGGTGAGGCCCGCAGCGACCAGCGCCCCACACAGAACCAGGGGCAGCAGGACGATCTCACGGGCGACCGTCAGCACCCCCAACAGCTTTCCCCAGACGAACTCCGCCGGCTCTAGATCGCTGACAAGCAGGAGGTCGAGCGACCCGCGGTCACGCTCCGTGGTCACGCTCGTGACGGCCAGTGCCGTCACGGCCACGAGGCTGGCCAGCACCATTGGCACCACGGCCAGCGCGACGGCGAGCCGGTCGGGTCTGGGCCTCCCCGCCTCGCGGAGAATGCCCGCCACCGCCACCGCGAACAGCAGCAGCCACGCGATGCGGACGACGACGATCATCCTTCCATACGCTCGCGTCCGGATCTCCCGCCAGAGGATGGGGTTGTCCCAGACCTCGCGCGACGGGGTGCGGATCGCGGCCGCCTCCGCGGTCGATCTCCCCCGGGCCCGCGACTCACCGGCGACGTTCCAGGCCCGCAAGCGCCACACCGCCACCGAATTGGCGACGACGATGATCGCCGCGCAGGTGCCCAGGAACGGCAGCAGGGTCGCCCCGCCCGAGGGGCGCAGCGCCGCAAACACGGCCCGGGCCGGAGAGACCATCGCCGCCGCCGTCGCCCCCTGCGAGGCGGTCAGGGTCTCCCCGACCGCCACCCAGGCGACAAGGGCGAAAAGCGTGATCGCGAGGGACTGGAAGGTGGTCTCCTTCCAGAAGGCGACGGTGGTGGCGATGCTCGCGGCCGCCAGGGAGGCTGCCACCGTGACGGCAAACATCCGCGCCAACTGCGGCGCGGTGACGCCACCGAAGAGGGCGGCGATGGCGAACATCGGCACCGCGGCGAGGAGGAGGAGCAGCACTCTGACGAGACTCGCGGCCAACTTCCCCAACACCAGCTCCCGGTCGGTGAGGCGGCTGACGAGGAGGAGCTCGAGCGTACGGCGATCCTTCTCCGTGCTCACCGCGACCGCCCCGGTCAGCGCCGCGGCCAGCATCGCCAGCGTCAATTGGAGAGGGGCGAGGATTCGCATCAGGGTGGCGCCGAAGCGGGCGGTGTCGCCGGCCGTCGCCACCGACTGGGTGCCGGTCACCACGAGCCAGCAGGTGGCGACGATCGCCAACAGGGCCGCCGCGTAGACCGCCCGGGCGACATACAGCCCGCGGGCCCGCGGCGCGAAGGCAATCTCGCGTTCAAATACGGCCCCGAGCAGCATTCTCCCACCCCTCCAGCCGCGGTGGCATTCTGCGAATCCGCACGGTAGAGTACCAAAATCAGCCGCCGACCCCTTCCCGTCTCCATTTTCCCCCGTCGAGGGATGCCCATGCTCCTGCTCTCCCGCCCCTACCGCGTCACCCCTCCCTGCAGCCGGATCGCCGCCGGCCCCACGCGGGCCCTCCTGCTGCTCGGCGCGTGCGTCCTGGCCGTCGGAATGTCCGATTCGGCGCCCGCCCAGGTGACCGTCCAGACCCTCATCGGCCGCGCGGTGACCGACGACGCGCACGCCAACGAGGTCAACGGGGCGATCACCCGCTTCCGCGACCGCGACATCGACGGCTGCCGGGCGATGCTCGAGCGCGTTCATGCCGATGACCCCAAGGTCCCACCGCCGGGGGTCATGATGGCGACGCTGTGGTTGAGCGTGAAGCAGGTGGCGGCCGCCCGCGCCGAGCTCGATCAGACCGTCACCAAGTTCCCGGACGACCCCGAGCCCTATCTCGTGCTCGGCGATCTCGCCTTCCAGGAGCGGATGGTCACCGATGCTGCGGTGCTCTTCGACCGGGCCGAGGAACTGGCCGCGAAGTTCGATTCCAACGCCAAGCGGAAGCGCGATTTCGAGATTCGCTGCCACGCCGGCAAGGCCGCGGTGCACGAGGCCCGCAGCCAGTGGGAGGCGGCCCTCGCCGAGATTCAAAAGTGGGTCGAGATCGATCCCGATAGCGCGAGCGCCAAGCAGCGTCTGGGGAGTGCTTACTTCCAACTCGAGAAGCCCGAAGAGGCGCTCACGGCCTTCGGTGAAGCGCATGATCTCGACGGGAAACTACCGCGCAAGGAAATGCTCCTGGCGCGTCTCTACGACCAGGGGAAGAAGATCGACAAGGCCCGTGAGCTCGTCGAAGCCGCCGTGCAGGCCGCCCCGGAGGATGCCGCGGTCCGCCTCGGCGCGGCCAACTGGTTCCTCGCCCACGGCGACACCGCCGCCGCCCGGGAGAACGGGGGCAAGGCGCTCGATCTCGATCCGAAGAACCTCGAGGCGCGAATCGTCAACGGCACGATTGCCCGCGTCGCCCGCGACTTCGAATCAGCCTCGAAGCTCTTCGGTGAGGCCCACTCGCAGTCGCCGCGGAACTTCGTCGCCTCCGACTCCCTCGCCCTGGTGCTTGCGGAATTGCCGGAGAAGGAGAACGTCCAACGGGCCCTGGAGATCGCCGAAACGAATGTCGCGATGGTCAAGGACAACCCCCAGTTGCAGGTCGCCTCGCTGACGACGCTTTCCTGGGTGCTCTACAAGCTCGGGCGGATGGCCGACGCCGAGAAGATCCTCGCTCAGGTGTCGCAAAACAACGCCCTCACCGCCGATGGCGCCTACTACATCGCCCAGATCCTCTCGGACAAAGGGGAGAAGGAGCAGGCCCAGCGACTTCTCGAGCAGCTCATGACCAACGACCCGATCTTCGCCAATCGGGCGGCCGCGGAGGGGCTCCAGGCCGAGCTGAAGGCCGAGGCTTCGACGAAGGAGTGAGCCCTCGCACCGGCGCGGGGCCTGCCCGCGCTGCCGGACGTCAGCGCGGCTGACCGGGTGCGGTCGGACGCGGTGCCGGCCCGTTCGGGCTGGTACCCGGAAACACCGGCGCGTTGAATCCGGGGAGCGTCTGACTCCGCCCGGGATCGGTCGTCGGTTGCGGCGGCGCCACCGGCTCGGCGGCGGGGCGCGACCCTGGCACGAGATTCGACCAGTTCGTGCTCGGGGGCGGAACCGGCTGCCCGGAGACGGCTGATGGGGCGGGCGGCGGCGGGAATCCTGCTGGCGCCCGTGTCGACGGTGTGATGCCTGCGGACGATTTCGGCTGCGGCACCATCGGCCTGACGGTGATGCCCCCACCAGGGATGCCCGGCAGGCCGTCGCCGGCGGCCGCGCTGGCCGGTTGGTTTGCCGCTGCCTTGCGGAGTTGCTGGGCCCTGGCCCGCGCCCGGATCCGATCGCTTCGCAGCGGAATGCCGGGATAGGCTTGGACCGGCACCTCGAGGCTCGGCAGCCCGATCCGGCTGCCGTCGCCGAAGTAAGTGAACATTTCGATTGCCCGTGCCGGCAGCACCAAGCACAACGACAGCAACGCCGTTCCCGCCGACCAACGCGCGACACGCGACCACCGCCGCGGGGTGCAAGTCATGGATCGGCCTCCCTGCCGATGGCTCTCCGGCAGGGCGGGCGGCCGTCCCGCCGACGGCCATCCCCCCCCACCACAGGGTTCTTCGGCTCGATCCGCAGCGTCACTCATCGATTCCTCGGTTGGTCGGTCGCCACCGACACGACCGTCAGGACCGTCATCACCCGACCTGCGTCGGCCGTGGCCCCTCACCCGGAGGCGATGCCCGGGCCGGTGCCCGCTCCCGCCCCACGCCCGGGCGTGGCCGCCGAACCGGGGTAGGATTGGTCCCATGAACTCCGTTCCTCGCGCCTTCGATCCCGCCACGGCCTGCTGGGCGATCGCCTCCCTGGCGGCACTGCTCACCACGGGTGCGGCCGGGCGCGCAGCCTTCGCCACGCGCGGCTCGACGGCCGTCCCGGCGACCCTGTGGGCCATCGCCGCCGCCGTCGCGCTCGTGCTCGACACGGCGGCCCGAGCGTCGGGAATCATCTCCCAACCCGCCGCCGCCGCATCACTGCGGATGGTGACCGCGAGCTTGTCGCTCTGTCCGGCGATGTCGCTCCTCGGCGCCAAACGCCCGCAACATGGCGTCTGGCAGCTGATCGTCGCGGCGCTGGCGGTGATCCTTCTCCTGCCGGCGCTCTCCACCACACTCGTGCGACCCGACAGCGTTCCCGATGCCCATCTTCTCGGCCGCTGCTTCCTCGTCATCCTCTCGCTCGTCGGCTGGATGAACTTCGTCGCCACCCGTCACGGTGCCGCCGCGACGCTCGTCACCCTGGGGCAGTTGGTGGTGGTCCGTGGATTCCTGCCGCTGGTCGACAGTGAACCGGCCTTCCCGCCGACGGGCTCGAGCGGCGCCCCCGGGGCAGCATTCGGCGACGCGATCGGCGCCTGCCTGGCTGCCGCCGGTGGGCTCCTGGCACTGGTGCGCAGCCGGCGGACATCGCCGTCGCCGGCCGCGGAGGGGACGTTCGCGGCAGCGCTCGGGCCGGCATTCCTCGCCTTCCGGGAGACGCTCGGCGCCGCGTGGACGCTGCGCGTCGCCGAGCGATTCGATGCCATCGCCATCAGCCGCGGCTGGCCCTGCCGCCTCCACTTCGACGGATTCCATCCCCCCGATGCTCCGTGCGACGGACCGTGGCAGCGAGACGCCCGCCGGGCCCTGGCGTCCCTCTTCCGGCGGTTTGTATCGCCGGACTGGCTCGGTCGGCACGGTTGGCCGGCGGCGGGCGGCGGGCGATTGGCTCCGGAGGAACGGGGGGGATAGACTCGGGCGCTTCCGGGGAGACTGGCCGTTGGCCGGATCCACGGTCCTTCACCGGTTCGTCCAGCCCCATTCAGGAGCCAGTCATGTCCGAGTCGTCCGCCCAGCGCCCCGCCCAGGAACCGATGCAGGTGCCCGTCGACGAATCCCATATCGTCGCCACGTACGCGAACTTCTGCCGCGTGACCGGCACGCCGGAGGAGTTGATCGTCGACTTCGGTCTCAACAAGCAGGTGGCCGGGACATCCCCCGAGACGATCCAGTTGACCCAGCGGATCATCGTCAATTTCTTCACCGCCAAGCGCCTCGCCTACGCCCTCCAGATGGCGGTGGCCCGTCACGAGCAGGCTTTCGGCGTCCTCGAGACCGATGTCCAGCGGCGAGTGATCCACCAGCAAGCTGCCAAGGCCTGACCAGGCACGATCGGGGATGGCGAGGTGACTCCGCGGCGCCGTCCCCGTCCGGGCCATCCGGCCGATCCCACCCGGCGACCCCGGGGCCGGTTTGGCACGTATGACAACCACCACTCGGTGGGCATCGCCGGCAGACCTTCCGCCGGCGATGCCCACCCCGTCGGTCCATGGAAAAAGTCCACCGTGACCTTTTCTGCGGACGGCCGCCGCGACCAGCGGCGGGTCACGGTATCCCCAGCCTGTCATTTTTCCGGTTCAGGGCCCAATGAGCACCGTTGATCCCCGCGCCGTCGACGAGGCCCGCCAACAGATCCGCGCGATCGTGGCGGAGATCGACCAACTCGGCCGGTCCGATCTCGCCGAGGCCGATTTCTTCCGCGGACTCCTCGATCGGGTCCTCGAGGCGATGGGGGCCGTGGCCGGGTTGGTGTGGATCGTCGGGGAAGGGGGGCGGTGCGAGCCGGTCTGCCACGCCGGGGTCCAAGCCACCGGGTTGACAAACTCCCCGGAGACGCAGGAGGCCCACGGCCGACTCATCGAATCGCTCCTCGCCGGCACCGAGGGGATGCTGATCCCCGCCCGGGCCCAACTGGCCGGCCCCGACGGGAAACCGGTGGCAGGCAACCCGACCGATCTCCTGCTCGTCGCTGCCCCGATCGATCGCAACGGACAGCGGTCCGGGCTCCTCGAGGTCTTCCACCAGCCCCACCCCCCCGAAGTCGAGCAGGGATTCCTCACCTTCCTCGCCCAGGTGGCGACGGTGGCGGGCAGCTATCTCGCCCGCCGCCAGTCGAAGACGATCGACGCCCAGCAGACCACGCTCACGCAGGTCGACCGCTTCAGCCGGGCGGTCCACGAATCGCTCGACCCGATCGCGACGGCGTTCGTGCTCGCCAATGAGGCCCGGAGGATCATCGGCTGCGACCGCGTCAGTGTCCTCGTCCGCCGTCGCCGACGCCTCCGACTCGAGGCCGTCAGCGGACAGGAATCGGTCGAGCGGCGGGCCACGGCGGTCCAGGCGATCGAGGCCCTCGCCCGCGTCGTCTCCCGCGCCCGCGATCCGCTCTGGCATCCCGATCCCGGGCGTGAGCTCCCGCCGCAGATCGAGGAGGAGCTCGAGCATTTCATCGACGAATCGCACGCCACGGCCCTGGCGGTGATCCCCCTGGAGCGGCCAAAGCCGACGCCGGTCGTCAAGCCCGGGGGGGTGGACGCGGTGGCGGTCGCCCGAGCCGAATCGAACTCCGACGGCACCGAGGATCACGAACCGGTCGGTGTGCTCGTGGCCGAATGGTTCTCCTCGTCCTCGTTCGACGGCGGGAAGCGGGCCAGGGTCGACCTCGTCTCGGACCACGGAAGGGTGGCGCTGACCAACGCGCTGGATCACACCGGCCTGCCGCTCTACGGCATCCTCGATCTCCTCGGCAAGTCGCGCGTCCTGACGACCGCCCGCAACCTCCCGCGGACGCTGACGGCGGTGGTGGCGGCGCTGACGGGCTTGGCCGCCCTCGTGCTGATCCCTGCCGATTTGCGGCTCGAGGGGAAGGGAACGCTCGAGCCGGTCCATCGCCGCGACGTGTTCTCGGGCATCGACGGCGTGGTCGAGTCGATCGGCGACGGCGTGGCCCACGGGGTCGACGTGAAGGCAGGGCAGTTGCTCGCGACGCTCCGCAACACCGATCTCGAGGTGGCCCTGACCGACGTCCTCGGCCGCAAGGCATCCAGCGAGGAGCAACTTGTCTCCACGCAACGGGCCCTTCTCGAGGACAACAAGATCTCCGCCGATGAACGGACGCGGATGTCGGGCCGCGTCGCCCAACTGCGGCGCGAGATCGAGAGCCTCGAGGAGCAACGGAAATTGTTCCTCACGAAGAAGCAGTACCTCGAAGTCCGCAGCCCGATCGATGGCGTGATCGTCACCTGGCAGGTCCGCGACCGGCTCCTCCTCCGACCGGTGGAGAAGGGGCAGGTGTTGCTCGCGGTCGCCGACAAGACCGGCCCGTGGGAGCTCGAGGTTCACATGCCCGATGACCGCCTCGGCCACGTGAACCGGGCGGCGGCCCAGGCGCGCCAGGAGGAGCGGGAACTGAAAGTCGATTACGTCCTCGCCACCGACCCCGGTACGCGGCACTACGGCTCCGTCAAGGAAATCCACGAACAGGCCGAGGTCCGCGGCGAGGCGGGCAATACCGTGATGGTGCGGATCACGATCGATCCCTCGAATCACGACCGTGAGGAGCTCGGCGCCGGAGCCACCGTGACGGCGCGGATCAACTGCGGCAAACGTTCGCTGGGGTATGTCTGGTTCCACGACGTGCTCGCCTTCATCCAGTCCCAGATCCTGTTCCGTCTGTGGTGACATCACCGCACACCATCGCCCCCTGCGCCCCCCGTGGGGCCGGCCGACTCCCGGAGGTCATCGTGCGTTTTTCCCCCGTCATCGCCCTGCTCACCGTCAGCGTCGCGGCTCTCGCGCTCCCCGCGGCTCCCCCCGCAGCCCCGTCGGCCTCCGCGCGGAGCGCCGCCGAGCCGGTGCTGGAGCACTGCCTCGTGTCGGTTCTGAAGGAGGCGAAGGTGCCGGCCAGGGAAGGGGGGGTGCTCATCGATCTCCTCGTCCGCGAGGGGGATTCGATCAAGGCCGGCGACGTGATCGCCAAGATCGACGACAGCCAGCCGCAGTTCGAGCGCCGCAAGGCGAAGGCCGAACACGACCAGGCGGTAGCGAAGGCCAGCAGCGACGTCGACGTCCGCTTCGCGGTGGCCTCGGAGCTGGTGGCAGCCGCCGAGTACGAGAAGGCGCAGCTGGCTGCCAAAAAGTCCCAGGGGAGTGTCACCCTCGTCGAGCTCGACCGCCTCGAACTCAACGAACGCAAGGCAGAATTGTCGATCGAGCAGGCCGAGCTCGAGCGGAAAATGACCGCTCTGGCCTCCGATGCGAAGGCGGTCGAGGTCGAGGCTGCCGAGAATGCCATCCAGCGGCGCACGATCACCGCTCCCCTCGAGGGCACCGTCGTTCAGGTCTTCCCGCACCAGGGGGAATGGATGCAGCCGGGCGATCCGCTGGCCCGCGTCGTCCAAACCGACCGGCTCCGCGTCGAGGGCTACGTCGACTCCTCCCGCTGGAATCCGGAAACCGTCAGGGACCGGCCGGTGACGGTCGACGTCGTGTTCGCCGACAACCGGACGGAGTCGTTCCCGGGTCGGATCGTGTTCACCAGCCCGCTGGTCGATTCCGGTGGCGACTACCGCGTCTGGGCGGAGGTGGAGAATCGGCGCATCGCCGATTCGACCCAGTGGCTTCTCCGGGCTGGCCAATCGGCCACGATGACGATCCATTCCAGCCAGGCGCCCTTAGCCCCCGTCACGCGGTAGCCTTTCGCGGAAAGCCCCCACCCGATGTCGACCGCCGCGGACGCCTTCCGATCGAGCACCACGCGCCCCGTCGGCCTGCGCCGCCGCGGTGACCTCGTGGCAACGAGGCAGTCCTACCAGGGGCAGATCTGGTGGGTGGTGAAAGACCCGATCTCCCTCGGCTATTTCCGCTTCCGCCCCGAGGAGTATGCCCTCCTCGACATGCTCGATGGCCAGGCGAGCCTGGAGCGGCTCAAGGAGCAGTTCGAGGCCCGTTTCCCCCCCCGCCGGATCACCGTCGAAGAATTGGCGCGGTTCGTGGCCACGCTCCACCGCAGCGGCCTCGTCATCGGCGACCGACCGGGTCAGGGGCCGCAGCTCTTCGAGCGCCGCCGCCAGCGGATCTGGCGGCAGTGGATGGCTTGGCTTGCCAACATCATGTCGATGCGCTTTCGGGGGATCGACCCCGACCGGATCCTCCACCGGATCGACCCCGCGTTCGGCTGGCTGTTCTCTGTCCCCGCGGCGGCCGGTGTGGCCGTGCTCGTCTCAAGTGCGCTCCTACTGGTGCTCGTCAACTTCGATGTCTTCAGATCGAAACTGCCTGAATTCCAGCAGTTTTTTGCCTCCGGCAACTGGATCTGGCTGGCCTTGGCCCTCGGATTCACGAAGGTCCTCCACGAGTTCGGGCACGGTCTGTCGTGCAAGCATTTCGGCGGGGAATGCCACGAGATGGGGGTGATGCTCCTCGTCTTCACTCCTTGTCTCTACTGCGATGTCTCCGACAGCTGGATGTTGCCGAGCAAGTGGCAACGGGCGGCGATTGGCGCGGCGGGGATGTACATCGAGCTGATCCTCGCCTCGATCGCCACCTTCCTGTGGTGGAACTCCCATCCGGGGGTCTTCAACCAGCTGTGCCTCGACGTGATGTTCGTGTCAAGCGTGTCGACGCTGATGTTCAATGCCAATCCGCTCATGCGCTACGACGGCTATTACATCCTCTCCGACCTCCTCGAGATCCCCAATCTGCGGCAGAAGGCGACGACGATCCTCGGCAGGCTCGCGTCGCTCGGGTGCCTCGGCATCGAGCAGCCGGAGGATCCGTTCCTCCCCACGCGCAACCGTGGCCTGTTCGCCCTGTTTGCCATCGCGTCGAGCCTCTACGGCTGGATGGTCACGGCGTCGATCTTCCTCTTCGTGTGGAGTGTCTTCAAACCCTACCGCCTCGAGGTGCTGGGGCAGATGCTCGCGATGGGCGCCCTGTGGGGGCTCGTCGTCAGGCCGATCCAAAACATGATCAAGTTCCTCAATGTTCCCGGGAGGCGCGAGGAAGTGAAGCTCCGTAATCTCGTCACGACGGGAGCCGTCGTCGCTGCCCTCGCCGCCGCCGTGGCCCTCATTCCCCTTCCCCAGCGGGTGTGGTGTGCCGCCGAACTGCGTCCCCGGGCGGAGGAGACGGTCTACGTGTCGGTTGCCGGCGCCCTCGAGAGCATCGCGGTGAAGCCAGGAGCGCTGGTCGAGGCCGGCGCCGAGATCGCTCGGCTCTCCAGCATCGATCTCGATCTGGCGATCGCCGATCTCGTCGGCAAGGCCACCCAGGCCCGGGCGCGGTTGGCGAGCCTCGAGCGCGAGCGGTTCACCGATCCCGCTGCCAGCCTCGAGATCGGCACCGTGGAGGAGTCCCTCAAGAGCGTTGAGGAGCAACTCAAGCGGAAGCGGAAAGACCGTGCAGACCTCGTGCTCACCGCCCCGCGGAGCGGCGTGGTGCTCCCATCCCCGGCCTTGAAGGCCCCCCCGGACGGAACCGGCCGGCTCCCCGGGTGGAGCGGCCACGTCCTCTTGGAGCGGAACCTCGGCGCCGCGCTTGCCGAGGGGACGGTTCTCTGTCTCGTCGGTGATCCCAACGCTTTCGAGGCGGTGATGGTCGTCGACCAGTCGGAGATGGAATTCGTGTCGCAGGGGCAGCGGGTCGACCTGAAACTCGATGCGATGCCCTGGCAGACGTTCCACGGAACGATCGACGAGATCGCCGAGACGAATCTCGAGGGAGGATCGGAGCGGTTGAGCGTGAAGTCCGGCGGCCAGGTTCCCACGCGGACCGACGAATCGGGGAGGGAGATGCCGATCTCCACCAGCTACGAGGCCCTCATGGCGGTCGATGATCCCGACGGTGCCTTCACCGCTGGGATGCGCGGCTCGGCGCGGATCCGGGTCGGGCAGCGGACGGTCGGCAGTTGGTTGCTGCGTCTCCTCTGGCAGACATTCAACTTCCGGATGTGATCTCCGCCCGACCATCAACACCCCTTCCACCCATGCCGCATCTCGAGCGGATCACGCTCCATCCGGTGAAGAGCCTCGACGGCCTCGATGTCGAGCGGGCCTGCGTGCTCCCCTGCGGGGCGCTGGTCCACGACCGCCGCTGGCGCCTGGTCGACCTCGAGGGGCATGTCGTCAACGCCAAGCGGACACCGCTCATCCAGCGCATCCGGGCGACCTTCGATCTCGACGGCGCCCCGACGGTGGGGCTCTCGGCAGCCCCCGACTGGCGCGGGGCGACAGCGCCCCCCGCCCCCTTTCCAGGCAGCTTTCCCCTCGTGCCCGGGCCGGAGGGGCCTTGTCGCTGGCTCTCCGCTGCGCTCGGGGTGGAGGTCCTCCTCCAGGAGCGGGCCGAGGGGGGATTCCCCGACGACCGCGACGCCCCGGGGCCGACGCTCGTCTCCACCGCATCGCTGGCCGAGGTGGCCCGCTGGTTCTCGCTGCCGATCGTCGAAGTCCGTCGCCGGTTCCGTGCCAATCTCGAGGTCGGCGACTGCGACTCCTTTTGGGAGGACGCGCTGGCCAGCCCGGCGATCCCACCCAGGCCGACTCCCTTCGAGGCGACCGGCCCGGCCCCGTCCGACGAACTCCGCCAGGATTCTTGCTCGCTGCCGCCGATGCCGTTTCGGGTCGGCGGGGCCGGATTCACCGCCGTCAACGTCTGTCGACGATGTCCGGTGCCGACCCGTGACTCCACCAACGGCACGATCACGGAGCACTTCCGTGAGGTGTTCGAGGCCTGGCGGCGGCGGCGAATCCCCCGCGATGTCGATGCCGCCGGCTGGGGAACCTCCTACCGCTTGGCGATCAACACCGTCGGCGATGGGCAGGGGGGAAACGTGCACGTGGGCGACCGGATCGAACTGGTCGCCCACGCGCGTGATTCATGACCTCGCCGACCGCCGCCGATCAGTTGGGCGGCAGCGGGACGTAGAGGGCCGGATCGTAGAACGGTGGCGGCGGAATGATCACGTTGCCATCGGCATCGGTGAAGTCCGCGGGAACGTCTTGGACCGACGTGCTGAAGTTGAGGCCCTGGAGGTTGGCCTCGCTGGCGGCCCGGATGTTGAGGATCCCCGCGCCGGCGATCACTCTGCCATTGGTGGCGTCGAACGTCCAGCCGACCGAGTCGAGGAGGATGTTGCCGTTGACCGCGGCAACGGTGCCCGTCACGATCGTCGCGGCCCCGCTGACCCGGTTGCCAACGACGCTGGCGTTGACCACCGCCCCCGGTGCATCGGCAACCGACATGATGATCCCGTTGCCTCCGGTTGTCACGATATGGTTGGTGTTGATCGTGACGTTCATGACGCCATTCTCGGTGGCCTGGGCCCGGACGCCGACCGGTACCAGCGAGAACGTCGATTCGACGACTTGGACGGTCGCCTGGTTGCCGAACACGCCCGGGGCGATCCCGGCCGTGGCATCGACACCGGCGGTCCCGATACGCTCGAACTTGGTGTTCTCGACGTACACCTGGCCGTTGGTGACCTGGACACCCGCGGCGGTCGTCCCCTCGATCGTCGAGCTCGTGATCCGGACCCGACCCTCGTTGTAGAGATCCTCGACGACCACGGCCGATCCACCGGTGTTGGTGAACGTCGAGCTGTCGATGTTGACCTTCGGATCGCCCGCTCCGGCGTTGCCACCGTCGACGATGAACCCGTCGGCCGTGAGGCCGGTCAGGACCATGTTCGAGAAGTTGAGCGTCGAGTTCGAGCCGCTGGCATCGCGGATCACGACACCGGTCTGCTGGGGACCGCTGCCGACGATCCGGACGTCGTTGACGATCACGAAGCTGGCCGGATTGGTAATGTCGGTGTCGGTGATGCCGACCCGCGAACCGGTGATCTGGAGATGGTCGACGACGGATCCGTTGCGGAGCGTGATCGCCGGCGTGGCCCCCGAGGCGATCACCGGGTAGTCGGTGCTCTTCACACCGCTCCACACCGGCACGAGGCCCATGTTCGCCGTCGGAAGTCGCATCGCCGACCCCTGGCCGACGAGGAACTGGTGATCGGCAGAGAAGTGGAATCCGCCCGCATAGGGCTGATCTGAACTGATCCCCTGGTGGACGAGGATGATGTCGAAGGGATTCGTGGCGATGAGCTGGGCGTCGGCGAGCGTGGCCACCGGCGATTCCTCGGTGCCCAGCCCCGTGGCCGCCATGGCGGAGACGGCCTGCGACCTGGCGGTCGTGCCCGGCGCCGCGGCACTGTCGACGTGGATCACGTTCCAGGGGGTGTTGGTGTAGGGATTCATGGCCTGCACCGGCGCTTGGTGGGCACGGACGATGTGCTCGTTGCGCATCATCGGCTGCTCGAGCTGGTCGGAGACGGTCCGCCGCCGCGAACCACCCATCCGGTAGGTGATCCTGGCAAAGCCGGTCCAGTCGAAGTAGCTGTCGTTGTTCGCCTGGAGCGAGAAGTCCCAGTTGTTGAGGAACGTCATGTCGAGGCGGGTGTACACACCGCCGAAGTACGGGACGACGTCGGCGCCGTTGGGGAGGTTGTAGCGGGCGTTCCCGAAGGAGTAGCCGCCGACGCTCACCATGCCGGCCCAGTCGGAGAGGCCGGGAACGTAGGCACCGACTTCGAGATCGGCCCCCGCAAGACCGGCGTTGATGCCGAGCACGCCGAGGAGCGAATTGCCGACGTACGGCCCCATCGTCGACGCGGTGGTGCCCACCGGGATGTAGCCGTTGCTCCGCAGGTTGCCGTAGTCGGTGAGCCATTCGCCCGACACGCCGACCTGGTTGTAGGACATCCCTCCTGGGAACAGGTAGCTGCCACTGGCGTCGTTGATCCAGGTGTTGCCGTACTGGTTTTGGTCGCCGTCGTAGTCCCAGTAGACGCCGATGCCGCCGATCGTGCCGCCGATGAACTGCTTGCGGACGATACCGACGTTGGAGAAGAAGCCGCCGTAGTTGGAGAGATGACTCCGCAAATCAGCCGACCAGAATCCGCCCAGGTCGTCCTCGGCGTAGGGGATGAACCCGCCGAGCGTCATGTAGCTGCCACGGTAGCCGAGACCGCGGTCGGCGGCATTCAGCCCGTAGTACAGCCACCCGGGCCCGCTGTTGTTGAGGTTTGCGAACCCGGCAGCCGCCCGGTTCACGACTCCGCCGACCGGCGCCATACCCATCTGCCCCGTCTGGGCAAGGGCGGTGCCGGACTGCCCCGCCGCCGTGGTGGCGACCAGCATGCAGGCGGCCATCGCTCGAACGCGACGGCGCCAGATGGCCATTCGGCCACGGCTGGCCTTCGGGCGGAAGCGACCGCTGCCGGCGGGACGATGCGCTGTGTTCTTCATTGGATTCGGATTCCGGTCGGTGGCCGGTTCGCAGAGTGGATTTCCACCGTGCGCCTCATAACCGGCATGATCGTCAGCAGTGATCGACCCACTCCGCCCCTTACCATGAGCATTTCCGGAACAACCTCCGGGCGCGGAGCGGACGCGGCGATCGTCCCGTTTCCCCCAGTCGTCGCCGTCGGCCCCCCACCACGCTGCCGGGCGGACCGAAGCCGATCCCCAGCCGGCCCTTTTCCCCCAGCTTTCGCGGGCGGGCCGCGGAAAGTGGTCTGCCGGTCGGGATCTTCAGCGGACCGCCCCAGACCGACCGGTGCGCTTGGCGAGCGGCGGGGCCGCTCCCCCGGTCGACGGATGGCCACCGGCGGAGGGCCCCGGCCTCATCGAGGGGCGTTCAGCCGTCGAGCTCGTCGAGGCGGAAGCGGCTCACCGACTCGTTGAGCCCGTCGACCGCCCTGGCCATGTGGCTCGACGCATCCTGGAATTCGCCGAGCGCCTCGGCCGCCGCCCGGGAGCCGTCGGTGAGGGTGACCAGCGCCTCGGCGATCTGCTGGGCCCCGGTGGCCTGGGCCCGCATCCCCTCGTTCACATGGTCGAACCTCGTCGACAGGCCCTGCACCTTGCCGATCACTTCGGCGAATTGACCGCTGATCCCCGAAACCCGTTCCACACCCGCCTTGACTTCACTGGCGAACGTCTCCATCTCCGACACGCCGGCGCTCACCGCCCGCTGCATCTGCTCGACGAGCTGCTCGATGTCGAGGGTCGCGACGGCCGTCTGGTCGGCGAGGCGGCGGATCTCCCGGGCCACGACGATGAAGCCCTGGCCGTACTCGCCCGCCTTTTCGGCCTCGATCGAGGCGTTGATCGAGAGGAGATTGGTCTGGTCGGCCACCTTCGTGATCGTCGTGATCACCATATTGATGTCTTCGGCCCGCTCGCGGATCAGGGCCAGTCGTTGGCTGAACTGGTTCGTCGACTCCTCGAGGTGATGCATCGTCTCCCCCACCTCCCCGAGGTTCTCGCGCCCCGCATCGGCCACCGCCGCCGTGTCGTTGGCGACCGCAGCCACGTCGTTCATCGTGGCGAGGAGCTCACGACCGGTGACCGAAATCTCGCGGCTGGCGGCCGCCGCCTCGGTGGTGCTGGCCCCGAGCGAATTGATCGCCTCCTCATGATGCGATCCGGCGGTCGCGAGATCGCGGGACGTGGCCCCGAGCTCGCGACTGGCCTCCTTCACCTGCTCGACGATGCTCCGCAGGCTCTCCGTCATGTGGCTGACATCCCGGAGCAACTGGCCCGTCTCGTCGCCCCCGCGCTGGTCGAACCCCCCCGTCAGGTCGCCGGCAGCCACGCGACGGGCGACGGCGGCGGCCGACGCGACTCGGCGCCGGACCCGGTTGGCCAGCCAGGTGATCAGGCCCGTGAGGAGCGCCAGCGCCGCACCGGCGGCAAGCAGGATGTCGAACATCGGTCGCTGGACCCGGCCCGTGATCTCGCGCCAGGCGAGCTCGACAACGACCGTCCAGCCGGTGCTCGGCGCCTGGGCCCCCGCAAACAGACAGTCGGCACCGCTTTCGACGTCAACGCCACGGATGACCGAAGAGGGCGCTCCCACGAGCCGGTCGACGATCCGCATCCAGGCCGCCTCCGAGAGCCCCTGCCCGCTCTCGTCGGCTTTGGCCTCCGTGCTGGCGATCATCCGGCCTTCGGGGCCCACCACCGAGATCGCTGCCGACCATCCGGCCTGCGCGAGGCGGTCACGGATCTTGTCGAGCCGTCGATCGAGATCCTCGAGCGATGAGCTGACGCCGGCAGCACCGAGGAAACGGCCTCCGACGACGATCGGCCAGATATGGTCGATGACCTTCACCCCGCCGTCATCGTGGGGTTCGGTGACGATTCCGGTATCCGTCCGGGCATTTGCCTCGGCCTGCATCCGGCTGCGGGTGTACCCGCGGGCATCGGGCGACACCAGTGCCGGCGACGGGGCTGCGTTGATCGTGCCGGGGTTGAGCGGGTCGCGGGTCCAGCCCAGGACCCGCGGGGCGGTGTCGGCGCTCCCCGGGTCGGGCTCGAGCACGTACCACGTCTCCGCGAACCTTGCCCGACCATCGAGGACCGCCCGGGCGAGATTCCCCAGGGAGTCATCCTCCCTGGCCACGCTTTGGCCAGCCGCCAGTGCCATCCCGCGCGCGGCCGTCAGGGCCTCGAGGGTGCCACGATCCAACTCGGCAGCGATAGCCGCGGCCTGTCCACGGATCGCTTCCTCGGCCGATTCCCCCAGCACCTCGACGCCACGACGGTACCCCCCCCAGACGAGGATCGCGAGAAGAAACAGCGTGATGGCCCCGAGAACGAGGATCCGGGGACGGATGCCGATGGCAGGGAGGCGCATGGCGGGAGAATGGTGCCGGGCCGAAGGGGAGGAGCCACCCCGGAGCAAAAGCTGCGGGACCGTTTAACCATAGGTTACTTCCACGACGGTCCCCGGTCCCGCGACGGGCGAAAAACCGGCCCAGCCCCTATAACTGTCGCTTCCTGCCCTCCTTCGGCGCCCCCCCCCGCCGCTCCCCCACGATCTCACCATGTGGCACCTCCAAAATCACGACGCGCTCCTCTTCGACTGTGACGGGACACTGGCCGACACAATGCCGGCCCATTACCTCGCCTGGCTCCATGTGACCGATCTGCACGGGTTGTCGTTCGACGAGAACCGCTTCTATGCCATGGGGGGACGCCCCACCCGCGACATCGTGGCGACCCTCGCCCGCGAGGCAGGCCTCGATCTCGACCTCGACACCGCGGTGCACACGAAGGAGCAATCGTTCCTCTCGCGGCTGGAGCATGTGGCGGCCATCGATCCGGTCGTCGATGTCGTGCGCCGGTCGCAGGGGCGGATCCCGATCGCTGTGGTGACGGGGGGGCACCGGGCCGTTTGTGAACGGATCCTCGCCCACATCGGGCTCGCCGGGGCCTTCGACCTGATCGTCGCCAGCGAGGACACCGCCCGCCACAAGCCCGATCCGGACCCGTTCCTCGAGGCTGCCCGGCGGCTCGCCGTCCGCCCGGAACGCTGTGTGGTCTGGGAAGACAGTGATCTGGGGATCGCCGCCGCCACCCGGGCGGGTATGGAGTGGATCGATGTCCGCTCTTTCCATGCCCCGAAGCGGCTCACCCCATGACGGCCCGTCGCCCCCCACCGGCGGTGACGATCGACGACATCCGCGCCGCGCAGAAGCGGATCGCGGCGGGGATCGCCCGGACGCCCTGCCCCCACAGCATTCCCCTCTCCGAGATCACCGGTTTCAGGGTGTGGTGCAAGCTCGATCTCCTCCAGCGCACCGGTTCGTTCAAGGAGCGGGGGGCCCGCAATGCCCTCGAACTCCTCGACGCCGCCGCCCGCTCCCGTGGGGTCATCGCCGCGAGCGCCGGCAATCATGCCCTCGGGCTGGCCTGGCACGGACGCCTCCTCGAAATCCCGGTGACCGTCGTCATGCCCCGGTTCGCACCGCTGGTGAAAGTGGCTACCTGCCGGCGCCTCGGCGCGAAGGTCATCCTCGAAGGGGAGTCGTTCGAGGACGCCCGGGCCAGGGCGGTGGAGATCGCGGCCCGGGACGGACTGGAGCTGATCCACGGTTTCGACGACCCGCGGGTGATCGCGGGGCAGGGGACCATGGCCCTGGAAGTGCTCGCGGACGTCCCTGATGCCGACGCGATCATCGTTCCCACGGGGGGCGCGGGCCTCCTTGCCGGGGTGGCGATCGCGGCGAAGGCCGTGCGGCCGACGATCTCGGTCGTCGCCGTAGAACCGGCCGCCGCCGGCAGTCTCTCGGCCTCGCTGGCGGCCGGCCGACCGGTGCAGGTGCCCCTCCGGCCGACCCTCGCCGATGGCTTGGCCGTGGGGAAGGTGGGGGAGGTGTCGTTTCCGCTGGCAGCGCCGCTCGTCGACCGGGTCGTGACGGTCGACGAACAGGCGCTCGCCCTCGCGGTCCTGAGGCTGTCGGAACTGGAGAAGACGGTCGTCGAGGGGGCGGCGGCTTCCGCGCTGGCGGCGATTCTCGGTGACGATTTGGCTGATCTCCGCGGCAAGCGGGTCGTGCTCCTCCTCTGCGGAGGCAACATCGACATGGCGACGCTCGGTCGGGTCATCGATCACGGCCTGGCGGTGGACGGCCGCCTGTGGCGGTTCCGGACACGGCTGGTCGATCGTCCCGGCGGCATTGCCCGGCTGACGGCGTCGATCGCGGCCGCCGGGGCCGGGGTCGTCGAGATCGTCCATGACCGCACGTTTTCCGGGGCCGACGTCTTCTCCGTGACCGTCGAGGTGACGGTCCAGACGGCCGACCATGCCCAAGTGGCCTCGCTCCGCGAGCGCCTCCGCGGCGACGGTTTCGAGCTCTTGCCCAGCGCTGCAGGTTGACGCGGTCGCGCCGCCGGCGCGGGGCAGAGGCGGGTTGGGGCAGGGTTGACGGCCCCGCGGACTTTTCCGGCGCGGCGGTCAGGACTGGCTCGGTACCGGCTTCCGCGCCGATGAGCCATCGACCGGGAGGCGGCGCGCGCCCCCGCCGAGGAGACCTCGCGATGGTGACGCATTCCGGCAAGGGTTTGAGGCTCAAGGCAGCGAGTGCGGCGGCGGAGATCGCGGAGGAACGGGCCCGGCTGCGCGAGGAACTGCTCCAGCGGATCCTCGCCCGGGAGATCCGGCGCCAGGCGATGCGCCGCGCGCCGCGGTGAATTGACGGCGCCCTGGCGGTTCTGAATCGCGGGGAGGGAAGCGCATGACGAGACTCGCGCACCCCCTGATTTGGCTGGTATTGACGCCATGGCTGGTGGCTTCGGCCCCTTCGGCGTCGGCGCAGTTCGCACCGTGGACATGGGGTTGGGGGGCGACGGCACCGGCCGGCCAGTCGTTCACGCCGGAGGTGTTCGCCGACTACCTCGGCAGCGGCCAGCCCCCGCATCCGGCCGTGGTGCGGATCATCGCTCCGGAGAACGGTGGCACCTCGATGGGCTCGGGGGTGCTCGTCGACGTCAACGCCTCGCAGGGGCTCGTCCTCACCAACTGGCACGTCATCCGCGGGGCATCGGCAGCGGTCCTCGTGCAGTTTCCCGACGGATTCCAGACGGCCGGCACGGTGATCCGTCATGACGAGCCCTGGGATCTCGCCGCGGTCGCGATCTGGCGACCGCGGGTCGTGCCGATCCCGATTGCCCCATCGCCGCCGACGATCGGCGAACCACTCTCGATCGCGGGCTACGGGAAGGGGCCGTTCCGATCCGAGGCCGGGCCGTGCACACAGTACCTCGCTCCGGGAAGCGGCTACCCGCTGGAGTTCGTCGAGCTTCAGGCCACTGCCCGACGGGGTGATTCAGGCGGCCCGATCCTCAATACCCGCGGTGAACTGGCCGGCATCCTCTTTGGCCAGGCCCAGGGACGAACGATCGGCGCCTGCTCGACCCGCGTGCAGACGTTCCTTGCCAGCGTCGGCTCGAAGGGGATCACCCCCGAGGTGGCAGCGAATCTCCAAGCGGCTCTCCCCGCAATTCAACCGGGCACCGGGGGAGGGGGGCAGGCGTCCGCCGCCGCCACAGCCCTCCTGGCGTCGCCGCAGCCCGGCCCACCCGATGCCGGCACGAGAGCCGCGATGACTTCCGCGGCCGCTCCGACAAGCATCGCCATGGTCGCCCCTGATGGTGTGTTATCCCCCCCGTCGCTGCCCCTCCCCGCGACAGATTCCCCTCGCCTGCCAACCCCCGCCGATGGTCCCGGCGCGGCCCCCACTCCGATTCCCCCGGTGACGTCGACCGCCGCGGTGCCGGCGTCGATCGCCCCCCCCCCAGCGGCGTGGGGAAGCCTTCCCGAGGGAAGGCCAGTCGGTCGGACCGTCGACGAACTGCTCAACGTCCGCACCAACGGTCGGGCCCTGCTCGTCGCGGCGGGGGGCGCGGTGCTGACGGTTCTCGGCCTGAAGACGGTGCTCGGCGGTCGGCGACCACGTCGTGGCAGACGGCGACTCCCGCCCGAGGACGACTTCGATGCGGACGACGACTGACAACGCGGCGGCCCCGGTCGGGAGCGGGTGAATTGCCGGAATCACGGCGCCTCCCGATACTGTTCCTGCGATGCAGAGCGACCCCCCAATCCCCGGGCCCCGAGATCTATCCGGCCTTCGTCTGGGGGGGTATCGTCTGCTGCGACGGCTCGGCAGCGGCGCGATGGCGGATGTCTATCTCGCGGAGCAGGCGTCGCTGTCGCGGGCCGTCGCCGTCAAGGTGCTCCGCCAGGAGACCGCAGCCCGACCGAACGCCGTGCTTCGCTTCACGCAGGAAGCCCGGGCTGCCGCCGGGCTCGTGCATGGCAACATCGTGCAGATCCACGAGGTCGACTGCATCGACGGGCACCATTTCCTCGCCGAGGAATATGTCGCCGGACCGACGCTCCGGACGTGGCTGCAGGAGCGCGGGCCCCTCGACGCTCGGCAGGCCCTCGCCATGCTGGCGCAGGTCGGCTCGGCCCTCGATCGAGCGGCGGGGCAGGGGGTGGTTCATCGGGACATCAAGCCGGAAAACCTCCTCGTCACCCCCGCCGGGGAAGTGAAGGTGGCCGACTTCGGCCTGGCGCGGGTGTTGTCGGCAGTCGCCGACGGACCGGAGCTGACCCAGGACGGCACCGCGCTCGGCACGCCCCTTTACATGAGCCCGGAGCAGGCCGATGGACGGGCCATCGACACGCGCAGCGATCTCTATTCGCTCGGCGCCACCCTCTACCATCTCCTCGCCGGACGACCGCCGTTCGGCGGCTCGACGAGCGTCGCCGTGGCCCTCGCCCATCTCCAGGAAGCGCCGCTGTCGCTGGATCAGCACCGCGACGACCTGCCACCGATTCTGACGACGATCGTGCTCCGGCTCCTCGCCAAGTCGCCGGCCGACCGCTACCAATCGCCCGCTGACCTGCTCCACGCGGTCGAATCGGCGGAAGAGGAGCTTTTTCCCGGTTTCCGCCGGCAAAAATCCCCCCTCGCCTGGTCGGACGGCAGTTCCCCAGCCGACGGCCGGTTCCGCACCGGCGTCGAGGACTTCCGCGCGCGTTCCAGCCACGACGGCACGCGCTCGCTCGACCGGCGGGCCCACGCCACGACCAACGACGTGCGCACCGCCACGCTCCGCCTCCAATCGGCGATGGAGCGCGAGCGTTACGAGGCGGACGCGTCGCGCCGGGCCTGGATGACGCTCGCCATGGCGACAGCCGTGGCGCTCGGGGTTGGATTCGCCCTCGGTCGCACACCGCCGCGCCGCAGTCGCCTCTTCCGACTTCCCTCGAGGTGATCCCCCCGCCCGGCAGAAGCCGCCTGCCAGGGTGTGAAGAGACCGCCTGCATCGGTCCTGCGGCCTGTCGGAGGTGTCGGTCAAGCTCCGGGGCGGGACGGTCGATTTCCCAGGCAGGGGTGGTCGTCTCAAGAAAGAGCCCCTGGCAGAGACTCCGCGGCTTGACACCGGGGTGTCTGCTGTTAAAAGTTCAAGGATGCTTCGCCCCCATCGTCTAGTGGCCCAGGACGTCGGGTTCTCAGCCCGAAAACCGGGGTTCGACTCCCCGTGGGGGTATTCGGGTCCGGTCTCTGATCATGGAGCCGTACAGTCTGCATAGGCCGGCTGTACGGCTTTTTTTTGCACTCCGGCCAACCGGTCGCCCCGGGGAGCCGTGTCCGGTTTTTTCCGACCGAGTGGCTGCAGCGCCGATGGCCTCATCGGCATCGTTTTTTCAGCGGTTTTACAACGATTTTGGCTGTCCGGCTCGAGCGGCCAACGTTGACGTTTGCCCTGGCCGGGGCATCGTCCAGTCGACAGCGATTCGAACGTCTTCGGGCGACAGCGTCTGGCTTTCGCGCCACGCTGTCGACCGTGTTGTCTGCCGTTGCCACCGGGAATGCTCTGGGGCCTGTTCGTTGCGCGGTGCTACCGATCCGCCCTGTCTTTCCCGATGATTCGATCCGGTATTCTCTGCCCCCCTGCAGCAGTGTCGCCCATGGCAAAAAGCTCCAACTGGCTCCCCGCTCTTCCCTTCGGCGATGCTCTGGCCCGAATCAGCAAGGACGCCTCCGGCTGCCAACGGACCTTGAGCGAAGCGATCCCGTCGCTGCGGTCGTGCGATCCGATCGGCAATCCCGACCACTTCCGGCAACGCACGATCTCGGTGCGGATCAAGGAGTTATGCCTCGTTGCATCGGCCACATCCCCGATGACGGCGAAGGCCGAGCGGAACGACCAGACGCTCTTCCTCGTCCCCTTTCACGGTGGCACCACGCTCCGCTCCGGACCGATGACCCTGACGAGCCGCGCCGGCGAGTCGGCGATCTTCGTCCGTGGCCGCCACCGGGCCGGCGATGCGGTCAGCCGGGCCCCGCGGTCCTCGCTCTGCATCGCCCTCGATATCACGCGCCTGGCCAGCACTGTCCGCGGCATGCTCGGCCTGTCTGCCGAGGCCCCGTTCCCGTTCGATCTCGACCGCGATCGCACCATCCCCCTCGAACATGGGGGGGTCTCCTTCGCCACGACGATCCGCCGCCTCTGCAACACCGTCGACGCCCATGTCCGGCAACCGGGCGTGCTCATGATGATGGGGATCGATGACGCCTTTTACCGCACGATCGCCATGGCCCTGGCGCCGGAGCAACTCCTCCCACAGGTGCTCCAAGCCGAAGCCTCGGACGACGACGAACGGATCCGCCGGGTTTGTGACCACATCAAGGCCCATATCAGCGAGCCCCTCGGTCTGACCCATCTGGAACAAATCTTCGGCAGGGGCGCCCGGAGCCTCCAGATGGCATTCCTGAAGCGGATCGGGGTCTCCCCGACGCGTTGGATCCGCGATATGCGCCTGGATCTCGCCCGTCAGCGACTGGAGTCGGCCGAAGGAGACGCCTCGGTGGCGGCCATCGCGACAGGGTGCGGATTCGCGCGGCTGTCGACGTTCTCGAAGGAGTATGCCGCTCGATTCGGCGAATCCCCCTCGAAAGTGCTCGAGCGCCGTCGGGCCTGAAGATGCGGCCCGATCGGCCCTTGGTGGCCTTCGTGGGCCCTGGAGGCGGCCGCCCCGACGCCAAACCATCGCCCCGGGCCGCCCTTCCTTCCGCGAAGCCTCGGCGATTCGCCGAGCGATTCGCCTGACGCACGCTGCACGAGGCACTCTGCCCCGCGCATCACGCAGCTTTCTCGCTTTTTTTCGGCCACAAAGCGCCGTGTTCGGCGTGACGCGATCGGCCCGGCGCGGAAAGCCTGACGCGACATTGCGCAAAACGGATTGCGCATTGCGCTCATCGCATTGCGCGAAACGTCCATCGCCGGTTCCACCGCCCACCCCCCTGGGAGTGCCGAGTGACCCGGCAAATCTTGGTTTCTCCGCGGTTATCGACTGTTTTTTCGATTGAACGAAAACCTGACATCAAACCTGGGCTGCAAACCGCTTGCAGCCTGGAAAGATTTCGTCATGACTCACCTTGGGCACCACAAGACTCGGTCTTGAAGTTCTCACCGCCTTTCCGCCTCGATCGGTTGCTCTGTCTTCCCCATCCGGCAGCCAGAGAGGTTCTCCACCGATTCGGGGATCACCGCTGGCTCGGTTTTTTACGGTTTTCCACACTCAAAGGCTTTTACGAGAGTGTCTCATGATGTGCTCAAAACGCTTCCGCTTGGTGGGCTTCCTGGCGACGATCGCTTCGCTCGGAGGCCAAACGGTGAGTGTTGCCGCGGAGGTCGGCTGGTCGCCTCCCGCCTCGACAGCCACCGCCTCGAACCTGTGGCTGAATGACGCCGCTGGAGCCTCGACGCTGGGGCAGGGGATGCTCCAGCTGAGCGGGCCTGCGGAATCGTTCGTGCTCAACGATCCCTCCACCGCCACCCACACGGGCCTTGTGACCCTCACCGGGACCGCGCCGGCCTTCCGCACGAGCGTCGCCACCGGATCGCAGGATTCAATCGTCGGCATGAGCTTCGGCTCCGGGGATCGGCCGGCCGACGAGGCGGGCAGGATGGTTGTCAATGCTCTCGTGGCCGATGCCGCCACCGACGTTTCCCGGTTGACGAAGACCGGTAGGGGAACGCTCCTGCTCGATGACGCGAGCACCTATTCCGGCGCCACGACCCTGTTCGACGGATCGCTCGCCGCTGGCAACACAAGGTCGTTCGCCAGCGGAGCCTCCGGCTTGAGTGGTGGCGCGGTCGCCTCTTCGGATCTCGCCACGGCCCCGTCCCGAACGTTCGCCAACAGCGCTTCCGTCGGAAGCACTGTGACTTTCGGAGACACGCTTTCCCCAGCCAACACCGGCTTCAGCGGCGGAATCGACCTCCAGGGGGCCGTGCGGGAATTCACGACCAGCGCGAACGTCACCCTTGACGGCGTCGTCGCCAATGGCGGCATCAGCAAGTCGGGCGCCGCCGCGTTGACGCTCACCGGGATCAACTCCTACGCCGGCGGTACCACCCTCACCGAGGGAACGTTGTTCGCCGCGAACAACTCCGCCCTCGGCACCGGTCCGTTGGCCCTGGGAAGTTCGTCCTCCCCGACGATGTCCTCGGATGGTAGCGGAGCCTCTGGTGCCCGCACGTTTGCCAACGACGTGTCGATCAACGGCGACGTCACCTTCGGCGACGGCAGCAACAATGGGGCCATGCTCTTCGCAAGCTCTGCCAATCTGGGCAACGTCGGGGAAACGCGTGTCTTTACGGTCAACGCCAAGACGACGTTCGCCGGAAGTGTCACTGGCGGAGCCGGGCTGACGAAGACTGGCAACGGTTCCCTCACGCTCTCCGGCAGCAACTCCTACTCTGGAGGGACGACGTTCGCCAGCGGGATGATGCTCGCCGGCAACAGCAATTCGTTCGGAACAGGGGCCATGACCTTTGCAGGGGGGGCCATCGGATCGGTCGACAGCTCCCCGCTCACCTTCGCCAATTCCTTGGTGGTCCGTGGAAATCTGACGGTCGGAGATTATCTCGACTCCCTCGGTGCCCTGACTTTCACCAGTCAAGTCGACCTCGGAGACGCCAACCGGCGGATGACGACGAGGTCAGACGCGACGTTCACAGGGGCGATCGCCAACGGATCGATCACGAAGGACGGGCTCGGGGCCCTCATCCTCACCGGCTCGAACTCGTACGCCGGCGGCACCACGCTCTTCGAGGGCACCTTGCTCGCGGGCAGCGATTACGCCTTCGGGTCCGGGATGATGAATCTCAACGGCGGGATCATCGGTTCGGCCGGCGGCCAGCGATCGTTCGCCAACGCCTTGTCAATGGGTGGTGGAGCCGTGCAATTCGGTGATTCCGAGCACCTCGCGTCCCTGTTGTTCGCGGGCAATGCGTCCCTCGCGGCTGGCCAGCACACCTTCAACACCGTGGCTGACACCACCTTCACCGGCATCCTTGCCGGCGACGGTGCTTCGCTCACAAAGGCCGGCGACGGGATCCTCACGCTCACCAATGCCAATACCTACGACGGCGGCACCACGCTCGCCGTGGGCACTTTGCTCGCGGGCAGCGATCAGGCCTTCGGGCCCGGCATGCTGAATCTCAACGGGGGGATCATCGGTTCGGCCGCTGGCCAGCGATCGTTCGCCAACGCCTTGTCGATGGGCGGTGGAGCCGTGCAATTCGGTGATACCGAGCACCTCGCTTCGCTGGTGTTCGCGGGCAATACGGCCCTCGCGGCTGGCCAGCGCACCTTCAACACCGTGGCTGACACCACCTTCACCGGCATCCTTGCCGGCAGCGGTGCTTCGGTCACGAAGATCGGCGACGGGATCCTTACGCTCACCAATGCCAACACCTACGACGGCGGCACCACGCTCGCCGTGGGCACTTTGCTCGCGGGCAGCGATC
>JBBAVV010000006.1:72601-101140 GCA_040397545.1 Pirellulales bacterium
AGATCGGCGACGGGATCCTTACGCTCACCAATGCCAACACCTACGACGGCGGCACGCAGATCCAGGGGGGATCCATCCGTATCGCCAACGACACGGCCCTCGGCGGCGGTGCGATCACGTTTGGCGGAGGCGCCCTCGCCTCAACCACGAACGTGACCCGCTTGATTTCCAACGACGTTGCCTTCAGTGGCGGCGCGACAATCGGCGACAGCTCATCCAACGGGGCGTTTGTCTTCCGTGGGGCCAACAATGTCCTCGCCAGCGGCGCCCAGACGATCACCACGAATGTCGCCACCACGTTCGTCAACGGGATCTCCGGTGCCGGCGGCCTGACGAAGGCAGGGAATGCCACCCTGACCCTCAAGGGGGACAACACGTACACCGGCAACACGATTGTCGAGAGTGGCAAACTCGTCCTCAACGGATCGATTGTCGGGTCGAAGGAGATCCGCCTCGCCGCTGGTGCCGTGCTCGGAGGGCATGGTCGGTTTGAGGGGACGATCTCCGGGGCCGGCAGCGTCGACCCGGGGAACAGCCCTGGCATTCTCTCGGCTGTTTCCGTCAACCCTACGAATGTTCCCCCCAGCGGCAACACCGCCGGCGGTGGCTTGAACTTCGCCTTCGAGTTCACGCAGACGGGTACTCCGACTTGGGGGGCCACTGGAGCGAGCGCGAGCGGTAATGACGTGCTTCTTCTGACCGGCACCCCGGCCTTCCAAGGGGTCCTTACCACGAGCAACACCGTCAATATTTACTTCGCGAACAATCTGACCAGCACGTTTACGGCGAGTGCCTGGACGTCGGTGCAGGGCGGTTTCTTCACCGTCGACAGCTCAAATAGCCTCGCCTCTAACATCGTCGGCGCGACTTACAACTTCTTCTTTGCGAAAAGTGACGGCCCGGTCTCCTACAACGGTGTCAACTACGTCGACCAAGCTGGCGCCCGCACCGCAGGCCTTCTCCCGGCCAGCGGGCAGGGGTTCTTCGTCCGTCAGGCGACCGTGGCAAGCGCTAATTTCGACAACGCGCTTTACGGTGGCCCCTTCACCAACGGCCTGACGATGGAAATCGTCTCGGTCCCCGAGCCCTCCACCTGGGTGATGGGATTCATGGCCGCCGGTGTGGCCCTCGCCCGCCGTCGCCGTCTGGCCGGGTTGCTCACCCGGTTGCGGCGATCGATCCCGCTTTGACACTCGTCACCTTCCCTGCGGCTCGCTGACCCGGAACGGTTCCAAGTGCGTGAAGGAGTGCGATCATGATGGTCTACTTCGATGTCGAAGCTGCAGTCGCCACCGGCGGCATCGTGGCTCGCTCTCCGGCTCCGATCAGTCGTTTGGCCTGCGTGCCCGGCCATCTCTCGTCGCTCGTGCTCTCTGCCGATGCCGGGGTGAGGCGGCGGCTCGAGGCAGCCACCGAGCTCGCTGGCTGGTCGATCTGCGATACCCCGGCCGATGCGGCGTCCTTCGAGGATTTCGCCGACGCCGATTACCAACTCGTGATCGTCGATCTCGTCCATCCCCTCGGTGGGGATCTCGCCACTGCCCAGCAGGCTGCGGCGGAGATCGCGGGCCACCCGGAGACGCTGCTGGTCGTCTGCGGCGCCGACGATGCAGTGGAGCATGAGATCTGGTCGCGTTGCCACGGCGCCTTCTGCCATGTCTCCGGCCAGGTCTCCGGTGATGCCCTCGTGTCGTTGCTCAACAAGGCCCGGGCCGCCGCCAATCGCCACACCTCCCGGGCTGTCCGCGGCACGATCTGAAGCCACGGCCGCGCTCTCCTTCGCCAGTCCAGGGGCGAACAATGCAGGGTTGTGGTTGCGGCCGTTGCGTCCTGAAAAGGTTCACGCAAGGCCATCTGGCCGTTGCTCACCCGGAAGTGGCCGCGACCGGTCTTACGCTGCGGCCAGTCGGGTCGCCCCTGACGGCGATCGGGATCCTTTGCGACCGTCTCTTGCCGAAGCCCGCCACGACCGGGCCGGCTGCGAGAGAGACGGCGGCCACAGTCCGCAGGGGATCGACGCAGAGCAGGCTGTGGATTATGTCTCCGCCGCTGGATGCGGCGGCCATCGGCCCAGAAAAGCCTCGGCGATTTCTCGGTCGACAAAGTGGAACCAGGTCAGGGATGACTTTTTCCACCGACAGACAGCGCCCGGGATTCGTTGGGGGTGGCAGTCGCCGCCGGCAGCGGCGGATGACCTGATCGCCAGCCCTGTGCCGACGCCTCCCCGCCTTCGGAATCGGCGGATTTCCGGGTCTTTCAGGCGGCCCCAGGCACGGCCAACAGCGCTTCGACCTCGGCCAGGCGGCGCTGGTCAGGCGTCGAGAGCCAGCGATTGCCCAGCCCCTTCCCCTTCGCCTCCTCGAGCGCCTTGCGGGCTTCGGCAAGATTGCCATTGGCGGCCTCGATCACCGCCAGGTGGAGCAATCGCAGCGGAGTCGGCTCGAGGACGGCGACTTGGCAGTCCTCGAGGGCCCGGATCGGCAGGCCGAGCGACAGCCTGACCATCGACCGGGTGTCGAGGAGCTCCGGATCAGGGCCGAGCACCCCGATCGCCCGGTCGAGCAGTTCGGCGGCCTCGGGAGCCGTCTCGTCACGCGTCAGGAGCCAGGCCAGATTGGCGGCGACGCGGGCCGCCTGCTCCTCGCCGAGCCCGTCCGCGGTGAGGAGTCGGCGGTAGATCGCCTCCGATTCCGCAGGACTCCCCAGACGTTCCTCGATCGATGCCGCCCAGAACTCAACCTCGAGGTTGCCCGGATTCTCGCGCCGAGCCCGGTCGATGATCGCCGCGACCTTGGTCGCCAGCGACTGCTCGAGCGTGCCGGGGGCCTGCTGGAGGATCCCCTGGAGCAAGGCGAGGATGCGGGGGATGGGGAAATCGCCGATCAGCGGCACGAGGATGTCGACCGCGTCGGCGATCCTCCCCTGGCGACCGAGGAAGGCCGCCCGATCGAGCCCACCGAGCGTGGAAAGCGCGGCGTATTCCTCGTAAAACCGGGCGACGGGTTCGACAAATCCGAACTCCTCGGCGATCCGGGCGCCCGCCAGGAGGCGGTCGATATTCTCCTTCCGCACCCGCTCGTCAGGCAGGATTCGCTTCATGACGCGGCCGATGACGGCCGGATTCCCCTCAGTGACCGCCAATTTCAATTCGAGCCGGCGGAGCGCGGGCGAGTCCTTGTCGCCGACGCGGGATCGCTCCATCCATTGGCGGGCGGAGAGCAGATCGCCATGGTCAAGGAGGCCGTCAACGAAGAATGCCCGCAGGGCCGGCGTGGCGTCGTCGGTGAGGGCGATGTCGAGGAGGACTTTCCGGGCCTCCTCCCAACGCCCCAGTTGGGCCTCCATCCGTGCCAGGGCGAACCGCTCGTCGACGGTCAGCACTCGCCGCTCGGCGAGGGTTCCGAGCAGACCAATCGCCTGCAGCCAGTGCACCGGCTCCTTCCGCGCCTGGAGCAGGTCAAACGACAGCGTCAGATCGTCGGTGGCCTGACGCCCCTCCCCGTCAACGTTCCGCGCGAGCAGGTCGAGGGCTTGCTGGAACTCGGCGTAGGTCCCCTTGGCCAGCTGGAGGGCCAGAACCCGCCTCGCCCAGTCGAGCGTCGGCGTGCCCTGGGCGGAATCGAGGGCGATGATCCGCCGCAGTTCCTGGCGGGCCTCGTCGCCACGACCGGATCGGAGGAGAAACTCCGCGAGATTCCGGGCGGCGTCGAGATCACCGGCTGCAGCCTCGACCTTGGAACGGTACAGCGCTTCGGCCCCGGCGACATCCTCGATCGCCTCGAGGGCCAGCGCGCTGAACAGATCCCGGCGGTCGTCGTCGATCGCCTTCTCGGCCACCTGGATCGCCTCGCGGGCACCGCCGCGCCGACCCTGCGAAACGAGAAACCTGACGAGCGTCAGCCGGCAATCGGGGCGGTCGGGGGCGACGAGGATCGCCTGCCGGAAGGCCGTCTCGGCCTGCTTCGGCCGGCCAAAGCCGGCGACCAATCGGCCGAACCACATCCATTGCTGGGGATCCCGGCAACCCTCCGGGGTGATCCGTTCGGCCCGGGACAGCGCCGCCGAAACCCTCCCCGCGCGCCCCTCCATCTCGGCGATGATCCGTTCGATGGCGATTCCCCCGTGCCCCTCCAGCTCACGAATCACCTCCCGGGCCTCGTCGTAACGACGCGCCGCGTGGAGCATGATCGCCATCCGGCGGAGCGTGGCCCACTGCCGCCCGCCGAGATCGATCGCCCGCTGCAACTCGCCGATCGCGAGGTTGCGATCTCCACGGATCTCGGCAATTTCGCTCAACAACCGAGGCACCGCGCTCCAGCGGGGACGGTCGATCTCCACTTCGACAAGGAGATGTCTGGCCTCCTCGAGATCGACCCCGTCCTCGACCGACAGGGATACCCCGACCGCATCCCCGACCAACCGGTCGCGCCGACGCTCCAGCACCGCGGCCACGAGCTTCACCGCCTTGCCGTAACGGCCGTTGGCATCGTCGGGATGGGCCATCGCCACGAGGGATTCCGCGTGGGCCTTGATCGCGGCAAAATCCTCCTCAATGAACCCCAGATCGATGAGCGTCATGAAGCTCGAGAGATCATCGCCGTTGAGCTGGGACATGCTCGTGGCGACGCGTCGGGCCCCGCCGATGTCGCCGACCTGGAGGAACGCCGAGACCAATTCCTGCCTCACCCTTCCCCCGGCTATCACGGACAGGCCGGTGGCCCGCCGCTCGACGTCCTCCAGCCGACGAACCGCCTCGCTCTGCGGGAATTCCAGGGCGATGAGGACCGCGGCCCGGAGCATTTCGGCGGCATTCCGCAGCTCCTCCGGCGCCCCATCGATGACCTGCACCGCCGAATCGCCCCCCAGCAATACCGCCCGCTGACCGAGAAGAATCGGCGACCGGGGATGGGTCGCGACCGCGATCGCCGAACGGGCCAGCGCCTCCGTCCGCAAGCCCTTCGCCTCGATGACGTCGATCTGCAGCCCCTCGAGCAGGGCCGGGTCGATCGGTTCGGCGGGCGTCGCGCTCTTGAGATCGTCCAGGAGCGTGTCGACCTTCGACCAGTCACGCTCGGCGCCGGGGCGTCGCGTCTGCTCCCAGAGCCGCATGCGGATGAGCGGAACGAACACCGCGGGCCGTCCCGCCAAAGTGTCGATCGGCATCTCCGTGGCGATCGTCTCACAGAGCTCGAGCGAACGCTCCGACCACCCGACCCGCTCGAATGTCAGCGCCAGGGTGAGGAGCGCCTCGATCAGGTTCGGATCCTCGTTGAGGAGCCTGAAGCCCGCGCCGACGGTCCGGTCAGATTCGCCGAGGGCGTCGTGGCAGGAGGCGAGGCGGAGATCGACCATCCGGGTGTAGGCCGCATCGCCCACCATCAGCGGGCGGAGCTTGAGCCACAGTCCGAGCGATTTGATCCACCGGTGCTCGTCCATCGCGACGACCGCTTCGGCATACAGCGCCGGCACGCAGTTCCTCCCCATCAGCTCGCGGGCCCGGGTGACCGCCTGGTCGAGCTCATCGAACCGCTTCAGATCGGCGAGGGAAAAGACGTATTTCGTCAGCACGCGGGTCTCGTCGGGAAAGCGCTCGACACCGTCGCTGAGAAACCCGATCATCGCGTCGGTATCTCCCTTGGCGAGGGCGAGATCCGCCCGGGCGATCGTGAAGGCGGGACTGTCTTGAACGTCGCCGAGGAGGCTGTTGATGATGGTCTCTGCTCGGTCGAGACGGCGTCGGCGCATGGCGACGCAAAACTCCTGATAGAGCGATTCCGGGTCGCGTGGCGACAGGGCCACCGACTTCTCGATCGCCACCTCGGCCGCTTCCATATCCCCGTGGGTGTCCCACCACCAAGAGAGATAGCGCCAGGCCACGGGGTCGTCGGCGGCCGACTCCTCCAGCCGGCGCATCACCCCTTCGGCCGCGTTCCGGTCCTTGAATCCCCGTTCGAGCAGCCCTGCCAAGAGGAGGAAAGCCTCGGCGCGCTCCGGGCCGGGCTGGATCGTCGGATCGAAGGCCCGGATTACCGGGACATACCCGATCATGGTGCCAAGAACGGCCGCCGCCTCTTCGTCGAGTCGGATGTTGATGCAGGCCTTGGCGTACATCATGTCGAGCTTGACGGCATGGCGGTCGTCGGCCGGATCGGCCATCGGCAGCCCGTTCACCCCCAACTGGCGGCGGAGAATCTCGAGGTGCCCGCGGGCCGTCGACGACTCCCCGGCGTCGAGGGCGAGCTCGGCGAGCATCTCACGGAGCTCGTCGTCATCCGGCAGGCCGCGGAGGGCGTTTTCCATCGCCGTGATCGCCGCCCTCACGCTGGATGAGGAGGCCCCCTTCATCCGGGCCTGGGTATGGAGGAGAAGGGCATACTGCCTCCTCCGCGTCTTGTCCTGGGGACGGAAGTTGAAATAACGCTCGAGCTCCCCGATCGCTTCGTTCGGCTTCCCGTCTGCCTCGTACTCGTCGGCCCGGCGCGCATGCCCGTCGGCATTCCGCGCGATCTGCCGCTCGTGGAGGAAGTACACCCCGACCGTGGCGGCCACCAAGCAGGCCAAGACGCCGAAAAAGAAGCGATGATTGACGCGTCGCATGGGAGGGTGAGCTCGCGGGAATGGACGATCGGAATCACCGGTAACCGGGGCCGACGCACTCTGCCGGCAGCCGCCAAGCTGTGCAATCGGCTCTCCCATCTTATCGACCCGACGGGCCGAATTCCCACTCTGCGTCGCCCCTTCCCCTACGGCCGTCAGTACCCGTCGGCGTCAATGTCCTCCAGCGGGACCGCCGGCGTCGCCCGTTCCCGGAGAGACTCCAGTTCGAAGACTTTGCAGGAGTCGGAGCCGATGAGGCTGACGAACAAAGAGAGATTGAGGGGGGCCGGCGACACGATCGCGCCTCCGGTTAGCCCAGGCAACCATGAATCCCCCCATAATGGGGACACCGTCGACCCGGGCCCCTCCGGACGCGATCCGCGCGGATCCCGCCGGCAAGCGGATCGGCATCCACGCGATGGCCTGATGCGGAAGCGCCGTTTCCCTGGCTAAAATCCTTTCGGCCTTTTCAACCTGACTCCGGGGGAATCCATGCGTTCGTCGTTCCGCTCTCCGGCAGTCGTCGGCTTGCTGGTCACCGCTTTGCTGATCGCCGCCGCCCGCCTCTGCCCGGCCGAGAGCTGGCCCGACTTCCGCGGCCCGCTGGGGCAGGGGCACTCGGCCACGGCCGGCCTGCCGACGTCGTTCTCCCCCACCGACCATGTCCGTTGGAAGGTAGCGCTCCCCGGGAAGGGGTGGTCGACGCCAATCATCGACGACGGCCGAGTGTTTCTGACCACCGCCGTTCCTGCGGCGGAGGCACCGCTGGCAAAGCAATCGCTGCGTGCCCTTTGTCTCGACGCCGCCACGGGGGAGACCCTGTGGGACAAAGAACTGTTCTCGAAGGACATGACGACGGCGAAGAGCCATACGAAAAACAGCTTCGCGAGCCCCTCGGCCGTCACCGACGGCCGGCATGTCTTCTTCCACTTCGGCCCCGACGGCACGGCTGCCGTCGACCGTGACGGCACCATCGTCTGGTCGAATGACTCGCTCGGATACGACCCGCAGCATGGGGCGGGAAGCTCGCCGATCTTCGTCGGCAATCTGCTTGTGTTCACCGGCGACGGCGTCGCCGATCCGTTCATCGCCGCGCTCGATCGCGGCACCGGGGCGCTTGCCTGGAAGACGGCCCGACCCGAGATGCCCGACCCGAAGTGGTCATTCTGCACGCCGCTGTTGGTCGACGCCGACGGCCGCAGGCAGGTCGTCAGCCCCGCCGGGCACATGGTCTGCAGCTACGACGCGGAAACCGGCCGGGAGCTGTGGCGCGTCCGCTACCCGAACAAGTGGTCGGTCGTGCCGCGGCCGATCTTCTCCCACGGCTTCGTCTTCGTCTGCACCGGCTACGATGGGCCGGCCGAGCTCCTCGCCATCAAGCCGGATGGCGACGGGGACGTCACCGACTCCCATGTCGTTTGGAAGACCGACGACAACATCCCCCACAATCCGTCGCCGGTGATCGTCGGTGACGCGATCTATCTCGTCGCCGACAATGGCATCGCTTCCTGCCGGGATGCCGCCACGGGCAAGCTCCACTGGCGCCACCGCCTCGGCGGCAATTTTTCGTCATCGCTCGTGCATGCCGGCGGGACGTTGTGGATTGTGAGCGAGCTGGGGGTGTGCACGGCGTTCGCCGCCGACCCGGCCGAATACCGGGAGCTCGGCAGCAGCGACATGGGGGAGCAGGTGCTCGCCTCGCTTGCACCGGCCGAAGGGGCGATCTTCCTCCGCACCGAAGGGCATCTCTACCGGATCGAATGAGCGCTCTTCCCCCGTTCCCGCCGGAGCCTTTGCGATGCGTGCCCCTTCAACGTCAATCATCGCCGTCGCCTTCGTCGCGATGGTTCTTCCGACGCTCCCCGGGGCGGCGGCGGAGGTCGTCATCGAGCTCGCCGGCGCCTGGGAGATACGCGTGGCCGACACGGCCGCCGGCGGCACGGCGACGTTCCTCATCGCTCCCCCTGACGGCGTCGAGGTGCTCAATGAGAAAATCCCCGCGCTGCCGCTGTTCAACCCCGCCGTTCCCGGCTGGGTGAAGGGGGCGGCGCTCGAGGAGGTGAAGGCGGCCGAGTGCACCGTGATCCGGGCCCTCGATCCCGAGTCGCTCGTCGTCAAGACGGCCCCCGGAAGGGAAGGAACTATCCTCGAGCGTGGGCGTGACTGGGAAGCTGATACCGAATGGGGCACCGTGGGCCGGCTCGCCGGCGGCCGAGTCGGGGAGGGGGAGCCGGTGTGGGCCAGCTACCGCGCCGCCCTGCGACGGATCGATTCGGTCGTCCGTCTCACGGATGGCACGCTCGAGTTGGTGCGCGGCGAGCCGCAGATCGTTCTCTGCGACCCCCCCCCCATCCCGGCCGGGAGTGAACGACTCGTGAATGTCTTCATTCCGGGGCGGATCGAGAAACTCTCGGATGCGAACCTCTTCCCGATTCTCGAAGACCGCTGTCCGCCGCTCCCCCCGGACCAACTGCCCTTGGCCAGAGCCCGGCTCCCTGAAACGCTCCGGCGCCTCGAGGGGGGCGAGCCCTTGAAGATCCTCGCCTGGGGAGACAGCGTCACCACCTACGGCCGCTGGCAGTCGATGTTCGTGGAGCGACTCAAGGCCCGCTATCCGCGGGCCGACATCGAGTTGGTCACCGAGGCCTGGGGGGGCCGCAACACCGGCAGCTACCTCGCCGAGCCCCCCGGCAGCGAACACAACTATCGAGAAAAGGTGCTGGAGGCTCGCCCGCACCTGATCGTCTCCGAGTTTGTCAACGACGCCGGCATGGCCCCGGCAGACGTCGATCAGCAGTATGGCCGGTTGCTCGCCGACTTCCGCGGCATCGGCGCCGAATGGATCATCCTCACCCCCCACTACGTGATGCCGGAATGGATGGGGCCGGGATTTGTCGAGCGTGGCCAGCGTGACATCGACGACGATCCGCGTCCCTACGTCGCCGGGCTGAAAGCCTTTGTTGCCGCCCACCCGGAGCACGTGGCACTGGCTGATGCCGCGCGGCGTTACGGCCGCCTTTGGCGTCAGGGGATCCCTTACCTGACGCTCATGGAGAACAACATCAACCATCCCAACGTGGCCGGCCACCGGATCTTTGCCGATGCCCTCGATGAGGTGTTCTCCGGCCCGGCCCGCTGACGGCCCGCTCCACATCGGCGACCAAGTTCGTCGCCACCGCGCCCCGGGCGACGTTCCCTGAGGTCGTCCGTTCCAACGGAATCGCCGTCTTTCGATGCCTCCGGGCGGGAGTCTGACCCGAGGCTCCGCGGTTCGGTCGTGCGAAGTTGGGAAAGGGGCGAAGGCCGTGCCGGCAGCGGCGGGGGGGGCTGCACAGACCGTTGCAACGATCGTCGCGGCGATGGCTCTGCAGGGAGGAATTGTCCGAAAAGATCGAGGAGCCCGGCAACGGGGCCGGGGCCAAGTCGATTCCTTCCGGCCAAGAGCATGCGAAGCTCCCCGCGATTCAAGGGACTTTCACCGCCGGCGCGTCGGCGCGCCGCGTCGGCGCGCCGCCGCGGCGGCGTGACCGTGGCGTTCATGGCCGCCGTGATGGCCTCCGTCATCGGCATGGGGACTGCTTCGGCGGCCCCGCCGGCGCGGAAAGCCCTGGCCACCCCGTCCGCCAGCCGGGCGCCGATCCGACGGCTGACACGGATCGAGCACGAGCACACGCTCCGCGATCTTCTCGACCTGCCCGGCCTCGAGATCCGTGGCCTCCTCCCCGAGGACGGGCGCGCCCACGGATTCGACAAGACGGCTGCGGCCCTCGACGTCTCGCATGTCCACATCGCCGGCTGGTACGCCGCCGCCGAAGCGGCGCTGGCCATGGCCACCATGCCCCAGCCGACGGCTCCGAAGCCGGTCCACGAGACGCTCCTCCCCGGTGCCCAAGAGTTTTTCAAGCTCGCCCTCCTCGAGGGAGACGCCGTCTTCCTCCGCGAAGGCGCCTACGACCACGAGGCGCTGCCGATGATCCGCACGGCCCTCCCGCACAAGCTCGCCCACTACGAGCAGTCGGGGCTTTTCCCGTACCGGCATTCGGTCGGGGTTTTCCGCAGGCAGGCGGTGGACGACCACTTTGCCCTCTTCTTCACCGGCTTCGCGCCGATCCGCGCCGGCCACTACCGGCTGCGAATCTCGACTTGGAGCTTCCAGTGGGACAAAGGGCGGCTGCTGCCGAGACCGGCCCCGGAGGCCGTCAGTCTCCATGCCGACGACCGCCTGCTTGCGTATGTCGATGCGCCGTCGCTCGAGCCGACGGTCCATACGATCGACACCTGGCTCAATCCGGGGGAGCGGATCCTGTTCACCGCCGCCTCGCTGCCGCCGGCCCGGGTCTACAAGATGCCGGGAAGGGCAGCGGAGTATGTCGGTCCGGGGGTGGCGGTCGATTGGATCGAGGTCGAGGGACCGATCCATGAAGCCTGGCCCCCGGAGAGCCACCGCCGGATCTTCGCCGACCTGCCGGCGCTGCCGCTGCGCGACAGGTCGGCCTCGCCGCCACGCCGTCCGCCCGCCTTGCAGCGGTTCCCCGGCGCCCTCCCCAGGGGTGAGGAGCCCGGAAAACCGTGGGCCGTCACCCCCGTCGACCCGGGCGCCGACGCGCGTCGGTTACTGACGGCGTTTCTCTCGCGCGCCTACCGGCGACCGGCGACGGCGGGTGAGATCGCGGTCGCCACGGCCCTCGTCGCGAAGCGGATGAAACAGGGGGATTCGTTTGAAGACGCCGTCCGCACCGCCTGCCGGGCGGCGCTGTGCAGCCCGGAGTTTCTCTTTATCGGCGGGCCCCCGGGCCGGCTCGATGACTGGGCCCTGGCGTCGCGACTCTCCTATTTCCTCTGGGATTCGATGCCCGACGAGACACTCTTCACCTTGGCACGGCGCCGGCAACTCGCGCAGCCGGATGTCCTCCGGGCCCAGGTCGAGCGAATGCTCGATGATCCACGAGCCGAGCGGTTCATCGCTCACTTCACCGACGAATGGCTCGATCTCCGTGATCTCGAGGCCACCACGCCCGACGTGACGCTCTACCCCGATTTCAGTTCCGCCCTCCTCGATGCCATGCGGGCTGAGACGAGGGCCTTTGTCACCGAGCTTTTGCGTGGCGACGAACCGGTGACGGCCCTCGTCCGCTCCGACTTCGTGATGGTCAATCAGCGCCTCGCCGCTCACTACTTCCCGGCGGATGGCGCCGGCGTGAGGGGCTGCGCCATCCGCCGCGTGCCGCTGCCGGAGGGGAGCCACCGTGGGGGGCTCCTCGGCCAGGCGGCGATCCACAAGGTGACCGCCAACGGCACGACGACGTCGCCGGTGAAACGCGGCGTCTGGGTGCTGCGAGAGTTGCTCGATGCCCCCCCCGACCCGCCCCCGCCGGGGGTCCCGGCGGTCGATCCCGATGTCCGCGGTGCGGTCTCGATCCGCGACCAACTCGCCCGGCACACCTCCGATGCGGGCTGTGCCGCCTGCCATGCCGCCATCGATCCGCCCGGCTTCGCCCTCGAGCGATTCGATGCGGTCGGCCAATGGCGCGACCGCTACCGTGTCTTCACCGACGCCCCCGGCCCCTCCGCCATCGACGGCCCGACGGTCGACGACGCCTGCACGCTCGCCGACGGCCGTCACTGCGCGTCGTTCGAGGCCTTCCGGGACGCGCTCGTCGCCGACCGGCGCGTGCTCGCCGCGGCGCTGGCCCGACAACTCGTCGTCTACGCGACCGGTGCCGACGTTCTCCCCGCGGAGCGCGACGCCATCGACCGGATCGTCGACGACGCCGAGAGGGGGGGAGGTGGGGTCCGTGCGGTGATCCATGCCGTCGTGGCCAGTCCGCTGTTCCTCGACCAGTGAAAGGGTTCCCTCCGATGGCCCCCTCCTTCCCGACGAGCCTCTCCAGACGCCGTCTCCTCCGGGCCTGCGGCGTCGGCATCGGCCTGCCATGGCTCGAGGCGCTGGCGCCGCGCCGACCGGCGGCGGCCGCCGAGCCCCGGCCGCCGCTGCGGCTGGTGGCGATCGAGACAACGATGGGCCTGCTCCCCCAATACTTCTTTCCGGAGGGGACCGGCCACGACTACGTCGCCTCCCCCTACCTCGTTCCCCTCGAGCCGTTCCGCGACCGGCTCACCGTCTGCTCCGGGCTCTCCCACCCGGACGTCGACGGCGGCCATGCGGCCGACATCACCTTCCTGACCGGGGCTCCCCACCCGGCCAGCGGCAGCTTCCGTAACACCGTGTCGCTCGACCAGTTCGCCGCCGAACGGATCGGCGCCGAGACGAGGCTCCCGAGCCTGTCGCTCACCGTCGCCGCCCAGGGAACGACGAGCCTGTCGTTCACGCGTGACGGCGTTCTCCTCCCCGGCGAGCGGAGTCCGGCCCGGCTCTACCGGCAAATGTTCCTCCAGGGGACGCCGCAGGAGACCGGCGAGAAGATCGAGGCCCTGCGTACCGGCCGCAGTGTCCTCGATTTCGTCGCCACCGGTGCCCGCCGCCTCGACAAGAATCTCCCGGCCGCCGATCGGGAACGGCTCGACCAATATTTCACGAGTGTCCGCGAGCTCGAGGACCGGCTCCAACGGGCCGAGGTGTGGGAGAAGCGCCGCCGCCCCCGGCCGAAGTTGCCCCCCCCGGTGGAGAACCCCGAGCAGGAGCTGTTCACGCTCCTGCGGCTGATGGGGCAGATGATCCGCCTGGCGCTGGAGAGCGACACGACGCGGCTGGTGACGCTGCTGGTCAATCCGGCCCAGTGGGTGCCGCGGGCCCCGGGGGTCGTCCACGAAACCCACGCCCTGACGCACCACGGCAACCGGCCAGAGATGATCGCCGAGCTCAAGCGGGTCGAGGAGATGCAATTCGTGATCCTCGGCGAGCTCCTCGCCGGGCTCGACGGCGTCGGTGAGGGGAGCCACTCGCTCCTCGACGGGACGATGGTCCTCCACGGGTCGTGCCTGGGGAACGCCAACGCGCACTCCAATAGCCGGCTCCCGGTGCTCGTTGCCGGGGGGGGATTCCGCCACGCCGGACACCTCGCCTTCACCGATCGTGACGCGCCGCCGCTGGCGAATCTCTATGTCAGTCTGCTCCAGCGGCTCGGCGTCGAAACCGACCGTTTTGCGAGCTCCACCGGCACCCTCCGCGGCCTCGAGGCTGCCTGAGCGGCGGGCGTCATTCGCTCGACACGGCCTCGAGCAGATCGATCCGCGCCGCCCGACGGGCTGGGATCCAGGCGGCCAGGGCCGTGACCACGACGGCGGCGAGCATGTTGGCGAGGATCACCGTCGGCCGGAGCGTCGAGCGGATCGGATGGCCGAGGAGGGGCTGGCTGGCGATCTGGATGAACAGCGCGGTCGTCAGGCCGGCGATGAGACCGATGACGGCACCGGAGAGTCCGAGGAGGACGCTCTCGAGGACGACCACCCCGGTCACCTGTCGGCTCGTCATGCCGACCGCCCGCAGGAGCCCGAGCGTGCGCCGCTGCTCCAGGACGTTCATCGTCACGGTGTTGGCGACGCCGAGGCTCCCCACCAGGAACCCCAGCCCGAGGATCGCCCACAGCGACCCGACCACCCCGTTGACGATCCCGTCGACGAAGCGTTTCACATCGGTGAAGCTGCGGAGGAGCATCCCGCGCCCGTCGGCGATCGCCTGGAGCGGTGCGCGGAGTGCGGCAGCCTCCCCCGGCTTGGCCATGACGAGGATCACGTCGGCCGACTCCAGCCCGAACAGCCGTTTGGCGGCGTCCCGGCGGAGGATGAGCGACGCCCCACCCGACGTGTAATCGACGACGAGCGCGGCCACGCGAACCTTCGTCTTGCGACCGAAGACCTCGACGGCGAGGTCGTCGCCGGCGACGAGCCCGAGCCGGCGGGCGAGCACCGTCCCGGCGACCGCCTCGCCCCGGGCGAGGGCCGCCCGGACGGTCGATTCGTCGGCCCCGACCGGGTCGAGCGGGAGCGGGGCGTCATCCGGCACGTCGCGGGCCACGATCACGCACGCCCCCCCGGCGACACGGCCGGCGGCGATGCCGATGACGTCGATCCGATCGACGCCGCCGATCGCCCGGACATCCTCCTCGGCAGAGCGGGCACCGTCGCCACCGCCTTCGGCGGCAGCGCTCATCGTCCCGGCGGGGGTCATCACCCAGTCGGCGCGCATCAGCCGGGCGTACCAGCCGCGGATATCCTCGACGTTGTCGCGGATCGCATGCCCCAATCCGATGCCGTTGCTGACCGCGACGACGAGCACGCCGGTGGTCAGGGCCGTCCGCACCGGCTGGCGGAGGATCTGCCCGAGGGCCAGCTCACGCTCGATCCGAAAACGGCGCGGCACGAGGGCGGCACAGGCGCGGGCGATCGGCGGCAGGATCACCGGCGTCATCGCCACGAACGACAACAACATCGCGATCCCGGCCGGCACGGCCGCCCGTGGCGGCAACTTCTCGAGGATCACCAGTCCGAGCATGCCCGTCGCGAACGCCCACAGAACGAGTGCCGCCCCAACGAACCTCCAGGGGATGCCGGGGGAGGGGGGAGGAGGGGCATTGGCGAGCCCCTCGAGCGGGTCGACGGCGGCCGCCTGCCGCGCCGGCCACCACGCCGCCGCCACGGCCACGAGGATCCCTAGCAGCGCCGACAGCGGGATGATGGCGGGATGGACGACGAGCCCGGTGAAGGGGGCCTGGAGCGAGCGGGCGATCCCCGCCGCGATCGGCCGCGCGGCCGCCAGCCCGGCCGCGACACCGATCGCTGCCCCGACGGCGCCCAGCAGCGCCGACTCCATCGTGATCATGCGCCGGATCTGCCGGCCACTCGCCCCGAGGAGCCGCACCAGCGACAACGACCGGCGGCGTTCCGTGACGTTCATCAGCATGGCGTTGCCGACGATGAACCAACTCATCGCCACCGTCAGGCCGGTGACGAAATCGAGCCCCAGGTCGGCCGAATGCATGACGTCCTCTGCCATGCCGGCCCGCCCGGCAGGGATCTCGGCGACGAGGCTGTCGGGGAGGAGCTTCCCCGCGGCCTCGACGACCCCCTTCCGGTCTGCCGCGGGGGTGAGGGCGACCCGAACCCGATCGACCAAGCCGAGGGCGTTGGACATGTCTTCGAGCGCCGCGATGTCGAGAACGACCCCCGCCCCCTCACCGAACCAGCGGAGCGACATCGGCACCGCGAGGCCGACGACGGTCATCCGCCGCACCCCGCGCCGGGCGAAGAACAGGATCTCGTCGTCGACGACCTTGCCCAGACTGCGGGCGAGATTCTCGTCGAGGACGACCTCGTCGAGCGCCGTGCAGGCCCGCCCGGCCGAGAGCTCGAGCATGCCGATGGCGACGAGCCGTTCGGCGTCGACCCCGACGGCGATCTCGCGGACCCGTTTCTCCCCCACCCGCAGGAGCGTGGGCCGGTAGAAGAGCGGCACGACCGCCCGGACGCCGGGGATCCCCGCCAGCGCCGGCACGTCGCTGGCGTCGAAACGCCCCCCCGACCTGGAGAGGATATCGACCGCCGGGACCCCCTCGATCGCCGACGTCAGCGACTTGTATCCGGCGCGGGAGGCATCGGCCGACACCCACGTGGCGACGACAGCCCCCACGGCCACAGCGACACTGAAGATCGTCGCCAGCGCCCTGCCGGGCCGGCGCGTCCACTGCCGGACGAGCAGCCGGCGCAGCTCGAACACGCCGAGACTCATCGGCGCTTCCTTCCGGTCCGTTTGCCACCGGCGTTCCCGCGATCTGCCGGGGCTTGGCGGGCGACCGTCGGGCGACCGGAGCTGTCGGGCTGGACGGTGTCGGAGATGATCCGCCCGTCGGCCATGCGGATGCAGCGGCCTGCCTCGGCGGCGATGCCAGGGTCGTGGGTCACAAGCACGACCGTCTGGGCATGATCGACGACGAGCGAGCGCAGCAGTTCGACGACCCGGCGCGAGTTCTCGGAATCGAGGGCTCCGGTCGGCTCGTCGGCGAGGACGATCGCCGGCGCGGTAACCAGTGCCCGGGCGATCGCACCGCGCTGCTGCTCACCGCCGGAGAGGGCATCGGGACGGTGGTCGGCGCGGTGCCCCATGCCGACGGTCTCGAGGGCGGCGCGGGCGGCCGCGTCACAGCGGGCCTCGGGGATGCCGTCGAGCACCAGCGGCAGGCCGACATTCTCGACGAGCGACAATTCGGGAAGCAGGTTGTAGCGTTGGAAGACGAAGCCGATCCGGCGCCGCCGGACCAGCGCCAGGTCGTCGTCGCCGAGGGCCGCCAGGTCGACTCCCTCGAGGAGCACCTTCCCGGCGGTCGGCCGGGTGATGCCACCGAGAAGGTGGAGGAGCGTGCTCTTTCCCGACCCCGAGGCCCCGGTGATGGCCACGAACTCCCCCGGCTCGATCTCGACATCGACGCCACGGATCGCCAGCACACCGGCCGTCGATCCGGCGGCGGCGAAGCTCTTCTCGAGGTGTTCGGCGCGGAGGATCGCCACGGTGTCACGTCCCTCGGTTCGGGGACGGCCTGGAGGGAAGGGGGAGCAGAGGTGATCTGGGGAACCGGACGGTCAATGTACCCAAACCCCCAGCGCGCTGTGATCCCAAACCGGCCGACCGTTCCGGTGCGGTTTTCTCCAGCGATCAGGCAACGAGTGACGATTCTTCCGGATGTGCCTCCGGCGGACCGCTTCGCCCCGATCACGCACCTGGACTCCGCCATGTCTCCCCGAACACGATGTTCCCCCCCCGTCGCCATCCTGGTCGCCCTCGCCAGCGGATTCCCCCTGGCCGCCGCGGAGGAGACCAACTGGCCGCGCCCGCCGGGTGCCCCGATGCAACTCCCCTCGTCGGAGGTGCCACTGGCGGTGGCGCCCGATGACGGCCTCGTCGACGGCCTCCCGATGGAGGGCACCGTCCCCACCCCGCGGACGCTCGAGGAGTTCGTCGCCCTAGCGGAACGGAGCCACCCGCGGATGCTCGCCGCCCGGGCCGCCGTCGAGGCCACCCGGGGTAAGGCCGTGCAAGCTCGGCTCTACCCGAATCCGGTGATCGCCGGATTCAGCCCGCAGATCGCCGGTCCGGAGAGCCAGTGGAGCGGCACGGTCGCGCAGGACATCGTCACCGGCGGCAAGCTCCGTCTCCAGCAGCAAGCTGCCCTCCGCGACATCCAGCGGGCCGAGTACGAGCTGATCCGGGCCCGCTTCGACGTCCTCCGGGGGGTCCGCCAGAGCTATTATCAGCTCCTCGTCGCCCAGCGCCGGATCGAGATCTACAAACTCCTTCTCGACATCGCCAAACGCTCCTACGAGATCGGCCGCCAGCTCGCCGAGGCGGGGGAAGGGACGAAGGCCGACGTCCTCTTCTGGAGCATCGAGCGCGACCGGGCCGAGGTTCGGATTCTGAATGCGACGGTGTTCATCGAGACCGGGCGCCGCGAGCTTGCCGCCGCGATTGGCCTGCCACGGGTCGACATCGAGCGACTCGAGGCCGATCTCTTCCAGGAACTTCCGAACTTCGACCTCAAAGAGCTCCAGGAGGCGGTCGTCCGCAGCAATGCCCTGCCGCGCGCCGCAGAGGCGCGGATCGCCGGCAACCAATGGGCCCTCGAGCGGGCCGTTGTCCAGCCGATCCCGAACGTGAATCTGATGGGCGGCTACCAGCGGCAGGTCGGCATCCCGGCCCAGGATCAGGGGCTCGCGCAGGTGATGATGTCGGTGCCCCTCTTCGACCGCAACCAGGGGAACATCCGCGCCGCCCGGGCCGACATCGCCACGGCGCGCGCCGACCTGCGGATGGTGGAGCTCGACCTCGCCACGCAGACCGCCCAGGCGGTGGCCGCCTACCGGACCTCGCAGCGGCTCGTCGACTGGTACGAGGAATACATCCTCCCCAAGGCCCGAGAGACGGTGACGCTCACCCAGACGCTCTACGCCCGCGGCGAGGTGACCTTCTTAAGTCTTCTCCAGGCGCAGAAGATTCTCACCGAGACGGAACTGGCCTACGTCGACGCTCAAGCCGAACGCTGGAGCGGCGCTGTGGCGATCGCCGATCTCCTCCAGCTTGAGGAGTTCCCCCCCCGGGCCGACGCGCCGGCGGCACAGCCGATGGGCGAACCGACGGCGCGCCCGGAGGAGGTAACGGCTCCGGCCGCCAAGAAGCCGGACGGCGCCGCCAAGCCGACCGACAAGGCACAGCCCGCAGCGCCGGCAGACGCCAAACCGAACGCGCCCGTGCCCCCGCAGGCGGGTCGTGCGGCCGAGCCGCCGGCGCTTGACGGCCCCCAAACTGTCGCCCCTCAAGCGGAGCAGGCGTTCGTTCCCCCCGCACCGCTCTCATCGGCAGGGCAGGGGGGGATGCCGCTGACGTCGACCAACCCTCTGCCATCGGCCGCCGTGACTCTGGTGGGGGGCGTGCGGGAGCCCTCTGGCCAGGACGCATCGCCCCGCGTCCAAGCCGCTCCGTCTTCGCAGCAGCCGCCAAAACGCCGTGGGCTGATGGCCCTCATCCCTGACGCCTACCTTCCCGGCCGGGGTGCCGCCCCCCGACGATAGCGGGGAGAGGAAGCGAATGACCCGAGTTTTCCTCAGGGATTACCGGGTGTGCCGGAAGGCACCAACGCGAAATCCAACGCTGTGCCTCCGGACCTGGCCGAGGTGGTCGCTACGGGGCCGGTTGCCCGCTGCTATCCGCGCGGGGGTGCTGGCGATGGTGCGAGCCTCGGGAGCGTGAGCCTGGCTGGGCGACGAGCGATCGGGCGACGCCCTGTTGTTTGATCGCCAATCTTCGTCGCCATTTGGCAGTCCTGAACCACGTCGCCGGGCCTTATCACCCGGGACGAGCCCTTTCCCGGGGCTGCCAAGCTGATTCGATTTCCCTCCGCCGCAAAATTGAATCCCACTTCGAACCGATTCCTTGACGGAAATGAAAGCCCTTCCTACGGTGGATTCCAAGAGGGGGGATGTGCCCTCTCCTGAGATGTCTTCCGAGGAGAAGTCCAGTGAATCGGCGAAACACCAAAAAGCCTCCCCGCGCTTCTGCACTGCGCACGGTGATTGAGCCCCTCGAATCCCGGGCGATGCTTGCCGGCGTGGGGACCGAATCGTGGAGCGCGGCGGGGCTTGCTCCAGCCCCGCTCGGCACCGGGTCTCTTTCTTCCAGCGGCATCATTCTCACATGCTCAAGCCCCGCACCGGGCTCCTCCGGCACCGCCTCGCCTCCTGCCCCGGCCGCAGGCACTGGCACGACGTTCGGTGGCGATCTATGGGATTCCTACCGCGCTGGATCTGGGGCTGCTTTCTCTTCTTCTGGGGCCAGTGGTGGCTCTTCGTCGAACCTCTTGACACTCTTGACGCAGTCCACAGAAGGCTCGAGTCCTGGCGGTCAGGGCAATGGCACCGGTGGCAGCCTGTCGAACGCCGATCTCTGGCGTTTGTACCGGTCAGGTGCTGGGGCCAGTTCCTCGGCGGGCTCTGCCAACGGCTCTCTTGCCAGCGACCCGACGCTTGCAGCGAAGTACACCGGCGGCGCGGGCGGCGGGATGGTTTTCTTCGTCACAGGAGCACTTGGGGCGGATGCTGCCGGCTCGGGGAGCCCACAGGGAACCACCGGGTCAACCGCGGTCACACTGGCAGATGGCCAATCGACCACGCCGCTGGTCTACCAGCTAGGCAGCGACGACGGACCGGGGGTCGTCACGGCCGCTTGGACGGGCGGCGACGGGGAAGTGCAAGTCGTTCCCATAGCGGAACATTTGACGGAACCGGACACAGCCTCTGACTCGGCCAACGTACCGCGATGGAGCAGATATCGAACAGAAAGAGAAACGATCACATCAACTGTGCGCGAGGAGCCATGGGCTGCGCCTCGCCAAAATGATATCGAATTTATGGATGCCGCCGGAAACCGATGGCTCACCAACCAAGGGGAGATTAGTGCCTACGGTCCTCCCCCACGAGCACCGACATTGTCGCAGGTTCTTGAAGCATGTGGTTCGGTCCTAGCCTCAATCGGCGCTGCCAGAATCGTCCAGAAAGGCAGTAATTCACAAAATCTCGCGGCTCGCAGTATTCGCCCGCCAAGCCTGAGCCCGCAAGACGCAGGGCGGAGTGGGGCATTCAACCAAGCCAAGCGGGACTCGGCAATTCCCACAAGTCAGCCACCCGAAAGAGTGCTTCCCAATCTGGATCGCCAAGGAAGAATCCGGCCTGGGCGAGTCTACGAGTACGTTGTCCCTGGTCCATACGGAACCACGAAAGTCATAGGGATCCGAGATGATGCGGGGGGGGACTTCTACGGGCCTGGCAATCCACAGAACCGAGGGCCACATTTCAACACAGAATCTGGAGGCCATTATGACTACTGAAGTGTTGCAGGTCGTTTCACCAGATCTTTATACCGACAATGACAGTTTGCTTTTGGACCGCAATCAAGCAGAAACAATCCTTCACTCGCCACCGTCCTTAGCGGCCATTTCATTTGTCGCCAAAAATGAGCAGTCGATCGGCAAATTGCAAGACCTTTGCAGAGCATGCGGAGTTAAGGCGGCATCATTTGTCTCTGGCCTTTCGGCTGATTATCAATGCTGGCTCTTTGTTGCAGATGGCCCGTGGAGGGAGGCATCGCCTGTCGTGCGCCATAGACGGCTGTGGAAGAATCGCCGCAGTCTTTCTGACTCGCTCGTGGAAGGCACCAGGAGCGCGGAAGTGGAAATCATGATTGGGAATAAAGTCCGTTATGCTGGTCTCGCGGAAGTTACTCCGGGGCTGACAGACCAGGCCTTTGAAATCGCGAGAACTGATCGTGCTTGTGCAATCATCTTCAGTCGTCGGGGCGACATAACGAACGCTTTTTCCGTGGAAAGCATCTTCCGTATCGCATTTCCGTGTGTGAGCGGCGAAGGAGCAACTCATGTGGACTGGCTGGCCCTCGCGGTCTCGCTTTGCCCGCTGGGGGATATTCTGATGAGAATGAGTGGGCAATTCGACGATCGAGACGCCGCGGCCGACCTGATCGCAACCCCAGGGAATCTTGGCCTGCCTTGGAAATCCTGATCCAGGCGGCTCCAGGGCAGCCCCTCCCGATTTCGGATGAAGCGCCCCTGACCCACTCGGGCCTCCGGCCCAGGAGATCCGCTGGATGCCAGGACTGGTCGGACGAAGCTCGCTGATCGCAGCCCCCTTCATCCGCCGGTGTTCAGACCGGTGCACTCTTGAAGCCCGTGGCGGGACCGCTCGCATGCCCCCTTATTGCCGACGGATTCTAGCGAGGAGCCCATTTTTAGAACCCTGGGCAGACCCGAAGGTCTCGCCTTAACGGCGCACTCGTAGAAAGGGTGGGATGCCGAACGTCACTCACCGGCCGGTGGCTGCCACTTCCAGAGTTCCCTGGCGGCGGTGCAGTAATCTCCGAGGTGAAACACCGCGGCGCCAGCCACTTTGAAGCGGAAGTCAGCAAAGGGCGCCGCCTGCATTTCGCGGACGAAATCGAACTGCCCGACGCCGGTTGTCACGTGCGGACCGTACTTCGTGCCAAGCTGATCGGGGACGAACGTGCGGACGTAGTCGCGCGACGACGCATTGATTTCAGTCTGCCCGGGCGCGGAGACGAATGCGGCCGAAGCGCCGTCGGGCACCGTGTAGGGCTCGACGGCCTCGACGATCGCCTCTTGCAGCGTGCGGAGCTGGGGCGTCGGCCGAATCACAATCCCGGCCAGGCCCATGTTGTCGAAGTCAACAAAAAAGCAGCCGGTGGCCTCGAGCTCCCAACCCACCGGCCGCTGGTGGTCGAAGACACGCTGGACGGCGGCAAAGACTTTGTCCAGATCGTTCGTCCGCACGTAGCGCTGCAACACCGTGATGTGCGGCCGGTGCTCGGCATCGAGCGCAAAGCCGGCGGGATCGTTGGCGCGGAGCCGCGCGTTGTCGGCTTGCGCATGGGCGATCATGGTTTCATCCGGCAGCAGCAGGATGTCGATGGCCGTGACCGCTTCGGCGGCCGCCAGGCCGCCAGCGGCAAGCGGAGCAAGAACGCCAAGAACGAGCGACATGATTCTGGTGCTCAAACGGAATTGATTCATGGGAGCGACGCTCAAAATCGACGAGGCGGTTCGGTCGGGGAAGACTGTTGCCGGAGAGTCTGCCGCGACTACTCCGCCACGACGTCGAGATCGAGATGGGCCTGACGCGAGGCTTCGGCCACGGTATCGGTCACGCTCCACTCGAGACGATGACGGCCGGGCTTGGCATCCTCGGGGATGCGGATGAAGTACCGGGCGAAATAATCCCGGCGGGGGGCAGGGCAGGTCTCGACGATCGGCTCGAAAGACCATTGCCCGACGCGCTGACCACGGCCATCGACCAGACGGAAGCTCGAGTCGATGCCGGTGGTGTGCCCGTCCGCGGCAGAACGGATCTGGAGGCGGTCGAGTTCGAAGTAGACGATCACTTCCTGCCCCGGCCGGAACGCCGCCGTCGGGAAGCGTTCCACGTTCCCCCAGCCGCGGACCCGCGTCGCGAAACAGGCGTTGTTGACGGCGGGTCCGACGGGAGCGATTGGTTCTCCCGGGGCCGTCGTGGTGTGGAGATCAAAGGCCTCGGGGGTCGGCGGCATCGGTGAAGCCGTTTCAACCTCCGGCGTGGCCAGCTCGGCGGGCGCTGCCGGCGTCGCGGCCGGTTCGATGAGGGCAGCCACCACGACCGGCGCCGGCGCGGGTTCGGGGGCCACCGGCCTGACCGGGAGATCGGCCGCCTTGATCGGCTGCGGCGGCAGAGGGGCGGCGGGGTGGGGAGGAGTCGGCTCCGGCAGCGGTGCGCCGTCGGCGGGAACGGGGGGCACGACGACCGCTGCCACGCGGAGGAGCGGAATGCCGGAGAGGTCGACGGCGGCCACCGGCTCCACCGGCGCGGCGACAAGCTCGGCGACGGTGGGAGGAGCGTCGGCCGCCGATCGGGCCGGCGCCGGGATGTCGAGCTCGATGACACCGCCGGTTGGGCGCCGGGCAAGGATCCCGCCGTCGGCAGCATCATCGCTGGCGATCGACCCCCGCGACGACTCGAGCGTCTTGGCAAACTCGTTGACGACGACCGCCCAATCCTCCGGGCGGGTCTGTTCGAGAGTCTTGATGAGCAGTTCTTGGGTCGGTGTATCGATGCCACCGGCGGCCGAGAGGCGGGCGACGGCGTTGTCGATCACCTGCTCGAGCTCGGCGTCGTCGCCGCGGGAGGCTTCGGGATCCTCCGCTTCGACGTCGGCCAACGGCCGGTCGACGCGGGCCGTCGACGCATGGTCGAGGTCGTGCGGTGAAGAGAGGGATGCGGCCGTCTCGCGGAGCGCTTCCCGGAGGGTCGTGGCGGTGAGGGCCGACATGCATCCCGCCTGGGAGAGGATGCCGATCCCAGCCAACGTCCAACCGGCCAGGCCGAGCTTTGCCTGCCAGAGGGGCCGGCCCCAACCCGGGTTCTCCACCGACGACGTGTCGCGTTCGCTGTCCATCGGATTCTCGCTCGCGAGGGTGACGCTCGACCGGCTGCCCCCGCGGTGTTCACGTCGAACACCGCCGCCAGCACGGAACCGGCACACCGGATCACGCGGGAAGATAGGCCGACCCGATTCCACGAGGCAAGGCCAGATGCCGCCGGGGACGGATCCCCGAGGCTTTGGCGCGGAAGCAAAGCCCACGGGGGTGCCGCCGACGGTGGGAAGACCGGGGTTTCCCCGACGGAATTGCGGGCACTTCCCCCCGCGCCGGGGCCCGAAGACGATTCCGCCCCGCCTGCTAGAATCCGCCCACCCCCACCGGAAGCCACGACGTTCCCTCCGGATGCCGCCATGCCCACGTTCCCCCCAGCTTCCCTGGGTTCACCCGATGCCGTGCCAGCGTCGTGGACCCATCGTCACCTCCTCGATCTCGAACGGCTCACCGCGGACGAGATCCGATTCCTCCTCGACACCGCCGCTCGCTTCAAGGAGGCCACCCACGGGTGCCGCCGGAAGCTCTCGGTGCTCGGAGGCCGGACGATCTGCAACCTGTTCTTCGAGAACTCGACACGCACCAAGACGAGCTTCTCATTGGCGGCCCGGCGCCTCGGTGCCGACGTCGTCGATTTCTCGGCCTCAGGCTCCAGCCTCTCCAAGGGGGAGTCGTTCATCGATACGGCGAAGAACCTCGAGGCGATGGGCATCGACGCCGTCGTCGTCCGCCACACCACCCCCGGCACCCCGCACCTCCTCGCCCAGCACCTCCACGTCGGCATCATCAATGCCGGGGATGGCCCGCACGAACACCCGACCCAGGGGCTGCTCGACATCTTCTCGATCCGCGAACGCCTCGGTGATCTCACCGGCGTCACCGTCGGCCTCGTCGGCGACATTGCCCACAGCCGCACGGCCCGCTCCAACATCCACGGCCTCCTCAAGCTCGGGGCCCGGGTCATCGTCTGCGGTCCGCCGACCCTCGTCTCGCCGCGGTGGCGGGAGCTCGGGGTCGAAGTGTCGCACGACCTCGACGCGATCGTCCCGGTGTGTGACGTCCTCAACCTTCTGCGGATCCAGTTCGAGCGGCAAAACACCCGCCCGTTCCCGTCGGTGCGCGAGTATGCCCACCTCTACGCGATGACCGCCGAGCGGATGGAGCGGGCCCGCCCCGGGCTCCTCATCCTCGCCCCTGGGCCGATCAACCGCGGCGTCGAGGTGACGGCCGAGGTGGCCGATTGCCCGCAATCGCTGATTCTCGACCAGGTGGCCAACGGACTCGCCGTCCGGATGGCCGTGCTGTGGCTCGTCTGCGGGCCGCGCGGGGACGCTTCGACCACGACCAACGGCGGCGACGGGAGGGGAATCTGATGGCCACACTGCTGATCCGCGGCGGACGCGTGATCGATCCGGCCCAAGACATCGACCGGATCGCCGACCTGCGGATCGTCGATGGGAGAATCGCCGGCATCGGCCCGGGCGAGACAGGCGCCAGCCGGGCCGACGAGACGATCGACGCGGCGGGGATGATCGTCACTCCCGGCCTCATCGACATGCATGTCCATCTCCGCGAGCCGGGCCGCGAGGAGGACGAGACGATCGCCAGCGGCACGCGGGCGGCACTCGCCGGCGGCTTCACAAGCGTCGCCTGCATCCCCAATACCGAGCCGCCGCTCGACACCCAGGCGGCGGTGGAGTTCATCCATCAAAAGGCCGCCCGCGCCGACACCTGCAACGTGTTCGTCGTCGCCTGCGTGAGCCGCAATCGCGAGGGGAAGGAGCTTGCCGAGATCGGCCAGCTCGTCGAGGCGGGGGCGGTGGCCTTCAGCGACGACGGGGCCCCGGTCGCCGACGCCGAGCTGATGCGGAGGGCGCTCGAATACTGCAGCATGTTCGGCAAGACGATCCTCGCCCACGAGGAGGTCCTCGAACTTTCCCGCGGCGGCGTGATGAACGAGGGGCTCGTTTCCCTCCTCCTCGGGCTGGGCGGGATGCCGGCGGCCGCCGAGGAGGTGATGATCGGCCGCGACACGGCGCTCGCCGAGAGCACGGGGGGACGGCTCCACGTGATGCACGTCTCGACGGCCGGGGGCGTGGCGCTGGTGCGGGCCGCGAAGGCCCGCGGCGTGCGGGTGACGGCGGAGGCCTGCCCCCACCACTTCACGCTCACCGATGAATCCCTGCGGACGTTCGATGCCAACTGCAAGATGAGCCCGCCGCTGCGGACCGCCGCCGACGTCGAAGCGATCATCGCGGGCATCGCCGACGGCACGATCGACTGCATCGCCACCGATCATGCCCCCCATGCCCGCGAGAAGAAGATGCTCGAGCTCGACAGGGCCCCCTTCGGCATCCTCGGCCTGGAGACGGCGATCGGGCTGTCGGTGATGCGGCTGATCGTCCCCGGCCATGTCGGGTGGCCACGGCTGGTCGAGGCGATGAGCACGCTCCCGGCGCGGATCCTCGGGCTCGACCGGGGGACGCTGCGCACCGGCAGCCCGGCCGATGTGACGATCATCGATCCCGATCGGTCCTGGAAGGTCGATGTCCGCTCCTTTCGTTCCAAGAGCATCAACTCACCGTTCGATGGCTGGACCCTCCGCGGCCGGGCCGTGGCGACGATCGTCGCTGGCCGGGTGAAATACCGTCTCGCCGGCTCGTGACAGGGGCAGAGCGATGTCCTTGACCCTCGTTGACGGCTACAACCTCCTCCACGCCTCGGGCGTGTTCGGGGCCAAGCGGGGCGCGCGGGGGCTCGAGTCGTCGCGGACGGCCCTCCTCGACCATGTCGCCGACCTCGTCGGCGAAACGGCACCGCGCGTGCTGTTCGTGTTCGATGCCGCCAAGGCCCCTGACGGGCTCCCCGGGAAGATCACTCACCGCGGGATCCGGGTGTGGTTCGCGCGGGAGTATCCCGATGCCGACTCGCTCATCGAGGAGATCCTCGAGGAGGAACGCTCCCCCGCCTCGATCACGGTTGTCTCCAACGACCGCCGGCTCCAACTCGCCGCCCGCCGGCGGGGGGCCGCGGCGATCTCCTCCGATGCCTGGCTCGCCGACCTGCGGCGTCCCCGGAAGGTGGCCGATCCGGGCGCCGACAAGCCCCCTGAGCCCGGTCCCGGCGAGGTCGAGCACTGGAAGCGGCACTTCGGGCTCGACTGACGCCGCCGCGCCGGGCGGGTGGGGCTCACGCATCGCCCCAAAAAGCCGAGGGGAGCAGGCCCCTCTCTGGAACCTGCTCCCCCCGCGAATCGATCACGAGACGTTCAGCGTGGGGCGTCAGGCCACCACACGCCGCCGGCGCTCGAGGAGCCCAAGCGCTCCTCCCACGAGGGCCAGCACCGAGCCCATCCCGGCCGGGTCGATCTCGGGCACGGCCTCGGGCACGATGGCCGCGCCGTGGAAGAAAGTTCCCAGGCCTGTGCCGGTGATGAATGCGCCGGCCGTGGCCACGCCGGTGTTTACGTCAATGGTGTAAAGCTGCTGCAGGCCGGCGGTGGGGTTGCCATAGATGCCGTACATGGTGGTGCCGTCGTTGGCCAGAACCATGTTGATGTAAAGACTGTTCGTCGTAATCTCCTGAAATGTCGATGAAGCCGTGTAGCCCATCGTGCCGAAGCGGCCGACTCCACTTCCGGTCGCCGCCATATAAATCACATCGTTCATAATGCTGTAGCGGCCACCGACAAGCCTGCTAGTGCTTAAACCTGGACTCCCATTGAGAGTGGTCCAGGATCCGTTCGAACTATCGATCGTAGCGGTTTGATCGGAATAGCTGTAAGCGTAAATCGTCGAATCCGCAGTCCTGTAAGCCATTCCGTAAACTGTCTGACCGATATTTCCGATCGAATTTGAGAGCGTTCCTGTTGTCGAGAGTGTCCGTAGTGTTGCTGTATTTGCTGCAGTGGCAAAAAAATTGCCGGCGGTTGGGTTCCATGTCAAATTGCCGATGGCGCCAGTGAGACTGGCGATCGACGAATAGACTCCGGTCACCGAATCGATTCTGCCGAAATCGGTTACCGTTCCGTTTAAATCGTCAACGTTGTTCGTCAGCACATAGATATTTTCGGCCCGGGCTTCGGCTCCGGCGAAGATCATACTGGCCATGGCGGCCAACAGGGTTGCGAGATGCTTTCTCATGTTGAGCCTTTTTCCTTGATATCGAATTCTCACGGATGTGCGTCAAGTCGCAGGGCAGAAGGATCGATGCCCCGTCTTCACGTTCCCCCAAAGGGATAAAGCAACGTCTTTTCTGTAGATCGCGGTTTTCAGAGGTGGATCATCTGGGTTCCATGGTCAGGTAGGCACGTTCAGTTTCCCAGTCATCGCTGATTTCGGAGAGGACTGCGGAGGCAAGTCGGAGGAGCGAGGCCTCGTTGGGGAAGATCGTGGCGACACGGGTGCGCCGCTTGATTTCCTTGTTGAGTCGCTCGAGGCCGTTGGTCGTGCGGAGGCGACCGCGAAGGTCGAAGGGGTCAACAGAGGCATGAGGCGCAATCCTTACTTCA
>JBBAVV010000007.1:0-99633 GCA_040397545.1 Pirellulales bacterium
CGGAGACGCTCTCGATGTCGAAGACAAAGTAGGCGGTGTCGCGCTTCACAGGGGGGGCCGGGGGCACGTGTCGATTCCTTTCGAGGCAAAAAGGTGCCAGCCACCAAATCCAGGCAGTTTGGGGGGGCCGAAATCACCGAGTCCCCCTGGATTTGGTGGCTGGCACCTTTTTGGAATTTTCGGAACTACTGCCGGGCGAGCGGGTGCTTGAGCGGCAGCCAGGCGCCGCCGGCCTTGCTCGACGCCACCGACTGCTCGATGAAATACATCCCCTCCACGCCGTCGTGGATGTTGGGATAGATCGTGTTGGTGCGCTCGAACGGCTTGCCGGCGATCGCCAGCTCCATCGCGTCATACGTGGCGCGGTAGACGTTGGCGAAGGCCTCGAAGAAACCCTCCGGATGCCCCGACGGGAGCCGGCAGGCGGCCTTCGCCGGTTCGCTCGTGTAGGGGGCGTTGGGGTCGCGGGTGTAGATTTGGTGGGGATGGCCGTTTTTGCGGATGAAGAGCTGGTTGGGGTTTTCCTGGTGCCACTCGAGGCTCGCCAGCGTGCCGTCGATCTCGATCCGGACGTCGTTCTCACGGCCGTGGCTGATCTGCGAGGCGGTGACGGTGCCGAGGGCGCCGTTGCCGTAGCGGATCACGGCATGGCCGTAGTCGTCGAGCGGCCGCGGCGGCTCGAAGACCTTCAGGTTGCAGCTGATCGAGTCGGGAAGGAGGCCGGTCATGTAGCGGCCGAGGTTGTAGGCGTGGGTGCCGATGTCGCCGAAGCAACCGGCGGCGCCGCTCTTGGTCGGGTCGGTCCGCCAGGCGGCCTGCTTCTGCCCCTCGCTCTCGAGCCGGCTCCGCAGCCAGCCCTGGATGTAGGTGGCGCGGATCGCCTGGATGTCGCCGAGCTCGCCGGAGAGGATCATCTGCCGGGCCTGACGGACGAGCGGATAGCCGGTGTAGTTGTGCGTCACGGCGAAGACGACGTTCGAACCTCTGACCAGCGCGGCAAGCTCCTCCGCCTCGGCTACGTTGAGCGTCATCGGCTTGTCGCAGATAACGTGGAAGCCCGCTTCGACCGCCGCCCGGGCGACCGGAAAGTGCATGTGATTCGGTGTGGCGATGGAGACGAAGTCGATCCGCTCGCCGGCGGGGAGCTTCTGCTCGGCGGCGAACATCTCGGCGTAGGAGCCGTAGGCGCGCGACGGGGCGATGTCGTAGTCGGCAGCGCTCGCCTTGGCCCGGGCCGGATCGCTCGACAGCGCCCCGGCGACGAGGGCGGCACGGTTGTCGAGGACGGCGGCAGTGACATGCACCCGCCCGATGAACGATCCTTGCCCCCCCCCGACGATCGCCATCCGCAGCTTCCGACCCAAAGTCCCGTTCGTGGCCATGCCCTGCTCTCCCCTTCGCGTCGCGTCAGTTTCCGGGAGGGGAGTATCGGCCCCCCTCGTCCCATCCATCACCCCCGCACCAGGACCCCCGGCACGGACAACGGTGGGAATCTATCACACCGGCGTCAGCGGCTGGAGGGGGCAGGCCGTTGCCCCCACCCCCGGCGAGGGCCTACCATGCCGGTTGCCCGGGTGCAGTGATTGCCGCGCGGGCCGCCGCCGGCGTTCCGGCCGACGAGGCATCCAATGGGTTTTGCAGACCGCCGTTACGCGCCGCCGAATCGTTCGTGGCGGGGGGGATCCGCAGGCGCCGGGGAATGGAGCGCTGTGACGACGATCATCGTCGCCAACTGCGCCGTCTGGGTCGCCTGCCTCCTCGCCGGCAACGATGTCCCGCTCGGCGGGTGGCTGGCGATGCGGAGCGACCTGCCGAGCCATCCCTTCGAGGCGTGGCGACTGGTGACCTACGGCTTCGCCCACAACATGGCCTCGCCGTCGCACCTGTTCCTCAACATGCTCACGCTGTGGTTCTTCGGGCCGGAGGTCGAGGCGCGGATCGGTCGCAGCGAATTTTTCCGCTTCTGGCTGACGGCGATCGTCCTTGCCGGCCTCACCTGGCTGGCGAGTGTGCAATTCGGCCAAGGGGGCCGGGCCGGGTGGCTCGTCGGCGCCAGTGGCGCGGTGACGGCCACGCTCGCCGTCTTCATTTGGAATAACCCCCACCAGGAGCTTCTCTTCTGGGGCATCCTCCCGATCCCTGCCTGGGCCCTCGGCCTCCTCTATTTCTTCTCCGACATCAGCGGCGCCGTCGAACGCCGCGACAATGTCGCTCACGTCGCCCACATCGGCGGGGCGGTGTTCGGCCTGCTCTACGCCTGGCGCGGCTGGAACATCGGCGAACTCCTCGAAGCTCCCGCGCAGCTCCTCCAATCGCGGCAGCGGTTCCGGATCTTCCGCCCCGAAGACGATCCTCCGCGGCCGCCCTCGCGCCCGGCGTCGCTGGAGGATGACGAAGCGCTCCGTGACGCGGTCGATCGGATCCTCGAGAAGATCAGCCGCTCCGGCGAGGCGAGTCTGACAACCCAGGAGCGCGACACCCTCACCCTCGCCAGCCGGCGACTCAAGGAACGGCTCCGCTGACCGCGGCCCGGCGCGTCATGCCGACAGACCGCCGCAGGCCCAGTGAACGTCCTCCGCGGCACGGCGTGCCGCGCCCCGCCAACGCGAGGGAGTGCAGGGCACCATCCCATACCGGTTTGTGGCGGTCGCTCGCCATGATCGGAGCCGCCCTTGCGTTCGCAGCGATCATCGTCGCCTCGACACGCCCCCGCACCTCTCCGCCGACCGCTCGCCGCGCGACGGCACAGCCGGCCGGGCCCACCCGGTTCCCCGCGCCGACAGCCGCGGTGCCGGAGGGCTACGCCGGGCTGGCGGGGGAAGCGCAGACCCTCGCTGAGTGGATCGTGGCCCGTCATCCCCAGCGGCCGCAGTCGACGGCGCTGGCGGCGACGATCGCCGCCGAGGGGGGCGACCAGGAGACCGCGGCGACGCTGTGGCGGGCCCAACTCGAGCGTCATCCGGAGACGGCCGAGGGGTGGTATCGACTCGGGCTCTACGCGGTGAAAGAAGGGCGCGACGGCGAGGCTGCCGAGTGGCTCGAGCGGGCCCGTCGGCTCGACCCGAACCTCCCCGACATCCAAGGGCATCTGGGGCGCTGCCTCCTCAAACTCGACCGCTTCGACGAGGCCGCTATCGTCCTCGAACCGGCGATCGGCGACGACCGCGGTGGCGCGGTCCGGCTCTTCCACCTCGGCCATGCCCGGCTCCGCCAGGGGAAAAACACCGCGGCCCAGGCGGCGTTTCAGGGGGCGATCGACCGGGCCCCCTCCTACACCGGCGCCTGGTACGGGCTGGCCAGCGCCTTGTCGCGCCTCGGCCTGGCCGATGACGCGGAGCGGGCGCTGGCGGAGTTCCGCCGCCTGAAAGCGGTCGATGCCGGGGCCGCGGCCAGGAATCTCTCCCGCGACGACCGTGTGCGGCTGCAACGCCTCCTCGCCGGCTGGTACGCGGCCGCCGGGCGGATCGCTGCCCTCGACGGCGACCACAACGAGGCCAAGGCCCTCCGGCTCCGTGGCGCCGCGATCGATCCATCTTTTTCTCCCCCCTCCACCGCCCCCCCTTCCAGCGCCGCGGGAGAAAACCACTGACATGGTCTCATCTCCGCTGCATCGCCTCGCGCGAGTCGTCGTGGTCCTGGTTCTGATCCTCGGCTGTGGTCAGCCGAGACCACCGGCAGACACCACGCCGTCGTTGGAAGCCGACGCCGCGCCGATCCGGTTCATCGACGCCACGAAGGCTTCCGGCATCGGCTTCGTCCACACCGACGGGAGCAGTGGTCGGCGCTACCTCGTCGAGCCGCTGTCGGCCGGTGTCGCCACGTTCGACTACGACGGCGATGGCCGGATCGATCTCTATTTTCCAAACGGGGCACTCCTTCCGGGAGCCGAGCCCGGCGACTCCGATCCGCCCCCGCGGCATGCCCTCTGCCGAAATCTCGGCGCAGGGGTGTTTCGCGACGTGAGCCTCGCCGCCGGCATCGACTGCCGCGACTACGGCCTCGGGGTCGTCGCCGGGGACGTCGACGAGGACGGCTTTGCCGATCTCTTCCTCACCACGTTCGGCGCCAAGCGACTGTTCCGCAACCTCGGCGACGGTTCGTTCGTCGACGTCACGGAAAGCGCCAACGTGGCCGATGGGGAGAAGGTCGGCGCGGGGGCCACCTTCCTCGATGCCGATGGCGACGGCGATCTCGATCTGTACGCCGCCAACTATGTCAAGTTCACGCTCGGCGATCACCGCCCTCGCTCGTTCAAGGGCTTCCCCGCCTACGCCGGCCCCCGCGACTATCCCCCCTGGCCCGACACCTTCTTCCGCAATTCAGGCGATGGCCGGTTCGTCGATGCGAGCGGCGAGGCGGGAATCGCCGCCGTGGCCGGCCCGGGGATGGGGGTCGTCTGTCTCGATCACGACGACGATGGCGACAGCGACATCTACGTCGGCAACGATGCCCTCGAGGGGAACTTCCTCTTCGAGAACGATGGCCGGGGCCACTTCCGCGAGACCGCGCTGGCGGCCGGCGTGGCCGTGAACCGGTTCGGCGCCGAGATCGGCAGCATGGGGACGGAGGCGGGCGATGCCGACGGCGACGGGAGAATCGATCTGTTCGTCACCGACTTCCAGCCCGATCTCCCCGTCCTCTTTCGCAATCTCGGGCGGGGGCAGTTCGAGGATGCCACCGCCGCCACCGCCGCCGGGAGTGGGGCCTGGCAATTCGTCACCTGGGGGACGGCGATGGCCGACTTCGACAACGACGGCCGCCGCGACCTGTTCCTCGCCTGCGGCCACCTCAACGACAACGTCGAGGCCTTCGACGACACGACCACCTACCGCAACCACAACCTCCTTCTCCGCAATGTCGGAGGGAGATTCATCGACCTGTCGGCCGCCGCCGGCCTCCACGACATCCCGCGCCACGCCGCCCGCGGCGTCGCCTGCGACGACCTCGACGACGATGGCGACCTCGATCTGCTGATCCTCAACTCGCGCGAGGCCCCCACGCTCCTGCGGAACCTCGACCGCGAGCGCGGTGGCACGAACCATTGGTGTCAGGTGCGCTTGCGGGGGCGGCAGGGGAACCGCGACGGGGTGGGGGCGAGGGTCGTGCTCCACGCCGGTGACGAGATGTTTGTCGACGAGGTCCACGCCGGCCGCGGCTACCAGGGGCACTTCGGCACCCGGCTCCACTTCGGCCTCGGCGACCGGACCGTCATCGACCGGATCGAGATCCGCTGGATCGGTGGCGGCACCGAGACGTTCACCGCCGTCCCGATCGACCGCCTCTCCGAGCTCACCGAGGGGAGCGGCCGGGTCGACGGCGCGGGAGCGACGCCGACGGACCGCTGAAGCCCACGGCTGCACCGCAGCATCGGGCCGGATGGCGCGCCGTCAGCGGGTCGCCGGCGCCGCTTCGGTCGCCGACGCTGTCCGCACCGGTTGCGCCTGCTGGCGGAGCCGATCGATGGCCGCCACGAGTTGCTGGTACTTCGTCTCGTCGAGCTCCCCCGAGAGCACCCCCTGGGGGCGACCGAAGGTGTCGATGACGAGGATGTTGGGGACGTCGGTGGCCATGCCGAAGGTCTTGGGCATCGTCCCCTTGAAGTCGAGCCACACCGGCACGTGCGGCGACTCCCTGCGGATCTGCGACCGGACGACCGGATGAACCGCCTTGGGGATCTCGGGGAGACAGGCGACGGCGACGGCATGGACATTCGGGACACGGGCCCCGGCCGGCCAGCCGGCGATCCCCGAGACCGGCTGGCGCGCCCATTCTGGTCCCTCCACCTTGGCGGCATGGGGGTGGTAGTGGATGTGGAGCCGCTTGCCGATTTCGTGGGCCGACTCGGCGCCGTTGCGGTCGGCGTAGAGGAGGACGATCACGTCACCCCGCAGGGCGCCGGTGTCGTGCGCCTGACGGTTCTGATCCTCCATGACGATCTTCACCGTCGGCGCGGCCGGCGCGGCGGCGGCAGGGATGGCGCGGGCCGGGCCGGCCGTCACCGGTGCCGGCGCAGCGATGTCACGCGGCGCGGGAGCCTGGGCGTGGACGATCGGCATCCCCACGAACACGAACAGGAACACGAACCCGAGCAGACAGGCGTGGGCGGAAGAAGGGCGCGGCAGCGTCATGGGGCACCGGAAAGTGGGTTGGGGGCGGGTGCGGGGAAAGGGGGATAGCAGGCTGACTCGCGCCGGCACAAGGTCGGTTCCCGCGGGGGGAAATCAGGCCGCGGCCCGTTCCCCGGAGCGGTCGACCCGCGCGCTGAAGTCGACCGCGATGACCTCGTCGACGCCTCTTTCCCCCCCTGCCCCGTTGTCGGCTTCGTCGGCTTCGTCGGCTTCCGTCGCCGGCTCCCGATGGAGCAACCGGAGCACGGCAGGGAGGAAGACGAGCGACGTCACCGTGCAGGTGGTGACACCGAGCGTGAGGAGGCGACCGAGACTCTCGAGGCCGCGGTGGCTCGCCACCATCAGCGCGCCGAATCCGAGGATCGTCGTCAGCGCGTCGACGAGGACGGAGTTGGCCGTCGAAGGGCTGATCCGATAGGGGCCGGGGCGCTCCAGGGAGTCGTGGACGATGTGAACGCCGTAGTCGACGGCGATCCCGAGCACGAGCGGAATGCCGATGAGGTTGGCGGGATTGAGGTCGATCCCCAGCAGGCCCATGAGGCCGAACGTCTGCCCCATTCCCATCGCCAGCGGGAGCGCGGCGAGAAGGGCATGGCGGAACGAGCGGAAGTCGAACCACAACACCACGAGGATCACCAGGAGCGCCGAGATCGCCGCCTGCTCGTAGCTCCGCTTCATCTCCAGCGACGCCTCGTACGCCTGGAGCGGGTTGCCGGTGGCGCGGGGATCGACGCCGCGAACATCCGTCACGAAGCGCTCGAGCGAGTCGAAGTTCCAAATATCGCCGCGGCCGTAGATCTTGAGGAGGTGCTTGCCGGTTGATCCGACGAACCGCTCGACGAGACTCGCGGGGAGATCCTCGAGCGCCGGGGGATCGGGATCGGAGACCGCTGCCAGGGCATGGAGGCGGCCGACGAGATCACCGGCGGAACGCTGCTGGAAAGTGGCGAGGGCCTGGTAGCAATCGGCCGGGCCCATCTGCCGAAGCGAATCCCGGACGCGCTCGAGATGCCAGGCCGTCCGCAGCGCCCCCGGCCGCTTGGAGGCCTCCGCCTGTGCCCAGGCGAGCGTCTCTCCGAGGGCATCGAGCCGGTCGACGGGGATCTCCGGCGGCCGCTCCGGGAGCGTCGCCAGACGGGCCCGGATCCGCTCGATGATGGGGCGCTTCCGTTCCTCGTCCGTCGGCACGAGCGACGCGATCTCGTCGACCCGCTCGACCGTCGGCAGGAGAAGGATCTGTTTCTTCCGTTCGAGGAGCTCTTCGCGCGTGTCGGCCATCGAGAGGGCATACCACACGCTCTGGTCGCACTCGGCGAGGAGCTTCTTCTCCACCTCCACGCTCTCCAGCCCCTCCGGCTGCATGTTGAGGAGGTTGTGGTCGTAGCGGAGATCGTGAAGCCCCGACACGATCGCCAGGGTCGCCGCCAGCCCCGCCAGGGAGACGAAGCGGGGATGGCGCACCACCGGCTCGAGCCAGGTGTGCACCGGCACCGGTTCGGGGATGTGACGGCCGAGCGGACCGCGATCGACCAGGGCGATCACCGCGGGGAGGACGAGGAGCTCGGCCGCCGCACAGAGCATGATGCCGCCACCGGCGATGAGCCCCAATTCGGCAACACCGACAAAGCTCGTCAGGGCGGCACAGAAGAACGCCACCGCCGTCGTGATCGCGCCGGTGAGGATCCCCGGGCCGACCGCGCCGCTCGTCTCCAGGAGCGCCTCGGCGCACTCGAGCCCGCGGCGGCGGGCCTCGAGGTAGCGCCCCACGTAGTAGGTGCCGTAATCGATGCCGACGCCGATCATCGTCACGGTGAAGGTGACGCTCAAGATGTTCAGATGGCCGACGGTCGCGGTCGCCCAGGCGAAGGCCCACGCCATCCCGATGACGAGCACGCCGTTGGCCATCAGGGCGTGTCGCACGCCACCGAAGCCGGCGATGATCACGATCACCACCGCTGCCATCGAGAGCCCGCTCGCCCAGACCATCGATTGGGCGCTCGCCCGCATCTCGTCATCCTCCATCACCGGCAGCCCGGTGAGGCCGATCGTCACGGTCGGATGGCGGGCCGCCACGCCGCGGATCAGCCGCCGCAGCTCGTCGGTCGCCTCCGACGCGCCGGCGAAGCCGCTATTGGATTTGGCGAGCCGCAGGAGGACGAAGCCCATCCGCCCCTCCTTGGCGAGGAGCTGGTCGCTGGAGAGATCGCGGAGGGTGGAGAGCGAGGCGGGCATTCCCGGCCAGGGGGAGACGAAATCCTCCGGGCCCGTGGCAGCCATCCGGGCTGCCGGCTCGAGCCCCGCCACGAGGCTCTCGGCGTAGCGCTCGAGCGTCGCCACGGGCAGTTCACGCGGAGCCGGGGCGTTGCGCGGCGAGCCGAGCACCATCTGACTGGCGAGCCCGCCGACCATCGAGCCGACCTTGAGCCTCGCCCAGCCGCCGTCGAGGATCGGGTGCGATTCCTCGAGGAAGTGATCGATCTGCTCGAGCTCGTCGGGGGAGAGGTAATGGAGCCCCTTGGCGCGGATGCGAGAGAGATCGACGGCGTGGAAGACGGAGCTGAAGAGCCGCTCGTCGTGGGCCACCTCCTCCGACACCTCCTCGAGGACGCGGATCGTCTCCGCCCGCGTCGGCCCCTCGACGACGACCACCGCATCGTCGTCCTTGCCGAACTCGGCGACGTAATCGACCCACAGCTTGTTGTAGTCGCTGCGCGGATCGAGGAGATCGGTACGGTTGACCTTGTACCCCAGGCAACACGCCGTCCACACCCCTGACAACACCGCGGTGCCGACGGCGACCGCGACGATCGTCCATCCGGCCCGCAGACACAGCTCCGTCCAGGCGACGAGGACCCGCCCGATCGGCCCTGGGTGGGCGTGTCCAGGCCCGGTCGGCCGGGGGGCTCGGGCAGGAGCCGAAGGGCGATCGGTGGGATCGTCTTGGCGCATGCGGTGATTCACCTTCCGTGGCAACGTCCCCGGGACCGTCCTGTGGCTCCGGGGGCGCGATGGTAGGGACTCTGCACAGCAGGGCCAACCCCCGATTCGCGTGAAATTTGGCACTCCAGGAGGCCTGGGCCGACTCTCCCGATTGAAAGGGGAATGACTGTGCCGCACCGGCTTCCCAGGCCGAAAACTCTCCCTGCAGGGTGGCCGGGGCGGGTCACCGGCAGGAAGTTTCCGGGGGGAAATGTTTCATGCGTGCGCGAATGTGGGGTCTGTCCGCGGCCATCGGGCTGCTGGCAGCCTGGGGGACGGTCGGTACCGTCGTGGCGGTTGAACCGGTGGCCGGCGGCTCGTCGCTGTCCACCATGCTCGGAGGCGGCGGCTCGTCGGGGCGCGATGCCCGGAAGTCGGCCAGCAAGGCGATGCCTCTGGAGCGGATGGCAGAGGCTGACCGGCGGGCGGCGGAGAAGATCCTCCGCAATCCGACGCTCTACCGCCGGCTCCCCGTCGAGTCGTTCAGCTGCGATCGGGCCCTCCTCGACTTCTCCCTGGCCCATCCGGAGATCGTCGTCGACATCTGGCGGGTGCTCGGCATCAGTAAGGTCGTGCTCGATCCCACCGCACCGGGCCAGTGGCGGATGAGCGATGGCTGGGGCACGGAGGGGATGCTCCGCCTCCTGCACCACGAGCGCACAGCCGAAGGAGGGACGATGGTGCTCCTCGGTCAGGGGGGCTATACCGGGCCACTCTCGCCGCAGCCGCTGTCGGGATCGTGCCTCCTCCTGGTGCGCTATCGTCCCACCGGCACCGCCGCCGACGGCACCGCCAGGCACGCGATGCAGGTCGATGCCTTCCTCGATGCCGATGGCGTGGGGCTCGAGATCGTCACCCGCACGCTCCAACCGCTGATCGTCCGCTCGAGCGCCTCGAACCTCCACGAGATCTGCCAATTCATGGCATCGCTCTCCGCCGCTGCTGCAGAAAATCCCGAAGGCGTGGCGCGGTTGTCCGGCCGGCTGACGAACATCGACCCTGCCGACCGGCAGACGTTCGCGGCCCTGGCTCGCGACGCGGTGACCGGTGGCATCGCCGTCGATCCGATCGCCGCCGAGAAGCTTCCGGCGAAGCTCGCTTCCCGCTGGATTCCGGCCCGTCAACTCGAGGCGGAACGGATCCGCTGAAGCCGCCCAACGGCTCTTCCACACTCGTCGTCGCTACGGCCGGGATACCGGGGGGCTTCCCGGCCGTGGCCGACGGGCATCGGATTCTTTTCAGCGTGTCAGGTCGGCGCGGGGGGGCGGCGGCGTCTGGGCGACCCGCGGGCGGGCCTCGGTCGCGACCAGATAGGGGCGCTTGTACTCCGGCATGTAGCCGCGGGCTCCGCGGACCGAGATCTGCTGCCCAACCAGCGGTGCCAGATTTACCCCCGGCTGCGGATTGACGAAGACGAGGACATTGTTGCTGCCATCGACCAGCGCCCAGCGCGGCGCGTCGGGGCGGCGCGAGACGACCGTCGCCAGCCGCCCGGTCGTCTCACTCACATCCGGGGGGGTCCAGCCGGGACGGCCATCGGCCGAAGCGCCGCCGGGGAGGACACCGGGACGGATGGGGCGCGTCCCGACCCCACCGAGACTCGACCACATGCTCCCCAGCCGCAGCGGCGATGGGTCGGTCGGGGGCCCGGCGGCGAACGATTGCTGTTTGGATTGGATCGCCTCGAAGCGGGCGATCCGGGCATCGATGGCATCGGCCCGGAGCCGATCGGGATTGGAGTTCGAGCGGGTGGCGGCGAGCCGCAGTCGCTCGCGGAGCTGGGGGAGATTCCAGGTGTCCGGCGGGCCCGCCACGGCCACCGAGAGTGCCAGATCGATGTCGGCCAGTTCGTCGGCCGTCGAGACGGGGGGGGCGACGACCGCGACCGGCGGCGGGGCCTCGAACACCCCGGTACCACGCGGCAACCAGCCGGCGAACATCCGCTTCGCCTGCGGCATCGCCCCGAGCGGCTGCGGCGGCGCGGGGGGGACGGGCACGGGGGAAAGCGGCGCCTCGTTGGCCGCCAGGGTGATCGGTTCCTCCGCCCGCGGGAGTGGCGCGATCAGCGCCGCCGCAGGACCTCGTTCCTCCACGCTGCCACCGGCTGGCATGACACCGGCGTCGATCGCTGCCTGGCGGATGGACGGCGACGACGCGAGGTCGGCATGGCGCACCCAACGGAACTCGCCCGCCGGTGGCTCGATCCGGGCCCACAGTCCGGCATGCCGGCCGCGGTCGATGCGAATGCGATCGAGGACGAGGACGCGCTCCCCCGCCTCGAGACGCACCTGGGCGACATGGCGCAGATCGTTGAGCTGCGATCCGACGCGGGCCACGGCCCCGTCGGCGATGACCACGCCGACGCCGGCCCGCACCTCACCGGAAGGGGAACGGGCGACGGGGTCGAGGGCTGCCTCGTCATCGATGTCGGCGGCCCGGACCCAACTGAAGCTCCCCTCGACCGGACGAACAGCACACCATCCGGTGGCGTCGATCGCCCACACCTCGAGCTTCCGCCCGAGCGCGAGCCGCTCGGTGGGATAGAAGTCGTCGCCGGGCCCGGCCCGCAGATAGGCCATGTCGACGCCGATCTCGGCCGCCATCGGGAGCGATCCCTCGTTCTCCGGCACCGGCCGATCCGTCGGATCGGCGCCGCGCAGCAGCACCGACACCTCAACCGGCTCCGCCGGGGCCTGCCCGCAAACCTCCGCCCCCGGCGGCATCAGCCAGGCGGCGAGGGGCAGCAGCACCCCCAAAAGCGCCGCCGTTGCCCGGCATGACGACCGGCCATCAGAGGCGGAGTGCGCCGGTGTGGCAATGGGGCGCTGCGGCCGTGCGGAAACGGCGCGGTGGGGAGGCATCGCCATGGCGTAAGCATCCATTCCCTGGAAACCCGCCGGTTTGACGGCGGCGATCCCCACAGGCGATCCATCGCCTGCCGAGCGGAAAGCCGCCGCGGATCCTGCCGAAACGCAAGCGCGTAGACGAGGCTTGGGCGACCTCGTCTACGCGCTGTGGGCAGATCGTCGAGACGGTCCACCAATGGTCTTTTAGTCCACCGGCGGACGCCGCTCAAGCCGCGATTCGGGATTTCATCCCGATGGGGAAAACGGCCCGTTTTCACCCTCTCCTCCCCGGCCAAGAAACCCCCCCTCAAGAGCGGTCAGTGGCTCGGCGGGGAAGGTCGGGAAACCTGGGCGGGCGGCGGCGGCGGCCAGGGGTGGTTTGCAAGCTGCGCCAGCGCCAGCACAAGGCTCTGCGTTCCCAGCCGCCCCCGACCATGGGCCAGCAGCGCCGTGTAGAGCGACTCCACCAGCGCCAGCCCCGGCAGTGGAAGGTCGAGACGGCGCGCCTCGTCGAGCGCCAGCCGCATGTCCTTGACGAAGTGCTCCACCATGAAGCCAGGCGCGAAGTCCCCGCGCACGATCCGGGGCGCGAGATTGGAGAGCGACCACGATCCGGCTGCCCCGCCGGAGATGGCGCGGAGTGTCGTCTCGACATCGAGCCCGGCACGGTGGGCGAAAAGGAGTGCCTCGCACATCCCCACCATCCCGCCGGCGATGGCGATCTGGTTGACGAGCTTCGTCCGCTGACCGGCCCCGGCGGCACCACAGGCGACCACGTTTCCGGCCACGGCGCCCCAACACGCCGCCAGCGCCTCGCGCGGGGCATCCGCCCCGCCGATCATCACCGTCAGCGTCCCCTCGCGCGCGCCCTTGTCGCCCCCCGACACCGGGCTGTCGAGGCTCCACACACCCCGCGCCACAGCGGCCGCCTCGATCTCCCCGGCCAGCCCCGGCGAGCTCGTGGTGTGGTCGACGAGGATCGTTCCGGGCGCAGCTCCCGCGAGGACGCCCTCCTCACCGAGGATCGTCTCACGGACGTCGGCTGGATGCCCCACCATCACAAACACGACATCGGCCTCGGCGGCGACGGCGGCCGGCGACTCGGCCCACCGGCAGCCGCGCTCGAGGAGCGGTTCGGCTTTCGAGCGCGAACGGGTGGTGAGGATCACGTCGAAGCCGGCATCGCGGAGCCGGCCGACCATCGACCGCCCCATCACGCCGGTGCCGACCCAGCCGAGACGGGTGACACCGGGCCGCGCCAAGGCCGGGGGGGAGCCAGCCATGGCGGCCGAGGTCGTCGACTGCGCCGTCGGGTTCATACCGTCGTCTCCTCGTGATTCGTCCCTTCGTCGGTGGAGGAGCGACCCTGCCCCCCCCTTCCGACAACGCCCCTCTCACCAGCGATCGATCGGTCGGTCGAGCACTTCGCGGAGGAGGACCACCTGGCGGATGGTCTTGGGATCACGGAACATCGCCACGAGCTCATGTGCGACCGTCGGCACCGTCTGCGGCGCGACGGCGGACTGGTCACTGCCGCCGGGACGGATTCCCGCGTGGGCGAGATCGTGCGCGAACGCCCCCTCGACATGCCGGCCGATCTCGTCGGCATGGCCACCGAGCATCGCCGGGGAGATGTTTGCCGCCGGCTTCACCGATCGTGCCGGCGTAACAGCGGAACGGTTCGCCGCCGGCGACGGGGTCCGACGCACGCCCCCCTCCTGGCCGCGCGGAGAGACTTGCGCCGCGGGCTTTACAGCCACCGGTTCGCGCCGTGGGGAGGCCTTGGGGAGGACCGGTGGGTTCTGGGGGGTGCGGCGCGGAGGATCGGGAATCCCCCCCTCCGCCTGCCCGCGCCGGAAGGCCTCGATCTGACGCTGGAGATCCTCCTGGGCTGCACGGCCATCACGCTCGCCGGCGAGGGCGACCGGCGGCCGCACCTCCCGGACCTGACCGGGCGCCAGCACGACCGGCCTCCCGGCCTTCGGATCACCCCCCGCGACCTTTCCCGCTCCGCCGATCCGCCGCACGACCCCCACGACCTGCGACACGATCCAAATCAGGAAAAACAGAAACGGGATCAGCCCCTCGAGCCAATCGTTCGCGGCCAGCGGCAAGACCACGCACGCGACGACGGGGGCAGGGAGCATCGGGGATGGTTCCGCAGCGGGGTATGGACCAGGGGGGGACGCGATCAGCGCGGGCTCACTGCCCGGAAGGAACGGCATGGGTCGCCGTGGCCGGCCCGTTGCCGACGCCGGCGATCGCCCGCCGCATGTCGGTGTCGGCCTGGAGATTGCGAATCTTGTAGTAGTCGACGATCCCCAACCCGCCACTGGCGAGCGAATCGGCGATCGCCCGCGGCACCTCCGCCTCCGATTCGACAAGCTGGGCCCGGCTCTCCTCGATCCCGGCGATCATCTCCTGTTCCTTCGCAACCGCCATCGCCCGGCGCCCCTCGGCGTTGGCGCGGGCGACACGCGTGTCGGCTTCGGCCCGGTCGGCCTGGAGGCGGGCGCCGATGTTCGCCCCGACGTCGATGTCGGCGATGTCGATCGACACGATCTCGAAGGCGGTGTTGGAGTCGAGGCGGCGGGCGAGCACGGTCTTCGAAATCACGTCAGGGTTCTCGAGGACGTTCGTGTAGCGCTCCGCCGAACCGATCGCCGAGACGATCCCCTCACCGACACGGGCGACGATCGTCTCCTCGGTGGCTCCGCCGATGAGTTGGTTGAGATTCGTCCGCACCGTCACCCGGGCCCGGACCTTGAGTTGGATGCCGTCCTTTGCCACCGCGTCGAGCGTCTCGCGCCCACTGTTGCGGCCGGGGCAATCGATGACCTTCGGATAGACGCTCGTCTGCACCGCCTCGCGGACGTCGCGCCCGGCGAGGTCGATCGCCGTTGCCAGCTTCCAGTTGAGCTCCTTGATCTTCGCCTTGTTGGCCGCGATCAGCGCCTGCACAACGAGGGGGACGCGGCCACCGGCCATCGAGTGCTCCTCGAGCGCCTGCCGCGTGATCCCGGTGGAGTCGCCGAGCCCGGCCTGCACCGCCATGATCTTACTGCGGACGATGACGTTCGGGTTGACCTTCTTGAAACTCATGGCGACGAGGTCAAACAGCCCGATGCCGGCGCTCGAGGCGTACGACTGGAGCCACAGCCGCAGGTAGCGGGCCAGCATGGCGACGATGCCGAGCCCGATGACGAGGACGACCAGAAGGGCAACCGGGAGGACGAACGGGGGCATCAGAGGCTCCGGACGGGAGACAGGGGACCGGGGGATGGGTGGGACCGGGGAATCGGCCGACAGGGGGGACGTGTCCAGAGTTGTTCCGGGGAAGCCCCCAGTCAAGCGTCGGGGGCGTCGAATGACTCGAAGGTGAAGTTCTCGAGGGTCGGGGAGAGCCGGGGCGCTTCCGGGGACGACGGTTTTTCCGGTTCGTCCGCCCGTTTTGCCCCGTCCTGGCGCGGGCCGGTACCTGCTTCCTCCCGCGGAAGGGGTCGCACGACCACAGCCGTTCCCTGGGCCGCCACGACGACCACCTCCGTGCCGGCGTCGATCGGGCCCCCTTCACTCACCCCGTCGAGAGTCTCCGTCCCGATGGCCACCGTTCCCCAGGGAAGGAGATCGATCGTCGTCCGCCCGGCTTGGCCGACGAGGTCGCGGGCCCGCTGCCGCCGCGGGGTGTCGGGCACGACGTCATCCGGCTGCGGAGGGGGCGGGAGGACGCGCCGACCGAGAGGCGTCTCCGGGAACCAGCGGAACGCCAATCCGATGATCGCCGGCACGACAGCCACCGAGAGGGCGATCATCCCGGTGCCGGCACCGGGCCCAAGCTCGAGGAAGGCGGTGGCGATCGCGGCGATGATCGCCGCCAGACTGACGAACGCGAGCACGCCCCCTGAAGGGACGAAGACTTCGAGGATCATGACCCCGATGCCGACGAGGAACAGTGCGGCGACCCACACGACCGGGCTCATCCGTGCGTTCCCCGCGCCCCGGAGGGGACGGCGCGGACGAGCAGCCGCCCACCGCGGACCGCCACCACCTCCACCGGCATCCCCGGCTCGATCAGCTGCCCGTCGCTGGCAACGTCGTGGATCTCCCCGCCGATCCGCGCCTTTCCGGAGGGGGCGAGCCGCGAGGTTGTCTCCCCTTCCCGGCCGACGAGGCTCTCGAGGGGATCCGCGAGCGCGTCGGCCTCATTCTCGCCGGGAGGGGCGAGAAGGACATGCCGGAAGAGACGCGACTCGGGGAGCCAGCGCCGGGCGACGATCGCGAGGATCGTGACGCCGACCGCGGCGCCGATGATCCCGAGGAGTGACCACTGGAGCTGGCGGAACTGGTAGGCGTTGGTGGGGAGGACGAACGACTGGCTGGCGAGGATGAGCGACGCCACCATGAGCAGACCGCCGCCGAGCCCGAGGATCCCGAAGCCGGGAAAGACGAAGATCTCCGCCGCCAGACAGATCAGTCCGGCGAGGAACAGCATCACCTCCAGCCAGCCGCTGGTGCCGTGGAGATGGCTGCTCCAGAAATAGATGATGAACGCGACCATCGCCACGAAGCCGCCGAAGCCGATGCCCGGGGTGTGGAGCTCGATGTACAGCCCAGCGCCCCCGATGAGGAGGAGGAGCCAGGCGATCCCGGGGCTGGCGAGGGCGTCGAGGAGCGTGTCGGCCCACCCCGGAGCGGCGAGCGCCACATCCCCCTCCAGCCCGTAGGCGCGGGCCACCCCCTCGAAGCCCTCGACGACATGCGCCACCAAGCCGAGCGATTCGGCCGCCCTGCCATTGAGGAGCAGCGGCCCGACCCCGACCTCGGCCCCCGGTTGCCAGGCATCGCGGTCGTCGAGACGAGCCAGCTCCTCCTCACAGAAATAGCCGACCCGACCGGCGCCGACCCGGGTGGCCTGGCGGACAACGAGCCCCGGAGCCACGAGGGCCACCGGCAGCGACCACGACCGGTCGCGCTTCTTCGCCACCCCCTCCCGCCAGGCCACGGTGATCGCCTCGGACCACCGTTTGTCGATCGCCGCGGCCCCCTCTCCACCGAGAACCGCGTCGGCCCCCATCACCAGTTCGTCACACGCCGTGGCAATCAGCGCCGCATCCCCGCGGGCCTCGCGCGGCACCCAGGCGACGGTGCGGACGCGCGTGGCGTCGAGGCCGGCGAGATAGGCCGCCAGGACGAGGCTCTGCTCCGGCTCCCCTCCGGGGCTATCGATCCGCAGGCAGACGAAGTTCCTCCCGGAGCCGATCGCTTCCTCGATCCGCGTCCGGGTGCGGGCGACGAGGTCGGCCGTGATCACACCAGAGAGCACGACTTGCACCCCCCTCCATCCCCCCTCGAGGGTTGGATCGGCGACGAGGGCCGCTTCGCCCAGGCCGAGGCTCCGGGCGGCCTCGGCGGGCGTCCGCGCCAAGCCTCGCGCCACGCCCAATTCGCGGGCCCGCCGCCCCGACAGCGCCAGGGGCACCGGGCCGAGCTCCTCCTCGTCGAGAACCGCCGCCCGCTGGCGGAGGCCGGCTACCTCGGCGGCGGTCACGATCTGGTCGCCGTCATCGGTCGCCACGCGCACGACGCGCGCCTGCGGATCGAGAAGGGCCTGGGCGAGCGCCGGCGGCGCGGTCTTCCGCCGGGCGGCGACCTGGGCATAGACCGCACGCATGGCGTCGTCGATGAACGGTTCGTCGACGTTCGCCGGGCCGAAGGTGGCGTCGGGGGCGAGCACGATTTCCTCGCAGGCCAGCGCCACGAGGACGGCATGCCCGCGGGCCCCCGCCGGGAGCCAGGCCACCGTCTTCACGCCGGAGAGTCGTGGGTCGGCGAGGAAGCGGGCCAGCGCCAGCGAACGGGCGAAGTCGCTCGTCCCCGCGCCAGCCTCGTCGGCCCCGTCGAAGCGGAGCACGAGAACGCCGCGCTCGCCGGGGCGGGAGAGGAGCCGATCGAGATTGCGGAGCACCGTCCCTTCGACCTGCGTGTCGCGGTTGCCCGTGATCGGTAGTCGCAGGGGCACGACCGCGACCGAGACCTCCCGCGGCACGACCCCTTCCTCCACGGCCGGCGGCGGACCGGGGGGCGGATCAGCCGGCGCGGCGACACCGGCCGCCGTGCTCCATGCCAGCGCGCCGAGCCACGCTGCCAGTAGCGCTGCGATCCGGACGGCGTCCCGGGCCATCCGCCGACGCCGTGTCGGGGACAAAGCCGGGGCTGACCCTGATCCCTTTTCGCTGGGGGCCGCGGCGTGGAATGGCATGACCGTCCTCGGTGGTGCCGGGGGGCGACAAATGACGAATTCTATGGGGCCGGGCCGAGGTGTCAAAAAAACTGCGTTGAGCCCCCCCGGTCCCGGGCCCCGCTTATACTTCCGCAATGGACACAACCCGCTCCCAGATCATCGCCGAACTGGTCCCCCTGATCACCGCCAAGGCCCTCCGCCGCGGGGCATTTCGCCTCGCCTCGGGCCGGGAAGCGAGCTTTTACCTCGACGCCAAGCAGGTGGTGCTCGACGCCCGCGGGTCGATGCTCGTCGGCCGCGCGATCCTCGACCTGCTCCGGGCCCACGGTCCCCTCCCGGCCGCCGTCGGGGGGATGTCGATCGGGGCCGATCCGGTCACGAGTGCCGTCGTGACGATGGCCGGCGTCGACGGATTCGACCTCCGCGGATTCATGGTCCGCAAGGAGCCGAAGGACCACGGCACGAAGCGCTACATCGAGGGACCGGTCGCCCCCGGCGAGAAGGTGGTGATCGTCGAGGATGTGACGACCACGGGGGGATCGTCGCTCCTGGCCATCGATCGGGCGATCGAGTTCGGTCTCGTCGTCGAACGCGTCGTCACCGTGATCGATCGGTTGGCCGGGGCCACCGCGACGCTCGCCGCCCGGGGCATCCCCCTCGATGCCCTGGTGACGATCCGCGATCTGGGGATCGAGCCCGACGCCACCTGATCCGTTGTCGCCGGGCGCTCGTGGCCCGAGGGAGGTTTGCCGCGCATGCCACCGACCCACCCCCGGCGCCATCCGGGACTGGCCCGCTGCGGGCTTGCCGCCCTCCTGATCGGCGCCATCCCAGCCTGCGCTGGAACGACCGGGGAGATCCCCGCCGAACCCTCGGTGGAGGCGATCGCTGCCCTCATCTCCCGGTTGGGGGACGCTGATTTCCAGCGCCGCGAAGCGGCCTCTGCCGATCTCAAGGCGATCGGCCCCGCGGCGGTCGATGCCCTCCTGGCAGCGGCAGAGCTCGACCGTGATCTCGAGGTGGCGCTGCGGGCCCGCTGGCTCGTCGACGCGATCCCCCTCGGCATGCCCCACGATCCACCCGAGGTGACCCAGCTTCTCGAGTCGTACAAGCAACGCGACTTCTCGCAGCGTGTCCGCATCATGCACCGCCTCCTCCGCGTCGACGATGACGCCGGCATCGAGGCGCTGGCGAGGATCATCCGCCTGGAACGCGCGCCGGAGGGCTCGCGCCTCGCCGCGGCGCTGCTGGTGCGCGAATGGGACGCGGCCAACCGCTGGTGGTCGGCGTTGGCCCCCCACGCCGCCGCCGGACTGGGATCGAGCCAGCGCCCGGCTGCGGCCTTCACCCGAGCGGTGATCGACTTCTCCGCGGCGACGGAGCCGGCGGCCCGCGACGCCGCGCTGGCCGCTGCGGCCAGCGCCCTGTCGCAACTCGAGCGGGCCGACGGCGACGACGGGACCCGAAAGGCGGATGCCGAGGATGGGGAGGAGGAGATTGGTGACGGGCGGCGCGGTGGTGAGGTGACGGAGACCGGCCGGCTCTTCGCCCGCACGCGGATCGCCATGCTGCTCGCAGCCGGGAAGCGGGAGGAGGCCGTCGCAGCGGCGAAGACCCTCCTCGCCGCCACGTGGACCGGGGCGCCTGCCGACCAAACCGTCCCCCGCCTCCTGGAACAGCTCGTCTGGGCGACCGAGCTCGGCATCCCCGAGACGGTCGACCAACTTCACGCCGCCCGCCCCGACCTTCTCACGGCCAACCCGCTGGTGATGTACGCGGCCGCGGCCGCGGAACGCTCCCGCGGCGATCTCGTCCGGGCCACGGCCCTGGCCGACGCCGCCTTCGCCCGGCAGCGTGGCCCCGGGCGGGGGCGCAACAACGTCGACCAACTCCAGGCGGCGCTCCTCCTGGCACGCTGGGGATGCGTCGACTGGGCGGTGCGCGGCTACACGGCCATCCTCGAAGACCCGCAGTCCACGCCGGTCGAATACTGCTACGCCGCCATCTACGGCGCCGAATACCTCCACGAGCTCGAGCGGGACGACGAGGCGGCGGCCTACCTGGGGCGGCTCTTCGGGCCGAATCTCCCGCGCCGCGACTTCAACGTCGAGCAGCTCATCACCCAAATCGGGCGCGAGTACCGCGCCACCCACGCCCGGGCTGACTTTTTCGCCTCGTGCGCCGCGGCGTCGCGCGGCGATGCCGCCGAGCGGCGCCGGCTCCTCGAGACGGCCCTCCGCTCGCTCGGCAAGGATGTCGATTCGCTCATCGCGCTCTATCACCTGGCCGACAACACCCCCGACCAGCAGGCCGACGCGGTCCGCCGCATCAACGAGGCCCTGCGGCAGATCGAGAACGAGATCCAGGGGCTTCCCGAAGATGCCAACGGCTACAACGAATGGGCGTGGCTCGTCGCCAACACCGAAGGAGATGCCGAGAAGGCGACCCGCTACTCGAAACAGTCGCTCGTCAAGTCGTTCGACAACTCGAGCTACCTCGATACTCTCGCCCACTGCCGCGCCGCCGCCGGTGACCTCGCCGGGGCCGTCCGCTGGCAGAGCCTGGCGCAGCGCAAAGAACCCCACAACCACACGATCGAAAAGAACCTCGAGCGATTCCAGACGCTGGCGGCCAAGGCGGCGGCACAGCCATGACCACGCCCCCCCCCGGGCGCCGGCCCCCGCTCGATCCCGATCGGCCCGGTCGGCCGCAGCCGGTCCCTGAACGGCTCCTGACGACGCTCGCCGACGGGCGCCGGATCGTGGTCCGGCAGGCCGGGACGGGGGTCCCGGTCGTCCTCCTCCACGGATTCCCCCTCGACCACACCATGTGGGACGGGCAGTGGGAGCTCGTAGCGGCGGGGGGGGCGCTCGACGGATCCGCCCGGCTGATCGCCCCCGATCTGGCCGGCTTCGGCGGCAGCGATGGTCCGACGTCGTCATCGATCGCCGGCATGGCCGACGAGGTCGTGGCGATCCTCGACGCCCTCGGGTGCCACGAGCCCGTCGTCGCCTGCGGCCTCTCGATGGGGGGCTATGTCGTCCAGCATCTCGCTGCCCGCCACCCGGACCGCCTCCGCGGGATCGTGCTGGTCGACACGAAACTCGAGGCCGACACGCCCGCCGCCCGCGCCGGCCGCGTCGATCTCTCGGAACGGGTCGGCCGATCGGGTGCGCGGATCGCCGCCGAGGCGCTCGCGCCGCGTCTGCTCGCGCCACGTCTGCTGGCTCTTGGGAGCGGCCGCAGCGCGCTGGAGACACGTCTCCGGGAGACCATTCAACAGACGGCCGTGGCCACGATCCGCACGGCGCTGGCCGCGCTCGGCGATCGCCCCGACATGACGGCCGCCGCCACGGGCTTCGTGCCGCCGACGCTCCTCGTCGTCGGTGCGGAGGACGGGATCACGCCGCCGGAGTGCCTCGAGCGCGCCGCGGCGGTGATCCGCCATGCGGAGCTCGAGATCGTCGCCGGCTGCGGCCACATGACGCCGATGGAGGATCCGCCCGCCTTCAACGCCCGACTCGCCTCGTTCCTCCGGGAACGGGTCGTCACGGCCCCTCCAATGCGTCCTCAGGGGGCGCCGTGAGGGGGCGATCCTCCTGTTGAACAGCCGTCTCCGGCGGACGGAGCAGACCTCCGCCGCCTGGCGCCGTCTCGCCGTCGCGGCTGCCGCGCATCGAGCCGGATCGGTCTCCACCGAAGCCACGTCCGCCGGGGCCACCGCGCCCTGATGGAGTGGGAAACATCGGCCGGGCGTTGAAACGGGCATAGCGATCGAGCCATTCCAGCCGCTCCTGCGCCTCCAGCGCCACGATCGATTGGCGGTCGGCCGGGTCGCGCCAGGCGAGCCAGCGGTGCCACGAACGGGCCGCCCCGACGAGCGTGTCGAGCTCGTCCTCCGGATCCCCCTCCCCGAGCGCCCGGGCGAGCTCGATGAGGTCGTGGCGCCGGGCGAGCGGAAGCTCCTGGAACGTCTTCGCGGCGTCGGAGAGCCGGCGGCGCGACTCGGCATCGAGCTCCTCGACCCGCTCGCGGCGGGCGTCGATCTCCCTGGCCGGGGTCTCAGGACCGAACGGGCCTTCCTGGAGGGCCTCGAGCGTCTCCGTCAGTGGCAGCCAGTCGTCAGCCTCCGGGGAAGGATCCTGGGGATCGTCCGGGCGCGCCCCGCGCTCGTCGGGAGAGCGGCCGAAGGAGAACCGGCGCGGCGGCGGGTAGCCCCGTTTGGCGACCGACCGCAGGAACGCCACGGAGCCCGCCTCTCGGAGCACGCCGAGGTGTTCGACGACGGGAAGATACTCGAGGATCCGCTCGTCGGGGTCGGTGGTGGTGGCACGACCGACGATGAGCCCGAGCACGAGAGCCCCGAGGACACACCCCGCCGGCCCCCACCACGACCGGCTCCGTGGTCGCCGCGGTGGCTGCAGGTGGGGGGCAGTCCGCCCTCCAGAAGAAACCGCGGCCATCTCGATCGTTGTCGAGGCGAGGCTCACCGGGGCGGCGGAGGGAGCCAGGCCATCGAGGAGGATGCGGATGTCATCGAGCGCATCGCCGCCGTCGCCTCCGGGCGGAGCCGTCGGAAGGGTGTCGGCGGGCCGTGGGGCGGACCGGCTCATGACGCTCCTCCACCGGCCTCCCCGGCTGCGGGAGCCCGGACGCCGTCGCGCTGATACGACTCGAGCGTCGCGCGGAGCTGGTCACGGGCCCGAAAGAGGAGCGATTTCACGGCCGGCACCGACAACCCCATCGCCGTGGCGATCTCCTCGTACGAACAGTGCTCGAACTTGGCCAGCAGCACCGCCATCCGCTGGTTCTCGTTGAGCGCGGAGATCGCGTCGCGGACGACCGACTGAAGCTCCTGCCGATCGGCCTCGCGCGCGGGGCGCTCGCCGCTGGCGGCGACGGCGATCTGCTCCAGGCCGACGGCACTCGACGACGACGACGTCGACGGGGCGACCCCGTGCTCCATCCGCCGGTAGGCCCGTTGCCGCAAGTCGCTGGCCACGTTGTTGGCGATCGTGTGGATCCAGGTGGAGAACTTCGCCGTCTGACGGTAGCCCTCCCGCGCGCGGTACACGCGGAGGAACACCTCCTGGGCGAGATCCTCGGCGGTGGAGTGGTCGCCGGTGTGGTGGAGGAAGAGCGTCACCAGCCGGTCCTGCCAGAGGGTGACCAACTGCTCGAACGCCTCGGCATCTCCGGCTTGCACCCGGAGCATGAGATCGGCAGAGGGATCAGCCGAGATGGCCATGGAGCAATTCCCGGCCCAATCACTCCGAAACCAAAGCTCTCAAGCGAGCCGTGCGCCCAAGCACCACACCCGGGCGTCTGCGGGCGCTCGGGGACCGTTGACCTGCGCCTGGAACTACACCTGCACCTGCAGTGGAGCGGAGGAGGATCGAACTCCCAACCTCGGCATTGCGAACGCCGCGCTCTCCCAGTTGAGCTACCGCCCCGTCGACGGCGGGCGGCTCCGCGGAGACGCCCACCAGGGAAACCGATGGTATGGCAGCCCGGAGGCGATGTCCAGCCTGCCGGCCGAGGGGCGCTACAATGGCGCCCGGTCGACGGTTTTTTCCCGCCATTCATCCGGTTCTTCCCCATGCAAGTCCCCCCGATCGTGGTCCGCGGCGCCCGTGAGCACAACCTCCGGGATATCACCGTCGGGCTCCCCCGTGGGCGGCTGGTCTGCCTCTCCGGGGTGAGCGGATCAGGGAAGTCGAGCCTGGCGTTCGACACGCTCTACGCCGAGGGGCAGCGGCGGTACGTCGAGAGCCTCTCGACCTTCGCCCGGCAGTTCCTCGGGCAACTGCCCCGCCCCGACGTCGACAGCGTCACCGGCCTCTCCCCCTCGATCTCCATCGCGCAAAAGTCGGCCGGCACCAACCCGCGCTCGACGGTGGCGACGATGACGGAGATCCACGATTTCCTCCGCGTCCTCTACGCGCGGGTCGGCCAGGCCCATTGCCCCGAGTGCGACGGGGTCCTCGAGGCCCAACCGCGCGACGCAATCGTCGAGCGGATCCTCTCCCACCGGGGAGGGCGGCGGATCCTCGTCCTCGCGCCGCTGGTGCGCGACGCCAAGGGGGAGCACCGCGACCTGTTCACCGATCTCGTCCGCCAGGGATTCACCCGGGCCCGCGTCGACGGCCGTGTCGTCCGCGTCGAGGATCCGCCGCCGCTGGAGAAGCTCCTCAAGCACACGATCGAGGTCGTCGTCGATCGTCTCGTACCCGGTGACTCGACGCGCAGCCGGCTTGCCGAAGCGGTTGAACTGGCGCTCCGCACCGGCGGGGGGATGGTGATCGTGGCCGCCGAGCCGGAAGGGGACTCCACGCCCGCCGCTGCCACGGCGCCGGCTGCGGCGCGGAAGAAGAAGGCGAAGCGAAAAACCGATGACGACGACGAAGCGGCCGATCGGCCGGCCCAAGGAGCCTCCGACGAGCTCGTCCTCTCCAGCCGCTACGCCTGCACCGCCTGTGGCGTCAGCTACGCCACGCCCGAGCCGCAGCTGTTCAGCTTCAACAGCCCGCAGGGGGCCTGCCCGGCCTGCGAGGGGCTCGGCGAAATCTATGGCATCGATCCCGACAAACTCGTCACCGAACCGGGCAAGTCGCTCCGCAAGGGGGCGCTGGGGATCCTGGGGAGCTTCCGCGACATGCCGCGCTGGATGCGGCGCCTGTTCACGGGAGTCGCCGCCCACGCCGAGGCGAAGCGAAAGCTCCCCGCCGGCACGCTCCTCGACACCCCGTGGGAGGATCTCACGCCGCTGCAGCGGCGGATCTGGCTCGAGGGCACGGGCCTCGAGGAGATCCGTCTGGCCTGGAAACGGGGGAAGGCGGAGCGCGGCGCGAAGACCCGGTTCGAGGGGATCCTCTCGATGCTCGGCAACCGGTGGCGGAATGCCAAGAGCGGGATCCTCCGGCGGATGCTCGAAAAGCTCATGCGGATCACCCCCTGCCACGGCTGCCACGGGGCCCGGCTCTCGCCGCAGGCCCGGGCCGTCCGGATCGCCACCGCGTCGAAGTCGGCCCGTGCGGCGCACGGTGCGGAGCTGTCGCTGGACCGCCTCTGCGGCCTGCCGATCGCCGACGCGCGGGAGTTTCTCTCCGTTCTCGTGCTCGACCCGACGCAGACGGTGATCGCCACGGAGCTGATGAAGGAGATTCGTTCGCGGCTGGATTTCCTCGATCAGGTCGGCCTGGGCTACCTCGCCCTCGACCGCAAGGCGCCGACGCTCTCCGGCGGCGAGAGCCAGCGGATCCGCCTCGCCGCACAGATCGGCTCCGGTCTGTCGGGGGTGCTTTACGTCCTCGATGAGCCCTCCATCGGCCTCCACCCACGCGACAACACCCGCCTCCTCGGCGCGCTCCAGGCCCTCCGTGACAAGGGGAACACCGTCGTCGTCGTCGAGCACGACGAGGAAACGATCCGCGCCGCCGATTGGGTGGTCGACTTCGGCCCCGGGCCGGGGAAGCGCGGTGGCGAGGTGGTGGCAGCCGGAACACCCGACGACGTGGCGGCGAATCCGCGCAGCATCACCGGCGCATTTCTCTCGGGGCGCGACCGGATCGAGGTCCCCACCAGCCGCCGCCCCCGCGGTGAGCGGCGGCTGCGGATGGAAGGGATCAAGCACAACAACCTCCGGGGTGTCGACGTGGAGATCCCGCTCGGGCTCCTCGTCTGCATCACCGGCGTCTCGGGGAGCGGGAAGAGCTCGCTCGTCGGCGACGTCCTCGAGCCGGCCCTCCGCGAGAAGCTCGGGAGTGAGGCGGCGCGACCCGGTGAGTTCGCCGCGCTGCTGGGGGCCGACGAGCTCGACAAAGTGATCGTCATCGATCAATCGCCGATCGGCCGCACGCCCCGCAGCAACCCGGCGACGTACGTGAAGGTCTGGGACGACATCCGCACCCTCCTCACGATGCTCCCGGATGCCAAGACGCGTGGCTGGAAGGCGGGGCGCTTCAGCTTCAATGTCGCCGGGGGGCGATGCGAGGCCTGCGAGGGGAACGGCTCGGTGCGGCTCGACATGGACTTCCTCGCCGATGTCTGGGTGCAATGCGAGACCTGCGGCGGCGCCCGGTTCTCCCGCGACACCCTCGAGGTGCGCTGGAAGGGGAAGAACGTTGCCGACCTCCTCGGGATGGAGATCGGCGACGCGCGGACGCTGTTCGCCGATGCCCCCGACATCGCCCGCAAGCTCGAGACCCTCTGCGACGTCGGCCTCGACTACCTCCATCTCGGCCAGCCCTCGCCGACGCTCTCCGGCGGCGAGGCCCAGCGGGTCAAGCTCTCGCGCGAGCTCGCCAAGCGGTCGACGGGGCGAACGCTCTACATCCTCGACGAGCCGACGACGGGGCTCCACATGGCCGACGTCCGCCAGCTCCTCGTCGTCCTCGAGCGGCTCGTCGACGCCGGCAATACCGTCCTCGTCGTCGAGCACAACCTCGACGTCGTGAAGCGGGCCGACTGGGTCATCGACCTCGGCCCCGAGGGGGGCTCTGGCGGCGGGAAGATCGTCGCCGAGGGGACGCCGGAGAAGGTGGCCCGGGCGAAGGGCTCGCAGACCGGCCTTGCCCTCAAATCGATCCTCGCGGCCGGTGTCGCCGCCCCACCACCGCGCCGGGCCGCGCGGCGCCGGGCCGCCGTCGATCCGGCGGCCCTCGAGCGCGACATCCTGGCACGGATCACGGCCGCCTCGCGCGACCCTGGCCCCGCCTCGATCGAGGTCCGGGGCGCCCGCCAGCACAACCTCAAATCGGTCGATGCCGACATCCCCCGGGGCGCCATGACGGTCTGCTGCGGGCCGAGCGGCTCGGGGAAGACCTCGCTCGCCTTCGACACCCTCTACGCCGAGGGGCAGCGCCGGTATGTCGAGAGCTTGAGCCCGTACGCCCGTCAGTTCGTCGGCCAGGTGCCGAAGCCGCTGTTCGAGCGGATCGAGGGGCTGTCGCCGGCGGTGGCGATCGAGCAGCGAGCCACCGGCAGCACGCCCCGTTCGACGGTCGGCACGCTGACGGAAATGTACGACTATTTCCGCGTCCTCGGTGCCCGGCTGGGAAGGATGCACTGCCCGGAGTGCGACGTGCCGGTCGGGGCGCGGAGTGTCGACAAGACCGTCGAGCGGCTCCTGGCCCACCCTCCGGGGACACGGATGCTCCTCCTGGCGCCGGCCGAGCCGCGCGTCGGCCAATCCTCCGATGCATTCTTCGCCACGCTCAAGGCGGCCGGGTGGGTGCGCGTGCGGATCGACGGGCGCACGGTCCATCTCGACGACAAGCCGGAGCTCGACCGAAAGCGGAAGAACCGGATCGAGATCGTCGTCGACCGTGTCACCGCCGACCCGGCTGCCCGCAGCCGGCTCGCCCAGAGCATCGAGGCGGCGTTCGCGGCCGGCGGGGGCACCATGCTTGTGGCCAGACAGACCGAGGGGCACGGCGGCGAAGCCCTCGAGGAACCCGACTGGCCCGTCGAGGTCCACAGCCGGCTCCTCGCCTGCCCGGGGTGTGGCCGGGGATTCAAACCGCTCGAACCGCGGCAGTTCTCCTTCAACAGCCCGCTCGGCTGGTGCCCGCAGTGCGACGGCCTGGGAACCCGGACGGGCGTGGAGCATTCGGCGCTCGTCCGCGATCCGACGGTATCGCTCGCCGACGGGGCCCTCGACCTCTGGCCGCAGCTTTCGAGCCCCGTCTCCAAGGCGATGCTCGTCGCGCTGTGCGCGGTGAGCGGCCTGCCGACCGACGTGCCGCTGGTCGAGCTCTCCGGCCTCCAGCAACGCGTGCTCTTCGAGGGAACCGGCGAGCGCTGGATCGAGGTCCCCCATCCCACCGGCAGCGTCAAGGAGGCCGGCCCGTGGTTCGCCTTCCGCTTCAAGGGGCTCGAGCAGGCCTGCGAGGAGGCGGCCCGGCTCGTCGTCGGGCTCCGCGGCCGGGTCGATGCGGTGCTCGGCGAGGTCCCCTGCAGCGAGTGCGGCGGCAGCCGACTGGCCGACGTCGCCTCGGCAGTGACGCTCTGGGGCCGCCCCCTCGATGTCTGGTGTCGCATGCCGCTGGGGCGGCTCAAGGGGGCGCTCGAGGGAGTGACGCTTGCCGATTCGGATCGGAAGATCGCCGCCGATCTCCTCCGCGAATTGCTCTCGCGCGTGACGTTCCTTGTCGACGTCGGCCTCGACTACCTCGACCTCGCCCGGCCGGCCGGCAGCCTCTCCGGCGGCGAGCTCCAACGGATCCGCCTGGCGGCCCAGGTCGGCAGCGGCCTGACCGGCGTGCTCTACGTTCTTGACGAACCGACGATCGGCCTCCATCCGCGCGACACGCACCGTCTGATCACAGCCCTCGGGAAGCTCCGCGACCTCGGCAACACGCTCGTCGTCGTCGAGCACGATCGCGAGGTGGTGGCGGCCGCCGACATGACGCTCGACTTCGGCCCGGGGAGCGGCCGCGAAGGGGGGTGGATCGTCGCCGAGGGCCCCCCTGCCCGGCTGGCGACGCTGCCGGGGAGCCCCACCGGGCCGTTTCTCACCACCCGCCGGGCCTGCGACGCGATCCTCCAGCGGAAGGCGCGCGACGGCCGCCGCGAGCCAACCGGCTGGCTCGAGATCCGCGGCATCCGCCACCGCACGCTCAAAGGCCTCGACGCCCGCATCCCCCTCGGCGTGCTCACCGCCGTCACCGGCCCGAGCGGGAGCGGCAAGACGTCGCTCGTCCTCGAAGTCCTGTGGAGGGCACTGGCGCGCCGGCTCCACGCCGCACGCGAGCAGCCCGGCCACCACGATTCGATCCGCGGGATGGAATCGATCGACAAAGTGATCCTCGTCGACCAGGAGGCGATCGGCTCGACCCCCGGCTCGACACCTGCCACCTACACCGGCGTCTTCGACCACATCCGCGATCTGTTCGCCAAGGTGCCGGAGTCGAAGACGCGCGGCTTCACGCCGCGGACGTTCTCGTTCAACGTCCCTGGCGGCCGCTGCGAGGCCTGTGAGGGGCTCGGCCGGCGGCGCGTCGAGATGCACTTCCTCCCCGATGTGTGGGTCGAGTGCGAGGCCTGCCGGGGGAGCCGCTATTCCAGCGAGACGCTCCATGCGAAGTGGCACGGCAAGAGCATCGCCGACGTCCTGGCGATGAGCGTTGCCGATGCGGCCCGGCTCTTCGAGGGGGTGCCGCAGGTGTCGCGGATCCTCGCCACGCTCGTCGACGTCGGACTGGGGTACGTGACCCTCGGCCAGCCGGCCCCGCAACTCTCCGGCGGCGAGGCCCAGCGCGTGAAGCTCTCCCGCGAGCTCGCCAAGCCGGGGACGGGAAGCACGCTCTACATCCTCGACGAGCCGACGACCGGGCTCCACTTTACCGACATCGAGAAGCTCCTCCATGTCCTCGAGCGGCTCGTCGACTCGGGCAACACCGTCCTCGTCGTCGAGCACAATCTCGAGGTCGTCGCCGCGGCCGACCGGGTGATCGACATGGGCCCCGAGGCGGGGGACGGCGGGGGGCGGATCGTCGTCGAGGGGCCGCCGGAGGACGTGGCGATCCACGCCGCCCGCTGGCGGGCGGCAGGCGGGGCCGAAGGGACTCTCATCCGCCCCGGAAACGGCCCGGGCTCCGCCGGCCCGGCGGCGGGGAGTGAACCACTCCTCCGCAGCCACACCGGCGAAGCCCTGGAACGCTTCGGCCTGCCGGGGCTCATCGCCCCGGTTCCGGCTCGATCCCCGCCTACCAGCGGCTCTCGAGGCCGAACTGGACGCCGTTGAGGAACACGCTGCCATTGGTGTTGATCGTGGCGGTGTTGTTGAGAACGTCGGTGGTGTTGAGTTGATCGACCGGCACGGCGACCCCGGAGAGCCAGAAGAAGTTGTAGCCGGTGCGCCAGGCGAGCCAATCGGTCAGCTGCCAGGTACCGAAGATCCCCAGCTCACCGAAGAACGCCGTCTGTTGAGCGGCGGCGGAGAGCGGCCCGAGATCCCCGTCCGAGTAACCGCTCGTGTGCTGGACGGCGTTGTTGAGAAACACCCCCGCCTTGCCGACGGCGTTGAAGCGGATCGGGCCGCCGTTGTTCCAGAGCATCACGTCGGCACCGGCCTGACCACCGTAGAGGTCGTTGATGGTGTTTGTCGTGATCCGCTCCGCCTGTTGCAGTGGCGTCGGCGCGGTCGTGCCGTAGGTGTCGAGGAGCTGCAGCCCCTGATTCCACTCCACCCAGCGGAAACCGCCCAGCCAGGTGACCGGTCCGTAGGTCCGCCGGCGCCAGTTGAGCTCGGCACTCATGATCGAGGCATTCGTCGTCGCCTGCGCCCAGTCGATGTCCTGGAAGCCGGGGGAATCGGGCGGCTGGAAACCGGCGAGGAAGTTCTGCTGGTAGGCGCCGGCGGTGGGCGGCGTCGACTGCTCGCCGTTGAAGGGGCGGACGTTGAAGTAGTTCCCCTCGATGGAGTAAATGTTGTCGAGGTTGAAGATCACCCCAATCCGCGGGCCCACGGCCGCCTCGTTGGCCGTCTGGTTGATGTCCAGGGCGGTCGTCGGCAGCGTACCGGGGGGCGGAAAGGGGTTCGGCTGGGTCGTGGTCGACCTCGTGTTGAGGTACAGCGGACGACTGCCGATGTTCCCCTGCCAGAGGAAGAGGGCGTCGGTCTGCACGACCCACCGGGGCGACACAGGCCGCAAGAGCCCACCGCCGAAGTCGACCGGCCCGTTCCAGGTGCTGAAGCCGCCGTCGGCACCGCCACCGTAGGGGATGACGCCCGGTTCGGCGCCGGGGTAGACGCCGTCGACCCGCGGGACGGCATCGACGGTCGCCGCCGAGTCGTAGTCGCCGAACCCATCGGAGGGATCGCCGAAGCCGATCATCGGCTCCTGCTGTCCGGGGGTGAGCACCGAGGTTTCAACCGGATCGACGACCCGATCTCCCTCGCCGTCGAGGAAGCTGTCGAAGCCACCGGCCGTTACTGCGGCCGGAGCGGCCGCGCACAAAAGGAGCGCCGTGGCCGTCAGGCCGAGGCCAGTCGTGTTGCGGAGCGTCCGGGCCAAGCCCGTACAACCGGCAACCCGCACGCCACGCGGAGAATCCGCCCGATCCTGCCAAGCGTTCATGTCGTCATGATCCTCCCAAGGAAAACGGTTCCCCTGGTTTTTCGACTGACGGTCATGCTGGTCGTGACTCTCGATCCTCAAATGCCGGTCACGGCGACCGGGCAATCCAGGGAGAACACACAAACCCTGCGGGCCAAAGCCGCCCCTCGGCGTGGGATCGAGCCGGGCGAACCTTCCCTTCCATCCCATCTTGCCAAGTCAAGCGGTCTGTCGACCGCCACAGTGGGGAAGATGGGGGGAATGAGTGGGCCCCCGGCAAGGCGCCGGGGGATTCAATCCCCAAGCGCCGTCTGCCGGCGGAAGGTCGCGAGGGAGAAGCCGATCACGCGAAGGGGTTGATCGGACCGGCCTCCGCCGACCAGGCACCCTGGCCCTGCGCCGTCACGGCCGCCACGCGGAAGAGGTGACCGAAGCGGGTGACAAAGCCGCTGATCTTCGCCGTCGTCGCCGTCGGTGACACGCCGGCCGGCCACTTCGCGGTCACCCACGCCGAGCCCGCCTTGTTAACACGGTACTGAACGACATAGCGGGTGATCGGCTGGCCGCCGGTGTCGGTGGGAGCGGTCCATTTGAGCGTAACCGTGCCACGCGACGGCTGGCCGGTGAGCCCGGTTGGCGCCGCCGGCGGGCCGATTGCCGTCACGATCGTCGATTCGGCCGACGGGGCCGACAACCCGGCCCCGTTCTTCGCCGTCACCCGGAAGGCGTAACTCGTGCCGTTGACGAGATTGGTCACGATCGCGGTGGTCGCCGCCGACACGCCGTCGGCAAAGACCGTCCAGCCCGTCTCGGTCGCTTTGCGGACCTCGATCACGTAGTCGGTGATCGGCGACCCGTTACTCGTCGACGAAGCCGTCCACGAGAGGCTGACAATCTTGTCGCCCGCCTTCGCCACCACGTTGGTCGGCGGGGTCGGCGGGGCAATGACCGTGACGGCATCGGAGATCGCCGAGGCCACCCCGGCCCCGAGCGGATTGACCGCCGCCACACGGAAGACGTACGTGCTCCCCGTGACCAGGCCGTTGACGACGATCGCCACCGCCGGCGAGGCCGTGTGGGAGTAGCGGGTCCAGGCCGCATCCGTCGACTTGCGGAACTCGATGACGTAATCGATGAGCGCGACCCCACCGGTGTCGCTCGGGGCGATCCAGCGGAGCTGGACATCCCCACTCACGCCCGGCGTCGCCACCAGGGCCGAGGGGACGCCCGGCAATCCCAGCACCAAGACCGGGGCCGATTCGGCCGACGCCGCCGAGCTCCCGAAGCTGCTCTTCGCCGTGATGCGGAAGCTATAGGAGACGCCGTTGGTCAGCCCGGTCACGGTCGCCGAGGTCGCCGTCGACGTGCCGTCGGCGAACGTGGTCCACGTCGCATCCGCGACAGCCCGGTACTGGACGATGTAGTCGATGATCGGCAGGCCACCATTGGAAGCCGGGGTGCTCCACTTCAGCTGGACCTGCTTGTCACCGCCGACACCGACGACATTCAACGGCACCGTGGGAACGGTGACGGGCATGACGACGTTGCTCGTGTTCGACGTCGGGCCGATCCCGGCCGCGTTCACGGCCGTGACACGGAAGAGATAGTTCGTGCCGTTGACCAGCGGCGTGATCGTGGCCGTCGTGGCGTTCGAGGCGACCCGCGGGAAGCGGATCCACGTGATCGAGGGTCCGTCGACCTTGTATTCGATGATGTAGTTGCTGATCGCCCCGCCACCATCGCTCGCCGGGGCCCGCCACACGAGCACGACGTTCGCATTGCCCGGGGTCGCCGAGACGATCGACGGGGCCCCCGGAATCGTCATCGGCGTGATCGGTGACGTCACGGCCGCCGCCCCGAAGCCGACCGGATTCACCGCCGCCACGCGGAAGAAGTAGGCCGTGCCGTTGGTAAGGCCGGTGACGATGATCGATGTCGCCGTCGACGGGGCGTGCGGGACGGTCGTCCACGGCGTCCCGGTCCGCGCTTCACGGTACTGGATCAGGTAGTCCGAGATCACACCGCCGCCGTTGGAGGCCGGCGTCCCCCAGGCAAGCGTCACCTTCTGGTCGCCGAACGTGCCGACGAGGTTCACCGGTGCCGAGGCGGTCGTCATCGGCACCAGCGGACCGGCGATATTGCTGGAGGGACTCGCGCCGGCCACATTCACGGAGCGGACCCGGAATTCATACGACGCACCGTTGGTCAGCCCGGTGACGGTGATCGCGCTAGCGGCCGTCGGGGCATGGGCAAACGCCGTCCATGAGGCCGACGTCGTCAGCCGGTACTCGACGATCGAATCGACAATCGCCGCGCCGCCGTTGTCGCTCGGCCCGGTCCAGGTGAGGGCGACGCTCGAATCGCCGCGGACCCCGGCGAGGCCCGATGGGGCGGTCGGCACCGTCATCGGCGTCACCGGGCTCGACGGCGTCGACCAAGCCCCCAGGCCGTAGGAAGTAATCGCTGCCACGCGGTAGGTGTAGGTCGTGCCGTTGATCAGCCCGCTCACCGTGAAGGAGGTCACCGCCGACACCGCGTCGGCCACGACCGCCCAGCTCGCACCGCCATCGAGGCTCGACTGGATCTGGTAATCGGTGATCGCCGAACCCCCGTTGCTGATCGGAACCATCCAGGTCAGATCGACCTGGCCGTTGCCGCCGAAGACCGAGAGATTCCGCGGCGGCGATGCCGGAGCGACCGGCGTGATCGGACCGGCGACGGCGGAGTAGGCCGACGTGCCGACGGCGTTGGTGGAAGCCACCCGGAACTCGTAGGCCGTGCCGTTGGCGAGCCCGGTGACCTGAACGGTCGTGCCGGTAATCGGCGAAACCGGCGTGAAGGTCTGCCAAGCGCCACCGCCGACGACGCGGTACTGGACGGCATGGTTGACAACCGTCGAACCGCCGTTGAAGCCGTCGACCCAGGCGAGCGTCACGAGCGAGTTGCCGACGCTGGCCGTGAGCGTTGTGGGGGCGTCGGGGAAGGTCATCGGGACCACGGCGAGCGACACCGTGCTCGGATTACCGGCGCCGTACTCCGTGATCCCGCTGACGCGGAAGACATGGCTGACGCCATTGGTCAGGCCGGTAACGATGATGCTCGTGGCGGTCGACGCCGGGTGGGCGAAGGTCTGCCACGACGCGCCGCCGTCGACGATGTATTCGACGCGATAGTCGGTGAGCGGAGCGCCCCCGGTGAACGTCGGCGCGGTCCACGCGAGGGTGGCCCTGGCGTTGCCACCGTTGGCAGTCAAGTTCGTCGGCGCGCTGGCCGGAGCGAGTGGCTTGACTGAAGCCGAAGGCGCCGACCAGATGCCGTCGTCGATGCCCGTCGTCTCGTTGACGGCATTGCGGGCCTGGACGCGGAAGACGTAGACCGTGCCGTTGACCAGGCCGGTGACCGTGGCGGTCGTGGCCGGAGAGATCCCGTCGCTGAACAGCGTCCAGGTGAGACCGCCGTCGGTCGACGACTGGATGAGGTAGTCGAGGATCGGCGTGCCGCCGATCAACTTCGGCGGATCCCACGAGAGCGTGACCCGCGAATCGCCGCGGGTGCCGACGACGTTTTGCGGGGCGGTGGGAATGTCGGCCAGGGCGATCTGGAATGTTGTCGAGCCGTCGGCCTTGTTGGGGAGGAGCGTGTTGTTGGCCCGATCGATGAGGAGGCCGGCGACGGTCCCCGTCGCCGCCCGGGTGGTCGCGGTGATCCGGTAGGTTCCCAGCGCGAAGGCCGAGATCGACTCGAAGATCACCTGGTTGGAGTTTTGCAGATAGCGGAAGAGATAGTCGATTCCAGCGGTCAGCGTCACGCCGTCACGGGTGACGAGGAATGCCGCGGACGTCACCGTCGACTTGTCGATCCCTACCCCCTGGTCGTCGATCTGGAGGACGAACCGGGTGATCCCCACCCCGTCGGCCCGCTCGAGGCGGATCGCGTCGAGGGAACCGTCCCGATCGATCGGGGTGACGGGATTGCCGTCGATCGGATTGACGATGATCAGCGTCGGCTGAACGAAGTCAACGCGGTCGATGGCACCGCGATCCTTGAAGACGTTGCTGCCGAGACCGGGGGCGCTGGCCACCGACGGCTCGTCACCACGAAGCTGACCGTAGAGATCGCGGTCGGGGGCGATCACCGGCGACTGCGCGATCCCCAGCGGGCTCTTCACGGCGACATACTCGCTGCGATCCTGGAGCGAGTTGACCGAGCTGTCGATCGCCTCCGAGCCCCCGACGAGGTAGAAGTTGCCGCCGGCCGCATTGACGAAAGGATTGCCGGAGAGGGAAATCGCCGAGCTCTCGTTCGCTCCGCTGACCGCCGTCCCCACCTCCCAGTAGGCCGAGGCCCCGATCACCGTCCGATGGTTACCGGCGCCGTCGAGCCGCGACGTGCCGTCGACGGTGACGCCCGTGGAGAGGTTGGCGAAGAGGTTGTTGAGAATCGTCGGCGCGGCGTTGTCGCGGACCTCGATCCCCGTCCCGTTCGAAGGCCCGCCCCAGATCGTGTTGTTGACGAGGCGACCAAAGGGCACCGGCCCGGCCGGCACACCGGTCCTGCCAGCATCGCCGGCGAAGAGGATGCCGACCCTGCCCGGATTGGCGATGACGTTGTTGACCGCCACGGCCCCGGCAACGAGGCCGGGATTGTTGAGAATGGCGAGATTCCGCACCGGCCCCGGATTGGACAGACCATTCCCCGCATCCCGCGCTCCGGCGGTGATGCTGATGCCGTAGGTCGCTGCATCGGAGATGAGGTTGTTGGCGATGACGAACTGCCCCTGCGTCCGGGGGTGGTTTTGGTCGCCGATCGTGCCGGTGTTCTTCGTCGGCGGATCGACCGTGATCCGGAAGTCGTCGAGGACAAGCCCGCCGGCCCTGGCCGCAACGAGCGTCGGGGAGATGTCGAGGCGGGAACTACCTGCCTGGAAGAAGCCGATCACCGTCGTCGCCGAGAGCGTGAGGCGGGCCTCGGCGAGGTCCAGCCGCACGGTGCTGAGCGTGCCCTGCGTGTTGCCGAGGGAGGCAAGCGTGACCCAGTTCACGCCGCCGTCGACGCTGATCGCCACGCCGGTGCCCGACGGGATGATCTTCCGGCCGCCCACGGTCGGCGTCTGGAAAGCAGGCGGGAGCGCCTTGGCCTCCTGGGCGGGGAGCGTGAGGTACTTGAACTCGAGCGTGCCCCGCGTCTGGCCGGCAAGGTCGACCGTCCACGCCAGGAGGTTGTTTGTCCACGTGTCCGTGGCACTCGAATCGAGCACTGCCACGCGGTCGCCCGCCGCGGGCTCGAGGCCAATCGTGTCGAACAGCTGTTGCTCAAAGGGATTCCCGGGCATCCAGCGGATCCGGCCGTTGCCCGCCGCCGAGATCGCCCCCCCCACGCTGTCGACGACATTCACCTCGAGCACCTTCGCCGGGGCCGAGGGCGCCTGAACGAAGCCGTCGTTGGTGTCGATCGTGCCGAAGATCGTGATGTCACTCGCCGTGGAATCGAGTTGCACGGCGTATTCCGTGCCGCGACGGATCTCGAGGTTGTATTCGCCCGAGAGCGACTGCTGCGGATAGGTCTTGCCGACGGGCGTGGCGACGCTGAACATGCTCGTGGCGCCAGTGCCCCCGGTGACCATCTCGCCGCGCTCGGCAAAGCCGACGATGATGTCGTCGATGTAGAAGCCTTCGAAGGCGTTCCGCTGGCCACGCTCGGAGCTGTTCCAGTTGCCGACCGTTCCGGCAAGGCCGTCGATGTCGTTGAGATTACGGTTCGCGATGTCGTAGAAGTTGAGCCTGTTTCCGGCGACAAGCGTGACGGCGCTCGAGAGTGTCACCTGCGTAGCACTGGTGATCGCCTGAACGGTCGGCGAACCGGTGATCCCCGGCCCGGTGACGACCATCCCGACCCGCAGCCCGGAGACGCTGTCGAGCGTCACCGACGTCCCGGCCGCGGCGGCGACCGTCTTGATCTCGTCGGCCGAGGTCCGCTTTGCGGCCGCGTCCATCTCGCCGGCCGTGCTGAAATCGAAGCGGAGCTGGATGTTCGACTTCCCGGCCCAGGCGCCGAGATCGACGCGAGCCTGCCGCCAGCTGCCGGTGGAATCGAACAGCTCCTGCACCGACTGGTTGCTCGACGTGCCCGCCGCCGACGAGGCGGTGACCGTGTTGGGGAGTTCGGCATTCACGTCGTCGAGCGCCGACTTCGGGCTGTTGTTCGTCGCAATCACTTCCCAAGTCAGGCCGTTGTCGACGGAGATGAACACCCGCGCGCTATCGCGCATCGTGTCGTTGTCCCGGTCGCCCTGGGCGTTTTGGGTGTCGAGGAAGTAGTTGAAATAGAGCGTCGGCTTGTCGGTGTAGCCGTAGCCCGCGAGGCTGAACGAGTTGGTGACAAGGCTCCCCTGGGCGCCGCCGGGGAGGTTGTAGTTGTTGCCGATCTCGGAGTTGGCCGAGAGCTCCTGCTGCCAGTTGAAAGCCCCCGAGTTGAGGACACCGTACTGGGCGTTCGTGCCGGTAGGATTGAACCTGTTGTAGGTATTGTCGGCGTCGGCGTACTCCTCGAGGCCGAAGTACATGCTCACACCGCCATCCTTGACATCGTCCCCCGTGCGCGAGTTGTCAGGGGTGGCATTGATCCCGTGGCCGGCATTCGCGGCCCGGGCCGTCGTCGGGTGCCAGAGGTTGACGTCGAGCGGCGAGAAGGCGAGGCCCGTGGCTCCACTGCGGATCGGCATCGAGATTGAACTCTCAGGCACGCCGTCGCCGTTGTTGTCGAACACGTTCTCCATGAGTGACGCCGTCGTCCCCAGAGCGTTGAGCTGGATGCACACGAGGCGTCCGGTGTTCGTAATCGCGAAGAACGTTCCCTGGTAGCGCCCGCCTTCAAGGTTGGCCGGAGCCGTGGCGAGTCCCTGGAAACCGACGGTGCCGTCGCCGAGAGCCGCCAAAGCCGCGGAGAAATTCGCCAAGGGGGTCGCTGACGCGCTCGACGTGCTCACTCTGTAGAACTGCCCACCGCTGCTGACGCCGAACAGGGTGCCGAAGTTCTCGTTGCGGAATTGGAGTCCTGTCGTGAGTCCGCTGATGGCCGATGGCCTGAACGTCACATCGACGCTCGTGGCCCCGGGGTCGGTGGCGAACGTGAACGTCAGGCGCCCGCTCGTGTTGCTGATCGTCCCCGAGAGCGCCTTCGTTCCTGTGAAACCGGGCACATCGGTGAACGTGACGGTGCCGAACTGGCTCACCGTGAATGTCTGGGCGGCGACACCTCCGACGTTGAGTGTGCCGGTGATCGACCCCCGGACGAACGAACCAGTAATCTGATAGGTAGCCGAGGTCGAGCCCACGCCGATGATGGTTTCGTTGACCGGCGTGCCGCCTATGGCGTCGGCGATGGTCCCGCGCTGACTAAAGGGAGGGTCGTCCTGGTTGAACGAGGCATTTGCGTTGGTCCTCCCCCAATAAAGGAGCGAGCTAGAGCCACTGCGGACGGAGTAGAAGATCGAGTTCTCGTATTCCCCGATGTCGGTGCGGCCGATCGCCACCGCATCGACCGAACTGCTCGTCAGCTTCCACCAGTCGGTGTCAGCGGGGCTGTCGGGAACACTCGGAATAGCATCCCCCTCGTCGGAGAGGATCGCACCGGTGCCGGTATCGATGCGGCGCAGACGACCGACGTTAGCAGCGTCGTCGAACTGTCCAAAGTATTGGTAGAGCCGACCGTCGGGACGCATGTCGATGTCGCCGACGCTCCCATTACCCGAGTACCCCTCGCGAATCGTGGCGACGGTACCGCCCGTGAGGGCATTGCCGGTGTAGAGGCCGTCCCCGGTCGAAACGAAGAGCGGAACATCCGCGAGCGAGAAGGCCCGGACGTTGGCCGAGAGTTGCTGCGCCGTGCCGACGTTGATCAGCGGTCCCTGCGTCGGCTTCACCTCGAGGCCGGTGGAGGTGTAGCCCGTCGAGCCGATGTGATCCTCGATCACCCGTTGCACGGAGTTGACCGGCTCCAGGCGCACCAGGGCGCTGGTCGCACCGCTTCTGAACGTACCGTCGAGGGAGCTGGGAAGTTGGGCGTTGGAGGTGATCGCGACGTAGTACTTGGTCGGGTCGGTCGGTGTGGCCCCGGCCGGGAGTTGCACGGTGCCGATAAAGGGATCGAGCTTGCCGACGGAGCCGCGAGAGAGATCCTTGAAGTCGTTCCCCTGACCGGCCCCGGGCTGGTCGGCGGCAACGTTGGAATCGCGGCCGACATAGATCAGCGCGCCGGCCGAGTCGAAGACCGACATCGTCAGGTCGCCACGGATGCCGTTGGCGTAATCGATGTCCAGGACCGTTGCCCAGGTCTTCTTGCCGCCGTTGACGCCACCGATCGCTTGGATGCCAGCGTAGTCAACCGAGAAGGTGTACCAACGGACGTCGGTCGACGACTGGACGTTACCCGCCAAGCTGATCGTGTTTTGATCGCTCTGAAGGAGCTTGCCGACGTCCTGGGCATAGATGAATTGATTGTTGGTATTCAGGGCACTTTCCCCGGCGGTGCCCGCCAGGAGCGAATTGCGCGGCAGCCCCTGAACGTCGATGCCGATCGTGGCAAAGCGGATGTCGGCATACTGGACCGTCGAGCCGGGCACCTGATCGCGCTGCTGGAGGCGGATTCGCAGTTCGTAGGCCCCGCTGGTGGCCCCTGACTTGACGTCGGAATTGGTGAGCGCGGCCTCGTAGGCAGTCTTTGTCGCGGAAGGCACGACATTCGGCTGGCTGCGGACACGGACAAAGTAGGTGTTGAGGCTGCCATTGCTGCCGGGGAGGATCGCCCGGAAGCCGGCGTCGCGCGGATTGACCGTGGCGTAGTCGTTGCCGCGGTAGGCATCCTTTTGCAGCGGCAGGGCGCCATGCTCGCCGGTAGCCGTGTAGCCGAGCGCGGAGACCGACAGGGCACCGTAGGAATAGTTGGCCTCGATGCGCGTCGTAGAGGCCGCCACGGAGCTGTTCCAGACGAACGTGATCGCGCCGCTGTCGCGGTTGAGCGTCGCCGAGGAGACCCTCTTTGCCGGGCTCCCGATCGCCGTAAACGTGAACGCCCCGGCCCGGTTGAGCGTGAATGTCTGGATCGCTGTGTTGCCGTTGTAGATCATCCCAGAGAGCGTGCCGGGGAGGATGTTCTGGTGGGCAAGCTGGTAGGTGAGCGTGGTCCCATTGGCGGAGTTTCTCACGATCTCGCCGGTCACCGAGGCGGTGTCGGTCTGGCTGTCGGCCGAGCGAGCGAGGACAGTGCCGGAGGCGTCGAGCAGCTCGAGCATCGTGTCGAGGGCCGTCGAGGTCTTGTCGATGTCGAGCCACACCTCCGACCCGGCGTAGCCGGTGAAGCTGTAGATGTCGACGTCTCTGGAATCGTCGGTGGCGATCGTGCCGCGGACGGCAAAGCCGTCGCGCCGGTTGTCGTCGCTGGCCTTGTTTTGGACCGATTCCGAGGACGCCGTGCCGGTCGTGAAGGTCGGCGCGAGGACGCCGAGCACCTGGGCGGCATCGGGGACCTGATTGATGTCGACCAGGTTCGTGAACGACTTCTCCAACTCACGGACGATGGCGACGTTGGTGTCGTTGGAAAGCGGGAGGAACTTCAGGCTCCGCCAGCTGCCGGTCACAGGGGCCGTCGCCGTGGCGTCGATCCAGGCCCGGCCGTCGTTGTTGGTGTCGAGAACGGTGCGCCCGAGCGGATCGAGGCTCGCGCCGACGGTGTCGTCGTAGAGGCTCGTGAGCACGACCGGGTATCCCGGCGCGCCAACGAATTGGATCGAGCCGCCGATCCGGTCGTCGATCTCGCCCGGCGTTCCGGTAGCGGTAAAGCCTGCATTGGGGCCGTCGAGTTTGACCACGAGGCTCGCCCCGGCCTTGCTCTCCAGTCGCAGGCTCGTGGCGGTATGGTAATTGTCGACGACGATCTCGTTTTTGAGGACGTGGACGTGGTCGTCATCGTCCCAGACGCTGTCAACCATGATCTGGCCGCCACGGACAACCACGCCACTGATCGACGGCGCATAGCCGGCCGTACCAGCCTGTGGGAGATAATCGTCAGCCGCCGAGTAGTTGACCGAGTAGCCCATGTCCTGGAACGCCCCGACCGTGAGCCGGGTGAGGGGGTTGATGCCGGCGTTGAGGAAGCCGGTGAGGAGCTCCGAGCCGAAGATCGCCTCCGACCAGTGCGCGAAGGCGGTGCCCGCGCCGCCGCCCCCTTCGAGCGGCACGGCGGTCGCCGTGGCATCGAACGTGTTGCGGTACTCTTGCAGCGCGTTGGCACCGACGTAGCGCACCCCCGAGATCAAGTTGAGGAGGTTACTCACGTTGGTGAAGCCGAGCGCGTGGCCGATCTCGTGCGTGAGGATCGTCACGAGTTGGCTGCTCGCGGCATCGGCCATGTCGACGCCGACCTCGGCCTTGTAAGGGAGGAACCGATTCCGGTCGGTCGCCGAGCGGAAGGCCGTCGGCCCGGCGTTGGCAAGGGTGCCGCCGGAGCCGTCGCTGCCGGTCGCGCCGAGGAGGCCCGGCTGGACCCGGATGACGATGTCGTCGATGACGGTGCCGTCGCTGTCACGCACCGACGTGAGGTCGCCGGTGACCACCGTCTCCCAGCGGAAGGCGGCGGCCGTCATCGCATCCCTGATCGCCTGCGACACACCAGCGGCGAAGTCGAGGGTGATGTCGAAGGCCCCCTTTTGCCGGTCGGTGGCATAGTTGATCTTCGTCGAGATCCGATTGTCGCGGAGGAGCGGCCCGACGTTGTCGTCATACTCGGCGAAGCGACCGATCTCGCCGGTGCTCCTGCCGTAATCGGGCCTCGCCCCATCCGACATCGCGTTGGCGTTGACGCTCATCGTAGCGCCCGAGTTGTCGCGGAAATCGTTGCCGACGATCACCGGCTGAGCGGCGCGGACGAAGACGGTCGACTCGTCGTTGCTGCCGCGGGCATTGCGGTCGGTGGTCGAGCGGCCAGAGGCATTGAACTCGATCCGGCTGTTGGCGAGACGCAGCTCACCCTGCTGGACTTCGAAGGCATCGAAGCTGTCAAATCCCCCCTCGATCGCCGTCAGACCACCGGCATAAGCGACGTAGGCGTTGTCGATGCTCGCCTTCGATCCGGCTTGGATGACGATCCCACCCCAGTCTCCCGGGGAGCGGACGTCGGGGGCGTTGCCGTTGGTGTCAAAGGTCCCCCCGGCGCCGTACCGATTGTCGGCGAGGCTCGTGAAGATCACCCGCTGCTCCGTCGTCCCCTCGGCGATGAGCTGCGCGTTGCCGCGCTCCAATTCGATCCGTGCTCCCTGGAGCTTAACCACGACGCCCGGATCGATGAGCAGCCGGCCGGTCGCCCGGGCTTCCGGGCTCCCGGTCGCCTCGTTCAATCGATAGCCGCCGGCACCGCCGGCGACGATCAGATTCTCTTGGATCACATAGACGATATCGGTGCTCTTGAAGCGGGCCGGCACGTCGAGCTTGTCGATCGGGCTGCCGAGCGCCGTGCGGATGCGAACGAACAGCCCGTTGATCGTGTTGCCGAGGAGCCGGTTGCCGCGGACCTCCAGTCCGTAGCGGCCGTCGGCATCGAGGAAGGCGCCGGGATCGGCCGAAATCGCCGGCCCGGCGCTCGCCATGATCTCGTTGAAGGCCAGCGTCGGCCGGGTGCTCTCGACATGGATCGGCGCGAACGACTGGAGCTCCGAGTCGACGAACACGTTGCCGCCGCCGTACTTGAGCGACGCCAGGCTGATCGAATTGAGGAACACCTTCCCGGTAGCGGAATCGGAGTCGCGCCGCAGGACGATGCCGCCCCACTGCCCCCCCTGCACCGCCGGCCCGACGCCGTCGCTGTCGCCGCCGAGCGCGTCGTCGTGGTAGGAGGAGAACTTCACCCGCGCCGACGGCGTGCCGAGCACCTGGAGCGCGGCACCGGCCCGGGAAACGAGCCCCGACGAGCTGCCGACGTTGATGACGGCGGCGCGGAGCTTGAGCGCCGCCCCCTCGTCGACCATCACCGTCACCCCCTTCGGAACGTTGAACGTCGCCCCGTCGGACAGCGCCGCGCCAGAGAGCGCCGAGCCGATGAGGTAGGGCTTGTCGTCGACCGTCGAGGCGTCGTTGCCGGTGTTGCCGAGGATGCGGATGATCCGCGTCGAGGGGGTGACTGCCGCGAGCGCCGCGGTGATCGTCCGGTAGGGGCTCGACAGCGTGCCGAAGGTCAGCCCGAAGGCAGCGCTGGTGGCCGTGGCTGCCTTCGAGAGCGTGAACTGTGTCGGGCTGACGACCGCGGCGACCGTGGTCCCGACCGGGATGCCGGTATTGGTGCCAACGCCGACGACGACGCGGCCGACGACGAGATCGGCGGTGCTGGCGACGGTCACGGTGGCGGAACCGCTGACGATCGACGCGGTGGTGTTGACCCCCGCCTTGTCGACCCAGAGCGTGCCGGCCGACGTGGCCGTGTTGAACCAGAAGTCGAACGCGCCGCCCACCTTGCCGTCGCGGTCGCCGTCGATCGCCGTGCCGGTGGCATCGACGATCGTGTTGGCGACGTCGGAGATCGGCGTGAAGTCGATCTTCAGGTCGTAGGCGCCGTCGGAACGACCGCCGTAGCCGGAATCATTGACCTCGGGATTGAAGGCGGTGTTTCCGGTCGACGTCACGGCGAGGAAGTAAGTCCCCGCCTGAAGATCGAGGCCCACGAACGAGTCCCGCCCATAGTAATCATCATTGCGGGCCACGAGGGTGCGCACCCCGGCCACTTCCTTGAAGAGCGTGAGGACGGTGTCGAGCGTGCTCTTTGCTGCCTGCCCCTGGCGGGCCACGATCGTCTCCGCCGCGAAGGTGCCGGCGGTGTCGAGGGTGAACTTGTAGACGTCGATGTCCGACCCGGTCTTCGGGTAGAGGACGTTGATGTGAACGGAGTCGTAGTCGTAGGGAAGGATGTTTTCGCCGATGGAACCGACCGTCCCCGACTCGCCTCCTCCCATCACCGAGGGGATATCGTAGGCGTGGCCGAGGCCGATCGCATGGCCGATTTCGTGCATCGCCGTCGAGAACCAGCCGCCGCCGTATTCGCTCTGCCCCCAGTCGATCGTCGAGTTCATCACGGCCAGCCCGCCGCCACAGATGCCGCCGACGGCAGTCGGCGGGATGTTGGGAGAAACGGCGCGAACGTCGCCGGTGACGACCGTCAATCCCTGGCTGGCTGTCTCGACAAAGCGGATGCCGGCATTGAGGCTGAAGAGGGTGAAGATCTCGCGGGCGCGCTGCTTTTGCTCTTCGGTGATCGCGTTGTAGAGCGTGTTCCCCTGCGGGTCGGTGCCGTAGACGTCCCGGAAGTTGTAGAGAAAGACGGTCATTCCGCTGGCTGGATCGACGAAGGAATCGGGGATGCCGTGCGACTCGATCCCCACCGGGATGTCGCGGTGGCCCGGCTCGTCGCCGGTGCCCGGCTGGCTCGGGAAGAGGAGGTTGCCGGCCGGTGTGGCGATCGTCGGGCGGACGTCGATCGCCCCCGTCACCGACTGCCCGGCCAGGCCGATCGTGCCGAGCGCCGTGGCAGTTGAGAAGCTGGAATTGTTGTCGGAGGTGGAGACGGCAACGGTCGACCCGACGGCGAGCTTATATCCGCCACGCGTCGTTCCGCCGGCAGCACTGGCGCCGGTCGTGGGGTTGTAGCCAGCGTTGCCCACGCTCGACACGCCGACGTAGTACATTCCCGGTCCGGGGGCGACATAGGTGAGCGCCCGGGCCGTCCCCGCGGCCGCCGCGGTGCTCGCGGTCACCTGATTCCCGGCGGAGTCGAAGAGGCGAACGAGCGGCGCGAGCGTCGCATCGGGATTGATCCCGACACTGATCGTGCCAGCCGCCGTCACGCTCAAGCGGTAGAGATCGACGTCGTTGGCCAGTTCGGTGCCGTCACCGAGGAAGGAGTTGATCGAGAACCCGTTGCCCGCGAACAGCGAGCCGACGTTGACCGCCTTGGCAAGGAGGTTGTTCTCGTCGGTCGAGTTGCCAACCTGGAGCCGGTAGAGCTTGTCGGCCGCCACCTTCCCCGCTTCAAACGTCAGCACCGAGGTGCCGCTGACGGGATCGTAGGAAACGCTCGTCGGCACCTGGACGGCGACGTCGAGCCCGGTGACGGGATCGGTCTCGATGAGCCGGTAGTTGCGGGGATTCTGCGCCGATGACTGGGTGAGCGGGTCATTGGCGTTGAAATAGACGACGACCTTGTCGGCCGCCTGCACGAGCGCGGCCCCGTCCCCGACCGTGACCGGCGACACTGCCGGCACAACGCCAGCGCGAGTGAAGGCCACGACCGGCGTGAACTGGCTGCCGCGGAGATTGATCCGAGCGCCGTTGACCGTGGCCGCTCCCAATTCGCTGCCGAACACCCCCGACGAGCCGATCGCGGTGCTGATCTCCGTGGCAAGATCGGTGGCCGACTTGCCGGCGAGGGTCACCGAGCGATTGCCACTGGCGACGCTGCCGTTGGTGTCGAACTCGAACGTCGTCTTCCCGCCACGGATCGTGACCTGAAGGAGGTCGCCGTCGCGATACTGCGACATGTCGGTGCCGAAGGTGATCAGCTTCGGGCGGGCCACTGGCTGCGGCACGATCGACATCACTTGAGCACCAAGATCGAGCCGGAAGTTGAGCTCGAAGGTGCCGCCGTCACGGAAGGGCTCCGAGGGGATGCCCGAACCCTGCGACACTGTCTTCAGCCCCGCGGCCCCGGCCCCCGTGATCTTGATCCGGTAGGCGTCGTCGGGGAGCGTGTCGGCAAAGCGGATGACGACCGAGTTTTGGTTGGGAAGATCGTCGACGGTGATGCTGCCGGGGGCGACGACGAGGTCGCCGCCGTCACCGAAAACGCCATTCCCTCCCCGGACCACCGTGATGCCGGTGGCAATCGACTGCGGATCGACCTTCGATCCCGGGCTGAAGGTGAGCGTGATCTGCGCGGGTGCCTCGTGCTCGATGCTCCCCTCGGCGATGAACGCGCCGACATGGGCGGCGGCCGACACGAAGTCGAACGCCATCACCTGCCGGGCCTCGAGTTGCTCGAGTTGCTGATGGGCATCGGGTTGCCGCCACCGCCGGACAGGCCGACGCATCGTCCGCAGACGGCGCGGCGTGAAAAGATTCCGGACGGAAGTCAGCCAGCAGGAGAAGAACATGCAAGGCCTCGCGGGAAACGGCTCGAGTTGGATCGGAGGGGGCTCGGCAGGCGGACCGGGGATCGAGATGTCGGGAACTGGACGGAGGCACGACTCGCTATGAATCGGATCGGGGAACCACCGGCTCCGGAGACCGTCGTCTCGGATTCGCCCATCCCCTCGAACCCTGGAATCTCTCTTCGACCCACCCGTGGGCGTGGGTCCAGCGGCTTCCCCCCCTCCTGAAGAAAAACCTTCATCGGAGGGTACCGTCTCTCTTCCCGTGGGGCAACGAATCGGTTTGTCGATGTCTGCCTGCCGGTGGTTATCGGCTTTCTGACGTCGATCCCTGGCTTTCTGAAATACTCCCCAGCCGCGCGCGTCTGGTCTCCCTCCGCGGTCCGCCCCATCCCCCGCGCGACGGGGCTGACGGGGCAAGCTGGAGAAGGCCCTCTCGGCGGCGGGCGCGGCGCCCATTCCACCCAGATTTCCTGACACGAACTGCGGGCACAACCCTACCGCCGCAGGACCGTCACGACCGATTTCATCCCGCAGTTCGGAGTTTCCACCGGAGACGGGAATGATGATGCGGAAACAGGCGCGAATCGGAGGGTGGATGGCCGCCATGTCGGTGGCGGCGACCGCAGCGATGACGGTGGTGCCCGCCGCCGGACAGGACTGGGGCGCGGATGAGGATGGCAGCCGGGCCGTCGTTTCTGACGGCGGCGTCGAGCTGGTCGATCCACCCTCCCCCGCAGGAGTGGGCTCCTCGCCGACGCCGGTAAATCCCGCCGGCCCGATCGACGGACGGGGATTCGCCGCGGTCGATTCTTCTCCGCTCTACGACAGCAGCGCCACGGTCGTCGACGACGGTGGCAGCGACGGCGACTGGACCGGCTGGGTGGCCGACGCCTGCCGCTATCCCCGCGATCAGGGGCCGTTCGAGCAGCCGGGGCTGCTCCAGGTGCTCCGCGACCAAAAGTGCGCCACGTGGACCTTCCGCAGCGATGCCCTCCTCCTGTGGCGCAACTCCCCCAACGACATCCCGCTCTATTCCGACACTGCCAATACCCCCAACGGCTTCGGCGCGACGGCGTTTAGTGCCGGCCAATTCCAGAGCACGCCGGCCGCCGGGCCACGGTTCTCCATCTACCGCACCGACGACTGCCAAAACGCCTGGGAAACGACCTGGTTCAACGCCGCAAACTTCCGCTCCCAGGAAGCGACGCTGCCGTCGATCAACGGCTACGGTATGACGCCGCCGGGCATCTATGGCAACGCCTTCACACCGGTCGACACCGCCACCGCCGACTTGAGCGCGTCGATCTGGAGCTTCGAGCTCAACCGCTGGGCGCGGGTCCGGCCGAACATCGCCCTCATGCAGGGCTTCCGGATGCTCGGCTGGGGGGAAAACCTCACCCTTGCCGAACACTACCAGCTCGATCCCACCAACCCGTCGCCGATCTACGGCCGGGACATCTTCGGTAACCAGAGCTCCAACAGCCTCTACGGCTACCAGATCGGGACCGACATCCGACTCTGGGACCGCGGCCAGGGCTTCCGGGTCGACGGCCTTCTGAAGGGGGGAGCGTACTACAACAACGCGGTGCAAAACTCGGCCTACACCTACGAAGTCGCTCCTGGCGAGTTGCAGACGGCGAACGTCCGGGCCGCCGGTGGCGCTGCCGCCTTCGTCGGCGAGGTGGGGCTGACCGGCACGCTCCCGATCACCTGCAATCTCTCCCTCCGGGTCGGCTACCTCGGCCTCTGGCTCCAGGGCCTCGCCCAGCCGACCAACCAGCTGCGGGGCCAGACGCTCAGCTCCGGCGGCCCGGGTTCGCCGGTCGCGGGGTCGCTCAATACGGCCGGGAGCACGGTCGTGCAGGGGGTGTCGCTCGGCCTCGAGGGGCGGTGGTGATGCCTCGCTCCGGCCGACCCGAACCTGTTCGGTGCCTTCCCGCCTCCCGGCGGGAACCGGCATTTCCGGACAAAGGCCGCACATCCCCGCAAGCCCCTAAACAGCGAAAACCGCGGAAATACTCATGGTGCGACCAGAGAAGCGGGTCGCCCTGGAAAATTTCGGAACCGAGGGGCGAACTTTTTCCGATGACACCCGTTCTACTGGAGACGGGGCAACACAAGGATCAGACCATCGCCTTGCCAGCAGGCAGGCACGGGAGAAGCAGGAAACGGCAGGCCGCGATCCGCGGTCGGTGGATGGTCGTGGGTTGGCTACGCGCCACGCGACCAAGCTTCCGGCCGCGGCGGGCGTCTGCCCACGCGATGGGGATCGCCCCCCGCGCTGCAACCACGCTCCCCGCCGATCTGATCCTTTTGCCCCGTATCTCCTCAAACCGTGCGTCGGTTTCCCTTCCAGTTCCCGTGGGCATTGCGGTTCCCCGTCTGTCGACTCCCTGTCATCCTCATAGGCCGGTGACCCCACCACCGGCGGCAGTAGCTTCCACCCGCTTCCTCATCCGCCCGTCAAGCAGATTTCTTTTTTAGGAAAAAGCGCCATGAAGTTCGGCAGCATTTTCAACCGCTTCGCCCGAGATCTCGATGCCTCCCGCACGCCGGGAAGCGCCGCCCGGCTGGCCCGGCGGAAGCGGCTGCGCGGTCAGGATGTGATCGCCGCGGTCGAGTCGCTCGAGGATCGGCGCCTGCTGGCCTTCCAGTACGTCGGCTTCACGCACACCAACGATACGCCTCACAACAAAGACCAGGCGTACATGTACAACTTCGAGATCTTCAACGACAAGACGAACCCGTCCGACAGCGCGACGATGTACGTCCGCAACGTCGCCAACACCAACGAGCTGCAGTTCGACACCGGCACGACGTTCTCGGGGCTCCCCTATTTCAACACCGGCACGCAGTTCCATAACTGGGGCACTTCGCTCCCCTCGGTCGGCGGCATTCCCAGTCAGAACTGGGTCGGCCCGATATCGCTCGCCAGGCAGGCCACCGTGTCGGCCACCTGGAACAAAACCGACCAGCCCGAGCCTTTCCATCTTTCCAAGATCCGTGTCACCGCCGCCCCCGGCACGGTCGATCCGACGTTCATCCTCAACGTCGGCGACTCGATGCCGCTGGCGATGGAGATCGACTTCAGCCAGGCCATTGGCATCGGCACGATCATCATCCGCTCCAACGCCGCCGAGGCGTATCCCGTCGCCGCCCCCGTGAACCTGCTCCCCAATGGCGGCGGTGGCTACAACCTCCTCGGCACCGAGATCTTCGTCCGGGCGACGATGACCGCTCGATACACCAATCTGCTCGCCGCCCAGAGCTTGGTGCAGATCGAGAACCAGATCAGCGGACCGTTCTTCGGCAGGGTCGCTGATGGCGACTTCAAGGTGATCGCCGGGGCCTCGATCGTCGCCAACGGTGGCGTCCAGATCGTCACCGGCGGCGGTGTGCCGCAGAATTCGACCTCCTACCAGACCTACGGCTACGGGGCCAACGGCGGTGACATCCTCATCGACGGCCAGATCACCAACGCCAACTTCGTCAATCTCCAGGTCAATTCGACCAACCCTCGCAACATCCTCACCGGCGCCTCCGGCCTGATCAGTGGCTCGCAGAGCATCACGCTCAACAACGCCGCGGCCGACGGCGGCACGATCAATGTCCGCACCGCCGGGTTCGCCCAGCACAACATCTTTGCCGGCACGAATGTCGGCCCGGCCGCCGACATCGCCATCAACGTCGATCAGATTCAGGGCGACCTGACAATCAACGCCCTCCCCGCCTCGAAGGCGACGATCGCGCTGAAGGCCAGCGAACCGGGCCGGCAGGTGATCACCAACTCCAACTTCGACACGATCGGCGGCCTGTCACTCGCCGCCAGCACGCTCAACATCAACCGGCCGATCTCGACCGAGAAGGGTGATCTCACGCTCACCGGCAACTCGGTGACGATCGGCAGCAATGTCTCCGCCGGCACCACCGGGATCGGCAATCTGAACGTCACCGCGACCGCGGGCGACATCGCCGTGACCAGTGCCGCGGTCGTCAAGGCCTCGGGCGACTCGATCAATCTGACGGCCTCGGGCAACATCGCCAGCCAGGCGCGGCTGGAGGCGACGAACCTCAAGCTCGCCGCCGGCGGCTCGATCAACACCCTGACGCGCTCCGACACCGTCACGGCGACGTCGGGCGGCTCGATCACGCTCGTCGACGATGACGCCATCACGCTGACCAACCTGGCCACCACCGGCAACGGCTCGATCACCGTCACCGCCAAGGGGCTCCTCGACGCGGTCAACGTGGCCACCGCCGGCACCGGCGACATCAGCCTGACGACCTCCGCCGCGGGCCTCATCGCCCGGGATCTGAAGACGACCAACGGCACGATCCGGCTCCGCGCCCAAGATGGCGACATCAACGCCGTGGGCGATGTGTTTGTCAACGATGCCAACCCCGCCAACCCGACGCAGGACTTCATCCTCACCGCCGACAACGGCAACGTGATCATGAGCCCGAACGCCACGTTCACCGTGGCCGACCAGCTCTCGTTCTCCGCCCCGCTCGGTCGCGTCCTCACGCCCGGCAAGATCACCGGCGTGACGGTCACCAATCCCGGCTCGGGCTATGTGACGCCGCCGACGGTGACGTTCTCGGCCGGCAATGGCGCCCAGGTCACTCCCACCGCCGGTGACGGCAAGGTGACGTTCGTCAAGGTGCTCTCGGGTGGCTCGGGCTATGTGACCGCACCGCAGGTCGTGTTCGACAACGCCGGCACCGGTGGCTCGGGCGTCGTCGCCACGGCGCAGGTCAGCGCCGGAACGGTCACCGGGATCACGATCAGCAACGGTGGCGTCAATTACAAGATCGCGCCCAAGATCTCGTTCGTCGGCGGCGGCGGCTCGGGCGCGGATGCGGTTGCCTCCGTCAGCGGCCTGACGGCGCTCTCGGTCACCAACGGCGGTTCCGGCTACCAGGTACCGCCGACAGTCGTGATCTCCTCCGGCGACGGCGGCGCCACCGGGGCGGTGAGCGTCAATGCGACCGGTGCGATCCAGGGCATCAACGTCGCCCAGGGGGGCACGGCCTACACGGCCGCACCGCTCGTCCAGATCATCGACTCCAGTGGCTCGGGCTTCGGTGCCTCCGCGGTCGCCAACCTCACCGGCGGAGTGACCAATGGCCTGGTCACGAGCGGTGGCTCGAGGTACCCCGGATCGACCACCGCCACCCTCACCGGCGGCGGCGGTACCGGCGCTACCGCGCAGCCGCTCCTCGGCCTCACCAATGGCTCGCTCGGGACGATCTCCAACACCAACAGCGGCTACGTGCCCGGTGATCTTCTCACGGTCGTCGCTGGCACCGGCGCCCAAGTGAAGGTCACGGGGATCTCCGGGGCTGGCATCGTCTCCGGGCTTGCCGTCGTCCGCGGCGGCGGCAACTATCTCCCCGGCGACCGGCTCTACCTCTCCGACGCCACGCTCGGAGCTACCGGCCTGGTGGCCAATGTCGACACTGTCAGCACCGATGGCGTGATCACCGCCGTCTCGGTGGTCAGCGGTGGAACCGGCTTCAACACGACCTCCGCCCTCAATCATGTCGGTGGCCAGGGGGGTATCCTCCTGGTCGCCGGCGACACGGTTGTCAGGTTCGTGAGAATGGATTACTTCGGCTTCTACACCTCGGCGCCGACCGCCACGATCAGTGGCGTCAATGGCCTTGGATCGGGAGCCACGGTCCAGGTGCTCTGGGATAGCACCCTCCTCCAAGTCCTGGGTGTCCGTGTCTTGACTGCCGGCAGCGGCTACTCCCAGGGGGCCACGATCACCTTCAGCGGCGGCGGGGCACCTGCCGGCTTTCAGGCCCGCGCCACGGTCTTCACTTCCACGAATGTCACCGGCGTCACGGTGTTCGATCCGGGCTCGGGCTACACGACCCGACCGACCGGCGTCACCGGCGGCAGTGGCAACGGCATGCAGGTGGCCTTCAACGACCAGAACTACTCTGTCGTCGGCTACCGGGCGATCGAGTCGGGCAAGAACTACACCGGCGCGCCGACCGTCTCCCTCTCCTCCCCGAATGCCGGCGGCACGACCGCCGCGATCACCGCCGGCGTCGAGCAGGTCGTCGGCTCGATCACCATCACCAACCCCGGCACCGCCTACAACCCGGCCACGACCACGATCGCGCTGGTGCCAGTCGCTTCCGGTGGCGGGGCCACGGCCGCCCCGGTGACGGTCAACGGCATCGGTGCGATCTCCCGCATCAATCTCGCCACCCCTGGCAAGGGCTACGTCGCCCCGCCGACGGTGAGCATCGTCGACCGCAGTGGCTCGGGGTCGGGCGCCGTGGCCACGGCCACGACGGCCCTGGGCGTTACCGGGATCACCTTCTCGAGCGCCGGCGCCGGCTATGCTTCGGCCCCGACCGTGACGATCGCGGGAGTCGGTGGAGTGGGCTCGGGGGCCGAGGCGATCGCCACGATCACCAACGGCTTCGTCACCGGGATCACGATCACGAAGCCCGGCTCGGGCTACGTCAACGGCGCTACGGTGAGCTTCACCGGCGGCAACGCCACGCAGCAGGCGGCGGCCAAGGCTACGACGTCGTACGTCGTCACCGGCGTCACCGTCACCAGCAGCGGCTCGGGCTACAACCCCTCGACCACCGACGTCTTCCTCAATCCGGTCGGCTCGGGGGCCACCGGCGTGGCGAACATGTCGGGTGGCGTGGTGACGAGCATCCGGATCACCGACAACGGCTCGGGCTACAGCTCCACCACGCCGCCGACGGTGAATCTCATCCCCTTCGGCTCGGGGGCGCTGGGCACCTCGACGATCTCCGGTGGCTCGGTGAACGGCGTCACCGTCGCCAATCCCGGCGTCAATTACGCCGTGCCGCCGGTGGTGACCTTCAGCCCCGCCCCGGGGGGCGGCACGACCGCGACGGGCGTGGCGACCGTTGGCGGGGTGGCGCAGCTCTCGGCCAAGCGCCTCGATTGGACGGCCCTCGAGCAGCCGCTCGACGCCCTCCTGGCGCAATTCTCGATCGTCGGCATCACGCTCACCGGCGCCGGTGACCTGACGATCAACCGCCCCTCGAGCGACCTGACGCTCGACAAGGCGGTCACCAAGGATGGCTCGGTGTTCGTCACGGCACAGAAGCTCACGGTCAACGGCCCGATCACCGCCGGCGACTTCAATTCGACCCGCACCGAGACGATTTCGCTCACCGCCACCGGGTCTGATCTGATCATCAATTCCCCGGTCACCGCCCCCGCGGCGGTGACGCTCCAGGCCGACGCTGGCTCCATCATCGGAGCCCCGGCGGGGCTCGTGACGACCAAGAACCTCGCCATTTCGGCCCTCAACGGCGCTACCGTCACCACGAAGGTGGAGAACGTCTCCGGCCGCGTCAACGGCGCCGGTGCCACGATCACAATCAACGAGACCGACGATCTCGTCGTCGGCACTCCGACAAAGAGCCTGTCGGCGAACAATGGCTCGATCACGGTCAATGCCGGCGGTGCGATGTCGGTCTACCTGGCCGATGCCGGTCCGAACGGCTCGGTGACGCTCGCCGCCGGCTCGAACCTCACCGAGGCCGTCGCCGGCGCTGGAGCCGACGTGATCGCCGCGTCGGCGAATCTCTCGAGCAAGTCCGGGCGGGTCGACCTCGACACCCAGGTCACATCGCTCTCGGCTTCGGCCATCGCCTCGACGATCGACATCGACAACATCGGCACCCTCCCACTCACGCTCCAGAGCGTGTCGGCCGCCAACAACGTCCGCATCACCACCACCTCGGCGATGACGGTCAAGAGCGTGTCGTCGAGTGCCAACAACGTCACCCTCACCACCCTCACGCCCCCGGGCACCACCGCCACCAACACGATCTCCGTCGACACCGTCTCGGCCCCGAAGGGGGTGGTGACGCTGACCGCCACCGGCGACGTGCTCTCCTCCGATCCGACGGGTACCTCCCCCAACGTCCTCGCCACCACCGCCCGCGTCAGCGCGATCTCCAAGGCCAACGGGATCATCAACCTGCGGACCGCCGTCGGCACGCTCGGTGCCCAGGCCAACGGCGACATCACGATCTCGGAGCTCGACTCGATCACCCTCGGGGAGCCGACCGGACCGGTGGGCTTCAAGTCGGTGTTGTCGACCGCCGGCAACGTGAAGGTCACGGCCGGCGGCACGATCAGCGCCACTGACGTGCAGGCGACGGCCAGCAAGATGGGCATCACCCTCACCAGCACCGGCGGCGGCGTCCAGCTCGGCAGCGTGGTCACAAGCGTGCTCAATGGCCTGGTGACCGTCACGGCCAACAAGTCGATCACCGACGGCGACACGACGCTCGACGTGACCGCGAAGAACGTCGTCCTCACGTCCCAGACCGGCTCGATCGGCGCTGTCGATGATCCCATCGAACTCTCCGTGGCCACCGTCACGGCCTTCGCGCCAGGCTCGATCTACTTCGGCAACGATCAGGCCCTCTCGATCGGCTCGATCAACGGCGGCACGGTCGGGATCTCGGCCAATGGCGGGATCACGCAGTCCGGCGTCATCAACGCCGCGTCGCTCGCCGTCACCGGCAACGGTGCGGCAATCGTTCTCGATTCGCAGGCCAACAAACTCGGTGCCTTCGGGGCGACCAACCCGGCCAGCCCGAATGGCCCCGGCACCGTCGTCGTCAAGGATACGAGTGGCTCCCTCGACATGCTCACCAGCGATGTCGGGAAAATGATGATCACGGTCGCTGGCCCGCTCACGCAGTCGGGCCCGATCCGCGCCCCCCGGCTCACCGTCCAGGGCAACTTCAAGGACGCGATCGCGCTCGACACCCAGCCGAATGCCATCGGCACCTTCGCCGCCAGCAACGGCAGCGGAGGCGTCGGGATCAAGGACAGCGAAGGCGCGCTCGACATCGCCTTCATCCAGGGCGGCCCCGTGAACATCGTCGTCGGTGGCCCGCTGACGCAGTCGGGCTTCATCAACGCCACGGCGCTGACGGTCACCGGCAACGGTGCACCGATCACGCTCGACACCCAGACGAACAACGTCGACTCCTTCGGGGCGGTCAATCCCTCCGGGAGCGTGGTCTTCCAGGATGCCACCGGGGGCCTCGTGCTCACGAAGTCCAACGCCGGCCTCCTCTGGATCAAGGCTGCCGGGGCCGTGACGCAGTCGGCCCCGATCGTGGCGGCGAACCTCACCGTCCAGGGGACAGGCCTCGACCCGATCACGCTCGACACACAGGACAACGAGCTCGGCACCGTCGCCATCGCCAACGGCCTCGTCGCCCCGGTGTCGATCAAGGACACGATCGGCGTCCTCAATGTTGCGTTCGTCGACGGCGGTCCGGTGACGATCACCGTCGCCGGCGGCTTGACCCAGTCGGGCGCCATCCAGGCCACCGACTTGATTGTCAACGGCGGCGGCAACGCCCCGATCACGCTCACCAACGCCGGCAACAAGGCCAACACCTTCAAGGCGAGCAACGGCACCGCGGACATCACCTTCAACGACTCGGCAGGCAACCTCGTCCTGGCCGGGCTCGACGGCGAGAAGCTCGCGATCACGGCCGTGGGCGACATCACGCAGACCGCCCCGGTCACCGGCACCTCGCTGAATGCCGTTTCCTCCGCCGGCGGTGTGAGGCTCACCGACGGGCTCAACGACGTCGACACCGTGACCGGCACGGCCGTCAAGGACTTCGTCTACACGAACTTCGGGACGTTTGCCGCCGGGCCGATCACCGCCTCCGGCACGAACTCGAACATCGTCCTCACGAGCGTCGCTGGCGACATCAACGTCGTCAACAACCTGACCGCCACGAACCTCGTCACGCTCAATGCCCCCAACGGCACGTTCGTCCTCGTTCAGCCAGCCAAGATCAACGCCCAGGTCCTCTCCTACAACACGCTCACCCCGCCGACCTACGATCCCGCCAACGTCCCCGACACGATCGCCGTCGACGGCAATCTGACGATCTACAAGCCCGGCCAGGCGGTGACGTTCGGCAACTTCGCCTCGACCGGCACGATCAAGATCACGGCCGCCTCGATCACGGTCAACGGTCCGTTGGTGACCACCGGTACGCAGCAGTCGATCGAACTCACGGCCCTCACCGGTGGCGTGACCTTCGTGGGAACCGGTTCGGCCGAGAATGCCCCGGCCCTCGGCGGGACGACGAGCGTGACGGCGGCCGGTGCCATCATCGGCGGCGCGACCGACCCGCTCTCCGGCTCCGCCCTGACTCTCGCCTCCGGCAATGCGATCACGCTCCCCGGCGTGCTCACCGCGGGCACGCTCACGGCGAGCTCCAGCGGCGGCGCCATCACGCTGACCAACGCCAAGAACGATTTCACGCGCGTCAAGGTCACCAACGAGACCCGCGCCGTCAGCCTGACCGACGTGAATGCCCTCTCGGTTGCCGGCATCACCGGTGGGGCGGTCGCCCTCACCGTCGGTGATCATCTGACGCAGACCGGTGCGATCGTCGCCACGAGCCTCACGGCCAACTCGACGACGAAGAACTTCGGGAACATGGATCTCATCAATCCGGGCAACGACGTCGGCACGCTTTCGATCGACAACGGCCAGCGGCAGGTCTTGTTCACCGACAAGAACGGCGTCATCATCGGCGGGGTGAAGGCGGGCATCTTCACGCTCACGACGGCCGGGGAGGTCTCGCAGACCGGGCCGATCGTCGCGGCCGGTGCGAGCACGATCACCAACACGGCCGGGGCGATCACCCTCGCCAACAGTGGCAACGATTTCACCTCGCTCAAGGTGAGCAACGGCACCCGGAACGTGACCGTCAGCGACAAGAGCGACATCGCCATCGCCGGGGTGACCGCCGGGCAGTTCACCCTCAACACCACGGGGGCCGTCACCCAGACCGCCCCGATCACGGCCACTGGCCTCGCCGTTACGACGGCCGCCGGACCGGTGACGCTCGCGAACGCCGGCAACGACGTGAACACGCTGCAGATCAACTCCGGCCTGCAACCGGCCTCGTTCACCGACAAGAGCGGCGTCAGCCTGTCGACGATCGCTGCCGGGGCCTTCACGCTCCGGGCCGGCGGGGCGGTGACCCAGACCCAGGCTGCCACGACGACGTCGTTCGACGTCGCCACGACCTCCGGAGGTGTGACGCTCGGCAACACCGGCAACTCCCTCGGCACCTTGTCGGCGAATCTCGCCGCGGCCGGGGCTCCGCTGACGGTGGTCAACAACGGCCTCCTCAAGATCGCCCAGGTGACGACCCAGGGGCAGATCGCGATCAGCACCCTCAACGGCGGCAATGTCAACATCGGCCCCGCCGGCTCGCCGGCTCCGACGCTGCAGACCACCAGCACGGTCAACTTCAGCGGGGTCTCCGGTGGGATCGTGATGGCCAACGGCGGCACGATGGTCGCCCCCGGCGGCGTCACCATCCCGACCGGCAAGAGGATCCAGTGGACCCTGACAAGCTCCGCCAACTCCGGCGCCGGCTCGCTCCGCGACACCCTCCAGTCGATCAACTCCCTCAAGGCCCCGGCACAGATCACCTCCACCGCTCCGACAACGATCAACCTCACTTCGGCCCTCCCCACCGTCACCGTCCCGCTGTCGGTGGTCGGCAAGAGCCAGCTGACCCTCGACGGCAGCGCCGCCGGGGCCGGCGTCAACGGCCTGTGGTTCAGCAGCACGGCCACCGGCAGCTCGCTCAGCGGCGTCACGTTCCAGAACTTCAGCGGGGCCGGCGTGAACATCGCCGGTGCGGCCGGGACGACGGTCACGGCGATCAGCGTCAGCAACAGTGCGATCGGCCTGCGGGCCAGCGGGGTGCTCGCCTCCGCCGGTGTCAACTCGCTCGTCACGAGCTCGACCTTCATCGGGAACGTCCAGGGGGCCTACCTCAACGCCACCGGCCTGACCTTCGGCCTCGCCGGCCAGGGGAATGTCCTCACCGGAAACGCCTCGACGACCGCCGGCATCTTCATGACCGGTGCCGCGGCCGGGACGATCGTCCAGGGGAACGGCATCAGCCAGGCGACCACCGGGATCTCGATCAACTCCGTCACCGGGGCGTTGATCGGCGGCACGGGAGCCGGCCAGTTCAACACGGTGGCCTTTGCCACCACTGGTGTCTTCGGCACCGGCACCTGCTCGGGATCGTCGGTGGTCAAGACCGCCTTCGGCAGTGCCGTGACGACGAAGTACAACACGGCCGGTGCCCGTGGGCTGTCCGTGATCCAGTGATCGGCCACGGCCAGGAACATGCGGCCTGAAACGCTCGGGGGGATGGTGGCCACCACCCCCCGTGGTTTTTGTCCCCAATCACGGCGCGGGACGCCCGGCCTCGGGGAGGTCAGCCCGCCCGATCGATGACGTCGTGCCCGCCATCCTTCGTGCGCTGGCTGAAGAGGATGTTGAGCGTCCGCAGGAAAGTATGGAGGCCGGCATCCTGGATGGGGAGAATGTGGGCCGGCTGGCCCGACTCGTTGTGGTGGGAGTGCCACAGCCCCGGCGGCGTCACGAACGCCGAGTGGGGCTTCCAGTCGACCCGGATCCCGTCTTTGATGCTGCCGTCGCGGTCGAGGGTCCGCCCGACCATCGTGTAGCACCCCGGGCGGGCGTCGACGACGAGGTCGAGGGCCACCGACTGGTGCCGGTGCGGAGCCTGGACGGCACCCACCGGCAGGAGCCCGAACATCGCCCAGATGACGTGCGTGACCGTCATCGTGTGGGGAAAGAGTCGGTTGCCGAGGAGAACGCTCAACCGGTTGGCCGTAGCGCTCGACGGATCGCGGAGCACCCCGTCGAGGGCCTCGAGAATCGCCTCGCGGCGGTAGAGCGTCGGCGTGAACTGCCGCTGCGTCGCCTCGGCCCCCAGATAGCGGAGGAGCGGCTCGTCGTTCACCCAGTAGAGGGCCGCATCCTCGCTCGCCGCGTGGAGCATGCGACTGCGGGCCGGCAAGGTGAACAGATCCCCGGCCTTCCAGGGAATCGTGGCCGGATCCGTGGCACCCTCGGCGGGGCTGCTGGTGCCACTGCCGCGCATCACGAAGAACAGGTGGCTCGTGGCGTTGGCATCGGTGAGCACCGCCTCACCGGCCCGAACGCGGACGAAGCTCGCACACAGGCCCGGGCTCGTGGCCGGGCCGGCACACCCCAGCACGGCCGAATTGTCGAGCGGCAGCACGCGCGAACCGCCCCGCTCGTGGAGCTCGGCATCGAACCGGGCCAGCGGCACCTCGCCGGCCGAGCCCTCGGCAAGGGGATTGGAGGCGTAGCGATAGTCGTGGTAGCGGGCCGACGCGGTCAGGTGGCCGAGGGCATGCGGATCGGGGGAGTGATTGGCCATGGAAATCTCCTAGCGGTAGTCGGCGGGGGAGAGCCCCTTCTTCGCACCGTTGAAGCCGAACGGCGTCGGCTCGAAGGTGCCGACGATGTCGACCTTCGACGTCTCCGGAATCTTCGCCTCGAGGCCCGCCGCCCAGTAGCAGGCGTTGACGAGCATCCGCCTTGTTCCCTCGGCGGTCATGTCGGTGGCGGCCCCCATCGTCGTCGTGAAGGACCGCCCCTTGGGCCCCCCTTCGACGGAATAGCTCTTCACCCAGGCCACCGGCATCATCGGCTCGTTCTTCTCCCCCGCGACCGGAGGCGCGTCGGGCTTCATGCCCGCGAGCACCGCCCCGAGGACGAGCGGCTTGGAGTCGCCGGGGAGCGGGAGGCGGACACCGTAAACGTCGGTCGGCCCCCAGATCTCACCATCCTTGATGCCACGGAGGATGGGGTGATCTTTGGCGTCGGGGGCGACGAGCCCGCGCGTGCTCTCGCTGCCATGGCCGCCGTGGTGGCTGATCCAGGTCTCGCCGAGCACCTGCCGGCCGAAGCCCTGCGCGAAACCCTCGCCGGGGAAGTCCCAGCTGTAGCGGCGGTAGGCCCGTCCCTCGGGGATGTTGAAGGCGTGGGTCGCCGTCCGCATCGCCACCACCGGCTTGCCCGCCTTCAGGAAAGCGTCGACGTGCTTCATCTGCTCGTCGGGGAGGTTGCGAAACCGGGTCGCGATCACCATCAGATCGGCCGAGGCGAGCTTTTCAAGGCCGGGGATGTTGTCATTGGTGTTGGGGTTGATCATGCCGGTGGCGGGATCGATCGCGAACACCACGGTGCAATCGAAGCCGTGGTGGCGGGCGAGGATCTTCGCCAGCTGCGGGAGGGCCTCCTCGCTGCGGTACTCCTCGTCGCCACTGACCAGAACGACCTTCTTCCCCTTCCCGGGCCCGTCGCCACCGGCGACCTCGAGCCACGGATCGGCGGCCTTCACCGGAAGCGCCAAGGAGATCAGAACCAAGAGGATCAGAACACAGCAAGCCGACAGCAACCGTCGCATGGAGAGCCCCCCTGTTCGAGACACCGCGGCGCCAAAACGGGCCGGCGGCAAGTCACGACAGGATAGCGTTCACGACACGCCCGTGCACATCGGTGAGGCGGAAGTCGCGCCCGGCGTGCCGGAACGTCAGCCGTTCGTGGTCGAGCCCGAGGGAGTGGAGGATCGTCGCTTGGAGGTCGTGGACGTGGACCTCGTCGGCAGCGACATGGAAGCCGAGCTCGTCGGTCGATCCGTGCGTGATGCCGGGGCGGATCCCGCCGCCGGCGAGCCACATCGTGAAGGCATTGGGGTGGTGGTCGCGCCCCTTCGAGCGGCCGAGGACGGCACTCGCTTCGACCATCGGCGTCCGGCCGAACTCCCCCCCCCAGACGACGAGCGTCGAGTCGAGCATACCGCGGCGGCGCAGATCGGTGACGAGCGCCGCCGAGGCCCGGTCGGTCTTCTCGCAGTTGCCGCGGACATTTCCGGCGACGTCGGAATGGCCGTCCCAGCCTTCGTGGTAGATCGTCACGAACCGCACGCCGCGCTCGACGAGCCGGCGGGCGAGGAGGCAGGCCCGGGCAAAGCTCGCCTCGGCAGGCGTGCAGCCGTAGAGGGCGAGCGTCTCCGCCGTCTCCTGGGAGAGATCCATCAGCTCCGGCGCCGAGGTCTGGAGGCGGTGGGCCATCTCGTAGCTGGCGATCCGGGTGGCGATCTCCGGATCGCCGTCGGCAGCCAGACGCGCGCGGTTGAGGGCCCCGACAACGCCGAGGGTGTCGGCGGCGAGCCGGCCGTCGGCGCCGGCTGGCTGGCCGACATTGAGGATCGGATCGCCGGCATTGCGGAACCGCGTGCCGGTATGCATCGATGGCAGGAAGCCGCTCGACCAGTTGGCGCTGCCGCCGCTGATCCCGCCGCCGGTGCTCATGACGACGAACGCCGGCAGCTCGTCGCTCTCGCTCCCCAGGCCGTAGGTCACCCATGATCCAAGGCTCGGCCGCCCCGGCTGCCCGAAGCCGCAGTTCATGAAGATCTGTGCCGGGGCGTGGTTGAATTGGTCGGTGCGGCAGCTACGGACGATGGCGATCTCGTCGACGACGCCGGCAAGCCAGGGGAGCATTTCGGAGATCTCCGCCCCGCTCTGGCCGTGGCGGGCAAACTTGAACTGCGGCCCGAGGACCGCCGCGTCGGGGCGGATGAAGGCATAGCGCTGGCCGCCGATCACCTCCGGCGGAATCGGCTTCCCCTCGATCTCGGCAAGCTTCGGCTTGTGGTCGAAAAGCTCGAGCTGGCTCGGCGCCCCGGCCATGAACAGCTGGATCACCGCCTTGGCCTTCCCCGGGAAGTGCGGCGGCTTGGGGGCGAGGGGCCCGGTGATAACGCGCGGCCCTTCGGCGGCGATAGCATCACGGGCAAGCAATCCGGCCAGCGCCATCTTGCCGACCCCGAGGCCGCAATCGGAGAAGAAGTGACGCCGCGTGGCATGGAGGAGGCCGTTCATCGCTTCACCACCGTTTCATCGAGGTTCATCACGGCTCTCGCCACGAGCATCCAGGCGGCCCGGTCGACCGGATCAGAAGCGCCCTCGCCACCGAGCTTCGTCGCATCGAGTTCCCCGGCGGCGAGCCGTTCGCGCTGGACGCGGAGGAATCCCAGTAGCGTACTCCGTTCGTCGGCCGTGAAGGGGCGCGAGAGGACGCGCCGGCCGAGATCGTCGAGCCGGGCCGCGTCGTCGCCCGAGCTGGAGAGCGCGGCGGCCCCGAGGGCCCGGGCGACCTCGACGAACATCGGGTCGTTCATGAGCGTCAGAGCCTGGAGCGCGGAATTGGAGACGTCGCGGCGCGCGAGGCAGCTATCGCCGGAGGGGCCATCGAAAGTGGTCACGAACGCGAACGGCGCTGTCCGCTTTTGGTAGGTGTAGAGGCTGCGGCGGTGGCGATCTTCGCCCGGGCTCGGCTCCCAGGCGCCGCCCCCATAGGCCGTCTCGGTCACGCCGGCCGGCTGCGGCGGCCGCACCCCAGGGCCATACATCTTCTCCGAGAGAAGCCCCGCTGCCCTGAGAAGGCCGTCGCGGATCTGCTCCGCCTCGAGCCGGACGCGCGGCCCACGGGCGAGGAGGCTGTTGGTCGGATCGGCCGCGAGCTGCTCTGGATTCGCCGCCGAGTCCTGCCGGTAGGTGGCACTGGTGACGATCAGCCGGTGGAGTTTTTTCAGCGACCAGCCGAGATCGTCGACGAACGTCACGGCCAGCCAATCGAGGAGTTGCGGATGTGAGGGGGGCGTTCCCTGGAAGCCGAAATCCTCGAGCGTCGGCACGATGCCACGGCCGAAGAAGGCCTGCCACTGCCGGTTGACCGTGACGCGGGAGGTGAGGGGATGCTGTGGGGAGACGAGCCACTCGGCCAGTGCGAGTCGATTGGCAGGAGTACCCTCAGGCAGGCCGGGGAGAAATGCGGGCACGGCCGAAGCCACCTCCTGACGGGGCTGCGTGTACTCGCCACGGTGCCGAAGGAAGGTCTTCCGCGGGTTGTCGGCGGGGCGCTCCCGCAGAATGAGCGTCGTCGGCCCACCGCGGAGCTGCGCCTCGAGCCCACGAATCTCCTTCATCGACTCGACAAGCTCCGGCGCCGCGGCGAGAAACCGGCGCCGCACGGCCTTCACTTCAGCCTCGGTCCGTTCCGCGGCCGGCTTCCGCAGGGCCGCCTCTTCAGATGCCGTGAGCCCGCGGGCCGCGGCGCCATTGGCCCCCGTGACCGAGAGCCGGAAGCAGCCAAGCGGGCAGGCGTAATGGCGTTCGAACTTCATCACACACTCGATCGGCGTCCCGGGGGCCACCGGCTCGGCGAACGTGAACACCGCCGCATGGGGCCGCCCCTGATCGCCATTGGTGCTCCACCCGCTCGACATGTCGCCGTCGAGGGTGAGCGACGCCGTGCTCTTTCCCCCGGAGAAGGCCGCGGTGCCGTTGAAGGAATCGCTCGCCGCGGCCACCGCCACCCGTGCTCCGCCCGCCGTGATCTCGAACTCTGAGAGGAAAAAGTCTCCCTTCGGACCCTCGTACCAGGCCAGGCCCGGGCCATACGCCGGCAGGCTCGGGTCGGGGAGGACTTCGAGGCGGATCGCCTGCACAGGATGGTCGGCTGCGGGGAGGACGATCTCGTAGCGGTCGCTCTTGGTGACATCGCCGCTGGCGAGGATCGAGCCGTCGTCGCGGATGCTCAAGTGCGGCATGGAGGTCTGCCACGACTGCGGCGTTACGACCTGCCAGTCGATCGCCTTGCCTGCTTCCTCGCGCTCCCAGCCGGCGAAGCGTTCCTCGAGAGGCACCGGTGCCGGCTGTCCTTCGGCTGCGGGGACAAGAGGCCACTTTCCCGGCAGCTCGTTCCACGCCGTCTCGAGCCGGGCGGTCGCCTCGGCCACGGCCTTCGTCTGCTCGGCGTCGGGGATCACCCACTCCGGCTCGTCGGCGTTGTCGAGGCAGGCAAACAGCCCGTAGTAATCGGCCTGGGTGAGGGGATCGTATTTGTGGTTGTGGCACTGCGCGCAGCCGGTCGTCAGCCCGAGCCAGGTAACGCCGGTGGTGCTCACCCGATCGACCATCGCCAGGTAGCGGAACTCGAGCGGATCGATCCCCCCCTCCTCGTTGATCATCGTGTTGCGATGGAAGCCGGTGGCGACGATGTCGTCGGCCGTGGCGCCGGGGAGGAGATCACCGGCGATCTGGCGGCGCGTGAAGGCATCGAAGGGCATGTCGTCATTGAGGGCCCGGATCACCCAGTCGCGATAGGGCCAGATCCGCCGCTCGCGGTCCTTCTCATAGCCGTTGGTGTCGGCATAGCGGGCCAGATCGAGCCACCGCCGCGCCCAGCGCTCGCCGTAGCGCGGGCTGGCAAGCAAACGGTCGACGAGCTTTTCATAGGCGTCGGGAGCTTGATCGGCGACGAAGGCGTCGAGCTCGGCGGGCGTCGGCGGCAGCCCCGTCAGATCGAAGTGGACGCGCCGGCAGAGCGTGGCCCGATCGGCCTCCGGGCTCGGTCGCAGCCCGTCTCGAGCGAGCCGGTCGCGGACGAAGAAATCGATCGGATTCTGTGGCGCCGCGGCTCCGGCCGCATCGGGCACCTTCGGCACGGCCGGGCGAGCCGGCTTCTGAAAAGCCCAGTGCTCGGCGTAGGGGGCGCCGGCGGCGATCCACGCGGCGAGGATCTTCTTCTCCCCGGGAGTAAGCACCGCCTTCGTGTCGGGCGGGGGCATGACGACGTCGGCGTCGGAGCTGCCGATCCGAGCCACGAGCTCGCTGTCGGCGGTGTGGCCCGGCACGATCGCCCGGTTCCCCGAATCGGCGGCGGCGAGGGCGTCATCACGCCGGTCGAGCCGCAGGCCCCCCTGGCGCGTGGCGTCGTCGGGGCCGTGGCACTTGAAGCAGCGGTTGGCGAGGATCGGCCGGACCTCGCGGCCGAAGTCGGGCCCCTCACCGCGGGCGACCCCCGCGGCGGCAACGACGGCAAGCAGGGCAACGGCCGGAACGAGCAAGCGGCATGTAGTGATCATGCCTCAATTGTTTCACACTCCGCCGCCGCGGCCAACTCCAGCCTCCCCGGGCCGCGTTCGCCGGAGAAACTCATCCACGGGATGGCGTTCCGGTCGCACTTGCGAGCACCATGGCTGGCGAGAGTCTTGTGCCCCTTCGGCCGCCGGTCGCTGTTGCCGGCCGCAAAGACACTCAGCCCTCGTCTTCCCGCCGGCTCGTCGCCTCGATGGCGGCAGCGTACTCCTTCTCATTCAGAGGGAGACACTCGACCGTAGCGAGCCCAAGCGAGACTCTGGACCGAAGACGCGGAGTGACTCGCGAAAGAGCCACCAAGGCGTCGGACTGCCAGCCAATATTGTTGGTACGACAGAGTTCGAGCAACCGATCCACTGCGACCTTGTCATCGAGAGGCGTCAATTCTGACTCCTTCGCGATGCAACCCACGGCCGCATGAATCACGACGTGATCGTCGTCAGAGAGAGACTGTACGACGAGGTCGTGACACTCGCGCAGGACGATTGGGTTCTTGACGAGATGGTAAAGCACCTTAAAGCGATTCTCTGTCGCTATGTCATCTTTCCCTTTGTCGGAGAGCATCAATTGCGCCGAAGAAGTCGCATCTTGACGGTAACGATCGATTTCGTGAAGAACGCACGTCGCCCAACGTCGCGTCTCCGGGTACGGAGAATCGAGAAGTTCGTGGATCTTATCCGACACAAGGCGAACGATCTCCGGCTTTCGCATTGCCAGGAGCGACAACTCCGCTCCTGCCGCGCCCCTGTTTACACGCCATCCACCGCGCATGATCTCGACAAGCTCGGCCGGAGTGCAAGCTTCGAGCTTCGCGTAATCAGGGCGGCGCCCGGCCGACGCGAGAACGACACACACCACCAAGATAGCCCCGGGGGCCCTGCCTCATCTTTTGGTGTCGGTGACACTCACTGCCTACCTCCTTATGGCCGCCGCCCCGCATCCTACCTCAATCCTACCACGCCAACGCACTCATGCGATGGCGAACGGGGCGTCGTCTCCATACACCCAGGCAATGAGATCCTGGTCCTTTGGCAGGAGCGCGGCGCCTCGTCCCACTGGCGCGGGACCATAGTAGGAACTCGTCACGACGTCGCTGACCTGACCGTCAATCGTTCCGATGCGCTTGTGCGTGTCGGCAACGGTGATCAGAAAGTTCTTCCACACCTTGACGGTATCATTCGGCCCACAGAGCCAGAAGCCAACTTCGTTTTGCCAAGCGTTCCGCCTCTCCCGGTCGGTCCATGTAGAGATGCGGATCGAATCCTCACAGGTATCCACTTGCCAAAAGCGATGCCCCACAATCATGTGGTTGCCCAGGGTCGTCGCCTGGAGCCGACGATTTCCCAAGTCATTCATGATGACATAGACGCGGCCATCCCTCGCTTCGCCATTGACCCCCAAAGCCGGCGCCGCGTCACCGGCGAGCCATCCCTTTGCCTTGAAAGAGTAATACATGTCGCCATCGATGAACGTTGGGCCCTTGGCCTCGGCGGCTTCCTTCTCATTTCGCGGATTGAAGTAGACAGGCAACTGCTTGCGAATATCCGCAAAGATCGCATCCGCGAGCGCATTCACCTTAGCAAGCTTGTCTGGCATGCAAATATCGCTGAAATCGATGGTGATCTCACCTTTGTGGAAATACTCATGCTCAAACAGCGGACTGTCGGTACCCGGTCCGTTCGGGGTGAGGCTTCCGGGCCATGGATCAAGAATCTCTCTGTGTGCTCCGGCAGTCAGCGGGCCCGGATAGGTTTCCAAGTACCTTATCGGGTCTCTCGTCTTCACCGTCCCGCCCGGCGTCCCTTGAGTCTGCTGCTCGGCAGTCGGAGCCCGGGCCTGAAGCGATGCCGTGATGACCGCGGGGGCGTTCGCGGTGCCGGACGAGGGTGCTGGCGCCGCGACGCCAACCGGAGCCGCGGCCTGCACGGGAGCGACAACGACCGGCAGGCGAGTCTCCGATCCGATCCCCAAGGCGGAGTTGTACGGCGGCAGGGCGACCGTCGGAGACATCCCTCCACCATCCATCGCATATCGAGACTCAAGCCGCTCCACGGCTGCCGGCAGCCAGCGACCCCCGCGTCCGCGGTCTGCCGACCTCTTCCTCGAAGCGCCGTTCCGCTGCATGCTTCATCCTCCCAGTTTTACGATGTCGGCAAAACGCTCGCGCGCTTTCATGCCCGCCGTATACCCCCCACCGGAACGTAGCCTACCCCCCCCCCCGGCCCCGCCCCCCCCCCCCCCCCCCCCCCCCCGAGCTGTCAAGGATTCGGTTTGCTCGGGAGTGAAGGGATGGCAAAGCCCCGCGGAGCCCCCTGCCTGCGTCCGAAGTCGCAGCCCCGGTCCCCATCGAGGATTTCTTGACGTATGCATACGTTTCTGGGAAAATCGATGGATGAGAACCACACTCAACATCGACGACAAGGCACTCTCCACGGCCGCTCGGCTGACCGGCGTCCACCGGAAGACGGAGCTTGTGCGCATGGGGCTCGAGGCGCTCATCGCGCGGGAGTCGTCGCGGCGACTGGCGGTGCTTGGTGGCTCCGAACCGAAGGCGCGCCCGGTTCCCCGGCGGAGACCGGGCTGAATGGTGCTCCTCGACTCCTCGGTGTGGATCGACCACCTGCGGCGGGGCAACAGCCGGGCAGCCGCCCTGCTCGGGGCCGGAGAAGTGGCCTGCCATCCGCTCATCATCGGCGAACTCGCCTGCGGGGGGCTGAAGCAGCGGCGGGAGATCCTCGGCCTCCTCTCCGCCCTGCCCCGTTCGGCACAGGCGTCCCACGACGAGATCCTCGCCTTCATCGAGAGTCGTCGCCTCCATGGCCGCGGTATTGGCTTGATCGATGCCCATCTCCTCTGGGCGGCGCTCGACAGCTCCCTCATCCTCTGGACGCTCGATCTGAAGCTCCGCAGTCTGGGCGATCGACTAGGCGTGGCCCACCTGTGATCGCGTCGACGGGAACGCAGAATCGGCTCTACCTCCGGACAGGGCCCTCGTGCCCGGTTTAGACTACCGGCATGAACACCACTATCGCTCCCATCGCTTCCGGAGTCCCCTCTGTGAATCGCCAGGCCTCGATCGCGATCCTCGTCGCGGCGGCGCTTGGGGCCTCCGTCGCGGCCACGCCTCATGCGAGTGCCCAAGAGCCCGCCGCGTCAGCGCCGCAGAAAAACCTCATCGTTCCCGGCGAGGTGTTTTCCGTCGACGGTCACACGGCGTTTCTCTTCACGCCGGCTGAGGTCAACGCCCTCCCTCCCGGCGCCCCGCGTCCCTGGATCCTCTATGGCCCGACGCTCGCGCCCTATCCCGACGAGGCGGAGAAGTGGATGCACGAGCGCTTCACGGAAGCCGGCGTAGCCGTGGCGGGGATCGACACCGGCGAGTCGTACGGCAGTCCGGCGGCGGTGGCGGCGACCGAAAAGCTCCATGCCGAGATGGTGAAGCGCGGCTACGCCGCCAAGCCGGCCCTCCTCGGCCGTAGCCGCGGAGGCTTGTGGGCCTCGGCCTGGGCGATCGCCCATCCCGACCTCACCGCCGGCCTCGGCGGGATCTATCCGGTCTACGACTGGCGCACCTATCCGGGGGCCGAGGGCGCCGCGGGCGCCTATGGGCTCACCCCTGCCGACCTCCTCGCAAAGGTCGACGAGCTTTGCCCGGTGGAAAAGATCGACGTCGCCGCCCGAGCCGGGATCCCGGTCTGCATCATCCATGGCGACATCGACGTCGTTGTCCCCCTCGAGCCGAACTCCGGTCGCTTGAAGGCCCGCTACGAGGCCCTCGGCAAGGGTGACCTCGTGGAGCTGATCGTCGCCGAGGGGCAGGGGCACAGCTTCTGGGAGGGTTTTTTCCACTGCCAGGAGCTCGTCGACTTCCTCATTCACAGGGCCCGGGCCGGGGCCGCCGGGGGAGATGCGGCGGCCGCTGGGGAGTGACGGCGGAGAAATCGTCGCGCCACCGGCAGCGAAAAGGTTTGCATCGGCGGCGATTCCGATCAGGATGAGAGGGATCCCGTCCTCAGGAAACCGCCCCGCATGGCTCGTCCGTCCGAATCTTCCGGCCTGCCCCCCTCATTCCCACGCCTCCCGGCGGGGGGCGCGTGGCTGGCACCGCTGGCCGCGGTCCTCCTCTTCGGGCTGGTCAGCGGCCTCTTCGGGATGGTCTACACCGTCGGCCCGGAGAGCGTCGGCGTCGTGCAGCGCTTCGGCAAGGTGATCAAGACGGTCGACCCGGGGCTGCGCTTCAAGCTCCCCTTCGGCATCGACAAGGTGACGATCGTGCCGGTGAAACGGCAGCTGAAGATGGAGTTCGGCTTCGGCACCGTCGGCGGCAGCAACCCCGATCAGGTGTCGAGCGAGCAGGCTCGCGAGAGCGACATGGTGACCGGCGATCTCAATGCCGCCCATGTCGAGTGGGTCGTGCAGTACGAGATCAGTGATCCGGCCCAGTGGCTGTTCAACAACCGCGAGCCGGGGCCGACGCTCCGCGACCTCTCCGAGAGCGTGATGCGCGAGGTGATCGGCGACCGGACTGTCGACGAGGTGCTCACCGTCGGTCGGCAGGGGATCGAGAACGAGGCGATCGAAAAGCTCACGGGACTGATCCGCGAGCTGCAAATGGGGATGCGTGTTCAGCAGGTGCAGCTCAAGAGTGTCCACCCACCGGCCCGTGTTCAATCGGCCTTCGAGGAGGTCAACCGCGCCCAGCAGGAGCGCGAGCAGACGATCAACCAAGCCAATGGGGAATACAACAAGGTCGTCCCTCGGGCCAGTGGCGAGGCGACGAGGAAGGTGAGCGAGGCCGAGGGCTACGCCCTCAAGCGCGTCAACGAGGCCGAGGGAGACGTCGCCCGCTTCCGCAAGCAACTGGCCGAATACGAGAAGGCTCCCGAGGTGACGCGGCAGCGGCTCTACCTCGAGGCGCTCTCGGAGGTGATCCCGCAGCTGGGAGGAAAGATCATCCTCGACGCCGACGCCCGGCAATTCCTCCCGCTGATGAACCTCCGCCAGCCCGAAGCCGATCCGGCCCGTCCACTCCCGGCCCGCCGGCGCCAGGGCACCTCGACGGGGAACACCACACCATGAGCCCGCTCCCGATCAATCATCCGCTCCTCCACGTCGGCCGTTGGCTCTCCGGGCTGGTCTTCTCGCCGCTGGGCCTGATCGCGCTGTTGGTGATCGGCGCGGTGTTTCTCGGCGGCGCCTACACCGTCGACCAGACCGAGCAGGTGATCGTCACGCAGTTCGGCAGGCCGGTTGGCACGGCGATCAACGCCCACGACGGCGTTAGCGGCGCCGGCCTCCACTTCAAGCTGCCGATGATCCAGACGGTGAACCGCTTCGAGAAGCGAATCCTCGAATGGGACGGCCCTCCGACCGAGATGACGACCCGCGACAAGCTGTTCATCGTCGTCGACACTTTCGCCCGCTGGCGGATCGCCGACCCGCTCAAGTATTTCCAAAGCCTCCGCGACGAACGCAGCGCCGTCTCCCGACTCGACGACATCCTCGGCAGCGAGACGCGCAACGTCGTCGCCCGCCACGATCTCATCGAGGTGGTCCGCTCCGACAAGGATCGGGTCGCCGAAAAGGACGACACGATCGAGGAGACGGGCGTGTCGATCTCCTCGCTCCCGCCGATCCAGTTTGGCAGGCGGGCCCTGGAGAAGGAGATCCTCGCCGCCGCGCAGCCGAAGGTGACGCTGTGGGGCATCGAGCTCCTCGACGTCCGGATCAAGCGGCTCAATTACAAGTCCGGCGTGATCGAGAAGATCTACGACCGGATGTCGTCGGAGCGGATGCAGATCGCCGAGCGGTTCCGCTCGCAGGGGGCCGGCGAGGCGGCGAAGATCGAGGGGAAGAAGGAGAAGGACCTGCAGAAGATCGAGTCGGAGGCCTACCTCAAGGTTCAGGAGATCATGGGCGAGGCCGACGCGAAGGCTTCGGAGACCTACGCCTCGGCCTACGGATCGAGCCCCAAGGCCGCCGATTTCTACCGCTTCGTGAAGACCCTCGACACCTACCGCGAAACCCTCGACCGCGACGCCACCCTCGTGCTCACCACCGACAGCGAGTTCTTCCGCTTGCTCAAGTCGATCGGGCCGGCTCCGGCAGGCGAGACGCCGGCGGAAGGGGCGCCGGTCCCCGCGATCATTCCCCCGGAGATCCTCCCGGATTTCCCCCCGGTGCCGGCAGCCGAAACGGCCCCGTGAGCCGGGGCTCGGGGCCATGATCGTCGCCCGTGACGCTGCCTCATCCCGGCCGGGCGACCCGCGCCGCCCGCTTCCCTCTGGCCGAGCGGAGCGCGGGAATAGAACCCACGCGAGGAACGGGGTACAACACCAAGAGCGGTGAAACATGCGCGTGGGCGGCTCGATAGGTGGCCGGCATCCATGGGCACTTCTTCCGCGGGGCAGTCGGGACGTCTGGTCGTCCCGGGGGAACGAGGGACGGCAGCCTGACCGGAAAACCCGGTTGGGGATTTCAGGGGAATCAACATGGCGGGTCGTGGCTCATCCTTCCAAGGTCTGCTCGTGCGGCATGGCGCCGCTGCCGGCTGGTGCTTGATGGCCGTGTTCGTGGGGACAGCGGCCGCGCAGCCGGCCGCCAAAGGGCGGCCGAAGCCCAACCCGGAGGTCAAGAAGCTCGACTCCAAGATGGAGAAGGTGAAGGACTCGTTCCTCAAGGACACCGAGCAGCTGATCAAGTCGTACGAGGATGCCGGCTCCTACGACCGCGCCCGCACGATTCTCGAGGCACTCCAGAAGCTCTACCCGCAGAACGAGCCGATCAAGATAAAGCTCGAGCAGCTCGCCGCTCAGAGCCTCGATGCCAGCGAGATCGATTTCGACCTCGATGCCGGCAAGTCGTGGCAGGAAGTGGGCCCCGTGGGGAAGGACCGTACGATCCGGATCCGGGTCAGCGGTGACTACAAGCTGACCACGGCCCCGCTCACCACCGGGCCCGATGGCCTGGTCGGCGAGAACCCCGAGAAGGACCTCCTCCCCCATGTCCCGTTCGGCGCGGTGATGGGGGCGATCATTCCCGCCGCAGCCCCCGCCGCCACCGAAAAGCCCCCGAAGCCGTTCCTCGTCGGTTCGTCCTACGAGCGCCCCGCCGACCGTGACGGCGTCCTCTACATGAAAGTCAACGTCCCGCCGAACTCGAAATGTGTCGGCAAGCTCCAGGTGAAGGTCGGGGGCACGATCCAGCCCTGAACCATGACGCGATCAGGCTGGCACCCGACACCGCCACCGCCTCCGCCGGTCCACCAGCGACGTGCTTCCGGAGCCTGACGTGACCGAACGCTGGTACTACGCCCGCGACGGACAACGGCAAGGGCCGGTGCCGAGGGAGCGATTGGTCGACCTCGTCCGCGACGGCTGGCTCTCTGCCGACGATCTGGTCTGGTCGCAAGGGATGCCGGAGTGGAGGCCGGCCCGGTCGTTCGATTGGCTCTGCGGGGGCCCAATCAGCCTCACCGTCCAGGATCTCCTCAAGGCGACGCTCCATCCCGGGCGGCGCCCCGATCCTCCGGCCGCCCATCCGCTGACCATCCCGCATCCGCTGACCATCCCGCATCCGCTGACCATCCCGCATCCGCTGACCATCCCGCATCCGCTTCGGCAGCGCTCCGCGCTGGTCGATTGGGATCGGCTCGAGGCGCGTCACCTTCTCGCCGCCGCCGGCGCGTTTCTGGCGGCGCTGGGCATCGCCTTCACGGTCATCGCCCGGACTCGCTTCGCCCTTGCGGTCACGCTCGCCGGCTTGGTGCTTCTCGGGCTCGGACGGCGACGGGAATCGGCCGGGCTGCTCCGTCAGGCCTGGGGGAATCTCGTCCGGTCCTGGCGTGAGATCGCCAGCCACCGCGCCGAGGCGCGTCGGCTCGAAGCGGAGCGGAAGCGGACCGCCGCAGAGCTTGCTGCCGCTGCCGAGCCCCCTCCCCCCTCCGGCGAGACAGCCGCTCCGACAGTCGCGGCGGCAATCCCACCCCCGCTCCCCGCCGCTCCGCCCCCTCCGCGCTCCGCTGCCACCCGGCGGATCGTCTACGAGCCCCCGGTGCGGCGCTGGCGCCCCGGCCTGGCCGGTCTGATGAGCCTCTTCGTGCCCGGGCTGGGCCAACTCTACAAGCGGCAATGGCTCAATGCCGTCGCTTGGTTCCTGGTCGTCGCTGCCGGTTACGCGGCCCTCGTGATCCCTGGGATCCTCCTCCACGCCTGCTGCATCCTCGGGGCCTGCAGCGGCGACCCCTGGACGAAGGGGCGGACGGTCTACGTCGATGACGCCGTCTCGGCCCGCGGCCAGCGGGGCTGACCGAGCCGCCCGGCCGGTTGCCGGCCACCCCGGCCCGAGTCGGCAAAGTCGATGAAATACCGACTGCGGCACCCGCGGCGAACGATACGCTTGAGGATCGCGCCCAACCGTGACCGCGACCCTTCCAAGAACGCCCCAGCAAGCAGGTTTCATTCCCGCATGTCCCAATCCACGCAGCCCCAGCCCGGCCCGGTTTCCGACCGCTGGCTCGGGCTCCATTTTGCCTTTGCGATCACGCTCAGCGCGTTTCTCCTCTTCCAGGTCCAGCCGATCATCGGGAAGTTCATCCTTCCCTGGTTCGGCGGCTCCCCGGCGGTCTGGACGACCTGCATGCTCTTCTTCCAGTGCCTCCTCTTTGCCGGCTACGCCTATGCGCACGCCAGCATCCGCTTCCTTCCCCGCGCGGCCCAGATGGGGCTCCACATCGTGCTCCTGGCTCTCGCCGTGGCCCTGTTCTCCATCGCCCCCGATCCGGCCTTCAAGCCGAGCGATAGCAGCGACCCGACGTGGCGGATCATCAAGCTCCTCTCGGTCGCCGTCGGCCTCCCCTACTTCATGCTGGCGACGACCGGTCCGCTCGTGCAGGCCTGGTTCAGCCGGGTGTTCCCCGGGAAGTCGCCCTACCGGCTCTACTCCCTCTCCAACATGGGCTCGTTCGCCGCCCTCCTCACCTACCCGTTCTTCTTCGAGACCATCTGGGGCGTGCGGACGCAGACCTTCGTCTGGCGGGTCGCCTTCGCCGTGTTCGCTGTCGCCTGTGCCGCGATCGCCTATCTCTCCTTCCGGCACGGTGCCAAGGCCGACGGCGCCCGGGGGACCCGCGCGGCCGACCCCGGCAGCGGCATCACCTGGTTCCACCCGATCGCCTGGTTCCACCCGATCGCCTGGTTCCACCCGATCTCCTGGGTCCTCCTCCCCGCCTGGGCCTCGATGGTATTCCTGGCCACAACGAACCACATGTGCCAGGATGTGGCTCCGATTCCGTTCCTGTGGATCGTCCCTTTGAGCCTCTATCTCCTCACCTTCATCATCTGCTTCGACCACGAGCGTTGGTATCTGCGGCGCACGACGACGCTCCTCATGCTGGCGGCGGTCGTGGCCGTGGCCGGTGACAGCCTCTTCTACTTCCTCCGCGACGGCCTCGAGGGGATCGGATTCAGCCACCGGATGCCCTACTGGCAGGAGGTGATCCTCCTGTCGACGACGATGTTCCTGATCTGCATGGTCTGCCATGGGGAGATCGTGCGGATCCGCCCCCACGCCGACCATCTCACCCTCTTCTACATGCTCGTGTCGCTCGGCGGAGCGCTCGGCGGCGTGTTTGTCAGCCTCATCGCCCCCCGACTCTGGACCGACTACCACGAATGGAGCCTGACAATCTACGGCTCGCTCCTCCTGGCGATCGCCGTTCTCCTCGCCGCGTCGCTGAAGCAGGCAAAGGGCGACGCGGAGGGGAAGGGCGAAGCGTGGAAGTACGCTCTCGCTGCCTTCGGCGCGGTGGGGGGGCTCCTCCTCCTCCGCACCTGGATGTCCGATCCGGCCCGCTTCATCGATCAGGTCCGCAACTTTTACGGCGTCAGCCAGATCGCGGAAACCGACGTCGGCACCCCCCTCCATCACCGCACGATGTTGCACGGCGGCACGGCCCACGGCAAGCAATACGTCTCCGACGACATCGCCAAGCGCCGCATCCCGCTGGCCTATTACGGCGAGCACACCGGCATCGCCAAGGCGATCCATGCGTTCGACGGGAAGACCGGCGTCCGGATCTGCACGATCGGCCTCGGCATCGGCACGACCGCGGCCTTTGCCAGGCCGGGCGACTTCTACCGCTTCTACGAGATCAACGACGAGGTCATCCGCCAGGCGGAAACACTCTTCACCCACCTCTCCGACTGCCTGGCGGAGAAAGAGCTCGTCGCCGGCGATGCCCGGCTGATGCTCGAACAGGAGCTCCAGCAGGGAGGGAGCCACCGCTTCGACCTCATCGCCGTCGATGCCTTCAGCGGCGACTCCGTGCCGACGCACCTGATCACCACCGAGGCGATGAAGCTCTACGTCGATCACCTCGCCGACAAGAACGACGGGATCATCTGCATGAACATCAAGAACCGCTACATCGACCTCTGGCCGGTGGTGAAGGGACTGGCCCGGGAGCACGGTCTGAAACTGCGGCGGATCACCGCGCCGCACGACAGCGAGCGGCTCATCTACGAGACCGACTTCGTCCTCCTCACCAACAACGAGGCCTTCCTCGCCAGTACCAGCGACGTGATGCCGACGGGGGTGAACCTCGACAAGGAGGTGCCGCTGTGGCGGGACGACTTCAACAACCTCTCCCAGATCCTCAAGTGATCAATCCGCGGTGATCGCCCCACGGGCGGCAGGGAGGATTCGCGGGGCGACCGCCTCCCGGGCCACCTCCTTGCCCCCGGGGGATCCCGGGATCCATAATCGGTTTTCAGTTGGGACCGTAGCTCAACGGTCAGAGCAGGGGACTTGACGGGCACCACCTACACGGATCCTTCCGCAGGGTGAGGCCCCACGGGTTGCCGCCGCTTCGCAGTCACCGCCCACGGGGGCGCTGCGGTACGGCGGTAGAATCTGCCAAACTCGGGGAACGCTTCGTCGCCATCGGCATCTGCCGGGGGTGACATGCCAATCCCGAGCCAAGCCGTCGGGGCCGGTGCAAACCGGTTGTGACGGAAGGTGTAGAGGCCAGACGGCAGACGCATCCCGCCGCGAGCGGGGCGAAGGTATGGTCCAGACCACGAACCCGAAAGGGGCGGCGAAAGCCGAAGTGGGAGGCATAATCCCTTGGTTGCAGGTTCGAATCCTGCCGGTCCTATTTTTTCTTTCCGTCAGACAGACCGCTCCCCCGCAGGGGCGGACGCCACGATGACCGACCATGACACCCCGGCCTCCGAGGCTGCACAGCCCGCGAAGCCGACGAACCTGACGTTCGTACAGATTCCTCTGTCGACCGAGTCGCGCGAGACCGACGAGCGGTCGTTCGTCCTCCGGCCATCGGGGATCGCGGGGGTCGGGGTGTTCGTCACTCATCCGGTCCGGAAGGGGGCCTACCTCGCCTTGTTCCTCGACGACTCGGTCCGCCGCGTCACCTACGCCGAGATGGAGAAAGACCCTCAACTGAAGGCCTTCTGTCTCGTCTACGGGGTCGAGCGCGAGGACTACTGCTGTGTACCCCACAGCTTCTCGAAGATGGAGGTGGGGTGGTTCCTCAACCACTCCACCACCCCGAGTGCCGAGCGCCGCGATGGCTGGCGCGCCGCCCGCGACATCGAGGCCGGCGAGGAGATCACGATCGACTACCAGGCCTGCTAGCAGGCCCTGCCCCGGGGAAGCAACGGCGATGCTGCTTGTGAAGACATACCTCGACCGAAGCCCGATCGCCGGGGTCGGGCTGTTCGCCGCCGAGCCGATCCCCGCGGGGACGCTCGTCTGGAAGCTCTCCGACGTCGACATCGTGATCCACCAGCGCGACCTCGACGCCCAGGGACTCACCGACCTGCAGCGGGCCTTCTTCGAGTCGCACGCCTACAAGAACGGCAACACCTACTACCTCTGCATCGACGATGCCCGGTTCATGAACCACTCGCACGACGCCAACACCCACGAGAACGGGCAAAGCAGCATCGCCAGCCGCCAGATCGAGGCCGGCCAGGAGATCACCTGCAACTACGGCAACTTCGACGACAGCAAGCGCCATCTCGCGTACTGCAAGCCGAAGGATGCCTGATGGCCGCCCCCGCGGCGCCCCAATCCACTCCGCCATCCCACAGGATCAATCATGCCCCGCCCCGTCGCGACGCTCCTGGTCGGCCTGCTCCTCGTCCCCGCGCTGACGGCATCGGCCGAAAACTGGCCCGATTGGCGCGGGCCGAATCATGACGGCACGGCGGCGGCCACCGGCCTGCCGACCGACTGGACGAAAGAGGGGAAGAACGTCCTGTGGCGGACCCCGCTCCCCGGCCGGGCCGGCGCCACCCCCTGCGTCTGGGGGGGCCGTATCTTCCTCACCAGCAACGACGGCGATGACCTCGTCGTGCTCGGGCTGGCGACGAAGGATGGGCGAATCCTCTGGAAGAAACAGGTGGGGAGCGGCAATCAGGACGCGCGGGCCGGCGAGGGCAACTCCGCCTCCCCCTCCCCGTCGACCGACGGCAAGCATGTCTGGAGCTTCTTCGGCACCGGCGTCCTCGCCTGCCACACCATCGACGGCGACGAGGTGTGGAAGACCGACATCAACGAACGCTTCGGGCGGATCGACATCCAATTCGGGATGACCTCGACGCCGGTCCTCGACGGCGGTGCCCTCTATCTTCAGCTCATCCACGGCCCGATGAAGCTCGACGACCAGACCCGCACGGGGAAGGTCGTCAAGCTCGACGCCGCGACGGGGAAGACGATCTGGGAGGTCGAACGCCCCACCGACGCCCAGTTCGAATGCAAGCACGCCTACGCCTCGCCGGCCGTTTACCGGGATGGCGCGCGGGAGTTCCTCGTTGTCCACGGCGCCGATTGCATCACCGGCCACGCCCTCGGCGACGGCCGGGAGCTGTGGCGGTTTTCGAAGCTCAACGGCCCCACCGGCACCAACCCCAAGCCGCACGATCCGACGTTCCGCTTCGTCGCCTCCCCGGGCATCGTCCCGGGGTTGATCGTCGTCCCGACGGCCAAGGGGGGCCCAACGGTGGGGCTGAAGGTCTCCGACGCGCTCGCGGGCGATTGCTCCGACAAGCCGGAGGTGATCGCCTGGGTCCACCCGCGCACCCCTGACGTGAGCACGCCGCTGATCGCCGATGGCCTTGTCTATCTCCTCCACAACGACGGTAAGCTCCAGTGCCTTGACGCCGCCACCGGCGCGGAGCTGTGGTTCGAGCGGACGCACACCGGCCAGCATCGGACCAGCCCACTCCTCGTCGACGGCCGGCTGTGGTTTGGATCGAACGACGGCTGGGTGTCGATCGTGGGAGCGGGACGGACGTTCGACCTCGTCAATTCGATCGAGGTGGGCGAGCCGGTGACCGCGTCGCTCCTGGTTGCTGACAGCGTCCTCTTCGTGCGTTCCTCCGACGCCCTCTACGCCATCGGTCGACAGCGCTGATCGGCGCTGAGCAGGCCGGATAAACCCGTCCGCTTGCCTTTCCGGGTCATGACGGAAAGAATGGAGCCTCATCCCTCCCACGGCGCCACCCAGGAACTCCCTCCCCGGATTCCTTCCTCGCTCGCCGCCAACCGCTCCCCGCTCCCAGCCAGACGCCCAATTCCCTGGTCTGCCTATCGGCGCTTCCATGCACATGATCTGCGAACCCGTCGCGGCATCGACTGTCGACCAACCGGTCGATGTGGTAACGGTGCAGGAGATCCTCGACGACGAACCGGTCTGTCGTTCGATTTGGGATCTCGTCACTGATCAATTCCGCACCCGGGGCAAGTTCCTCGCCATCTGGCCCGGCGTGCGCTATGTCGTCCTCCACCGCGATCCGGACCGCGCGATCGATGGATTCCTCCTCGTCACCGCGATGGTGAACTGGCAGTTAGACTACGTCGTCGTCCGTCATGACGCCCGCGGCAAGGGGATCGCCTCGGCGCTGGTGCGAGGGGCGCTCAACGCGGCCTGCCACCGCCGCGTTCCGTACGTAATGCTCACCTGTGCCGATGAACTCGCGCCCCTCTATGAAGGCTGCGGCTTCAAACCGGTAGCCGTCCCGACCCGGCTGTCGAACTGATCGAGCCTCCCCCGTCACTCCCCGCGGAAAAAGTCATCCCTGACCGAACCGGCTGCGAGGCAGCCGGGAGAACCGGTCCACTTGGAAAACCTCCGGTTTTCTCGCGTACTGCACACTCGTGACCGCCTCGTGCGGTCGAGCCAGCACTTCATCGACAGCCTGCTGACCTCCGATCCGTCCGCAGGATCCTCCCTTCGCGCCCCCAGAGACTCCTGACATGTGCGGCATCATCGCGTTCACCGGTTCGCTCGACGTCATCCCGATCCTCCTCGAGGGTCTGCGGCGCCTCGAATACCGCGGCTACGACAGCGCGGGCATCGCGACGGTCGATGACGCGGGCATCCACGTCCGCAGGCGGTCCGGCCGAATCGCCGCGCTGACCAGCGCACTCGACGACGAACCGCTGGCCGGCACCTGCGGGATCAGCCACACCCGCTGGGCGACGCACGGTCCGGCTACGGAGCGCAACGCCCACCCGCATGTCGACGGAGCCGGGGACTTCGCCGTGGTCCACAACGGTGTCATCGAAAACTACCTCCAGCTGCGGCAGCAACTCGAGGATGACGGCATCGTCTTCCGCTCCGACACCGACACCGAGGTGCTCCCCCACCTCATCGCCAGATTCTGGTCGGGGGATCTGGTCGCGGCGGTCACCCGGGCGACGGAGGTCGTCCGCGGTACCTACGGCCTCGCGGTCGTCAGCCGCCATGCCCCCGGAACGATCGTCGGTGCTCGCCTCGGCAGCCCGCTGGTGATTGGCATCGGCCCCCACGGGCACTCGATCGCCTCCGACGCGGGCGCGTTGGCCAACCATGCCGAGAAGGTCGTCTACCTCGCCGACCGGCAGGTGTGCCGGATCGATGCGGATGGCTGGTCGGTGTCGACCCGCGGTGCCGCCACCGTCGACTGTGCGACCCATGATCTGCAGCAGTTGGTGGACGCGGAGGACGCCGATCTCGGGGGCTTCCCCCATCACATGCTCAAGGAGATCTACGAGCAGCCCGAAACACTCACCAACGCGATGCGGGGGCGGCTCGACGATGCCGATGCAACGGCTCGTTTCGGTGGGCTGAATCTCGATGCACGGCAGCTCCGCGGAGTGGAGCGGATCATCATGACCGCCTGCGGGACCAGCTACCACGCCGGATTGGTGGGCGAATACCTGTTCGAGGAACTGGCGAGGATCCCCGTCGAGGTCGAATATGCCAGCGAGCTGCGCTACCGCAATCCGCCGGTCGATCGCAATACGATCACGCTGGCGATCACCCAGAGCGGCGAGACCGCCGACACGCTCGCGGCGCTGCGGGAATCGAAGCGCATGGGCCATACGACGCTCGCCATCTGCAACGCGGTGGGGAGCAGCATCGCCCGCGAGGCCGACGGCGGTGTTTACCTCCACGCCGGCACCGAAGTGGGGGTGGCGAGCACCAAGGCCTTCACGTCGCAGGTCTGCGTGCTGGCGATGCTCGCCATCTACTTCGGCCGCACCCGGCACCTCTCCGTTTCGCAGGGGGAGCGCCTGATCGCCGAATTGCGCGCCCTGCCCGATGCGGTGCGCGCGGCGCTTCGCTGCCACGAGGTCGTCAAGCAGGTGGCCGAGCGCTACTCTCACGTCCGCAATGTGCTTTACCTCGGCCGGCAGTTCCTCTATCCGGTAGCGCTCGAAGGGGCCCTCAAGCTCAAGGAGATCAGCTACATCCACGCCGAGGGGTATCCGGCCGCGGAGATGAAACACGGGCCGATCGCGCTGGTCGACGAGGAGACGCCGAGCGTGTTTCTCGTGCCGCGGGGGCAGGTGTTCGACAAAGTGATGTCGAACATGCAGGAGATCAAGGCCAGGCGTGGCCCCGTGATCGCCATCGCCAGCCCCGATGATCGCGAAGTGGCGCGAGTCGCCGACGATGTCATCCCGATCCCGGATGTCCCGGAATGGCTCCAGCCGATCGTGGCGGCTATCCCGCTCCAACTGCTCGCCTACGAAATCTCGCTCCTGCGGGGCTGCGACGTCGACAAGCCCCGGAACCTCGCCAAGAGCGTGACGGTGGAATGACGCGCCCTCACGCCAGCCGCCCGACGATCGCCTCGGCCAGAGCCGCCGCCGCCGCCGGGTGACGGCGGAGCCACAACTCCGGCTCGATCAGTTCCAGCTCCATCACGGCCCACGCCCCGTCGGCACGGCGCACGAGATCGACCCTCCCATAGGCCGGAGGGTTCTCGCAGGCCGCCATCGCAGCCTCGGCCAAGCTGATCTGTGTCGCGGTCGGCGTGCAGGGATGGACCGTCCCCCCGTGGTCGTCCTGGACGCGAAAATCCCCCGGCTTCGCCCGTTTCGTCAGGGCGTGCGTGAAGCGCCCGCCGACGATCACCAGCGTGTCCTCCCCATGGGTGACGATGTCGGGCTCGAACGGCTGGACGAGAAACGCCTCCCCGGCCAGGAGCGGGTTGATGATCCCTTCGAGGCACGCGGCCCCGGCGGCGTCGAAGCGGTGCGTGTGCCGGGCCCCACCGGAGACGGCCGGCTTCACGACCCCTTCCCTCCAGCCCTCGGCGGCCAGGATCCCGGCCAGGCTGGCGGTGGTACCCCGCTCGAGGAACCGCGTCGGGACGACCGGCACGCCGCGGGCGGCGAGGTCGGCGAGATAGTGCTTGTCGAGATTCCAACGGACCGTCGCGGCGTCGTTGATCAGCCGCGCCATCGGCTCGACCCGGTCGAGCCAGGCGGTAAATTCCTCCTGACGGTCGTAGTAGTCCCACGTGGTGCGGAAAACGACCGCGCGAAAGGCCCGCCAGTCGATCTGTTCGTCGGCCCAATCGAGGCGCACGCTCGCCAGCCCCCGGGCCGCGAGGTCTGCGATGAGGAGCCGATCGTCGGCGAGGATGTTGCCGAGATACCAGTCCCCCGCCGGGGCCACGGTGGCCGTGTAGCGGCGGTCGGTGAGGAGGGCGATCTCGGCGCGCGGTGCCATCCGGGGCACTCCTGGCGGTCGGCCGGACCGCGCGTGTGGTACGGGATCACCAATCGGCCACGGCCTGACCGTCGGCCGGGTGGCAGACGCTCGCCCAGGTGGCGGGGTTGATGTCCCCCTGCACCGCTCGCACGCTGGCGTCACCGAGGGTCACGTTCATTCCGCCGTAATGCGGGGTCTGGGCCCGCGACGAATCACACGCTTTGATCCAGTGCGGCGCCGCCTGGAAGACGGCGCAGGCGGTGTAGCCGGCGGTCGATGGCGACTGCATCGTCTCATTGATGCAGAAGACGGGGCGCCAGCGGTTGTTGGAATCGCTCCACAGATTGCCGTTGGTGCTCGAATCGTCGGCATTGCCGCTCGAGCCGCAAGTGCCGTACCTCTCCGCCAGGAGGACGGTGCTCGTCGTCCCGTCGGGCATCGACTGCGAGATCCGCGAGCTCCCCTGGATGCGGGCCTCGGGGGTCGCGGCGGTGGGGTTGCCGAAGACGTTGTAGTTGACGGCATAGTTGCCGACGGCCCAATCCTTCGCCCCGCCGCTGGTGGTGGCCCCCAACCCGCCGGTGCTCGACATCTCCGTCGGGCAGAGGAAAGTCGGGATCGAGACGGCGTAGATCGTGCCCGCCCCGGGGGCTCCGGGGACCGGCGTGTAGACGGTCCGGTTGGCGAGATCGAAGAGGTTCCCTTGTTCGACGTAGGGGAGCAGCCAGGTGAAGGCGGTGAATCCGGTGGCCCCGCGATAGCCGTTGCCGGCCAGCGTGGCCAGATCCCGGCTCGACGGGGAGGCGACCGGCGGCAGGCCGCGCTTGGCGTCATTGATCGTATGGCAAGCGATGCCGAGTTGCTTGAGCTGGTTCTTGCACGACATGCTCCGGGCAGCCTCGCGGGCGGCCTGAACCGCAGGGAGGAGGAGGCCGACGAGGGTGCCGATGATCGCGATCACGACGAGCAATTCGACGAGCGTGAACGCGCCAGGGAGGCCCAGGGAGGTCCCTCGTAACGACGCGAAACGGCGGGAGCGGGGGGTGGAGGAAGTGAGGCCCATGGTTCGGTGGCTCCGGGGGGGAGCAGCGGGCCATCAATGGCTGACGGGCCGCCTGACCCGACCGCTGCACCGGAACGCCGACGGCGGCACGGAGCCCCATCAAGGGTCCGGGCCGCCGTCAGAGGAGCGCTCCAGGTAGGGGCAGCCTATCCGGCCAGCAGGGTCGCCGCCATCCGGCCGGCGCTCAGCAGATTTCATGCCGTGAGTCGGTGCAAGGACCTTTGGAAAACCCACAAACCAATGCGGAGTCAAGACTTGCGCCGAGGTCCGAAGCCCGTTTCTGGGCCGCCGAGCCGGGCTGAAAAATTGCCTCGGCCGCGGTCAGCGAGGCGACGGCTCCAGCCAAAATCGGGCCGTTCGCGGCGCGGGAACCCCGTAGCGAACTTCGATCGGCAGCCTCCCCTCCCCAGCACCGGAGGAGATCCCGTCGCCCGGGACCGGCTTCAGGGCGGTCACGGCCACCGGTTCGTCGACCTCCGCCGACTGCCGCACCGCCACCCATCCCAGCACTCCGCCAAGCACCGCGAGGGGGATGATCGCCCAGCGTGGCCGAGGCCCCCAGAAACCGACCGGATATTGAGACATGATACGCCCTGCCCAGGATCGTACGCCCGCGCCCGACCGGGGAAACCTAGGCCACGGAATGCCACTCGGCAAACGTCCTCCATGACTTGGGGGGAGATCCGGCGCTGGTTCCTCCGGCCCTCCCTGTCTGGCCGCAGAACCAGAAAAACCTCCCCGGGGCGAATGATCCAAAAAAACGGTTTATACTCTCGACGTCATCCCCCCGCATCAACGGCCTTCCCATGTTCCGCCACATCGAATCAACCCGCCACGGCACCGTGGATGTCGTGAGGATTCTCGAACGTCGGCTCGTCGACGAGGCCCCGCTTGACGACCTCCGGGAGGAAATCGGCCAGGTGGTGGGAGCTCACCGGGGGACCCATCTCCTCCTCGACCTCGGCGACGTCGAGTTCCTCTCCAGCGCCATGCTCGACACCCTCTGCCAGTTCTACCGGCGGATCCACGCCGCCGGCGGTCAAGTCCGGCTCTGCGGGATGAAGCCCTCGATCGCCGAGGTCTTCCGGACCACCAACCTCGACCGGCTGTTCCCCATCCACGCCGACGTCGAAGAGGCCCTGACAAACTTCTGACCGCCGCCGCGAATCGGCGCCCCGGCCGGGATATAATGTCGGCTCCCATCCCATTCCCGTTTCTTTCCCTTCTTCTCTTCCATCCGAGGTCCATCGTCCATGAGCGACGCCTTTCGCAGAATCGACGTTTCCAAGCAGGAAAAAGCCGAGATCGCCAAGTTCAAGGACAAGAAGATCCTCGACGAGACCGCCCTCGATGAACTGCGGGTGGAATTGCTGCGGTTGATCAACGACCGGCAGGGGCTGAACCTTCTCCTTGACTTCTCCAACGTCGAGTTCATGTCGAGCGCCGTCCTCGGTCTCCTCGGACAGATCCACCGCAAGATGGGGACTCTCAAGGGGAAGCTGAAGATGTGCAGTATCCATCCGCAGATCTATGAGGTCTTCAAGCTCACCAACCTCAACAAACTGTTCTCGATCCACAAAGATCAAGCCGAGGCGATGGGGAAGTTCTGATCCCCCGGCCAAGCCGTCCTCCAGGCCGTCAGCCAATCAGCAGGGATTCCCCTCCACCGGCCCCACGACACATCCTCGGGGTCGCTTCTCCTCCCGTGGTGCCATGAGCGAAACCCCGTCCCCGGGCAGGGCCCCGACTCCCTCCAGCCCGCGCCACCGTGTCGATGTCCTCATGGCCGAGGACAGCCGGATCCAGGCGAAGATGCTGGAGAAGCGCCTCGTCGATGCGGGCCACACGGTCCGGTGGGCGATCAACGGCGTCAAAGCGGTCGAGCTCCTCAAGGAAAAGCGCCCCGATCTGATCATCTCCGACATCGAGATGCCGGAGATGAACGGCTACGAGTTCTGCAAGATCGCCAAGACCGATCCGTCGTGGCAGACGATTCCGCTGATCCTCCTCTCGTCGCTCTCCGACCCGGTCGACATCATCCGCGGCCTCGAGGCCGGAGCCGACAACTACGTCACCAAGCCCTACGATCCCAACTACCTCCTCGGGCGCATGGATTCGCTCCTCGATACGCCTCTGGAGGCGGAATCGCCGATCCCCGGCAGCGAGATGGAGGTCACGATCGCCGGGCAGAAGTTCAAGGTTCAGGCGGGCCGGCAGCAGGTGCTCAACCTCCTCGTCTCGATCTTCGAGAACGCGGTGACGAAGAACAAGGAGCTGATCGTCACCAACCAATCGCTCTCCGTGGCGAAGGATTCGCTCCAGAAAGCGAATTCCGAACTGACGGCCGTCAACGAACAGATCGAACGCAGCAACAAGCGGATGACGCGCGACCTCCACGCCGCCGCGAAGGTGCAGCAATCGCTGCTGCCGGCCAAGGCGATCGATGTCCCCTCTGCGACGGTCGCCTGGAAGTATGTTCCCTGCAACGAGCTCGCCGGCGACTTCCTCAACGTCTTCCCGCTCGACGACGAGCATCTGGGGATGTTCGTCGTCGACGTCAGCGGCCACGGCGTGCCGTCGTCGCTCCTGGCGGTGACTGTCGGTGCCTTCCTCACCAACCGCGTCTCCGACTCCTCCCTCCTCGTGCGCCCGGGGAAGGACGGCGGGCCGTCGGTGGTGGTGCCGCCGGCCGAGGTCGTGACCCAGCTCAACAACCTCTTCCAGGCCGACAACCAGGTCGGCCTCTACTTCACGATCCTCTACGGCGTGCTCCACGTCCCCACCGGGATGCTCCGCTTCACGTCGGGGGGGCATCCGCCGCTGCTCCATGTCCCCAAGGAGGGCCCCTTGAAGCTCTTGGAGGTGGAGAGCTTCCCGGTCGGCTTCGTGCCCGACGTCGAGTTCACCGAGGAGGCGATTCAACTGCAGCCCGGCGATCGCGTCTACTTCTACTCTGACGGCGTGCCGGAGGCGATGGACGAGAAGCTCGACCAGATGGGGAACGAGCGGATGACGGCGCTGGTCGAGTCGCTCCGTGGCCAGCCGCTGGAGACGAACGTCACGAAGCTCTTCGAATCGGTCCAGGCCTGGTGCCAGCCGAAGGGCCCGCTCGACGACGTCTCGATCCTCGGCGTCGAGTGGAAGGGCTAGCCCAGGCGGAGTCGGCCCGGGCACTCATCGCCAGTCGATCACCTGGAAGATCCCCCGCCGGCTGGCGATCCGACCGGGGATTTCGAGGATCCGATCCCGCCACACCGACAGGGCGATCCCGATCAGGAAGATCATCAGGCCACCTACGCCGAGATAGATCCCCACGGCGAGCTCCGGACGGTAGACGAGATTCGCAAACAGCGTCAGCAGATAGATCGCCATCCCGCCGACGCCCAAGACCGTGGCGGAGCGGATCCTGGCGACGCACCCGACCACGATCAGCGGCAGGAGGGCGGTGACGAGGAGCATCTCGTCGAACAGCACCGGCCGACCACCCGTCCAGCGGTTGCCGAGGACGTTCCAGAGGGCCGGCCCGGCCGCCACCACGCTTCCTACGACAAGGAGAAAGCCGACTCCCTCGTCACGCTCCCCGGCCCGTTCCCTGACCCGCGCACGGCAGCCGGCGGCCAGCAGGATCAATCCCGCCGCCGTGGCACCGAGCTTGATAGCCTGGGCCGGTTCCAGATGAAGGAGCCGCACCCAGCCGGCGCCCGTCATCCCCACGATCGCGCCAGCGCCGAGGAGGAGGAAACGCCGCTGAGAGGCGTTGGCCGCGACGAACGCGGCCAGTGCGGTCAGGCCAGCGGTCGCCATCGGGAACAGGCCGACTCCGGCCAGCCCGGTCTCGTCGCCGACCAATCGGAAGACCCCCTGCATGATCGTCGCCATCGCCGCAACGGCCACCATCAGGAGCCCGGCAGTACGCCAGGCGCGCCCGACGGTGCGGACGGCAGGGCTGCCGGCGGCGCCGTCACAGGCCCGTCCCGTCGCCATCACCACCAAGCCGGCAGCGGCTGCCAGAGGGATGAGGAGATCGACCGTGACGAGATCCTCGAGGATCGTGCCGCCGGCGAGGAGGACCGCGGTCGCCGCCAGGCCGGAGAACGCCCCGCGCATCGCCGCGGGTCGACCGCTTCCCTCGAGGCTCGAGACGATCCAGAGATAGGCCGCGGCCAACCACAGCCCGGCGGCCACCAGCGGCGACGTCGCCACCCGGCTCCCCCCCAGGGCCCAGCCGGCGACCGTCCAATCGAGCTCGATCCAGGCCACCAATTGCAGCCCGAGGAGCCCGATGGCCGCGGCGAGGAGTTGCACTTGTCCTGCCAGGAAGAGGGGACGACCGAAGCGACGACGGTCGTAGACCGGGTCATCGATGGCAAAGGCTCGTTCGGCGTGGATCGAGACTGTCGCCAAGCCGAACAGCGCAAGGCACACCCACGCACTGTCCGTGCCCAACCCCAAGTCGCCCAGAAGGAGTAGGGCGGTGAGCGTCACCCCCACTTCCACAGCCCAGAAAAAGGCCGGATCACGAAGCACGACCATGGTCGCAGCATAGGCGAGGCAGCAGAGGAGACCGCCGACCCAAAGGTGCCCGTCGACGGTCACGATTCCCTGCCAGTTGAGATACCAGAGATTGAGCGGGGCGGCCACGCAAGCGAGGAACGTGATCGCTTGCCCGGCGAGACGGTGACGCGAGCGCAGCGAGACTCCCCAGCCGGTACCGAACAGGAAGAGCGTCGCGCAGACCAGCGCCAGAGCGACGACGCGCGGGTCCTCGAATACCCCGAGGCTGATGAGCGTGGCGATCAGGCCGAGGATCGACAGGCATCCACCGGCGACGAGCAACCGTTCGATGGAACGCGGATCGAGGAGCACACGCAGCCAGGCGCCGATGGCCGGCTCGGCCGCCGCATCCCGAGGCTCGCCCTCGATTTTCCCGGCCTCGTTTGTTGAGGCCTGCCCCAGGGACTGATCTCGGGCCTCGTGGTCTTCGGTCGACATCGGATTGGCCTCCTGGGCCCGCGGGGAAATTGGATCCAGAGGAAGAGGCGACAACGGCAGGAGGGCGTCACGCGGAAAAACGGACGTGATGGTCCAACCGCTTCGGGCCCGCGTTGCTCCGGTGGAGATCGTTCCCCCCCCCGTGCTCATCGCCGCGGAAAGGGCTTTCCGCAGCCGAGCCCGGCCGGCCCTCAAGAGCGCTTCGGAGCGGGGCTGATCCGCGGCCGGTAGACGCTGCAGCCGACCCCCTCGACGCGGTCGTAGGTGTCGCAGACGCCGAGCATCGTCTCGGCGCCGCCGAGGAACAGTGCTCCGTCGGGGCGGACGGTCGATCGCATCTTCGCCAGGATCGCGGCGCGGGTCGGGACGTCGAAATAGATGAGGATGTTCCGCAGGAACACCAGGTCGCACGGCGGCACCCCCTGCCAGGCCTCGAGGAGATTCATCCTCCGGAACTCGACATACCTCCGGCAGTCGTGCCCGATGCTCCACTTCCCCTGGAGCCGGACGAAGTACTTGTCCCGCAGCTCCACCGGCAGGCCGCGGGTGACCTCGAGATCGCTGTAAAGCCCCTCTCGGGCCCGGGCCAACACCGGCTCGGAGATGTCGGTGGCGAGAATCCGCACCGACCAGCCGGCAAGCGCCTCGCGGAAGTGCTCGTTCAAGAGTATCGCCAGGCTGTAGGCCTCCTGCCCCGACGACGCGGCCGCCGACCAGACGACCAGATGCCTGGCGACAGCGCGACGTTTGAGGAGGTCGGGAAGCAGCCGCTTCACCGTCTCGAACGGCGATCGATCGCGGAAGAACGACGTCTCGTGCGTCATCATCGCATTGAGGACGTCCTGCTCGAGCCCGGGATCACGGGCGCTGCGGACGCGCTCGACGAGGCCCTCGAAATCGAGGAGGCCCCGTTGCCGCAGCACCGGCAGGAGCCGGGCCTCGACGAGGTAGGCCTTCGATGCGTCGATGACCACGCCGCTGCGCCGCTTGAGAAAGGTCGCCAGGAAGGCGAGCTGCTGGGGATTGACCTTCAAGGGAGCCGTCCTGTCTGGGATACACCCGACCGTGGAGCAAAGGTCAGCCGCGCCGTCGCAACCGCATCCCCACCTCGACGCCGAGCTGCCGGATGGGGAGGACCGCCTCGGCCAGGCCCGCCCGGGCAACATGCCCAGGCATCCCCCAGACGACGCTCGTGATCTCGTCCTGGGCGAGGATCGTGCCGCCGGCGGCGTGGATCGCCTCGCTCCCCTTGAGGCCGTCCTTCCCCATCCCGGTGAGGACGACGGCGAGCGTCGCCCCCCCCCACACCGCCGCAGCGCTGCGGAAGAGAACGTCGGCCGCCGGCCGACAGGCATTTTCGGGGGGGCCGTCGTCGATCTGCACGATCACCTTCGTCCCTCTGCGGACCACCTTGAGATGCCGGCCGCCGGGGGCGAGGAGGATGTCGCCGGCGCCGAGCTGATGGCCGTCGAGCGCTTCCCGGACCGGCAGGCCGCAGACCTTCGTGAGTTGCTCGGCGAGGTGGGCGGTGAACACGGCCGGCATGTGCTGGACGATGAGCACCGGCACCCCGGCCGTTTTCACGAACGCGGGGAGGAATTCCGACAGCGCCACCGGCCCGCCGGTCGACACTCCCACGACCACCACCGCGACAGGGTCGGCACGGGTCCGGGGCGTGGCCCTGGGTTGGAGGGGAGCGGCGCCGCCCCCCGGTGCCGACACCTGCCGGCGGAACTGTTTCAGCTTGGGGATCACGTCCTCGCGGATCCGTGCCGCCACCTCCTCGCTGCTGGCCCCCTTCGGCTTGGCGACGTAATCGTTGGCGCCGGCAACGAGGGCATCGAGCGCCACCTTCGCGCCGCGCTCGGTGAGTGTCGAGAACATCACGACCGGCAAGCGGGGGTAAACACGACGGAGCTCGCGGAGCATCGTCAGCCCGTCCATGACCGGCATCTCGACGTCGAGGAGGACGACATCGGGGCAGGATTCGGCGACACGGGCGAGCCCCTGGACCCCGTCGGCCGCAGTCCCCGTCACGCGCAGCTCCGGATCGGCGGAGAGCGTCGTCGAGACGATGCCACGGATCGCCGCCGAATCATCGACGACGAGAATCCGCAACGGCGCGTGGCCGGGAGCGGCACCGGGGCGGGGAACAGTTCGGGCGCCGACGGCGGCGATGGCCTCGCCGATCGCTGCCGGAGTGAAAGGCTTGGCGACGAAGACACCGGCCCCCGCCCGGATCGCCCGGTCGACCACCTCCGGGGCCCTGTCGGACGACATCGCCACGATCGGCAAGCTTTTCCACAGGGCCTGGCCACGGATCCGCTCGATGAGGGCAAACCCGTCCATGAGGGGCATGTGGAGATTGACCGTTACCACGTCCGGCCGGCCGCTGCTGGCGAGGATCGCCAGCGCCTCCTCGCCGTCGGCCGCCTGCTCGCACGCGTACCCGAGGTCGACGAGCATCTTCGCGAGGATGCTCCGCACCGGCTTGGAATCATCGACGATCAGGGCACGCATGGAATCAGCCATCGGATCAGCGTGGACCGGGGCCCCACGGCCCCGGCGTCACTTCTGGTATTCCTCCACGAGCCGCTGCAGGTTCTGGGCCATCCGCGCCAGTTCCTGGCTCGAGAGCTGGGCGTTGCTCGCCCCCTCGGCGGTATTCTGCGCCGCCTGCGCCACCTGGCCGATGTTCTGGGCGATCTCCGTCGAGCCGATCGTCGCCTCGCCGATGTTGCGGCTGATCTCGCTGGTGGTGACGCTCTGCTCCTCGACCGCGGCGGCGATCTTCGTCTGCAGCCCGTCGATCTTCTCGATCACTGCCACGATCTCACCGATCGCATTGACAGCCTTGGAGGTGTCAGCCTGCATCGCCTCGATCTTCGACCCGATATCCTCGGTGGCCTTGGCGGTCTCGCGCGCGAGGTCCTTGACCTCGTTGGCGACGACGGCGAAGCCCTTTCCCGCCTCGCCGGCCCGCGCCGCCTCGATCGTGGCATTGAGGGCGAGGAGGTTCGTCTGCTCGGCGATCGAGGTGATCACCTTCACCACCTGGCCGATCTCCGCGCTCGACGTCCCGAGCTTGTCCATCGTCTTTGACGTCGCCCGCGCCATGTCGACCGACTGCCGGGCGACGCCGGCGGCATCCTGGGCGGAGCGGGCAATCTCGTAGATGCTCTGGACGAGGTTCTCGACCGAGCCCGACACCGTCTTCGTGTTGGCGCTGACCTCCTCGGCGGCCGCAGAGACGAGGTTTGCCTGAGCGGTCGTCTCCTCCGCCGCAGCGCTCATCTGCTGGCTGACGCTCGTCAACTCCTCGGAGGCGCTGGCGAGGGTGTGGGTGTTGTCCTTGATGCCGTCGACGAGCTTCACCTGGCGGCGCGCTGACCGACTGAACGACGATGCGATTCGCGCCGAGAGGAGGGCCACGCCGAGTGTCGTCAGGCCGAAGATCCAGCCGGCGAAGCGTTTCAGGGTATCGACCGGGGCCGACACCTCCGCCTGATCGATGTCCGACACGATCGCCCACCTCACCGCGTCGTTGCCCGGGCCGTCGGCCGGGTGGACGAGCGCCGGCCCCCAGGAGGAGAGGACCGGCTGCTTGCGGTAATCGATGGCCGGGCCGGTGCCGCTGCCACCATTCTTGAAGACATCCTCAACCGGCGCGGTGTCGACTTTGTACTTCGTGTTACAGATCGTCGTCTTCACGCCGAGTCGCTCGAGAAACCGGGAATCGGTGCGGAACAGCTTGTCGGGCCCGATGGCGTAGGTCTCGCCAGTGGCGCCCAGTCCGACGGTCTCGCCGACGACCGTGTTGATCCGGTCGAGCGGCAGCTGAAAGGCGAGCACGCCAACCACCTTCCGGCCGTCGAGGATCGGCGCCGCGATGAACCCAGCGGGCTTTTCGTAGGAGGGGAGATAGGGGCCGAAAACACTGAAATAGACGACATCCCCGCGCCCGGCGCCGGCTGCCTGGCGGAACACCTTCCCGAGAGCCGTCTCGGCGAAGGCGCCGTTCTTGAGCGACGTGGCGAAGTCGATCTCCTTGAAAACGGTGTAGACGATCTCGCCGCTTTCGGCATCGATGAGGAAGATGTCGTAGAGCCCGTAGCTCCGCAGCACCTTACGGAGCCTCGGGTGATGCAGGGCATGGGCCCGACTGTAGGCCGAGGCATCCGTCGCGGCGTCGAGGAGATCCTTCGATCCGGTCGGGTTCGCATTGCGCACCAGATAAAGATCCTGGAGCCAGGTCGAAGCGTCGCCGAGAACGGCCGTCAGCCCCTCGGTCTTGATCTCTTTGTCGTTTTCCGCCTTGTAGCGCGGGGCGAACTCATTGCCATACCACGCGTTGAGATCGCGCCGGGCCTGGAACTGCTCCGGCTCGGTCACGGCGCCGTCCTGGAGGACGGTGCGGAAGCCCTCGCGGAAATCGGCAAGCGCTTCGCGGGTGGAGGGATCGTCGGCGAGCACGCGGAGATGGTCGTGGAGCCCCGCGAAGTAGCGTTCCACCTGTTTGACGGTGATCTCGCGGACGACCGTGAGCTTCCCCCGCGCCTCCACATCGAGCGCCTGCGAGGCGCTGCGGTAGGTGGCATAGCCCATCAGGGCCAGGGGCACCAGCGACACCAGCAGGAGCGCGAGGAGGAGGGGATTGGTGGCGAATGCCACCAGCTCCCGGAGCCACCCGCGCCGGTCATTCCGCACGTCTGCCTGCACGCTCATCGGATCTTCCTTTCCACGGTCGGTTCCACCAATCCTGCCAGAATCGCCTCGATCCCGAGCAGGTGCACGAGCCCGTCTCGGGCGGCAACCACCCCCTCGATGCACTCTCCCAGGCTCCCCTCCGCCCCGACCCTCGACGTCTCGATCGATGCCACGGGGATGTCGACGACGTCGGTGAGGGCGTCAACGATGAGGCTGTGCGTCTCGCCGCCGGCCGTCAGCACGACATGGATCCCCTCGTCGGCGATCGGCTCGAACCCCATCCGGCGGCGGAGGTCGATCGCCGGCACGATCCGGCCACGGAGGTTGAGGAGCCCGCGGATCGCCGTCGGCCCCCGCGGCACCGGTGTTGTCACCGTCCCGCGAAACACCTCCTGCACGGCGCTGGCATCGACCGCGAAGGCCCGGCCGGCGACGACGAACGTGCAGAAGCGGCGCGTCTGGGGCGGCTGCTTTCCGGGGTCGATCATCTCCGCGGCGCGCGTCATGCGGTCACCCCGGGGGTGGCCGTGGTGGGAGGGGCGCCGGGGAGGGCGTGCCGGACATCGATCACCTCGGTGGCCCGACCGGCCACGGCGATCGTGCCGAGCACGCCACGGGCACACAGACCATGGTTGATCGGCGCCTCGGGAGTGACCACCTCGAGGATCCGGCGGACGCGGAGGGCCACCTCGCCGAGCGTCGCCGCAAGGATCACGGCGGTCACCGCCGGCGAGTCGACCGGTTGCGGCGTACCGGCGAGGACGGCGTCGATATCGGTGATCGCCGTCAGCCTCCCTTCCCGATGGACCACCATGTGCCCGGCCGCGAGCTGGAGCCGCTCGCGTGGAAACGTCTCGAGCCGGGCGACCTCCTCCAGCGGCACGGCAACAACGCGCCCCGCCGGAGATTCGCAGACGAGGTAGCGCTCGAGTGGGGCTGCGTCGGCGGCGGTCGCCTCCACCGCACGATCCGACGCGGGGCGGGGGGGCACCTTCGCGGCTTGGGCGATGCCGCGCGGGTCGAGGATCAGCACCACCGCGCCATCGCCGCGGACCGTGGCGCCGGCATAGAGCCCAAGGGCCACGAGCACCGCCACGATCGGCTTGACGACGATGTCCTCGCTGACGGTGACGCCGTCGACGACGAGGCCGTATTCGACCTCGTCACTCCGCAGAACCACGACCGTGCCCCGCGGCGGCTGGCCAGGGGCGGCCGCGGCCTCGAGGCCGAGGAGCTCCCCGAGGAACACCAGCGGCAGAAGTCGGCCGCGGAGACGCATCACCGGCGCCCCCTCGAGCCCCTCGACCGACACCGCCGCGCCATTCGTGCCGGCGCGGAGCGCGATCAGCTCGCGGACGGCCGCCTGGGGGATCGCGAACCGGTGGCTGCCGGAGGAGACGATTAACGCCGGGATGATCGCCAGGGTGAGCGGGATCCGCACCCGGACGGTGGTGCCCGTGCCGGGGACGCTCCCGATGTCGACCGCCCCGCCGATCGCCTCGATGTTGGTCCGCACGACGTCCATGCCGACGCCACGCCCCGACACATCGGTGACCTTGGCGGCGGTCGAGAACCCCGGCTCGAAGATGTATTGGAGGACGCGTTCATCGGGGAGGAGCGCGGCCTGTTCGGTACTGATCAGCCCCTTGGCAACCGCCTTCTTCCGCACCGCATCGACAGGGATCCCGCCGCCGTCGTCACGGATCTCGACCATCACCTGACCACTCTCGTGGTAGGCCCGCAGCGTCAGCCGGCCGGCCGCCGGCTTTCCCCGGGCCACGCGCACTTCAGGGGGCTCGATGCCATGGTCGACGGCGTTGCGGACGAGGTGCGTGAGCGGGTCGCGGATCGTCTCGATGAGCGAACGATCAAGCTCGGTGTCGGCTCCGTCGATCTCGAGCGTCACCTCCTTCCCGCAGGTCACGGCGAGATCGCGGACGATCCGCGGAAACTTGCTGAACACGTGCTCGATCGGCTGCATCCGCGTCTTCATCGCCGCCGCCTGGAGCGACGCGGTGACCGTGTCGATGCGGTGCACGACCTTGAGGAGCTCGGGGTGATCGTCCCCCCGGGCGGCCGTCGTGTGGCGAACGGTCGACTCGAGCTGGTTGCGGGCAAGAACGAGCTCGCCGACGAGCTCGACGAGCGTCCCCAGGAGGCCGACGTCGACCCGGATCGATTGCTCGGCCACCGCAGACCGCCTGGTTTGCGGCGCGGCCGGCGGCTGGGCCGGGATGGGCAACGGGGCGGCGGTGACCGCATCAGGCACGACGACCCGAGTCGTCGAGAGAGGCACTGTGTCAGCCTCCACCTCGGCGGTCATCGTGAGCGCTGGCACGATGGCAGGCGCGATCGGCGCGGCTGGCGACTCGGGCGTCTCCGCGATGACACGCTCCGCTGCCGCGACGGGCGTCTCGATCTTCGCGGGCGCCGCGGTTGGAGTGGGCTCCGGGTCGGCCGGCAGACGCTCCTCGATCGGGGCGGGGGGCGGAGGGGCCGGTGGTGCTGCCGGGGTGGACGGCGGCGTCAGGCGGGTGACGACGACGACGCCGTCCTCCCGACGCTTGGCGGCCTCGAAGGCAACCCGGTCGAGCGACTGGGAGAGATCGTGGAAATCGCTCTCCCCCTCTCCGCCGGTCTTCTCGATTCGCTCGAGGATCGAGCGGACGGCGTCGACGAGCGTAAGGAGGACGCCGGTGACGTCGTTGTCGAGATCGATCTTTCCGTCCCGCAATTGGCCGAGCAGATGCTCGCCGCTATGCGTGATCGCCCCGAGCTTGGCGAAACCGAAGAATCCCGACGTCCCCTTGATCGTGTGGACGGTGCGAAAGATGCTCGCCAGCCGCTGGGAATCGCGCGGGTTCTCCTCGAGGGCGACGAGGTCCTGGTCGAGTTGGTCGAGATTCTCGGCCGACTCGACGAGGAACTCCCGCACGAATTCTTCGTTGTCGTTCATGGACCCACCTTCCCGGTGGGGGACCGACGGCACGCCCATCCCCACTCAGATACCATACACAGGAGTTTCGGCGGAATGGCCTGCCCGCCGTTTCTCCCCTGACGGTCGCGACGCTCGTACCGATGGCAACGGTTTCCCGCAGGCTCCCGCGGCATCTCCGCCCACCCATGCCCAGCCTGCCCGCCCCGCTCCGCCACGCCCTCTGCCTCCGTTGCCCCCGGTGCGGGGCCGGCCGCCTGTTCGCCGGGTGGTTCCGGATGGAGCCCCGCTGTTCGGCCTGCAGCCTCGATTTCCGCCGCGAACCGGGCTTCTACCTCGGGTCGATCTACATCAATTACGGCGTCACGGCCCTGACGACGATCGCCCTCTATGGCTTCCTCGTCCTCGGCGCCGGCTGCTCGGCGGAGCTGGCCCTGGCCGCCTGTCTGGCCGTGTCAGTGACCCTGCCGATGTGGCTCTTCCACTATGCCCGGGCCTTCCTCCTGGCGATCGACAGCTCCGTCAACAGCGAGCCTTCGTCGGCTCCGGGGGACAGCGGCGCGGGCCTCACCGACGCCCAACTCTCCTCCCACCGCACCAATGACGGCCAGGCGGGGTGTGCGATGGGGATCGCGCTGACCCTCGTCCTCGTCTTCGCCCTCCTCATGGCCGCGGTCACGCTCTGGTTCGTGATCGGCCCCGGTTCACGGGGGGGAGGCTGGGACGACGGCGGGCTTGATGGAGGAGCCGGGGTGATCGGGTAAACTGCCGCCAGCCCGGGGAGGACGTCCGTCGTCGCGGCGATTCGCCGTGGCCCCCTCCGCCGCCGCCCACGAAGGAAACCGTCATGCGCCGCCTGCCGCTGTTGTGCCTCGCGCTCCTCTTGGCCATCCCCGCGGTTCGCGCTGAGGAGGGGGGCCCGGCCGATCTCCTTCCCACCCTCGGTGCGATCCAGCGGCTCGACCCGCGCTTCGACGGCCTCGTTCCGAAGGCTGCCGTCATCGAGGTCCTCGCCAGTGGCTTCGAGTGGGCGGAGGGGCCGGTGTGGGTGAAGGGAGACGGTGCCGTCCTGTTCAGCGACATCCCCCGCAACCGGGTCAATCGCTGGAAGCAGGGGGAAGGGCTTTCGACCTATCTCGAGCCGGCCGGCTTCACCGGCCCCGGCGCCTATGGCAACGAGCGCGGCAGCAACGGCCTCACGCTCGACCGGCAGGGCAACCTCGTCTCCTGCGAGCATGGCGACCGCCGCGTCAGCCGGCTCACGCCCGGAGGGGGCAAGCGGACCGTCGCCGACAACTACAAGGGGAAGCGGTTCAACAGCCCCAACGACGTCGCCGTCCACTCCTCCGGCGCGATCTACTTTACCGACCCCCCCTACGGCCTCCCCAAGGGCTTCGACGACGAGCGCCGCGAGCTCGACTTCTGCGGCGTCTACCGGGTCACCCCCGACGGCACGGTAACGCTGCTATGCGACACGATGACCCGTCCCAACGGCATCTGCTTCTCCCCCGATGAGAAGCGTCTCTATGTGGCCCAGTCCGATCCCCAGGCGCCGATCTGGAAGGTGTTCAACGTCCAAGCCGACGGCACGCTCGATGCCGGCAAGACCTTCTTCGACGGCACGAAGCTCTTCAACGAACGAAAGAAGGGGCTGCCCGACGGGCTCAAGGTCGACACCGCGGGGAACGTCTTCGCCACCGGCCCCGGTGGCGTCCTCGTCATTGCCGCTGATGGCACCCACCTGGGAACGATCCTCACCGGCCAGGCAACGGCCAACTGTGGCTTCGGCGATGACGGCAAGACGCTCTACATGACGGCCGATTCCCACCTCTGCCGGATCAAGCTCTCGACCACCGGCCCCCTCCCGGGTCCGTGAACCCCCGCCACCGACCATCCATGCCCACCCCACAGCCTCCACCCGCCGAGCCCCCTGCCCTTCCCCCGTGGTGGGCGTTCTGTGGCCGTGCGGCGATCGTCATCCTCGAGATGGCCATGGTGGTTTTCTGCTTCCCCGGGCCGATCGCCACCCTCCGCGCTGATGTCCTCGAATCGACCGGCTTCAATCGCTGGCGGATCGTCCTCCTGGCCCTCGTCGTGCTGCTCCTGAACCATGTCAGGAACCATGCGGCGGAGTACAGGGATTCGCGATTCTCGCGCCCGATCCTCGCATGGAACGGCCTGTCATCGGTGACGCTCGTGGCCTGCCTGTGGGGGATGGCCGGCGGCTTCATCGAGCCGGCACTGGGGCACTGGGGACAGTTCCTGCTCGTGATGGCGGTGGCGGCGGTCTGGGGCGTGTCGGCCCTTGCGATGTGGGTGCCGAGGCTCGCTCAAGTCCCATATTTCGTCGGCTTTGCGGCCTTTGTCACGGCGATCTTCTGGGCTTCCTCTTATGTCGAGCGGTTCACCGGGCTGTTCTGGTCGTACACCGGGAAAACGACGGTCGATCTCGTCGAGACCCTCCTCGCCCCGTTCGCCGGCGCTCCGGTCATCAGACCCGAACCCTTCGTCATCGGGACCGACGCCTTCAAGGTGGAGATCAAGAAAGCCTGCGGTGGATTCCAGGGGATCGGACTGATCTCGATGCTGCTGGGGGGCTACCTGTGGTGGTTCCGCCAGATCCACCGTTTCCCGCAATCGTTCCTCCTGTTTCCGATCGGCATAGGCATCATCTGGCTGGCCAACGCGGTGCGGATCACCGCCCTGATCCTCGTCGGCATCTGGATCGATCCCAAGATTGCCGTCGACGGATTCCACTCGCAGGCCGGCTGGATCTCGTTCCTCGTCGTCGGGCTGGGGACGATCTGGGTCGCACAGCAGATGTCGTTTTTCTCGATCCGAGCCTCGGCTGACGCCGGTCTGCCGATGGCGGAGGCCACGAGCCCCGCTGGCGCCACGAGCCCCGCTGGCGCCGCGATCGCAGCGCCGGCTGCGACAGCGGGGACCGACGGCGCGCCCGAAGTCTCTCATGGGCCATCGGCCTTCGCCTGCCTGCTTCCCTTCCTCGTTCTCACCGCCGTCACGATCCTCACGCAGGCCTTCACCAGTGGCTTCAATTATCTCTATCCGCTCCGGGTGATCGCGGTCGCCGCGGTGCTCTGGTCGCTGCGGCGGCACTACCGCCCCGGCCCCCAGCCGCTCTCGTTGATGGGGATTGGGATCGGAGTCGTCACGTTCCTGGTCTGGATGGCTCTCGCTCCCGCCGACGGGCTGGAGGATGCGGAGAAGGTCGCCGCCATGGATCCGGCCCAGCTGGGCCAGCCCTGGGACCTGCTCTGGCTGCTGTTCCGACTGGCCGGATACACGATCACGGTGCCGATCGCGGAGGAGTTGGCGTTTCGCGGATTCCTCTCCCGCCGCCTCATCGACGACGACATCGAGCGGGTACCGACGGGGACGTTCACCTGGCTGTCGTTCCTCGCCTCGTCGCTCGCCTTCGGCGTCATGCATGGCGCGGATTGGCAGCGGGCGACGCTCGCCGGGCTGGCCTTCGCGCTGGCCCTCTATCACCGCCGCCGGCTCTCCGACGCGATCGTCGCCCATGCCACGACGAATGCGTTCCTGGGGGGCTACGTGATCGCCACCGGCGCCTGGACGGAATGGGGCTGATGC
>JBBAVV010000008.1:0-11472 GCA_040397545.1 Pirellulales bacterium
TTCGCGATCTGATCGATGTCGTCTGTGGCACCCCGCCGGATGATGTCACTCCCTGCGTCACCCAGGCAAACTCATTTCGCGAGGTCGTTTCGCTGCAGGCGATGTTTGTCACACTCACCGTGGCGCTGCTGGCCTACGTCAACAGCGCGCCTGTGTTTCAGGTGCGCGTCGACGTGCTGTTTGCGGTGTTGGCCTTGCTGCCGATGCTCGGCCTCTCCAACATCGTCCGCGGCCATGTGAAGACCGAGTCGGGCGATGTCTACGTCTGCACCAAGCCGGTCCGCGCGTATGCCCGGCAGTCGATGATCCTCGACGGGCTGGTCGTGGTGGCGCTTTCGTGGCTCTACTGGTGGGGGCAGTTGCCGGGGCAGTGAGATCGACACGGGGTGCGCGGTTAGGCTCGTGAAGGCCACCCGAACAAGGAATCGACATGACCGGCCTCTCCTACGCCGACAGGCAGCAATCCGGCAAGGCGCTGCGCAAGAGCGTGCCCCGGTCGGCGCATGGTCTGTGGGCGGGGCGCCAAGAGGGCCGCGACGTCATCGACCTGCTCGAGGAGTCAAACGTTGGCCGTCTGCCCCATCTCGCGCCGATCCGCTTCGGGCGGATGCTGCAAAACCCGTTCGCGTTTCTGCGCGGGGCGCCTGGCGTGATGGCCTGCGATCTGGCTCGCACGCCCGCGTCGGGCCTCTCGGTGCAGGCCTGTGGTGATTGCCACCTGGTGAACTTCGGCCTGTTCGCCACGCCCGAGCGGAAGCTCGTCTTCGACATCAACGACTTCGACGAGACACTCCGCGGGCCGTGGGAATGGGATCTGAAGCGGCTGGCGGCGAGCTTCGTGGTGGCAACGCGGGTCAACGGCTTTCCCGAGGATCGCTGCGCCGCGGTGGCGGTGCGGAGCGCTACGAGCTACCGCTCACACATGCACGAGTTTGCCGAGATGAGCCCGCTGGAGAGCTGGTATTTCCACATCGACGCCGATGATCTGGTGGCCGGCGCCACCGACGAGGAATCCCGCCGGCTGCGCGAGCAGATGGCCGCCAAGGCCCGCCAGCGCGTGGGGGAGCGGCTGTTGCCGAAGATCACCGAGCAGGTGGGGCACGTGCGGCAATTCGTCGAGGCACCGCCGCTGACGACCCGTGTGACCGACAAGCTCGCCCTGCGGATCGTGCGGCGGGGGATGGATCACTATCTCGAGTCGCTCGACGAATCGCGTCGGTTCGTCCTCGACCGCTACCGGCTGGAGGATTTTGCCGAGCGCGTGGTGGGCATCGGGAGCGTCGGAACACGCTGCTTCGTGGCGCTGCTGGTGTGCGATGATCGCAATCCCCTCCTCCTGCAGATCAAGGAGGCGCGGGAGTCGGTGCTCGCCCCCCATGCGGCGCCTTCGCCCCATGCCAACCAGGGGCAGCGCGTCGTTGCGGGGCAACGGATGATTCAGGCCGCCAGCGATATCTTCCTGGGGTGGCTGCGCGGCCGCGACGGGCATGACTACTACGTACGGCAGCTCCGCGACATGAAATACTCGGCGCCGATCGACCAATTGGCGGCGTGCGGCCTGGACCGCTATGCGGATCTCTGCGGCTGGGCGCTGGCCCGGGCCCACGCCCGCTCGGGCGACTCCGCGGCGATCGACGGCTACCTGGGGGGCGGCGACCCGTTCGACCTGGCGATCGGGAAGTTCGCGGTCGCGTACGCCGACCAGACCGAGCAGGATCACGCGGCGCTCGAGAAGGCCTGGCGGGCGGGACGGATCGTGGCGGATGCCGAGGCCGGCTGAGCCGGCGGTCCGCTGCAGCGGGCCGCCGGATGAAGTGCCCGCAGGGTTTGCCCCACCGCTCAACTCGGGCCTGGGAGCCGGCCGGCGCACGCGGACTTGCGACCCGGGAAACGGCAATTGAGCGATCTGGTCTCGTGGATATGTCGATTTTACCGAAAGAAAGGGAGCCGCAGGCGGACGGCGCGGCGCGCCCAGTCAGACGCATCATCACTCCACGCGGCACATTTTCATGCGTTCGAGCCGTGCCGACCGGGTCGTGCAACTGCGGCGCTTTTCGGCGGGCAGGCCGGGGCGGTGTCTGGTCATGGCGCTGTGGTGGTGCTCAGCCGGCTTCGCCCTGGCCGTCGATCCCCCGCAGCCGTATCTGAAGGAGCCGTCGTACGCGCTCTGTCCGCATCTGCTGGGCGACGCGGAGAGCTTTCGCGATCGCCTCGCCGCCGCCGGCGTGACGGTGCTCGCCGACAACACGAGCTTCCTGATCGGCAACACGCACGGCGGGTTCCGTGAGGCCTTCGACTATGCGGGGCATGGCGACTACAAGCTGATCGCCGATGGGGGGAAGTTGGGCGGGTACGAAGGGCTCTATCTCAAGCTTCGCGCCGAGCATCGCTATGGCCAGACAATCGTCGGGGACGTGGGCTGCTTCATCTCGCCCACGCTGATCGCCGACCTGCCGGTGTACGGCAGCGAGCAGCTCTATCTGACCAACGTCCTCCTCACGCAGGAATTGAGCGACGACATCGCGATTTTCGCCGGCAAGATGGACACGCTTGATGGCGACATGAACGCCTTCGCCCACGGCCGCGGCAAGACGCAGTTCTCGAACATGGGATTCGTGTTCAACCCGATCGTCAGCGCGACGGTGCCCTATTCCGCTCTGGGGACCGGGTTCGTCTACCACCGCGACGACGGGCCGATGGTCATGGTGACCGTGCTCAACTCGACCGACACCACCGGCACGAGCGGCTTCGGCGAGCTGTTCAACGACGGGATTCTCCTCTCGGCGGCGGTCCGGGTACCCACGAGCATCTTCGACCTGCCGGGGCACCACCTGCTGGGGGGCACCTGGAACAGTCGCACGTACACGTCCCTGTCCGAGGCCTACATTCCCTATCCCGACGTGGCCACGTCCGCCACCCGCGGTTCCTGGTGCCTGTACTGGAATTTCGATCAGTATCTGTTCGTCGATCCGGAAGACGAGTCGCGCGGCTGGGGACCGTTCGGCCGCGCCGGCATCGCGGACCCGAACACGAGCCCCATCGACCTCTTCCTGAGCCTCGGCGTGGGGGGGCATGTGCCCGGGGTCAGGCGGGGCGGCGACACGTTTGGCGTCGGCTGGTTTTACGCGGCGACAAGCAGCCAGATCGGCACGCTGATCACGTCGCAGTTTGGCCCGATCGGCGACGGCCAGGGGGTCGAGTGCTTCTACAACTACGAGTTCACCCCCGCGATCCGCCTCACGCCCGATCTGCAGTATGTCGTGCCGGCACTTCGGTCAGCGGCCCCGGCGCTGATCGCGGGAGTGCGGGCGCTGGTGAGTTTTTGAGTCGGGATGCCGGGCGACGAGCGCCGCACGGGGCGTTGCTGCCCGCCCCGCGCCTTCCCCGCGGAAACTGACGTTTCGTTGACGCCCGCGCACGCCCCCTCCACAATCGTCGTTTCCGCCCGTCGCCGGGGTTTCGAGCCCTGCCTAAGCTTTGGTTCGAGCCCTGCTCCCCCTTCCCTTCCCGCCCGCTCCAAGGAGGCCTCCCGTGAACTTCATCGAACAGGAAGACCCGGACGTCTGGGCCGCCATTCAGGCCGAGCAGACGCGCCAGCACGAGGGGCTGGAGATGATTGCCAGTGAAAACTTCACCAGCCCCGCCGTCATGCAGGCCGTCGGCAGCGTGCTCACGAACAAATACGCCGAGGGCTATCCCGGCCACCGCTACTACGGCGGCTGTGAGTTTGTCGACAAGGTCGAGGATCTCGCCCGCGACCGGCTCAAGAGCCTGTTCGGCGCTGAGCATGTCAATGTCCAGCCCCACTCCGGCTCCCAGGCCAATGCCGCAGTCTACATGACCGCCATTCAGCCGGGCGACACGGTCCTCGCCTTCGACCTCGCCCATGGCGGCCACCTGACGCACGGCATGAAGCTCAATGCCTCCGGGGTGCTCTACAAGTTCGTCCATTACGGCGTGCGGAAGAGCGATCAGCGCCTCGACTTCGATCAGGTGGCGCGGCTGGCCCGCGAGCACAAGCCGAAGCTCATCATCGCCGGTGCCAGCGCCTATCCGCGCGAGATCCCCCACGGCACCTTCGCCGAGATCGCCCGGGAAGTCGGCGCCAAGCTGATGGTCGACATGGCCCACTACGCCGGCCTCGTCGCCGCCGGGATCCACGACAACCCCGTCCCGGTTGCCGACTTCGTCACGAGCACCACCCACAAGACGCTCCGTGGCCCGCGCGGCGGCATCGCCATGTGCCGCTCGGCCGACGCCAAGATGCTCGACCGCTCCGTCTTCCCGGGGCAGCAGGGGGGGCCGCTGATGCACGTTATCGCCGGCAAGGCGGTCGCCTTCGCCGAGGCCCTGCGGCCCGAGTTCCGGCAGTATGCGATGAAGGTCGTGGAGAACGCCAAGGCCCTCGCCGAGGCTCTCGCCTCCGGCGGCGTCCGCCTGGTCAGCGGCGGCACCGACAACCATCTGATGCTCGTCGACGTCACGCCGCTGGGGATCGGTGGCAAGACGGCCGAGCAGGTCCTCGATCGCTGCGGCATCACCTGCAACAAGAACATGATCCCCTTCGATGAGCGAAAGCCGATGGATCCCTCCGGCATCCGCCTCGGCACGCCGGCGCTGACGACCCGCGGCCTCGGTGTGGCCGAGATGACGCAGGTGGCGGCCTGGATCCTCAAAGTCCTGAAGAATCCCGAGAGTGAGCCGGTGATCGCCACCACGCGCCGTGATGTGGCCGAACTGGCCGAGCAGTTCCCGGTGCCGGCGGCGAAGCTCGAGGCGGTCGAGCAATGAGCCGGAAGTCGGTGGGGCAGGGGGGGGGCCTGCGCGGCCAACAACCGGCCGCGTCGGGCCGTCCACTCCCCGCGGGCATCGTGCGGATCGGGCTGGTCCAGTCGGCCTGCACGCCCGACCGGGAGGCGAATATCTCACAGGCCCTGGCCGGGATCGCCGAAGCGGCGAGTCTCGGGGCCGATGTCGTCTGCCTCCAGGAGCTGTTCGCCGGGGAGTATCCCTGCCAGGCGGAGGAGCATGCGAAGTTCGCCGAAGCGGAGGTCGTGCCGGGGCCGCTCACCGACCGCGTCGCCGCCGCCGCGAAGGCCCATGGAGTGGTCGTCGTGGCGAGCGTCTTCGAGCGTCGCACGCCCGGCCTCTTCCACAACACCTGCCTGATCTTCGACGCCGATGGCTCGCAGGCCGGGCTCTACCGGAAGATGCACATCCCCGACGATCCGCACTACTACGAAAAGTTTTATTTCGCCCCCGGCGACACCGGCTTCATGAGCGTGCCGACGTCGAAGCTCGCCGTCGGGCCGCTCGTCTGCTGGGATCAGTGGTATCCCGAAGCCGCCCGGCTGACGGCGCTGGCCGGCGCCGAGGCGATCTTCTATCCGACCGCGATCGGCTGGCTCGATGGCGAGGAGGATCTCCACGCCCCCCAGTACGCGTCGTGGGACACGATGCTCCGCAGCCATGCGATCGCCAACGGCGTGTTTGTCGTCGCCGTCAACCGCTGCGGCCATGAGGGCCCCTTGCGCTTCTGGGGGGCGAGCGTCGTTTACGCGCCGAGCGGCGAGCAGATCGTCAAGCTCTCGCATGACGAGCCGGCGACGGTCGTCGTCGAGTGTGACCTGGCGCGGATCGAGTGGTCGCGGACGCGCTGGCCGTTCTTCCGCGACCGGCGGATCGACGCCTACGGCGATCTGACGCTCCGCTGGGGGCGGTAGGCCATGACAGCCACCCCGGGCCGCGAGGCCGATGGAAAGAATCCGGCGGCGCTCGGCTATCGCTTGCCGGCCGAGTGGGAGCCGCATGCCGCGACGTGGGTCGCCTGGCCCCATCGCCGGGCCACCTTTCTCGGCCCCTTTGCCGACATCGCCCGCGCCTACGCCCGGATCGTGCGGGTGCTTGCCCGCCATGAACCGGTGCGTGTGATCGGCACGGGGGGCGTGCTCGACGAGGCCAGCGCGATGGTCGGCGGGGCCCCCGGCGTGACGCTCGTCGACATTCCCACCAACGACTCCTGGATCCGCGACACCGGGCCTGTGTTTCTCGTCCCCGGTAAGGGGGCCGATCTCCCCCCGGCCGCCGTGACCTGGGAGTGGAACGCCTGGGGGGGCAAATATCCGCCATGGGAGGCCGACGGCCGGGTAGCGCGGTCGATCGCCGCCCGGGAGGGCTACACGATCTTCGCCCCGGGGTTCGTCCTCGAAGGGGGGGCGATCGAGACCGACGGCGCGGGGACACTCCTCGTCAACGCCCGCTGCGTCGTTACCGACTCGCGCAACCCCGGCGTATCGCGGGAACACCTCGAAGAGATCCTGCGGCGGAATCTGGGTGTCGAGCGTGTCCTGTGGACGGGGGGCGAATTGGCCGGTGATGACACCGACGGCCACATCGATCAGCTCGCCCGGTTTGTCAGGCCGGGGGTCGTCGTCGCCGCCCGCCAGCCCGACCGGGGCGATCCCAACCATCAGTCGCTCGCCGAGAATCTCGCCCTCCTCGAGACCCTCGTCGATGCGAAGGGGCGGCGGCTCGAGGTGATCCCGATCGACATTCCCTCGCGCTTCGCCTACGAAGGCGTGCAGCTGCCGGCGAGCCATCTCAATTACTACGTCGGCAATCGGTTCGTCGCCGTGCCGGTGTTCCACGAGCGGACCGACCGGCAGGCCCTCGACACCCTCGCCGCCTGCTTCCCCGGCCGGGTCGTCGAGCCGGTGCCGCTCGACGTCGTCGTCCGGGGCCGGGGGGGGCTCCACTGCATCACCCGCGACCAGCCGGCGTGAGGGGCAGCCCGGCCGCGGGCGTGGAGGGCGCTGTTTCCCCCATGTGCCCCGTTTTCCCCGGCTGATCTGCTCTTGCCCCATCGGCCCCGGCCAGCCACCATCGTTGGGTGACGTCCCCCGGTGCCACCGTGGCGGCCCCGGCTGGCCAGCAGTCCCGGCGAGAGAGTGTCGGTATGGAGCAATTCGCAGCGGCGATGCAGGGATTCTTGGTGCTCTTGGCGCGCATCAGCCTGGCGGTGATCTTCATCGCCAGCGCGGTGGGGAACAAGATCCCGCAGTTTCGGGCCACGGTCGAATACATGAAGACTGAAGGGGTGCCAAACCCCACCTTCGCACTCTTCGGCGCCATCGGCCTTCTGCTCCTTGGCGGCCTGTCGCTGGTGATCGGCGCCTGGACACGGATCGGGGCCTTCTTCCTGCTGGTGTTCCTCGCCGCCGCCACCTACTTCTTCCACGACTTCTGGCAGTTTGTCGATCCGCTCCAGCGGCAATTGCAGACGATCCAGTTTCTCAAAAATCTTGCCATCGCCGGTGGGCTCATTTCCCTCATCGCCTTCGGCGGCGGGAATTGGAGCGTCGACGGCTGGATCAGCCGCCGTCAGGCCGAGGTCGAGGCCGGGGCCCCCGCCCCGAAGCCGCGCGTGACCGCCAAGTCGACTCCCCAGGCGTGAGTCGGCCGCCCCGCTGCCACGACGGGCGTCCATCCCTTACGATGCTTTTCGTCGGGGGGCGTCCGCACCGGGTGTCTCTTCGCAACGCCCGTCGGGAGGAAACAAATCATGTCGAGGTTCGCCGTCTTTGCCGCCGTCGGGATCGTGGGAGTGCTCCTCGGGGGAGCTGCTCGGGCCGCCGATCCGCAACCAGCCCAGGGAAGGTCGACCACCATGCATGCGCCTGTCGCCAAGCCGTTTGGCACCCTCCCTGACGGCCGCACCGTCAACCTCTGGACGCTCGAAGTGCCCGGCGGCTGGAAGGCCACGATCAGCGAATACGGCGCGATTCTGACATCGCTCCATGTCCCGGCCAGGGAAGCGGGCGGAGCGCCGGTCGATGTCGTCCTCGGCTTCGATTCGCTCGAGCCCTACGCCAAGGGGCATCCGTATTTCGGTGCCACCTGCGGGCGCGTCTCGAACCGGATCGCCAAGGGGGCCTTCGATCTCGACGGAAAGTCGTATTCTCTTGCCACCAACAACGGCGCCAACCACCTCCACGGCGGCAATGTCGGCTTCGACAAGCATCTCTGGAAGGCCGTCCCGCATCTCGCCGGCAACAGCCCGTCGCTCGAGCTCACGACCGTCTCGCCCGACGGCGAGGAGGGCTATCCCGGCAAGCTCACCGCGAAGGTCGTCTATACGCTCACGCCCGCTGGCGAACTGTTCGTCGATCTGTCGGCTACGACCGACGCCGCGACGATCGTCAACATGGTCCATCATTCCTACTGGAACATGGCCGGGCAGTCGTCGGGCCACGTCGGCCCGCAGCAGCTCACCGTCAATGCCGATGCTTACCTTCCGGTTGACGACGGCGGCATCCCCACCGGCGAGTTTGCCAAGGTGGAGGGGACGCCGTTCGACTTCCGCCCGGAGCGCAAGCCGGCCGGGGCGCTTGCCGCCGCGATCGACGCCCTCACCGCCAGTGCCGACGGCACCAATCCCGGCGGCGTCGACCACAACTACGTGCTCCGTGGCTGGAAGCCCGATGGGACGTTTCGGACGGCGGCCATCCTCAGAGACCCTGCCAGCGGCCGGCAGATGGAGATCCTCACCGATCAGCCCGGTGTGCAGGTCTACACTGGCAACTACCTCGACGGCACGCTCACCGGCAAGGGGGGCACGGTCTACGGCAAGCATGGTGGCATCTGCCTGGAAACGCAGAAATACCCCGACTCGATCCACCACGCCGATTGGCCGAGCACCCGGCTCGATCCCGGCCAGACCTACCGCCACCGGATGATCCACCGGTTCACGAAGTGAGGATCGGGACTGCCGCCGCTCTTTCGCCGCCTTGAACCCGGAGCCCATGCATGGTCTTCCCCGTCGCCGACGACAACTCCGATCGAACGCTCTTTCCGCTGGTCACGATCGCGCTAATCATCTTGAACGTGTTCGTGTTCGTCGTCCTCCAGGGGATGGGGGAAAACGACGACGTCACGCTCGCCTACTGTCAGGTGCCGGCGGAGATCCTCTCCGGTCATGACATCGTCACCGAGCCGAGCATCCGCGAGATCGCCGTTCAGGGGCAACACCTCTCCGTGCCGGTGCCGGGCCTGCGCCCGACGCCGATCCCGGTTTGGCTGACGCTCCTGACGGGCATCTTCATGCATGGCAGCATCATGCACCTCCTCGGGAACATGTGGTTTCTGTGGCTCTTCGGCGACAACGTCGAAGACTGCATGGGGCATGTCCGCTACACGCTCTTCTACCTCGCCACCGGGATCATCGCGTCGCTGGCGTTCGTGGCCACCAACGCCACCGGCGAGGCGGCGCTGACCCCCTGCCTCGGGGCGTCGGGAGCGATCTCGGGGGTGCTCGGGGCCTACCTCGTCCTCCATCCGCACCGGCGCGTGAGCGTGATCCTGTTGCGGATCATGGTCGACGTGCCGGGCTACATGGCTGTGGGGATATGGTTCCTCTTCCAGGTCGTCAGCGGGCTGTTCGATCCCGGTGGCGGCGGCGGGGGCGTGGCCTATTCGGCCCACGTCGCCGGCTTCCTCGCCGGGATCGTCCTTGCCAAGCCGATGAGCGCCAAGTGGGCCCGCGACGAGGCCGATCCGCTCGTCATTCTCCGCCGCCGGATCGGGTGAGAGCCGCTCGCTGCGGGCTGGATCAAGGCAGGCTGGATTATGGTGAGACTTCATCACGGCAGGACTGGATCGCGGCGATGGTCTTCGCCGTGACCAGATCCCAGGTGCAGGTTCGCGCCTTGGCGATCGAGGCCGATTGCAGCCGGTGGAGCTCGGCGGAGGGGAGGGCGATGAAGCGCTCGATGGCGGCCCGTAGATCGCCGACATCGGGGCGGGGGAGGAGAACGCCGTTGTCGGCGCCGACCCATTCCGCCGTCGCGCCGACATCGGTGGCGATCACGGCCAGGCCCCGGGCCATCGCCTCGAGGACGACCGTCGGCATCCCCTCGGCGAAGCTCGGGCAAAGAAGGATAGCGCTTGAGTCCAGGATCCCCTGGAGTGTCGCGGTGTCGGTGACGGTGCCGTGGTAGACGACGTCGTCGCGTTTCAACCGGAACTCTGCGGGGATCGGGCCGACAAAGTGAAACTCCACCCCCGGGGCCCGCAGCGGGGCGATCGCTGCGAGGAGCTCCGGCACCCCCTTGCGCCGTTCGTACCGGCCGATGAAGAGGAAGCGGCGCTGCGCCGTCGGAACCGGCCGATCGGCGACGATCCAGGCGCCGTCGATGGCGTTAGGAACCTCGACGAGGCGTGCAGCCGGCACACCGCAGCGGCGCTCGACGATCGCCCGGATCTTCCGCGGGAAGGTGAAAACGACGTCGGCGGAGCGGTCGAGGGCGACGACCTGTCCGCGGAGCACGAATTGCTCGAGCCAGACCCGGAGATTCACGGCCTTCTGAAACATCTCATAGCCGTGCTGGTTGACACCGACGGGGGGTAGATCGGTGGCCCCCCGGCGCCGGGCGGCCGCGAAGGCCATCCCGGTCAGCCCCTGGGCGTAGACAAAATCGGCCCCGACCTTCTCCTCCCGGTAGCGATCGAGGAGGACGCGCGAATAGGCGCGGCAGTCGTGGAGATAGTGGCCGGGGTAGCGGCCGGCCTGAGTCGGCACGACAACGAGGCTTTTGATCCTCGCGCGGGCCTCGGCAGGGAAGTCGTCGAGGGCCTCGGCCCGGGCCCGCAGTTCGGGAGTGTCGGCCGAGTGGAGGAGGGTGACCTGGACGTCAGCCTTGGCGAAGTGGAGGGCGAGCATCCGCGTGTGCCGCTGGATCCCGCCGAGCCGGTAGGGATAGACACCGTCGGCGAGGAGAGCGACGTGGAGGGGCGCGGATGAGGCCGACGATGGCATGGGGCTTTCCGCCGGGGAAGGCCCGGGAGAGGTGGCGCCGCAGATCCCGGCGGCAGACACGTGCGTCGTGGCGGGGCGGCCGGCACCAGCCGGGGATTCCCGGGGCTGTGCAGAGTATCCGGCTCGCTTGGCGCACGCAACGAACGCTCATTTCGCCTGTGACAGCGGCCAGGTGCCGGGCACGGCGGGCCCTCCCTCGCAACGAGTGCGGCGGAATGGTGTCGCACGGGGCGGCGGAATGGTACCGTAGAAATTGGGTTCTTGCGGCCCCGCCACGCCGCCGTCTCACTCCGGGGCGGGCCGAATCGTCACGCTTCGGATGCGGCCGATGACGCTCGATGAGCGCGGCTTCGCCACACCCTCAGTCAAGCTCGCCGACCTGCTCGAGCGGCTCTGGATCGTCGAACCGCTGCCCGCCTGGCTGCCGACACGCAATCGCCTCGCCCGACTCTCGCAGGCACCGAAACACCATCTTGCCGATCCGGCTCTGGCAAATCGCCTTCTCGGGCTCGATGCCGCCGGACTGTTGGTCGGTGGGGGCCCAAAGCCGACGACGGTTCGGGACGGACCGTTGCTCGGTCAGTTTTTCGAGTCACTCGTCACGATGTGCGTGCGGGTTTTGGCGCAGGGGGCGGAGGCGCGGGTCTTCCACCTTCGCC
>JBBAVV010000008.1:11572-27114 GCA_040397545.1 Pirellulales bacterium
CCGACGGGATCGCCGTCGTGCCAGCGGCCCTGCTTGGCCCGTGAACGGCCATCGCCTTTCGCCCCCTGTGGCGGGCCGCGCTGCCATCCTCCAGCCCGCCCGCGGTGCAGGGAGCCCGCGGCTCCCCCAGCCACCGCGGCTGATGTCGCTCAGCGCAAAGAACCGGGCCGGGCATCCTGCAATGCCCAGCCCGGTTTTCAACCAGCGATCAACAAGCCCGCTCGATCAAGCCACGAGCGCGGCACGCCGACGCCGCTGCTCCATCATCGCGAGCACCCCGGCGACGAGCGAGAGAGCGCTCGATCCCGTGGCGGGGTCGATTTCGGGGACATGGATCCCCTGGAGTTGTGCCGAAAACGTATTCATAGGCCCAGGAAAGTAGCTCGATGTCAGGCGATACCCGCCCAAATGAGGGACAACGAGCCTCTCGGAAAAAGAAAGACAGACGAAAATCCGTCAAGGACGAGCAACCGAAAACGTTTCGGCGCGACTGGCGAATCGACACGCTTCAACGACTGACTCGTTGAGCGTGGATCGGCCTACGCTTCGACACCGATCCGCAAGCGGAGAGATGGCAACTCGTCTTCCGAGGTCAGGTTTCCTTGGCGGCTGGCCTGGGACTTCCGTCCCTTGCTCGACGCCCTGGAAAGCCTCACCCTACCAGACTGGGGGCAAGCCACCACCCACATTCCGGTTCTGCGGGGATTTTGTGGCACGCGCCGGCCGATCGATGCGGGGTCGACGATTGGGGCATCGCCCAAATGACAACACGCTCTCCGCCAGCCCCGGGGTTGCCAGGCCTCAATGGCTCCAGAAGGATGGAGTCCGCTGGCCGCCGGATCGTGGCTCGACGAGTCGAGATGAGTCCGTCAAACGCTGGCTCCGGCGCGTTGTGCCCCGAATGCAGCGCAGCCCGCGGCCTCGCCGGTTCTGCCGACGATCGGCGTTTTAGGTCGGAGGGCCGGCTCGGATAGCCAGACGGAGAAAGAAATCAAAGACCGGTGGCAGTCCTTCGAAACGTTGCCGAACGCCTGGCCGGTCTCCGGGGCGTCGATCCTGTGGAGGGGGATCTCTACTTGCTTGTTCTCGGCGTTGAGCCCGGTGAAGGTGTCGCCGTCCGAGACGCGGATCACGCGGAGGTCGGCCGCACCGGCCTGGGCGGCGGCGCCGTAGAGCGGAGGGAGGGACGGATCATTGGGACAAAGGTTAGCGTTACCGATAATCGCGCATCACCTGCCAGCGGATCGACGGTTAAAAATCAAGAAGCCAGTCTGTGGCCGCTCTGGCTGCCGACGAATGAGGGGCAGGGGCCATGTTCATGACGCCAGGCCTCAATCAGCTAAGATCAAGTTCACCGATTGCTTTGGCGCTCCCCGAGATGAAGCCCATCCGGGCGACCATAGAAGCGTCGCCGCCGATCATGTGGCGAGTGGTCCGCGACAGGCGCGCGGCCGCCGGCGCATGAGGGCCAGCGGCACGACGGCGCCGGCGCACAAGATGGTCAGCGTACTTGGCTCCGGAATCGGAATAACGATGGCCTCATGGCTCGTGTCAAGAGTCGTGATCCATGTACCATTCTCAAAGAATGTGACCCCGCGTGTCTGCCGGACGGCAATACCATAGCTATTCGCATTGATCCTCCAAAGGCTCGGCCACAGTTGCTGGGCTATGCTGACGAAGTCCCGCACGTTCACAAAGAGATGGTTCCGACCCATAAAGTAACAGGCGGAAACTACCTCCCGAAACATGCAAAAGGCCTCGATGACGACGGGATACCGTCAAATGACCCCAGAGCCACGCATATTCCTGGAGGGCAGAGATGACCTGTGACTTGAGGCAACTCGCCGCAGCTATCCGAAGTGCCACGCATGGTATTGATAGTCTAGCTGATTTGGTTGTAGCGACGAGAGATCCGGTAGCGACGCGGGGTATCGTCCATGCCATGAGCCGAGCTGAGGGTGAGCTCGGTCATGACGACTCCTTGAGCATGACGCGCCTCCTGAACGATCTTGAGTCGCTCGCGATTGAAGACGACGTCACGGCATGTTGCATGATGCCGTACTTGTGGGAGTTAGCCAGCGACGTTCTCGGGGCTCACGATATCACAAATGCGGTTGATTTATGGTTGGCCCAAGTGTCGGATCCAAGGATCGCGGTCCACGTTCAATACCTTGCAGAGCATGGCGGAGATGTCTACGTCAGAGAACACTTTCAGCGGCTTGTCGGTGAATGACTACGCTTGCGGCGGCCGTAGCCCTCGGACGCATATCAAGGGCGCCCGCATTCCGGAAGGTAGTTGGCCGCTTCAGGCTTCGCCAAGGAGGCGCCCCAACATGGCGATGAACCGCCCGCTGATCTCAATACCTCGCGGCTTGGCGGCGCAGCTTTCGCCGGAGGGTGGCAGGCGCACGGATGGGGGCGTCGGGGGTCATGTATGATTGATCTGGGAATGGGTTGCGCCTGGGGACTTAGCAAGGATTAGCCGGAGGTGGAAGAGTGATACCATGTTGGACTTCGACGCCGGTGCCGAGGACATACGCCCTCAGCACCACTTCGTCTATCGCCGTCAAGTCAACTGGTTTCCTAGCACCGGAATCGATGGGGAAGGTCACCCACTGCCCGGCTGGAAGCCTTATGTCATCGCCATTCGCCCATTCGGTATCTGAATACAGGACTTGCCCGTCGGCATGAAACTCGATGCGAGCGTCCTGGAGAAGTTCTTCCCTGGACGAGTCGTTTCGAAGGCTGAGGCGGCACGAATATCGAAGTTCTCCAGGAGCCCAAAGGGAGATGACCACAACCATGTCATAGGGGTCTTGGCCCTGCTGTCGCCACATACGCAGTTCGGACGAATGCACGCGGATTTCCAGCGATTCCTCACGACGACGACTGGGGCCACTGCTCACGATTTCGGCGGCGGCCATGTCTTCGGCCTCGTGTTTCCACTGCGTTAACTGCTCGATGGTGTAGCGAGATACGTCAGAATCGACGGCTTTGCCGCAGTTCTGGCACAGCCAGATTCCGTTCTCGATCGATTTGCGTTGCTCCGGGGTCAGGGAGGGGTCTGCGCGTGGTCCTTTTCCAGCTGCCGCCACAATATGCGCCGCAACGCCGATGTTCGTTCGCCGCTTCGGGTCACCCGCGGGACCGAAGGTGAACTTTCGGCAGGTGGGGCTGGAGCACCGACCGCCAGCATTTTCGTGGAGCTTCCTTATTGTCGCGGCACTGAACTCGTCTCTTTTGTTGTTTTCTCGGGATGGCATGGGCAACACGGAGAAGCCTTTGCGTGCGGTGGTGTGTCAAGGGCGTTACCAGGCGGTATCCCTCTATCTTCAATGTAGCGAGTGAAGGTATGCCGTCAGGGTGTATCCGACACCGGCTCCAATTCACTACTCCGGATTAGCCGCCGGAACTGTTCCTCCGCTCTGCCGGCTTGTCGGGCTCCGGTGTCCGTCGGAAGTCGGAGCCCTGACGTGGAGGGAAGTGAACTGGGAGAAGGGCCGGCTCGTGGTGAGGAGTCCGAAAACGGAACACCACGGGGGGGAACATGCTGTTCGCGTGGTGCCGATCGTCCCTGAACTCCGCACCAAGCTGGACGACGCTTTTCACCGTCCCGATGCAGGGACGTTCGTGGTGCCGACAGCAGCCCAATGGGGAGCTGGGGCGAATCTCCGTACCACAGTTGGAGAAGGTGATCCTCCGGGCCGGCTGCCAGCCTTGGCCACGGCCCTTCCAAAACCTACGGGCCAGTTTCGAGTGTGACGTGGTGGAGAAGTACCCTGCCCACGTGGTCGCCAAGCGACTCGGCCACAGTCCGAACATCGCTGCGGCTCACTCCCTCACGACGAGGGAGCATCACTTCGACGACGCGGCAAAAGTCTCGCTGGGGAAGGGCCGACAAGGCGGCGCCTATTCCGGTGCACCAGAGGCGCAAAAAGCGGCGCAGCACGCGATTGCAAGGCATCGCACCCCGTCGCCCGCTGGGACCAGAGACGACATGATCCCCGCAGAAAACGCTTGTTCCCGCGGGGATCATCCCCGGCTGAGATCGTGGCATCGTCGAGAAGTGGGCAAAGAGGGGCTCGAACTATCCCCTCTTTCCCCGGAGAATACCGCGATCTCTGATCCGGGCGGCGCAAATTCCGGCGAACGTCCCGCCAATCTCAAGCACCTGGTCGATAACTGGGACTCGCTCACTGAGGACGACCGCCGCCGTATCCGGGCAATCGTTGACGGCCGGCTCGCCTGATGGCCGCAGGGTAGGGGGGAGGGGGGGCGAAGCAGTGCCGTTTTTGGCGGGGGCGTAGCCGGAGCCACAGCCGCCCAGGCCGAGCGACGGCCGAGCCTCCTGGATGCCGAGGAGATCCCGCCCGAGGTGGCCGAACTGGCCGCCGTCTGGCACCGCCTGCCCCCAGCAGTCCGGGCGGGGTCGTAGCCATGGTGCGGGCCTCGGGAGGGTGAGGACAGCAAGTGTTCGGAACTGCCGACGGCCCGGACCCCATCGATTCCCGAATGAGCCCAGAGACGCTGGATGGCCGGGCCGGCTCATTGCCCGCCGCGTCACGCTCGCCTTGCTCGGCATACCGCCATGGTCATGCTCACGACGCGGTTCGTGGAGGCCGCGGTGGTGAAACCGATCACGTTGAAGATCTACACCCAGACGATCCGCAGCATGCACGACTACTTCGGGGCTGACGTACCGCTGGCAGGCATCACCGCCGAACAGGGCGACGGCTGGAGGTAGGGCGGCAGATTCTCGCCAAGGCGGCTCGCTGGGGCCTGATCGACCGGAACCCCCTGGAGGGCATCCGTGGCCGCGGGAAGGTGAATACCGCTCGCCAGTTCTACGTCACCGACGACATGATCGAGGCCGTGTTGACCGCCTGCCCCGATGCCGGCTGGCGAGCCGTGTTCGCTCTCGGACGGTGGGCCGGATTGCGGATTCCTTCCGAGGTGGTGGGGCTCACTTGGGATGCCGTTGATTGGAAGGAAAACTCGCTCCGAGTGAGGAGCCCGAAAACGGAGCATCATGCAGGTGGTGAATCGAGGCTCGTGCCGATCGTCGGCCGGCTCCGCCGTGTTCTGGACGAACAGTGGCAGTTTGCTCCCGAGGGCTCCACGTTGATCGTGCCGCAGTTTCAGGACATGCGGGCGAACCTGCGGACGCACTCGCGCCGGATCATCGAACGGGCGGGGCTGACGGTGTGGGCCAAGCCGTTCCAGAACATGCGGAGCAGCAGGGAAACCGACTGGCTGTCGCGGCATCCGGTGGCGAGCGTAGCGAAGTGGATGGGCCACTCCCCAGTTGTCAGCATGCGTCACTACGCTCAAGCTCTCCCCGAGCACTTCCGCGCGGCGGTGGCGGAGGGGAGGGAACAGGCCGATTCGGGCGGCGCATATTCCGGCGCACGAGAGGCGCATTTTCCGGCGCAGCAGGCTCCCGCAGGGAATCGCAGCACGCCGCACGAACGGAGCAGAAACGAAGCAATCCCCGAGGAAACCGTGATTTCCCCGGGGATTGTCGCGAGAGTGAACGAAAGTCCAGTCGGGGCGACACGATTCGAACGTGCGACCTCTACGTCCCGAACGTAGCGCTCTAGCCAGGCTGAGCTACGCCCCGATCTGGCGGCGGCCACGAGGACCTCCGCAACGCATGAAAACACAGATTACCTTTCCCGGCCCCGGCCGGCAACGGCGATGCTCCGAAGGGCTTGTTTCCCGGCGAATTGACCCGTTTTTTACCCCCTGAATCGCCCCCCGATCGCGGTTGAGGGGCTCACTCGGGCTCCGCCAGCGACACGCAGACCAGCTCCCGGTCGTTGCGGGCGAAGACACACTTCCCCGCGAAGGCCGGATGGCTCCAGACCACCTCGCGGCCAAAACACTCGCCGGTCGGGTCGAGGAGATGCGTGCGACCGAGCTCCTCGTAGCCGGTGGGAGAAAGCCGGGCGAGGATCAGGTCGCCGGTCTCGCTGAACAGCCAGTGCCGCTCCCCCTGGCGGACGATGAAGGCCGTGCCGTGGCGGCCGCGCCGGCTCCCAAGCGTCGGCACGCCGGTCTCCCAGAGCCGATCGCCGGTGGCCAGATCGACGGCCGTCAGGAAGCCGGTTTCGCAGTCGCAGCCGTAGAGGGTGTCGCCGACGATCATCGGCGTGCTGTTGGCACTCGCGATCGAGGCCTTGGCCCGGTTGCGCCACACGACCTTCGCGCCGGGGAGTTTGTCGTCGAGCCGAAACAGGGCGCCGATGTTGCCGATCCCACTGGCAAAGAGAACGCGGCCGGCCGACGTGTCGGCTACCTGCGGCGCCATGATCGACATCCCATAGCCCGGCTTCAACGGCACGCTCCAGATCGTCTTGCCGGTGGCGGGATCGAGGACCGTGATCGTGTCGGCATCCCAGACGAGCACATGGCGCACGCCGGCCGTCTCGAGGATTGAAGGGGGAGCGTAGCCCGGCTCGCTGGCCGACAGAGCCCGCCACACCTCCTTGCCGGTGCGCCGGTCAAACGCCACCACCACGCTCCCTTCCCCTCCCACCATGCAGATCACGACGTCTCCTTCGACGAGCGGATGGCCCGAGACGCCCCAGATCGGCGTCGGGGCGCCGTAGTCGGTCTTGAAGTTTTTCGCCCACACCACCTTGCCGGTGAGGGCGTCGAGGGCATGGAGATTCCCCTCGGCGCCGAGGGTGTAAACAACGCCATCGACGACCGTCGGCGTGCAGCGCGGTCCACAGGCGTACGAGACTGCATAGGGGCAGTCGTATTCGTGCTTCCAGAGGAGCCGGCCATCGGCGGCATCAAAACAGAGAACCCGCTCCCGACCGGCAAGCTCCGTGCGCTGCGATGGATTGTTGGCCACCGTCCCCCCGTCGCCGAGGAGGTAATCGATGAGATAGACGCGGCCATCGGCCACCGCCGGGCCGGAATAGCCGCCGCCGACCTCGGCCCGCCAGCGGGCAGGGAGCCCGTCGGCAGGGAGCGCGGCGCGGATGCCGGTCTCGCGCCACAGGCCGTCACGCTCCGGGCCACGCCACTGCGGCCAGTCGTCGGCCCGGACCGGGGCCATCGTCACCGCCAGGCAGGCCACGCTCCCGATCAGAAAAAGCCCGAGGGCACGGAGCCGGCGACGCGAGGCGATGAACCCTGATTCGACGAACATGGAGAGATCCTCTGAGGCACAGAACATGGAGGGGGTGAATCGGGAAACGGTGAATCGTGAACCCTGAACAGGGAGCGGCCGGCAGTCATCCCTTCAGCTGGAGGCAGCGACAGGGGCGACCAGCGGCGGAAGCTCTTTGCTGATGTCGGGGCCGTCGGGCCGCCAGTCGACGACTTCCATCTCCGCCGTGCGGCGGCCACGAAATTCGTTGATCTTCGGTCGGAAGGCGACATGGAATGTCTGACCGGGCGCGGGGAGATGGGGGAGCCACTCGGCGGCCCCCCAGGCCACGGCGCGGATCTTCGCGCCATGCTGGACGAGCGTCATGGCGAGATGTCGGCCGCCGGCGCCGATCACGCGCGGCGCCTCGGTGAGCCGCACGGCCGAGGCGCAAAGGATCGGACGACGGTTCCCCTGACCGAACGGGGCGAGCTTCTCGATCTGGCCGACGGTGTCAAGCGACAGGCTGGCGATCGTCGCCTCGCCGTCGATCGCCACTTGGGCCAGCCGCAGCTCCTCCGGCATCCTGGCCGCCACCTCGGCGAGGAAGGCTTCCCGGAAGGCCTCGATGGCGCCATCCTCGATCCGCAGGCCCGCCGCTGCCGCATGGCCACCGCAGGTGAGGAGATGGGAGCGGCAGGCCTGGAGCGGGGCGAGAACGTCGAAGCCGGGCACGCTCCGGAGGCTCCCCGTCGCCGGCCGCCCCTGATGCTCGTCTTGGGCGATGACGACGATCGGGCGGTGGTAGCGCTCGGCAAGCCGGCCGGCCACGATCCCCACCACGCCCGGATGCCAGCCACGGCCGGCGAGGACCAGCGCCGGCGCGGCGACCGGATCGAAATCGTGGGTGGCCTGCCTCGTGGCGGCCAAGAGGATGCTCCGCTCGAGGGTGTCGCGCTGTTCGTTGAAGCCATGGATCACATCGGCCAATTGGAGGGCGCGGGCCTCGTCGGCGGTGGTGAGCATCTCGATCGCCAGGCCGGCCTGGCCGAGCCGCCCGGCGGCATTGAGCCGCGGCGCCAGCCGGAAGGCGACATCCTCGCTCTCGAGCGCCGACTTCTCCTGGAGCTTGGCCAGCTCCATCAGCCGCACGATCCCGGCGCCGCCCCGCAGTCGGAGGCACTCGAGGCCATGCTTGACGAGGATCCGGTTCTCGTCGAGGAGGGGCATGACGTCGGCGACGGTGCCGAGCGTCGCCAGGCCGACGGCCCGCAGGAGCATCTCCCGCAGCCGCGGCGTCACGTGCTTGGCGCCACTGGCCCGTGTGGCGATCGCCCAGGCGAGCTTGAAGGCCACCGCGGCGCCACACAGGTCGCCGAAGGGATAGCCGCCCCCCGGGAGCCGGGGATGAACGAGCACCGTCGCCTCGGGGAGCGTGGCGCCGAAGCCGTGGTGGTCGGTGATGATCAGATCGATCCCCAGCTCGCGGGCCACGTCCGCCTCGGCGGCGCTTGCGATCCCGCAGTCGACGGTGATCACGAGCTTTGCCCCCTTCGCCGCCAGGCTGCGGAGCGCCTCGGCGTTGAGGCCGTAGCCCTCCTCGAAGCGGTCGGGCACATACCATTCCGGCGTCGCCCCGAGGGCTTGGAGACAGCCGAGGAGGATTGCCGTGGCGCACATGCCGTCGGCGTCGTAATCGCCGTAGATCACGATCCGCGTGCCGTCGCGTGCGGCGGCGAGGATCCGCTCGGCGGCGGCCGGCACGCCGGGGAGCAATTCGGGATCACGGAGATCCTGGAGCGTGCCGGCGAGGAACGTCCGGGCGGCGGCGGCGTCGACGAGCCCGCGCGCCGCGAGTAATCGGGCGACGATCGGCGATACGCCGGCGGCCCGTTCGAGCCCCGCTACCACCGCCGCATCCTGCGGCTGCATCCTCCAGCGCTTCGGCACGTCGGCGGCTCCTTTCCGGGGCACCACCCGGTGAGCACCCGAAACGAGTATACGCCACGCCGCGCGTGCCGATTCCGCCGACAGCCCGGCCCCCCGGCCCGTTGTGGGAGCGCTGGCCGGGCCGTAGATTGTCTCCGCCCCCGTCTCCCCGGAGCCCATCCATGCCGGCCGTCGACACCCTCCTGCCGATCTTCGCCCCCAAGCCGCACCGCGACACCGTCGCCGCCGATCAGGTGCTGTGCCAGTTCTGCACGGCGAAGTGCTGCCGCTATTTCGCGCTGCCGCTCGACACGCCGACGACGCGGGAGGAGTTCGAATACATCCGCTGGTTCCTTCTCCACGAACATGCCACCGTGTTCACCGAGGATGGCGAGTGGTATGTCTGCGTGCACACCGTCTGCAAGCATCTCGGCGAGGATCACCGCTGCGGGATCTACGAGACCCGCCCGCAGATCTGCCGCGAATACACGACGAAGGACTGCGAATACGAAGACGACTGGGTCTACGATCAATACTTCGAGACTGCCGAGCAGGTCGAGGAGTACATGGATGCGGTGTTGGGCCCGGGGGGCCTCGAGGTGGGAGATGGGCGGCGGAAGAAGAACCGCGGCAAGTCGATTCGCGGGCCCCGCCCCAATCCGCTCACGATCCTCGGATGACGTCTGGCGACGACAAAACATTCCCCATGCTCACGTCGACGACGTTTCACGGCGACGGTGTCACGCTGGCCGGGTGGACATCCGGCAACACCACCCAGCCGCCGCTCCTCCTTCTCCATGGCGTGTCGCGCCGCCGGGCGACGTTTGCCCCGCTCCTCCCTTGGCTCCTCCCCCGGTTTTGCGTCCGGGCCTTTGACCAGCGCGGGCATGGCGAGTCGGAGCGGGGCGGAGGGTATTTCGTCCGCGACTATGCGGCCGATGCCGTGCGCGTCGTCGGGAGCCTCGACAGGCCGATCCTCTACGGCCACTCCCTCGGAGCCCTCGTCGCGCTGCTTGTCGCCGCGGCCTCCCCCGATGCGGTCGCGGGAATCGTCCTCGAAGATCCGCCGGGACCGGCGTTTCTGGCCGCGATCGATCGCGGCCCCTATGCGGCGGTGTTCGCGCTCTACCGCGAGCACGCCGGCAGCCCGCTCCCCGTCGGCGAGCTCGCCCGGAAACTCGCGGTGGCCCCCCTCCCCGGCGCCCCGGGGATGCCGGCGACGACGTTCGGCGCCACGCGCGATCTGGCGAATGTCCGGTTTACGGCGTCGTGCCTGAAGGGCCTCGACCCGGCGACGATGCTCCCGCTGCTGGCCAATGCCTGGCTCGACGGGATCGACTGGGAGGCGACGCTGCGGCGGGTGACCTGCCCGGTGCTCGTCCTCCGGGCCGATCCGGCGCGCGGCGGCATGCTCCCCGACGGCGACTTCCGACGGCTGTGCGACACGCTTGCCGATCCGACCCCGATCGACCTGGCGGGGATCGGCCACAACGCCGTCGGCCAACAGCCCGACCTCATGCCGCGCTTTGTGATTCCGTTCCTCGAATCGCTCCCGTTTGGCGATACGGCAAGGAAGCCGTAGGCTCTTCGCGGGGGACGACGCGTCTGGCGGCCCCGGGTGTGGCGCGGCGACTTTGGGGGAAGACGACGATGCGGAAGGAAACAGGCACGACGGTGATCCGCGGTGGCCGGCTGTTTGACGGCACGGGGGCCGCAGCGGTGGCCGACGCGGCCCTTGTGATCGATGACGGGGTCGTGGCCTATGCCGGCCCGGAGGCCGCGATGCCCGCGTTGCCCCAAGGTGCGCGGCGGATCGATGTCGGCGGCGGGACGATCATGCCCGGCCTCATCGAGGCCCATTTTCATCCCACCTACTTCGACGTCGCGGCCCTCGAGGATCTCGATATCAAGTATCCGGTTGAGTATGTCACGCTCCTCGCCGCCGCCAACGCCCGGCTCGCACTCCAGTGTGGCTACACAGCGGCCCGCAGTGGCGGGAGCCTGTTCAATATCGATGTCTGGCTCAAGAAAGCCCTCGAGAACGACCTCACGCCCGGCCCCCGGCTCGTTGCCAGCGGCCGTGAGATCTGCGGCGTCGGTGGGCTGATGGACTGGAATCCCGACTTCCGCCGCATCGGCATGGAGGGGCTCGTGCTCCTCGTCAACGGCCCCGACGAGGCCCGCGCCGCGGTCCGGAAGCTCGTCAAGGATGGCGTCGAGTGGGTGAAGACCTACCCCACCGGCGACGCCGCCGCCCCCGACGTCAACGATCACCACACCCTCTGCATGACGTTCGAGGAGATGCGCGCCGTGGTCGCCACCGCCCACAACCACGGCCTGAAGGTCACCGGCCACTGCCGGGCCACCGAGGGGATCACCAACGCCCTCAAGGCGGGCTACGATGCCATCGAGCATGGCACCTTCATCGACGACGAGGGGCTCGATCTCCTTCTGGCGCGCGACGTGCCCTGCGTGCCGGCGCTCTACTTTGAGAAGGTGAGTGTCGAGCGCGGCCCCGAGTTCGGCCTCTCGCAGCGGGTCATCGACGGCCACCAGGAGACGCTCGACGGTGGGGCCGAGAGCGCCCGGCGGATCCTCCGGGCCGGCGGCCGGCTGGGGATGGGGGGCGATTACGGCTTCGCCTGGAATCCCCACGGCGACTACGCCAAGGAGCTGTCGTTTTTCGTCGACTTCGTCGGGCTCTCGCCGCTCGAGGTGCTCAAGTGCGCCACGAAGACCGGCGCCGAGATCATGGGCAGGGGCCACGATCTCGGTACTCTTCAAAAGGGCAAGCTCGCCGATGTCCTCCTCGTCGACGGCGATCCGACGACCGACATCCGGCTCCTCCAGGACCGCAGCCGCTTCATCGCCGTCATCCAAGGGGGCGTGGTGAAGGCGGGGCGGATGGCGGCGCCGGCCGGCTGACGTCCGCCGCGGCACGCGGGTGGTGGGTGAGGGTGGCCAAGCGGGGGTATAACCGGGGACGTCCACCGCTCCTCCCCGGGACCTGCTCCGTGACCGACCCGCGTCCGCCAAGCGAGCCCCGCACGCTCATCGAGCCCCGCACGCTCAAGGGTTTCCGCGATCATCTTCCTCCCCAGGCCCTTGCCAGGGAGGGGATCCTCGACATCGCCAGGCGTGTCTACCGCTCCTACGGCTTCGTGCCGATCGACACGCCAGCGCTTGAATACCTCGAGATCCTCACTGGCAAGGGGAGCGACGAGACCGACAAGCAGCTCTACCGCTTCACCCACGGCGGCCGTGAGGTGGGGATGCGGTTTGATCTCACGGTTCCGCTGGCCCGCTTCGCGGCCCAGCACATCGGCACGCTCGGCATCCCCTTCAAGCGCTACCACATGGCGACGGTGTGGCGCGGCGAGAACACGCAGCGCGGTCGGTACCGCGAGTTCATGCAATGTGACTTCGACACGATCGGGACGACCAGCACGCTTGCCGATCTGGAGACGGTGCTCGTCGTCCACGATCTTCTCTCGGCGATCGGGCTCGAACGCTTCACGATCCGGGTCAACGACCGCCGGGTCCTGTCCGGGATCCTCGAGCGCCTCGGGCTCGCCGACCGATCCACCGTCGTGCTGCGGGCGCTCGACAAGCTCGGCAAGGTGAGCCCCGAAGGGGTCGCCGCGGAGCTGGCCGGGCACGGCATCGATGCGGCGGCGAGCGCCGATCTGCTGAAGCTCGCGTCGCTTTCCGGGTCCGCCGACTCCGTCCTCGAGGCGCTCGAGCCGCTCGCTGGCGACACGGCCACGGGGCGGACCGGGATCGACAGCCTGCGGGGGCTCCTCGACGGCGCGGGCCAGGCGGGCGTGCCGGCCGGGAGGATTGTCGTCGATCCCTCGATCGCCCGCGGCCTCGACTATTACACCGGCCTGGTGCTCGAGAGCTTCCTCGACGAGCTGCCGGCGCTGGGGAGCATCTGTTCCGGGGGGCGCTACGACAATCTCGCCGGGCTCTACACGAAGCAACACCTCCCGGGGATCGGGGCATCGCTCGGGATCGATCGATTGCTCGCGGGGCTCGAGGAGCTGGGCCGGCTGGAAACCCGCGAGACCACTGCCGAAGTCTTCCTCGTCTACTTCGACGAGGCCCACCGCGGGGATTACCTGCGGATCGCCGCGGCCCTGCGGAGAGCGGGGATGGCGGTGGAGATGGCGGACGAGCCGAAGCGGGTCGGCCAGCAGCTGAAAGTCGCCTCGAAGAAGGGCTTTCCGCTGGCGCTCGTCATCGGCAGCGACGAATTCACCGCCGGCACGGCGCAGTGCAAGCGGATGAAATCGCAGCAGAGCACCGTCATCGACTGGCACGGTGATGTCGCGGCGCTCGTCAATGCCGTCGCCGCCGAGCTCGCGGCCGTCCGCGTCGGGGGCTGATCCAAGGCGCGGCAGGACGGCTTCAAGGATTCCCGGGATCGCCGGAATCCCCGGGCAGATCGCAGATCCGCTCACGGTAGAGTCGCAGGCCGTGGACGGCGTGGTAGAGCGCGCCGCATTCGACGTCGACGTCGGCGGTTTGTTCGAGGAGCGTGACGAGCCTCGTGGCGGCGCGCGTTACCCACGGCTCGGCGAGGCGCTCGTCGTCGAGGGCCGCGACGAGGAACTCGAAGATGTGCCCGGTGGCGCCCAGGCGGGCGAAGACGTCGGCACTCGTTCCGGGGCGCTCGAAGAAGTGGACGGAGAAACTGCCGTCGGGCTGCTGATGGCGGCGGGCGATCTCGATGCAGGCCTCGATCGTCGCCTTCGCGTCGGCCCAGCCGCCGCGCTCGCTGCCGGCCGGGCCGGCGGCCGAGGCCTGATGGGCGGCCAGGGCCTGCACCAGGCCGTAGAGCCGATGGCATCCGCCGCAGGCAGCGCCGTCGATGTCGGCCGCCGCCTCCATCGCCACGACATCCTCGATCGTCCAGGCCCGGCCGTCACTGGCGGTCCATGTGCTCTGCGGCGGGAGCCAAGCGGAGAGGGCCATGAGCGTCCAGGTGGCCTCAGCCCCCGGGCGGATGTCGGCCTGGGCCTGGGTGAGGAGATCGCGGAGGGTATGGGGCTTGCCGTTGACCGAGATCGGCGTGTCGACGGACAGGCCATCGAGGCCGCATTGGGCGAGGTAGCCGATCCACTGGTCGGGATGCCCCTGGCCGGTCGTGCTCCCCTCCTCGATCGTCGCCACCACCCCCTGGTTCCCCGGCCGCAACCGCCAGCCGCGCAAGGCCCCGCCGTCGAGCAGCCAGGCGAGGGCCGTCGTCTTCCCGTCGGCCGTCTCCAGTGGGAGCTCGTCGCCAAAGGCGAGGATCCCATGGACCACCTGCCAGGCGCCGTTGGCCCGCTGGTCGAGGAGACGGCCGTCCCGAGCGTGGGCGAGAGCCAGGTCGATCCGCGCACACAGCTCGCCCTTGTCGGTGGCCCCCGCGGCAGCCACGCCGACCGCCGATTCGGCCGGGGGGGCGCATCCTGGGGCCGCCCCGATGGCGAGGCCCGCCAGGACGATCGCCGTCAGTTTCGGCCAGCCAGGCAGCCAGTGGCGGCACGGGTGAACCGGCGCGGCGAGCGGTCCGTAGAAGGTGGTCATGGAGACGGTCAGCAGGCGTTGTCGCCGGGGATGAGCGGGAAAAAGCCGATGGCTCACGGCTTCCGTCCCCCCTAGAATAGCTTCGCCGCTCCGTGGGTGCCGTCCCCGCCAGGGTGTTTCCCCTTTCCTCCGCAGTCAGGAATCCCGATGCCCTTCTTCTACTTCGACCCCGCCTACATGCTCGCCATCGCTCCGGCGATGCTCTTGGCGATGTGGGCCCAGTGGCGGGTCCACGCCACCTTCGCGGCGGCGTCGAAGGAGCCGGCGCCCCTGTCGGGGGCCGCGGCCGCCCGGCACATCCTCGATTCGGCCGGGGCCACCGAGGTGGCCGTCGAGCAGGTGCCGGGGACGCTCACCGATCACTACGACCCGCGGACGAAGGTCCTCCGCCTCTCCGATGCCGTCTACTCCAGCCGGTCGCTCGCCGCGGTGGGGATCGCCGCCCACGAGGCCGGCCACGCCCTCCAGGACCACACCGGCTATCCGCTCATGTCGCTGCGGAACGCCGCCGTCGGCATCGCCAACATCGGCAGCGGCTTCGGGCTGACGGTGTTCATGTTCGGGTTGATGTTCGCCTCCCGGCCGATGGCCTGGGTGGGGATCGGCCTGTTTGCCGCCACCGTTCTCTTCCAACTCGTCAATCTTCCGGTGGAGATCGACGCCAGCAACCGGGCCAAACGCCAGCTCGTCGAGCTCGGCATCGTTCCCGGCGCCGACATGCCGCACGTCAACAAGGTTTTGAATTCGGCCGCGTGGACGTATGTCGCCGCGACGCTGCAAAGCGCCCTGACGCTCCTCTACTACGCCAGCTACCTGACGGGCGGTGACCGCGATTCGGAAGGGTGATCGACGCCGGCCGCCGGTCGCTCCCGCGCACCGGTGGTGCGGGACCGCCGCGACGGGGGTCAGTGGTTGAGGGACCAATTCAACCACGGCT
>JBBAVV010000008.1:27214-97011 GCA_040397545.1 Pirellulales bacterium
GTGCGGGACCGCCGCGACGGGGGTCAGTGGTTGAGGGACCAATTCAACCACGGCTAGTGGTTGAGGGAATAGAGGAGGATGTTGAGAGCGATCTTCTCGGCATCGTCGCGGCTATAGCCGGTGCACTCCATCGAGTTCTGTTTCTCGAGCGCGCAGGAGAGATCGTAGGGGGAGAAGATCACGGCCCAGCGGTCCCCCATCCGCACCCCCTCGAGCTTCGGCGGCACCTGCCGCTTGCGGGCGGTGATCGGCCCGTTCCCCCCGCCGGCCGGCTCCCGCAGCGTGACGCTGCGCACGTCGTAGCCGCCATATTCCCCCTTCGTGAACAGCGGGTCGTCGGCGGGGATCTCCTCGAGCTTCGCCTCGGGGAGGATCGCGGCGATCTCCGTGCGGAAGGCGGTCGTGAATCCGGGCGACGCACAGACACTGTCGGCCAGGAGCGTTCCCCCCCGCTCGAGAAACTGCCGCAGCCGCTGCCGCCGCGGGGGATCGAAGGTGAATCCCTGCCTGCCGTGCATGAAGACGAGGTGGTAGTCGAACAGCCCGGGTTCGGCCGGGTCGACGAGGAGGGGACGCTCGTCGACCCGGATGCCGAGCTCGCGCGCCGCCGCCCGGAGGATGTTCGCCAGCGCCGCCGGGGCGGCATCGCACATCCCCGCATGCCGTAGCTTGCCGATCGTCAGCTGGCCGCGCTCGAAGCGGTCGCGGATTTGGGCCGCCTGGGGGAGATCGATGGCGAACAGTTCGTCCTTCCGCTTCAGCTCCCGGTTCGTGGCGTAGGCGATGACGTTCGTGCCGATCGCCAGGGCAGCCTCGACCTCGGTGCGGATCGCGGCTGGGAGCGCACGGGATTGCGTTTCACCCACCTCCCACAGGCAAGAGAGACTCGGCATCGCGGCGGCATTCTTCTCGAGATCCGTCGGCGGGGCATAGATCAGGCAGGTGCGGCAGCCGTAGTCGACCCCCAGAAGAGGCCGGTGGAGCTCCGGGGGGACGATCTCCTCGGCATGCCAGGCGGGATGCTCCGGGGGGAGGAGGTGGAGCTGGTATTCGGGCTCGGGGAAGATCTCGCCGACGAGCTGACGCAGACGGGCGTCGAAATCGCCACTCGAGGGGCAGCAGGCCTCGGCGAACACAAAGCCCCCCTCGTCGATGTAGCGCCGCAGACGCGGCCCGGCGTCGGGGCCGAGCTCGAAGGCCGACTTCCCCGAGATCCACAGCACCGGTGCCTGGAGGAGGTCCTCGAGCGTCGCCGTTCGGGTCTCCACGACATGCCAGGAGAGCCCGGCGGGGTAATCCTTCTTCCAGCGTGACTCGACATGCTCGACGAGATGGGCGATGTCGTGGCCATGCCGGTTCCAGTCGGATTCCGGGGCGTGCCGGCTCTTGGCGATGATCACCGGCCGGCGCCCCTTGGCAAGGAACAACAGCGCGAAGCTCGTGGCGACGACCGGGTCCTCGATCCGCCCCCCCCGAAACGCCCCGGACAGGTTGTCCTGGGTGCTGACAAACATCTTCGCCCCCTCGAGGTACCAGTCGGCGTCGCCGATGAACCGCCGGGCGGTGAACCGCCCGACACGCTCGAGGCCGTAAAGGTAGTAGTGGTGCCAGGTCTGGCCCGCCATCGGATTCTCCACCACCGAGAACCGCTTCCCGAGCCATTCCAGCCCCCGCTCGACGAGCTTCGGGGATGCCCCACCGCCGCAGCAGGCGACGGAGTCGCGCGTCGCGCGGGCGGCCGGTGCGCCGACGTGCTGGGAAGTGATCCAGACGCTGGCGATGCCGGCGCACGTCATGCTTCCTGAACCGCCGGCATTGCCGATCGTGTAGCCCCACGAGCCATCGGCGTTGGCGCACGACACCCAGTACTGCTGCGCCCGAACCCACACCTCCTGCTTGACGCGCACCCCGACGCGATCGGCTTCGTGGAGGGCGAGGAGCGCGAACTGCGAATTGGAATTGTCGCCGGTCCCCTTCGCCCTGCCGTACGACCACGAGCCGGCGGCCTGCCCCTGCGAGACCTGCGTCCCCTCGAGCCACTCGACGTTGCGCTGGAGGATCGCTCGGTCATCCTCCGGGGAGAGCATCGCCAGGAGCATCGTCTGGAGCGACACCGAGTAGGTCTCCTCCGGCTTCTGGCGACGGATCCACTCGATGCCGCGCTGCATCTGGGCATGATCCGGCGCGACGCCGGCGTTGGCCAGAGCCAGCATCACCAGGGCGGTGGCGCCGACACGCGTATCGTCGGCCCGCATCGCCACCTGCCACGACCCGTTGGGCTCCTGCTCCCGCAGAAGCCAGTCGCGGGCCTTCTCGATCGATCGTTGGATCTTCTCCGGGGAGAGCTTCGCCCCCTCGCGGTCAGCGGCGAGGCCGAGGCGCCCCGGGATGAGGATCCCGCCGAGGAGAGCCGTGGCGACGAGGAGGGGAAGGAGGAGTCGGCGGGGAGGCATGGAGACACCCGGGGCGGTGAAGAGGGGGATGGCCCTCCCCCTCCGGAAAGTCCCCTTGAGTCTACCGGCCGATGGGGAAACCGCGGTGCCACGCGGCCGGTTTGCGGGGTTCGGTGCCCGGGCCGATACTTGAAGTCTCCCTGTCCCAGTCGCCGGTACGGGGGCCCGCCAAGGAGGGATTCGCTCCGTGTCCTCGACCCCGCGCCCGAAGTCCCTGGACGACATCCTCGTCGAGTTCAGCCAGCACCGGAAATTGATGCAGGAGGAACTGCAGAAGGTGATCGTCGGGCAGCACGAAGTCATCGAGCAGCTCTTCGCCGCGATTTTCACCCGCGGCCACTGTCTCCTCGAGGGTGTGCCGGGGCTGGCCAAGACGCTCATGGTGTCGACGCTCGCCCGGATCCTCGACGTGGGCTTCAAGCGGGTGCAGTTCACCCCCGATCTGATGCCTTCCGACATCACCGGCACGAATGTCCTCGAGGAGGACGAATCGGGGCGCCGCAGCTTCCGGTTCGTGGAAGGGCCGATCTTCACGAACATCCTCCTCGCCGACGAGATCAACCGCACGCCGCCGAAGACGCAGGCGGCGCTCCTCCAGGCGATGCAGGAGCGCGAGGTGTCGGTGGGGCAGGAGACCTACCACCTTCCCGACCCGTTCTTCACGATCGCCACGCAAAATCCGATCGAGCAGGAGGGGACCTACCCGCTCCCCGAGGCGCAGCTCGACCGCTTCATGTTCAACATCAAGGTCGGCTACCCCTCGGCGAGCGAGGAGGAGCAGATCCTCATGGCTACCACCCGGTCAGAGAAGCCGGAGGTGCGGAAAGTTCTTTCCGGACGGGCGATCGTCAATATCCAGAAGCTCGTCGGGAGTGTCGCGGTGAGCGAGTACGTCGTCAAGTACGTCGCCCGCCTCGTCCGCTCCACCCGGCCGAAGGATCCCCAGGCGCCGTCCTATGTCGCCGAGCTCGTCGACTGGGGCGCCGGGCCCCGCGCCGGCCAGTTCCTCATCCAGGGAGGGAAGGCGATGGCAGCGATGGACGGCCGGTTCAGCGTCTCCATCGACGATGTCCGGCGGATCGCCGTGCCGGTCCTGCGGCATCGCATCGCCACCAACTTCCAGGCCCAGGCCGACGGCCTGACGAGCGAATCGATCGTCGAGCGTCTCGTCCGCGAGGTGCCGGAGCCGGAGATCCCCAAGCTCGTGAAGTGATCCCTGCGGATGTTCCGCAGGACGACGGTGGAGCCCCGGGGCTCGCGCCGCGTCCTTTTCCCTGGCGACGGACACCATGGTGCGTGCGGTTGAGGAATACCTGAAGCCCCAGGTCGTGCGCCAGATCGCGCGGCTGGATCTCCGCGCGCAGTTCATCGTCAAGGGCTTCCTCCAGGGCCTCCACGCCAGCCCCTATCAGGGGTTCTCGGTCGAGTTCAGCGAACACCGCAAGTACACCCACGGTGACGATCCCAAGGACATCGACTGGCTCGTCTACGCCAAGACCGACAAGCACTACGTCAAGAAGTTCGAGGCCGAGACCAACATCACAGGGTATCTCGCCATCGATGCAAGCGCCAGCATGGCCTACACCCACCGTCAGCAGCTCACGAAGCTCGATTACTCGATCTCGCTGGCGGCCGCGCTCTGCTGGCTCATGATCCACCAGCAGGATCCCTGCGGCCTGATGGTGTTCGACGAGAAGCTCCATTCGAGCCTCCCGGCACGGTCGAAGCGGTCGCAGATCGCGCAGGTACTCTCCGTCCTCTCGAAGGTGAAGCCCTCGCGGCGGACCGACATCGCGCGGAGCCTCATCCAGATCGGGGCCATGCTCCGCCACCGCTCGCTCGTGATGGTGTTCAGCGATCTGTTGGCTGATCCGGAGCCGATCCGCGACGCCCTGCTGCGGCTGCGGCACCGCGGGCACGACGTGATCCTGTTCCACATTCTCGACGAGGCCGAGGTCGCATTCCCGTTCGACGGGATGGTCGAGTTCACCGAGCCGGAGACCGAGGAGAAGCTCGTCGTCGACGCCGATGGAGCCCGCCGGGAATACCTCGCGGCGGTGCAGGCCTTCCGCGAGGATTACCGGCGCACCTGCTTCCACGCTGGAATCGACTATGTCCCGCTCGATACGAGCATGCAGTTCGATCGTGCCCTGATGGAGTACCTCGTCAGTCGCCGGAACCGTTTTTAGGAATCCGCCCCCCGCCCATGGGACTGTCGTTCCTCACTCCCGCGCTGCTCGCCGGGGCCGCACTCGTGGCCGTACCGGTGATTCTCCACCTCATCATGCGGCGCAAGCCGGTGCCGCGGGTCTTTCCGGCGATGCGCTTCCTCCGCCAGCGTGCGGCTGCCAACCGCCGGCGGCTGCGGGTCAGCCATCTCCTCCTCCTCCTCCTGCGGATGGCGGCGCTGGCGGGGCTGGCTCTGGGCTTGGCCCGCCCCACGCTCCGCGGAGCGGGGTGGCTCGCCGATGGCGAAAAGCCGGTGGCCGCGGTCCTTGTCTTCGACACCAACCCGCGGATGGAGCTGCGGCAGGCCAACCGCACCCGCCTCCAGGAGGCGGCGGCACTCGCTCGGGCCTTGGCCGCCAAGCTCCCGGCTGCCAGTCAGGTCGCGGTGATCGACACCGGCGGCGGGCCGGTATCGTTCTCCCCCACCGTCGCGGCGGCGCTGACGCGCGTCGACCGTCTGGCCGTCGACACCGCCTCGCAGACGCTGCCGGCCGCGATGCAGGAGGGATTCCGGCTCCTCGCAACGGTGCCCGATCTGCGGCACGAGATGGTCGTCTTCACCGACTGCTCCCAGGGGGCCTGGGAGGGGCGGACCGCGGCCGACCTCGTCTCGGCCAATGCCGACACGGCCATTCTCTGGGTCGACGTCGGTGCCAAGGGGGCGCAGAATTTCTCGCTCGAGGCGATCGATCTGTCGACCGACCAGCCGACCGCCGGTCTGGCGTTGGGGCTCACCGTCGAGACGCGGCGCAGCGGTCCCGACGCAAATCGCCCCGTTGCGGTGGAGATCCTCGGTGCCGACGGGCGGTACGCGCGGAGGGGGGTCAAGCCGGTGACGTGGAAGGAGGGGCAGAGCGGGCAGGTGGAGTTCGAGGTCACCGGGCTTGAGCCGGGGGTGCGGCAGGGGCGCGTTGTGCTCGATGGATCGGACGACATGGAGGCCGACAACACGCGATTCTTCACCGTCGAGGTGGGCGCGCCGTCGAAGATCCTCGTCGCCGCCCCGCAGCCGTCCGCCGACACCGGGAGATTCCTCCTCCAGGCGATCGCCCCGGCGGCGCTGCGGAAGGCGGGCAAGGGGCGGTTCGACGCCACCCTCATCGACATCGGCAAGCTCGATGCCACCCCGTGGGACGGCTACCAGGGGATGGTGCTGGCCGATCCGCCCCCGCTGGCGCCCCGCACGCTCGACCTCCTCTGGCAGTGGGTGGCCGGCGGCCGTGGGCTCGTTGTCTGGCTCGGGCCACGCGCCGCCGATGCCGGCCGTTTCAACTCCGACGCGGCGCGGAAACTCCTCGGCGGGAGGATCGTCCGCGTTTGGCGCAACCCCCGCGAAGACAATTTTCTCGCCCCGGCGAACCTTGATCACCCGATTCTCGGCCCGTTTCGCCGGGTCGGCGACGCCGTTCCGTGGCAGGATTTCCCCATCGAGCGATTGTGGGAATTCGAGCCCAACGACCCGGCCGACGGGGCGGGGCCGGGGGCCGGGGCGGACGGCGCGGTCGACTCGGCGATCCCGGTGGTGACCTACCGCAACGGCCTCCCGGCGATCCTCGAGCATCGCGTCGGCCAGGGGACCGTCGTCACCGTGACAACGCCGGTGTCGCAGGCGGCCGACGACCCCGATGCCTGGAACATGCTCGCCACCGGGTTCGAGCCGTGGCCGTTCGTGATCCTCGCCAACGAGACCCTCCTCCATGCCATCGACACCGCCGACGACCGCAACATCGTCGCCGGTGCGTCGGCGGTGCTCCATCTCCAGCGCCGCGACGTGGCGACGGCGTTCGTGAGCACCCCCGGGGGAGACGATTTTCCCGCGCCGGTTGACCAGCGCCGTGGCACCGTGACGGTGACGACGACCCAGGTGCCGGGCAACTACAGGGTGCGGTCCGGTGGTGACGTCGGCGGCATCGTGCGGGGCTTCAGCTCCAATCTCGCCGCCGATTGCATCGATGCCCGGCGGCTCGCCGACGCCGGCCTCGTCGCGGCGCTCGGCGCGGGCTACCGGCTCGCGCACAGCGAGGCCGAGCTCGTCCGCGATGTCAGGCTGGAGCGGGTCGGCGCCGAGCTCTCGGGATGGTTCATCCTCCTGGCGGCGCTGGTGATGGCGGCCGACTGGATCGTCGCCAATCGGTTCTACGCGCCGCGGGACGATGCCGGATTTGCAGGGCTCGGCGCGGGGCCATCGACGGTCCAGAAAGCACCGCCGCCGCTGCCGGGCGGCGCCGGGATGGCCGTGGGGGGGGGCGACGCATGACGCCGCTGCTGGGGCTGGTGCTCGAGGAGCTCTCGCTCGACTTCGACCCGGTCGTGTCGTGGTGGTTCGTCGCCGGGGTGACGCTGGCCCTCGTGGCGGTGCTCCTGGCCGTCGGGCCCGACCGATCGCGGGTCCCGCGGGGGCGGCGGCTCGCGCTGGTCCTCCTCCGTACCGGCGCATTCCTGGCGCTGGTCGCCTGCCTCCTGCGGCCGACGCTCGTGGCGACGCGCAAGGCCCGCCAGCAGGGGACGTTACTCGTGATCGCCGATGCCTCCGAGAGCATGACCGTCGTCGACGGGGCCGCGGGACGGACGCGCTTCGAGGAGATGACCGCGGCGCTGGCTGCCGCCCGCCCGGCCGCGGCCAAACTCGTGGCCGAGGGAAATGTCGACATCGGCCTGTGGGCCTTCGATCGGGAGGCCCGCCCCGTGGCAGGGACGGCAGAAGACCCGTTTCCCCTCGGCGCCTGGCAGCGGGGAGCGGCGAGCGACCAGACGGCGATCGGCGCCGCCCTCGACGACGCGCTGCGGGCCACGGCCGGGCGACCGCTGGCCGGCGTGATCGTCCTCTCCGACGGCGCCCAGCATGCGTATCCGCCGCGGGATCAGCCGCCGCAGGGGGTCGCGCGGAAGCTCGGAGATGCCGCGGTGCCCCTGTGGAGCATCACCTTTGGTCAGCAGCGCGGAGGGGGGCAGGGGCGCGATGCAGCGGTCACGAATCTCTCCGTCGGTGAGACGGTCTATCTGAAGAATACCCTCGAGGTTGCCGGTCGGGTCCGCCTCGACGGGCTGGCCGACCGCGACGTCGTCGTCAAGCTCCTGGCCGAGACCGAGGGGGGAGCGATGGAGGAGGTCGCCCGGACGGTGGTCCGTGGCGGCCCGCAGGTCAACGAAGAGGCGGTGCGACTCGCTTGGACGCCGCAGGCCCTCGGCGAGCGGAAGCTGTCGCTGGTGGTCGAGCCGCAGGAGGGGGAGGTCGTCCTCACCAACAACGAGCTGTCGACGTTCGTCGAGGTGGTCGACGGGGGCTTGAAGGTGCTCTATCTCGAGGGGGCGCTGCGGATCGAGCAGCGATTCCTCCGCCGTGTCCTCGCCTCGAGCCCCGACATGCAGGTCGACTTCGAGTGGATCGACGCCGCCGGCCGGCGCAACTGGCCGGTCAATCTCGGCCGCAAGCTCGATGCCGGGTACGACGTCTTCCTGATCGGCGATCTCGATGCCTCGGCGCTGTCGCCCCAGGATCTCGGGGCGATCGTCGCCAAGGTCAATGCCGGCGCTGGGATCGCCTTCCTCGGCGGTTTCCACGCGTTCGAAGCGGGCGGCTGGGGGAGCACAGTCGTCGGCCAACTGCTCCCCTTCGAAGCCGACCGACTTGCCCGCCAGCCGTTCGATCAGCCGATCCGGCCGGGGCTCCACCTCCCCGGTCCGCTGAAGATGCTCCCCGAACAGCGGTTCGGCGGCGTCTCGATCCTGCGGCTCGGCCCGACCGATCAGGAGACCAGGGCCGGCTGGCAGGCCCTGCCCCCGCTCGAGGGCGCCAACGATCTCGGGCGACTGGTTCCCAATGCCAAGCCACTGGCTGTCACTTCCGACGGCCGGCCGCTGCTGGTCGCCCGGGAGTTCGGCGAGGGGCGCGTGCTCGCGTTCGCGGCCGACTCGACGTGGCGCTGGGTGATGCAGGGGGGAGGGGAGCAGCACCGCCGATTCTGGCGGCAGATGGTCCTCTGGCTTGCCAAGCAGGACGACTCCGGAAGCGACTCGCTGTGGGTCCGGCTGGCGCAGCGCCGGGTCGCCCCCGGCGCGACGATCCCCCTCGACACCGGTCTCTCGAAACCGGACGGCAGCGGCGTGGCGGAAGCGGCCTTCGAGGCGTTCATGACCTCCCCGGCCGGGGTGTCGCGGCCGTTGCGGCTGGCCCGAAAGGGGGAGTCGTACGCCGGCGTGCTCGCCGACTTCAACGAGCCGGGGGATTGGAAGGTGACCGTCCAGGCGACGAAGCCGGGCTCGCCTGTCGTGTCGCGATCGGCACGGTTCACCGTCGTCCGTCAGGATCTCGAGTTGGCAAGCCCCAGGGCCAACCCGCTGCTGATGAGGCAGTTGGCGGAATCGAGCGACGGGGGGGGAGTACGATCGCCGGAGGAGATCTCCGAGATTCTGGACGATCTGCGGACGAAGCCCTCGGCCTATGACGCCCAGGAGCAGTGGTCGGCCACGCTGTGGGACAAGTGGCCGATGTTCCTCCTCATGGCCGGGCTCCTCTGCACCGAGTGGTTCCTGCGGAAACGCTGGGGGCTCGTGTAGCGATTCCCCGCCCGATTTCCCCTGTCAGGGCCGGGCCGCGGCTGCTACTCTCCCCCTCCCTCGCAGGCCGCCCAGTCCGCGGCCCGCGGCGGGGATGGAACGAAGCAGACCGGGCCGATCGTGAAGGGATTGGAGTACGGAGTGCGCCAGCGACGCCCCATCCGCCGCAAGCTCATGGTGGGGGGAGGGCTTGTCATCCTCATGGTGGCGCTCCTTTCGGCGAGCAGCTTCCTCGGCACGTATTCCTACCGCAGACTCGTGCGCGGCTTGAGCAGCCGGGCGGCCGAGTTGCCACTGGCGAGTGATCTCGGCGAATGCGTGGCGACGCTGCGGCTGGTCCATGCGCGGGCCTTGTCCGGCGATATGACGGCCCTCGCCGCCGCGCCGGCGCCCCTGCCGGTCGTTCCTCTGCCCCCGGTCCCCATCCAGAAGGGCGAGGACGAGGATGACGGTGACGAGGAAGCCCGTGAGCTCGGCCCCTGCAGCGCTCCGTTCCTCGCGGTACTCTCGCGGACCGAACGGGCCCTCGAGTCGTACGTCGAGGAGCTCGGGAAGGGGGAGATCGACAACGCCCCCCTCGGAGACCGGAGCCGTGAGCGCGAGACGGCCCGGCGCATCGCCGCGAGTCTCGTGAGGATCCGCGAGGTGGTCGGTAGGCCTTCCGCGGGCGAGGGAGTGGAGATCGGGGAACTCCGCCGCCTCGGCCCCGACCTCGGTCGCCTCGCCGCGCTCGTCGCTACCCTCCCGACCTACCTCCAGGAGCACCTTCTCGATCTCTCCAGCGACGTCCGTACCGGGTATCGGACCCTCATCGTCACCACCTGGGCGGCGGCGATGGCGTCGGCGCTCCTGCTGGCGTCGCTTGGCGTCCTCACCTACCGCTGGGTGTTTCGGCCGCTCCGCCTCCTCGGCTACGGCTCCCGGCGCGTGGCCGCCGGCGACTTCACTTTCCGGCTCAACCTCGACAGCCGCGACGAGATGGCGGAGCTCGCCGAGGCCCTCAATGACATGACGCAGCGATTCCAGGAGGTCCGCGACGACCTCGACCGGAAGGTGCAGCTGCGGACGCGTGAGGTGATTCGCAGCGAGCAGCTGGCGAGTGTCGGCTTTCTCGCCGCGGGGGTCGCCCACGAAATCAACAATCCCCTCGCCTCGATCGCGATGTGCGCCGAATCGCTGGAGAGCCGGCTCGCCGGCCTCGTGGCCGACGACGACGAGGCCCGGGTGGCGCGCCGCTACCTCGAGCTGATCCAGGCCGAGGCGTTCCGCTGCAAGGGGATCACCGAGAAGCTTCTCGACTTCTCCCGGCTCGGCGAGGTCCGCCGCCAGTCGACGGCGATCATGGGCTTGGTGAAGGATGTCGCCGAGATGCTCCGCCATGTCGGGCGGTTCGCCGGGCGCTCGATCGAGATCGACGACGGCCCCGATCTGGCGGTGATGGTCAATCCGCAGGAGATCAAGCAGGTCGTGCTCAACCTCTTGGTCAACGCCCTCGACTGCATCGAGTCGACCGGGCATGTCCGCGTGGCCGTCCGGCGGATCGGCGAGACAGCGGTCGTCACCTTCTCCGACGACGGCTGCGGGATGAATGACGAGGTCCTCGAGCACCTCTTCGAACCCTTCTTCACGCGTCGGAAGACGGGGCAGGGGACCGGCCTGGGGCTGTCGATCGTCCACCGGATCGTCGTCGACCACGGCGGCCGGATCGAGGCGGAGAGCGATGGGCCGGGGAAGGGGGCGACGTTTCGCGTCACGCTTCCCCTCGCGGCCGGTGTCGAGGGGCAGCGGCGAGCGGTGAACGGGGCGGCGAGAGATCAGGATCCAGCCCAGCGTGCGGCGTGAACGCGAGACCCGGAGACGTGACGTGACCAAACCTGCCCGGCCGATGCGGATCCTGTTTGCCGACGACGAGATGTCGCTCCAGGAATTGATGCGGATCGAACTGCCGCGCCTGGGGCACGAGGCGACGGTCTGTCCGGATGGTCGGACGGCGATCGCGGCCCTCGACTGCACCGCCTATGACTGCGTGATCGTCGATCTCGACATGCCCGGTGTCGGAGGGATGGAGGTCATCGCCCGTGTCCGTGACGTGGCCCCGGACACCGAGACGGTGATCATCACCGGGAAGTCGTCGCTGGAGTCAGCGGTGTCGGCCGTCCGTCAGGGGGTGTTCGACTACCTCACCAAGCCGTGCAAGCTCGCCGAGATCCAGGCTGTGCTGGAGCGGGTGAGGAAGAAACGCGAGCTGACACTCCGGCTCCGGGCGCTCGAGGGGAGGGTCCGACGGGCAGAGGGGACATCGAGTCTCGTCGGCGGTTCGCCGGGGCTCGGCGCCGTGCGCCGGCTCGTTGCCCGGGTGGCCGCGAGCGATTCGAGCGTGCTGGTGCGCGGCGAGACAGGGACCGGCAAGGAGCTCGTCGCCCGGGCGATCCATGACGGCAGCCCCCGGGCCACGGGGCCCCTCGTGGCCGTCAACTGCGGCGCGCTCCCCGAGCATCTGGTGGAAAGCGAGTTGTTTGGCCACCGGAAGGGGGCGTTCACCGGTGCCGAGGAGCACCGCGCCGGCCTGTTCGAGGTGGCCGACGGTGGGACGCTGTTCCTCGACGAGATTGGTGAGCTCCCGAAAGCTCTCCAACCCCGTCTTCTGCGGGCCCTGGAAAGCGGCGAGATCCGTCGCGTCGGCGACAACCACCCGATCACCGTCGATGTCCGGGTGGTCTGTGCCACCCACCGGTCCCTCGAGGAGATGGTGGCGACCGGCACGTTCCGCGAGGACCTTCTCTTCCGCATCAACACCTTCGAGGTGGCGATCCCGCCGCTGCGTGATCGGCTCGACGACATCCCGGCGCTCGTCGATCACTTCATCCGCGACGCCCGCCCGCAGACGCCCCCCGGCGCCCTCGTGATCGAGCCGGAGGCGCTGGCGGTCCTCCAGGGCCATGTCTGGCCCGGCAATGTCCGCGAGCTGGCCAACTGCGTCGAGCATGCCCTCGTGCTGTGCGACGGATTGCCCCTGACGATCGAGCACCTCCCGGCCCGGCTCGGCGTCGCCAAGCCACGGCCGCTGCCAGTCACGGCCGCAGCCCCCGGCGGCGACGCGGCGTCGGCGCAGCCGGCAAGCCTCCTGCCCCAGCCCGCTCTCTCTTCGGCTTCGCAGACGGCCATGACGGCCATGACGGCCATGACGGCCGTTCCCGGCGCGGGGATGCCGCTGGCTAGCCCACCGCCGGCGATGGCGAGAGATTCCAAGCCGGTCAGTCTCCGTGAACTGGAGATGGCGGCGATCGTCGAATCTCTCGAACGTAATCAGGGCAACAAGCCGCGGACGGCCGAGGAGCTGGGGATCAGCCTGAAGACGCTCTACAACAAGCTCCACCAACGGGCCGACGCGCAGCAGGCCGCGGGCCAAGCGTCGGCGGCCATCGAGGGGCCGGCAGACGCCGCCGCGTGATCCGGTGCCCGTTGGTTGTCACGGGCCGGAAGCCCGCAGGCCCCGGTTAGCCGGTCTTGCGCACGACCCCGACGAGAATGCCGAGCACCTTCGCCTGGCGGACATAGATCGGCTTCATCGCCGAGTTGGCCGGTTGGAGGCGGATCCGGTCGCGCTCCGGGAACCATTGCTTGAGCGTCGCCTCGCCATCCTCGGTCTGGGCGACGACGATGTCGCCGGCGTGGGCCGTGTGGCGGCGACGGATCACCACCCAGTCACCATCGGCGATCTGGGCCTCGACCATCGAATCGCCCATCACCTTGAGAACAAAATGGTCGTCCTTGTCGAAGAGCTCCTCGAAGTCGATTCGCTCTTGCTGCTCGTCGGCGGTGCGGAGCGTGCCCGCCGCCACCCACCCGGCCATCGGGAGGCCCCGCAGATGGGCCGGTTCGGTGACCAATTCGATCGCCCGAGACATGTTCTTCCCCCGGCTGATCAGCCCCTTCCGCTCGAGGGCCTTCAGATGGCAGACGACACCGTTGGGGGAACGGATGTCGAACGCCTGACCAATCTCCCGGACCGTGGGGCCGTAGCCGCGGTTTTGGATCTTGTCGCGGATGAAGGTGTAGATCTCGAGTTGCCTCTCGGTCGGCGTGTCGGCGCCCTGATCGGCGACCATATGCCTCCCCGCACCGATGATGGACGCCCCATGCGAGAGGGGGGGGGAGGAGGCTAGGGATCCGAGTGCAGTCTCCCCTCCGACCTTCGAAAGCTTGGGAGCGGGGCGCCGTCCCTCGACCGGCTTGCGGGCCGAACTGGCGCGTGCTCCGGCTGTCGGCTTGCCCGAAGGAGCGGGCTTGGTGGCCGCAGACGGGGCTTGCGAGGGGGGTTTCCTGCGGAGCGTCACGGGGACCTCAACGAAAAGAGGAGGAGGAACGGCCAAGGGACAAGCATAAACATCGGTATCCTACTATACAGTCGTTCATTTTTGTTGCCAAGGGGGCACCGGACCGCCCCGGCGCGGCGAGCGCCGGTGGCAGTTCCCCTCCCGGTCGATGCTGCGCATCGCCGTTGATCGGTGGGATGGCGGTCAGCGGGGGGGCTTTCCCGCCCCCGATCAGCCCCCGGCGGCAGCCGCGGCAACCGCGGCGTGGAGCTGTCGCGGGGAGAGGGTCATGGCCCGGGCGAAACCGGCGATGAACCGGGCTGATGTCGGTTCGAAGACCACGATCGAGAAATCCCCCAGTTGGAACCAATCGGCGGCATGGGGAAAACGCCCCAGGTACGCCCGCTTGAGGGCCTCGTGCGCCGGGTGCACCGGATCGACGAAGGTCGCCGTGGCGGGGAGCGACACCCGCGGCAGGGCCTGCGGCGGGGGCCCGGAGGGATCGGTCGGTTCCGGGGCTGTGACGAGGAGGCAGACCTCGGGGGTGGCGAGCATGTCGCGTGTGTGGGGCGAGAGCCGGCTGACATGACTGACGAGAACGAGGCTGCCGGCATCCCCCGCGTCGTCGTCGGCATCCGGATCCAAGCCGCTGACGAGGACCGCGTAGGGGATCATCGATGCAAACGGCCTGCCTTCATGGAGCGTCGCCAGCGAGGCGACACTCCGGCCGAGAACGAGCTTTCCGAGGAGTAGGGAGGTGTCGTGGTCGATCACCGGTAGGCTCCGCAAGGATCATGAGAGATCAGGAAGGATCAGGGGCGGTGGAAGAAAACGCGTCTGGAAAAAAAACGGGCCCGGCGACCTGTCGATCGCCGAGCCCGGAGAGTTTGAAGCGACTGGGCTCCGACGGTCCAGCACGGGGGATGGCGACGGCCCTCACCCGACCGGGAGCGTGCGGATCACCAAGCAAAGTGGGCAAACGCCTTGTTGGCGTCGGCCATGCGGTGGACGTTGTCACGCTTCGTGACGGCGGCACCCTCGCGCTTGTAGGCGGCGAGGATCTCTTCGGCCAGTTTCTCGTGGGTGGCACGCCCCTTTTTCTCGCGGACAGCCTGGAGCATCCAGCGGATGCCGAGCGACTGCTGGCGATTGCGGTTGACCTGCATCGGCACCTGATAAGCGGCACCACCGACGCGCTTCGAGCGGACCTCGACGGAGGGCTTGCAATTCTCGAGAGCCCGATTGAAGACCTCGATCGGCTCGACGTCGGTGACCTTCTTGGCCACGATGTCCATGGCGTCGTAAAAAACGTTCTGCGCGATGCTCTTCTTCCCGTCGTACATCAGGCAATTGATGAACTTACTGACGAGAAGCGACCCGTAACGGGGGTCGGGACCGAGTTGCTCGCGGCTGGAGGTGATCTTTCCCATGACTCGTGCTTCTGCTTAACCCTTCTTGGCACCATAGAGACTGCGGGACTGCTTGCGGCCCTGCACGCCGAGCGTGTCGAGAGCACCACGGACGATGTGGTAACGGACGCCGGGGAGATCGCGGACACGACCACCGCGGACGAGCACGATCGAGTGCTCCTGGAGGTTATGCCCTTCGCCCGGGATGTAAACCGTGACTTCCTTGGCGTTGGAGAGTCGCACACGGGCGATTTTCCGGAGCGCCGAGTTGGGCTTCTTGGGGGTCATCGTGCGGACCTGCAAGCACACGCCACGCTTTTGCGGGCAGCGGTCGAGCACGGGAGACTTGGAGAACTTGCGCTTGGGCCGACGGCGGCTGCGGACAAGTTGGCTAATCGTGGGCATTACATTACCGGATCGCTTGCGGAGGGGGCTGGAAAGCGCCTCGGGGATCACCTTGAGGCGGGAATCCCAGAGAGTAGCCGAAACCTCGGAGCGGCGGAAGCGCTTCTGGCAATTCCCGGGGATCGGCCCGTTTTCAACGAATCCTTCAGCCATTTCTGCCGGCGCGCGGCCCAGGGCAGGGGATGGCCCGGACGAAAAACTCCCCCCGCCCGCCGCCGACCGTGTCGCCGTGCCACTGGATCCAGCGATCCCCGGCCCAGCGGCCGGGGGGAACCGTCGGCCCCCGCTGCCCCCCCCCTCCGGCGGCCCGAAACCGAGCCGCCGCCAGGCGGCGCTGGAGAAGCGCGAGAAAGGGGGGAGACCAGGTCCCACCGGGGAGAAACGTCGGCCCCAAGGTGGGGGGCGCGCCCAGGGCGACGATCGACCCGCGCCGCATCCCCAGCCCGGCGTGACGGCCGAGTCTGCCGGCCACGAGGAGCGTGCCGGCCCGCAGGTCGAGGCCGGCACCGATGCCGCAATCGCCTCCGATGGCCACGATCCCCCGGCGCATGCGGGCGGCCGCGAGACGTCCGACGCAGCCCTCGATCACCACCAGCCCCCCGGTCATTCCCTGTGACTGGCCGGGGAGGGCCGCCGCGGCGTCATCGCCGGCATCCCCTTCGATCCGGACGATGCCCCCGCTGATGCCGGCGGCGAGCCACTGCCCCGCCGATCCGGCGATCACCAATTCGCCCCCGGTCATCCCGGTGGCGGCCCGGTGGCCGACGCCGCCGGCGACGTCGATCCGGCCCGAGCCCATCCCCGCGCCGACGTTGTCGACCCGTGAGAAGTCACCGAGGCAGTCGATCCGTCCGTCGGGAGCGAGGTCGCCCGAAACCATGAACGCCGCGGCCAGCGGCTGGGCTTGGCCGTCGACGGCGATCGTGATTCGTTCGATCGCCGCCAGACCGAGCCCCGCCAGCCGATCGGGCGTGACGCCGGCGAGATCGACGATGGCAGTGGTGGGGAGGCCGTCACGCGGCCGAAGGACGAGCGGCACCGACAGAATCCCTCGCTGGCAGGCTGTGGATAAAATGTCCGCCGCTGGATGCGGCGGCCGACACTCCCGAAAAACCCCGGCTTTTTGGGGTGTCCCGAGTGGAAAAAGTCAGGGAAGACTTTTTCCACGGGCAGATAGGGCATGGTGAAGCGAACGGGGCCCGCGGGAGGGGAATCCCGCGGGCCCGACGATCGCCATCATACCGCCCCACACCCATACCGCCCCACACCGCCAGCCGACGGATCGGGCTGGTGGCTCCGGCCTTCAGCCGGCGCGGACCTCGATCTTCCGCGGCAGGACCGCCGCGAGACGGGGCACCCGGATCGTGAGGACCCCCTGCCGGTAGTCGGCGGCGATCCGCGTGCCGTCGAAGCCCGCGCCGAGGCGGAGCGACCGGCGATAGTCGCCGATGCCGTATTCCTGGCGGATGACACGGCCCGACGGGGGGCGGGGGACGACCCTGCCGTGGAGCGAGAGGACGCCATCCTCGAACGTCACATCGATCGTGGTGGCGCTGGCGCCGGGCATGTCGGCCACGAGGACGACCTCGGTGCCGCGGTCGCTGGCATCGACATTCGGCCGGTACGTCAGCCCGCCGCCGGCGGCGGAGGGGGAGGTTGCCGGTTCGGTTTTGGTCACCATGGGAAATCTCCTGCGGGGAAAAGGGGGAATGAAAACGGGGCCGGGAGAGGGACGCTGGTCAGGCACTCCGAACCTCCACCTTCCGCGGCTGGCACGCTGCCAGCTTCGGGCAGACGACCGTCAGCACGCCGTCGACGAGACGGGCTTCGACCCGCTGGGAATCGACCGCGACTGGGAGCGTGATCCGCCGCTCGAAGGCGCCGGTGCCCCGCTCCTGCAGGAGCCAGACGACCTTCTCGCCGACCGGCCGTTCCCCGGTGGCCCCAGACGTGGCGTCGGTGGTGGCGTCGGTTGGCGCTTCAGTGGTGGCGTCGGCGCCGGGCCGAGATCCCTTCAGCACGAGGCTGTCGCCGGCCACCGAGATGTCGACATCGCTCACGCTGATGCCGGGGAGCTCCGCCTCCACGGTGAAGGCGTCGAAAGTCTCGCGGAGGTTGACGGCGGGGAAGACGCGCTCCTCCGCCCGCGGCCCCCAGCCGTGGAGCGGCGGGGCGGTGACGAGCGAGGTCCAGAGTCGGTCGATTTCGTCCCGCAGTTCATCGAGCGGGAGCGCGAAGCCGGTGCGGTAAGCAGGCATGGGGAACTCCTGGAGAGGCTGGTGTGGAAGGGTGAATGGCTGCCCCGAGGTCGCAGTGGCCAGCCGCGACGGGGGCTCTGAAGATGGAGAAAGCAAAGAGCGTGCCGATGGTTCGACTGCCGGCGCTGCAGCCGCTCCAGCAGCAGTTTTCCGGCCGCGGGACGGGAAAGCGGCGCGCGGCGCGGCAAGCTGTGGCGGTGGTTCCGCAGGTGCCGGCTGTCAGCTTGGCAGACCGGAAAAAGTGGTCCCCCGGGGGGCTGGCGGCGAGTTGTGGGGGGAGTGGGATTCCCTATACTGCGGCCGCCGTCCATGACCCTGCCTGACGCGCGATCGGCCGCGTCGACTTTCCGTTGCCATGAGACCCTCATGCGTTTCACTCTGCTCGACCGCGTGACCGCCATCGAACCCGGCAAGAGCATCACGGCGATCAAGACGCTGACGCTCTCGGAGGAATACCTCGCGGATCATTTCCCGCGCTTCCCCGTCATGCCGGGCGTGCTGATGCTCGAGTCGATGACCCAGGCCGCGGCCTGGACGATCCGGCTCGGGGAGGACTTCGCCCATGCGATCGTCGTTCTGCGGTCGGCGAAGAACGTCAAATACGGAGATTTCGTCGAGCCGGGAAAGGTGCTCACGGTGACCGCCGAGGTCCTCTCCCAGGACGAGACGACGACGAAGGTGAAGGCTACCGGCACCGTCGGCGGCCGCACGAGCCTCACCGCCCGGCTGACGCTCGAACGCTACAACCTCGCCGATCGGGTGGCCCACGGCGACGCCCTCGATGCCCGCGTGCGCAGTGAGATGCGGAAGTTGTGGGCGGTCCTCCATCCCGCCGGGCGCGGGGTCGGCGCCATACGGCCGGTCGTCTACGGCACCGCTGTGGGCGGAGCGGCCAGATCGCTGTCGCTCTCGGCGGCCGGCTCCCGACAGGGGGGGACGGTCACGCCTCCGGGAGATGTCGCGCCGCTGGCGGGACGTTGACCGGCCTCCGCGTGCCTCCCCGGCTCCGCGTGGCTTCCCGGCTCCGCGTGGCTCCCCGGCTCCCCGTGGCTCCCCGATCCGCGGGGGGAGCGTGGTTCGCGGCGACTCTTCCCCGCTTTTTTCTGTGGAAACAGTCACCCGGTAGGGGCACGGTCAGCCCGGTCTCAGGGCCGCTCGACGCCGGGATTCGGGACAGACTCGAGCCTGCGGGCCTCCGCGTCGACGGGGTGGAATTTGGCGATTGGGCAAAATCCCCACCCTTTCCGGGTTTCCACGGCGGCAGCATCTCATTACAACCTGTGGTGGTTACGCCGACTCCCCATTCCCCGCTTCCAAGGTGACACGTCGATGCCGTCCCGCGATGAAATCTTCGAGAAGGTCAAGACCGCGCTGGTCGATGCCCTGGGTGTCGATGACGACGAAGTGACTCCCGGCGCGACGATGGTCGGTGATCTGGGAGCCGAATCGATCGACTTCCTCGACATCGTCTTTCGCCTCGAGAAGTCGTTCGGCATCAAGATCCCGCGGGGTGAGTTGTTCCCCGAGGATGTCCTTTCGAGCACGGAGTTCGTCTCCAACGGGAAGGTGAACGCTGCCGGACTGGCCGCGCTCAAGGCCCGCATGCCGTTTTACGATCTGACGAAGTTCGAGCAAAATCCGAGCGTGCAAAACTTCCCCAACATGCTTACCGTCGAGGACATGGTCCGCTACGTGCAGAGCAAAGTGGGCGGGTGACGATTCCTCCGATGCGCTCGTCCCACGGTGCGGCTGGGTCGTTTCCCGCCGCCGATTGCCTCTCCCCGCGGTGGCCGGCCTCCCGGCATAGCTCTCCATGCGCTGGTTCTGGATCGACCGGTTCGACGAGTTTGTCCGCAACCGTCATGCCGTGGCGGTGAAGAACGTCTCGCTGGCGGAGGAGCACCTCCACGATCATTTCCCCGGCGCGGCGCTGATGCCCAACTCGCTCATCGTTGAGGGAATGGCACAGACCGCTGGGCTGCTCGTGGCCGATGCCATTGATTACAACCGCCGCGTCGTGCTCGCGAAGGTGGCGGGGGCGGAGTTCCATTTCGATGCCGTCCCCGGCGACACGATCCGCTTCAGGGCGGAGATCCTCGATCTGAAGCCAGCGGGCTCTTTCACGAAGGTCTCGAGCACCGTCGACGAGCGGTTGCAGGGGGAGGCGGAGCTTTTCTTCGCCCACCTCGAGCCGGGTGAGGGGGTGCCGAAGCTCTTCGAGCCGGACGAGCTCCTCAAGTGGCTCGATCAGATGCACATCTACGACATCGGCCGCGACGAGTCGGGGCAACCGCTGCAGCGGCCCGATTGGTGAGCCGGCCCGACCGGCCCGGCGGTGGCAATGCCCGTGCCGGGAGGTGCGGGGGGTGACAGGAGGAGTCGACATGGAATCCGGGGCTGGGAGCGCGGGCAGCGTGGTGCACGATTCCAACCGGCGGCGCGTCGTGATCACCGGGATCGGCTGCGTGACGCCGCTCGGCGTCCGCGTCGAGGATCTGTGGGCGAATCTCAAGATCGGGGCTTCGGGAGTCGGCTGGACGACGGTCTTCGACGCCTCCCGTTTCCCCACGAAGATCTCCGCCGAGGTCCGCGACTGGACGATCGCCGACGAAGGCGAGCCGATCGAACGCTGGCAACACTGTGGCCGCCACACGCGCTTTGCGGCCGGCGCGGCGCTCCAGGCGATGCGCGACGCCGGCTTGCCCAACGGGCTCGAATCCGACCCGACGCGAATGGGGGTCTACCTCGGCAGTGGAGAGGGGCAGCAGGATTTCGACTCCTTCACGAAGATGATGGCGATGTCGATCGAGGGGGGCACCCTCGACGTCGCCAAGTTCACGCGGATCGGCCTCGAGACGCTCCATCCGCTCTCCGAAGTGGAGCAGGAGCCAAACATGCCGGCGGGGCACCTCGCCGCGATGTTCAACGCCAACGGCCCGAATCTCAACTGCCTCACCGCCTGCGCCGCCTCGAGCCAAGCGATCGGTGAGGCGGTCGAGCTGGTCCGCCGCGGCGAGGCCGATGTGATGCTGTCGGGGGGCACGCACAGCATGATCCACCCCTTCGGTGTCACCGGCTTCAATCTCCTCACCGCGCTCTCGACGCGCAACGACGACCCGACCAAGGCGAGCCGGCCGTTCGACAACGAGCGCGACGGGTTCGTTCTCGGCGAGGGGGCGGCAATGGTGGTGCTCGAAGAGCTCGAGCATGCCAAGCGCCGTGGCGCGAAGATCCACGGCGAACTTCTCGGCTACGGCTCGACGGCCGATGCCTACCGGATCACCGACACCCATCCGGAGGGGCGGGGGGCGAGCGCCTGCATCCGCATGGCCCTGGCCGATGCGGGGCTCGGCGCCGACGCCATCGACTACATCAATGCCCACGGCACGAGCACCGACGTCAATGACAAGGTCGAGACACTCGCCATCAAGACGGTCTTCGGTGAGCGGGCCTACAAGATCCCGGTGTCGAGCACGAAGAGCATGATGGGGCACTTGATTGCCGCGGCCGGGGCCACTGAATTGATCGTCTGCCTCCTCGCCATCCGCGACGGGATTGTTCCCCCGACGATCAACTACGAGAATCCCGACCCGAACTGCGATCTCGACTACGTGCCGAACGTCGCCCGTGTCGCCCGCTGCGACCGGGCCCTCTCCAACAGCTTCGGCTTCGGCGGCCAGAACATCTCCCTCGTCGTCGGCCGCTATACCGGCTGACCGGGCAGGAGCGATCGGTGGCGGGACTGATGGTCTCGGGCCTGTGAGTGCTACGTCGTCGGGGTCGGCAAAAGTTTCGTCGTTTCTCGGAGGCACCTCGTCACTCCTCAAGCGTTCGCCGATCCCCGCCTCGCCTGAGCGTGGCAAAGAAGTGCCACCCGAAACGCTCGGCAGCGAGGGGTCGCCCGTGCTCCGAGAGCCGGCGTTGCCGGCCAGCGGAGCCATGGATGGCGGAGCGCAGGCGGCATCGAGCGAACGGAGGCCACGATGGCCGGAGTGAGCGTCCGGCGACGGGGCATGGGCGATCCCGAAGCCACGTTTGAGCTAGAGCCTCGCGGTAGCAGGCCTGAGGGTGGTTCGTCGGCGGGGGCACGGGCGATCCCGAAGCCCCCCCCAGCGGCCCTCTCACCCACGCCGGCGGCGGATCGCTGTTGTCGCCAGTCGGCGGGCGAGGGCCGGATCGGCTGCGGCCGCCTTCGCCAGGGATCGCAGCGCCCCGAGGCGGTCGCCCCGCGCGAGGAGCCCGCGGCCGGCGAGCCAGTCGTGGGCGGCCTGCCAGCGGCGCGGGTCGGCTGCGGCTGTCCAGTGTTCGTCGAGGAGCGCAAGCTCGCGCTCGGCACGCTCGGCAGAACCGGTGGCGGAGAGGACCTGCTCGGCCCGGCCGAGCGCAACGCTTCGCACCTGGGCAACGATGTCGGCGACGCGGATGCCGAGGCGCTCGGCGGTGGCCCGATCGGCACTGGCGCCGGCGAGCGGATCGGGGCGGCCGGAGCGGCGTGCGGCGGCGGCGGCGCGGATGACGAGCGTCGCCACCGCCACCTTCTCGTCGCGGGCCGAGGAAAACTGCCCGTCGTGGAGCCGGTAATCGAGGAGGGCGTCGGGGAGATTGGCGAGATCGTGGTGCTCGGCAAGCCGCAGCCAGAGGTCGTAGTCTTCGAGATACGACTGCGGCCGGTAGCCACCGACGGCGAGAACGGCCTCGCGGCGGAGCATGACGGTGGGGTGGGCCAGCGGCGGCGCGACAGGGAGAAAGCGCCGGCAGGCCTGCGGCGAGAGGGGCAGCCGGCTTTCGATCGCGGTGGCGTGGCCATCGACGAAGAGCCGTGTCTGCGTGCCGAGCGCGGCCACGGTCGGGTGGCGCTCCAGGAAGGCGAGCTGGCGGGCGAGCCTGTCGGGATGGGAGACGTCGTCGGCGTTCATCAGCGCCACGATCCCCGAGCGGGCCCGCTCGATTCCCTCTTGGAGCGTCGCCGCGAGGCCGCGGTTGGGGCGGCTGGTGACCGTGATCCGGCCGTCGCGGCGGGCGAAGTCGTCGAGGAGTTGCCGCGAGCCGTCGGTCGAGCCGTCGTCGATCGCTAGCAGCTCCCAGTCGGCAAGCGTCTGCGCCCGGATGCTCTCCACGGCGGCAGCGAGGTAGCCCCCGGCATTCCACACCGGGAGCACGACGGTGACGCGCGGCTGGTCGGGGGGGGAGGAAGCGGTCATGCCGAAAGCCTACCACCCCCCGGTGGTCTTCCCTCCCGGCGGTTTCGTCGATCAGCGACGGGGCTGGGAAAACATCCGCTTGACGGCGGAGTGGGGTTGGTGTATTAGTATATCAATACACATGCGAGCCGGGCCCAGGCCCGGAGTGACAATTGTCCCAGCCTCCTCCGATCTTCGTCGTCCATCCCTCATCGGGCGTGCCGATCTACCGGCAGCTGGCCGATCAGGTCGAGGCGCTCGTGGCGGGGGGAAGGCTCCGCCCCGGCGACACGGTGCCGAGCGTCCGCCAGGTGGCGGCGGCGCTGGGGGTCAATCCGATGACGGTCTCGAAGGCCTGGAGCCGGCTCGAGGCCGACGGAATCCTCGAGCGTGACCGGGGGCGGGGAATGGTGGTGGCCGTGTCGCGCGATCGGGAGGCGGGGAGCCTGGCCGAGCGGAAGGCGCAGGTCCGACCGCTTGTCGATCAGGCGGTGGTTCGTGGGCTGCAGCTCGGGCTCACCCCCGCGCAGCTCCAGGCGGTGATGAAAACGTCCCTCGAGGAGAAGGCGACATGAGCAGGGATGGGGATGTCGGTGAGGCGGTGCGGGTGAGCGGCCTCGTGAAGCGCTTTGGCCCGCGCGCCGTCCTCGATGGCGTTGATCTCGAGGTGCCGCGGGGGCAGGTGATCGGCCTCCTCGGCCTCAACGGCTCCGGCAAGAGCACGCTCATCAAATGCCTCCTCGGCTTGCTCGCGGCCGACGAGGGCTCCGCGACCGTCCTCGGCACCGATGCCTGGCAGCTGGCCGATCGGGAGAAGGCCCGGATCGGCTATGTGCCCCAGGAAGCGACGCTCTATCCCTGGCTCACCGTCCGCCAGACCGTGGCCTACGTGTCGAGCTTTTATTCCAGCTGGGATCGGGCCTGGGGAGACGAGCTCCTCCGCCGCTGGGATCTGCCGCTGGGCCAGCGCGTCGGCCCACTCTCGGTGGGGCAAAAGCAAAAGCTCGCCCTCGTGCTCGCTCTCGGCCATCGCCCCGAGCTCCTCATCCTCGATGAGCCGGTGGCGAGCCTCGATCCGGTCGCCCGGCGCTGGTTTCTCGAGACGGTGCTCGAGACCGCCGCCGACGGGGCCGGCACCGTCCTCTTCTCGACCCACATCACCTCCGATCTCGAACGGGTCGCCTCACATGTCGCGCTGCTCCGCGAGGGGAAGGTGATGTTTCACGACGAGATCGACGTTCTCAAAGACCGGGTCAAGCGGCTGCGGATCGAGGCCCAGGCCGATCTGCCGGCCGATCTCCACCTGCCGGGAACGCTCCGCCAAGAGGTCCGCGGCCGGCAGGCGCTCGTGACGGTTGACGGCGTCGATGCGGCGCTCGTTTCGGGCATCCGCGACCGGTTCGCCGCCGAGGTCATCGTCGACAATCTCAACCTCGAGGAGATCTTCCTCGAGCTCCACGACCGCGAAGCCGCTGCCACGAACCGAGCGAGGTGAGCCATGTTTGCCATTCTCCGCCAATACGCGCTCGTGCTCTGGGTGATCGTGTCGAGTCCCTCGACGCGCTTCCAACTCGGGCTGGGGCTCCTTCTCATCGGGCCGGCCCTGGCGCCGTGGCTGGCCGGCCGCGCTGCTCCCGATGGCTTTATGACGGAGGTGTCGGTGGTCGAAACGTCAGCCGGCTTCGGCGGTTTCGACGTTGCAGCTTTTGAGAAAATGGTTCGCGAAGGCCGGCTCGGCAGCGTCGCCAAACTCGACACAAAAAAGGTGGGTGGGCGGGAGGCGGGGGAATTGGTCGTGTCGAACGGCCAATTCGGTTTCCAACTCACCCGGGCGAGCGATGAACGCCCCGGTGCCTGGCCCCTCCTCGATCAGCTCCCGGCGCTCGAGAAGCTCTGGATGAGTTTTTACGACAGGCTCTCGGAAGAGGGCTGGCGGCGGATCGGCGAGCACACGGCGCTTGAAGTGCTTTCGCTCCCCGATGTCGAGAGCCCGGATCCAGCGACACGCGAGCGTTTCCCAACGTTCGCTCGCGCGGCGATCGAGCGGCTGCCACGACTGCGCGAGCTCGATGTCCGTGGCACCGGCGGGTCGTTCGAGCTTCTGCTCCCGCCCCTGCCGAACCTCGAGGTCCTCGCCATCGGCCACGGGCGGCTCGAAGAGAACCTGCGGACGCTTGCCGACGGCTCGCCCCGGCTCCGCGTCCTCGCCATCCAGGCCTGGGCCGACATGCGCTTCACTCCGGCGATGATCGAGAGCTTGCGGCGGATGCCGAACCTGCGGAGGGTGTATGTCGCCGAGACGTTTGAGGCCGAAGACGAGCCGGCGATGAAGCGGCAGGTCGCCGAGCTCCGCCGGGCGCTGCCGGGCGTGGCGGTCCATCCGGGCACCTACCGGTTATGGCGGCTCATCTCGGCGATGTTTGCGACGATTCTGGGGATGTTATTTCCGTTTGCCGTCTGGGAACAGGTGTCGCTTCTCCTCGCGACGTCGCTTGCCTTGGTGCTTCCCCGCAGGCTCGCCCCCCACCTCTTCTGGGCGATGGCGGTGTCGGCAGCCTGCGGCGGCGGCATCGTGGGAGTGCTCCTGTCGGTCGGTGTCGCCTGGATGCCGGCGCTTACGCTTGCGCTGTTGGCGACGATGGGCACGGCAGGGGGCGGTTTCGAGGACGTCTATTTGATCGCCGGGAGGATCCCGTCGCTGGGCCGGCGCGTATGGATCATCCTCTTTGCCGACCTTGCTTTAGTGTGTGCGAACGCCTTCGCCCCCTGGTATGTCGACCGCTGGCTTTCTGGGGAGATGCCGCGGTTCGCGCCGATAACGCTGGCGGCCGTGAGCGCGGCGGTGGCTTGGATGCTCGCTCGGAAGGCTCGCATTCCCCGGGCTCTCGCGGGCCCCCAGTTGTCCGCTCCCCCCGGCCTGGTGATCGACGGCACGCAAGGGACACAGCCGACGCTCCAGGCTGGGTCGTTTGCCAACTGGGCCCTGAAACCGGCCGAACGCGGCGTCGATCGGCAGCTCAGCCGGCCAATCCCCAACTCGTATGCCGAGAAGCTCAGGCGTTCGCAGCCCAGGTTTCAGATCATGCAGATGGCGGCGAAAATGTTCATTGGGATGGTCGCGTTCTTGCTGTGTATTCGGCTGGTCGACTGGTGGGGCGGTCTGCGGTCGCCGCCGCTCTCCCAAGTGCTCCCGTTGATAATCACCAGTGTCGCCGGCCTCACCTGCAACATAACGACTGGCCTGACGGCCCTGATGTGGGGCCAGCGCCGCGAAAGCCTCGTCATCGATTTCCTCCGGCCGGTGTCGCGGGCCGGGTATTGGCAAGCGTTGCGGAAGGCGATTGCGCTTGATCTCGTTTTCCCCGCGGTGCTCGGGGTGGCTTACCTCGGGATGACCGTCGGCATGTCAGCCAGCGGCGGACCCTGGGCCTGGGGCGTGGCGGTGATCCTGCTGATCGGCACTTTCGCCATTGCGCACGCCATGATCTTCCTCCTAGCCGTCACACGCTGGCCACTCGTCGTGAGCACGCTCATGAGCGTGCTCCTCGCGGCGGCGGGGATCGGCTCCGGGGTCGTCATGGGGCAAGTCCTTGCAACGCCCGCCGATCTCTCCACAGCCCTCGTCGCCGCCGGCGCCGTCCTCGCCGTGGGGCTGGGAATACGGATCGGCGTCCTGTGGCGGCTCGAAGAGCGCGAGATCGGGTGATCGGGCCGTGTTGCCCCTGGAATCCCCGGCAGGGATTCGATTCCCCGGCCGGAGGGGGGGCTGTAGACTATCGACCAGTGGCGGGGGTTCGATCGGCACACGAGGAACAGACCCATGAACAGCGGCTCTTCGACGATCGCCTTTGTGGTGGCGGTGATCCTGGCCTGGTTCGGCTTCGCGAGCCGCAAGCCCGAGGCCATCCGGCCGGCGGGCGTGGCGGTGATCGAGGCGCTCGGTGGATCCAACGACGCGCTCAAGCAATTCGAGGAACAGCAGAAGAAGGAGCGGGAGTCGCTCGATGAGTTCCGCACCACTGCACCTTACCGCGAGGCGCGGTCGATCGCGATCGATCCCGCCTACGGAAAAATCCTCGGCTTCTGCTCGCTCGGGGAAGGGCGGCTCGCCGCCGTCACCGGCCAAGCCGATGCCTACGGCGCCGTCGTCGACGCCCACGATCCCGCTACCGTCGGCAACCGGCTCGTGTGGCTCTCGGCCGACGGCCGCGAGGAACGCTCGGTGCCCCTCGACTTCTCGCCGCGCGCCGTGAACCCCGGCCCCGATGGCTCGCTGTGGGTGGTGGGGGGCTCGAACGTCGCTCACTTCTCTGCCGATGGCGAAAAGCTCGCCGCCGCCGACGCGCCCCACTTCACCCTCTCGCCGGAAGGGCGAGAAGAGTTTGTCGAAGAGGTCAAGACGCGCCACGCCGCCGAGATCGAGAGCTACAAGCAGAGCACGAAGATGCAGGAAGAGATGGTCGCGGAGCTCGAGGGAAAGAAGGAAGGCGATCCCGGCTATCAGCCTGAGGAGATGGTCAAGCTCTACAAGCAGTCGTGCGAGAGCATGAAGTCGCATGTCGAGTCGCGGCAAAACATGACCGACGAGCAGGTCGTCGATGAGGCGATCGAACGGGTGCGGCAGATCCACCGCGTCGCCGTGACGGCCAAGCATGTGTTCCTCGTCACGAATCAGGAGGTCGGCCACGGCTTCGCGATCTGGCGCTGCACGAGCGATCTCGCCGAGCCGGTGCGGATCGTCGAGGGGCTCGCCGGCTGCTGCGGCCAGATGGACGTCCAGGCAGTGGAGGGGGGCCTCGCCATCGCCGAGAACTCCCGCCATCACGTTCGCCTCGTCGACTTCGACGGCGAGGAGATCCGCACGTTCGGTGAGACGAGCATGGCCGACATCACGAAGGGCTTTGGCGGCTGCTGCAACCCGATGAACACCTGCCTCGACGGCGACGGCTGCCTGCTCACCTCCGAGAGCAACGGCCTCGTGAAGCGCTATTCGCTCGACGGGGAGTTCAAGGAAGTCGTCGGCGTGGCCGACGTTCAGGCCGGCTGCAAGAACTCCTCGATCGGCATGTCGGCCGACGGCAGCCACCTCTACTACCTCGACGTCCAGAAGGGGACGGTCGTCGTTCTCGAGAAGGCGGGCTGAGCGGCGACGATTGATCCTGCGATGGGGCTCGTGAGCCTGGTGTCGGAATCAACCCGGGGGAATTGCCATGCGCGTCATCGAGTGTTCGCGTCGGGGCCTGCTGCTGTCCGCCGTGGCGATCGTCGCCTGGTCGGGGATCCTTGTGGCGGCCGAGCCTGCTTTGACGCTCGTCGTCATGGATCCGCTCGCGGCGCCCCTCTCCTGCCCGTGCGTGAAGGGCTACGCGCAGCGCGATTACACGAAGCTCGGCGCGCACTTGGAAAAAGCCCTCGGCCGGCCGGTGGCCGTGGTCTTCGGGGAGTCGCTTGCCAAGGTGGTGGGGACGGTCGGCGAGGGGAAGAGTGCCCGGGCCGACATCGTCATCGGGAAGCGGTCGGTCGTCGCCGCCGATGGGCAGAGCACCAAGCGGACGCTCCTCCCGGTGGCCGATCTCACCGATCTCAAAGGATCGACGACGCAGCACGGGCTTGTCGTCGTCCGCGGTGACGATCCGGCCGCGTCGATCGGCGATCTCGCCAACCATCGCGTGATCCTCGGGCTGCAATCGTGCGACGAGAAGCATGCGGCGGCCCGCGCCCTGTTTGCCACCGCCGGGATTACCATCGCCGGGGATGGGCCGTTCGCCGAAGCCTGCAGCGACGGCGCTGAGGAGGTGATCGAGGCTGGCAAGGCCGGGCAGGCCGTGGCCACCGTGATCTCGAGCTACGCGCAGCCCCTCCTCGAAGGTTGCGGCACGATCAAGAGGGGGGATCTCAAGGTGGTGGGGGAGACGGCCGAAGTCCCGTTCATCACCGCCTTTGTCGATGGCACGCTCGACGAAGGAATCCGGGCCGCGATCGTCGAGGCTTTGCTCGCGGTCCGTCATGATCCGGTCCTCCGGCTGGCCATCGAGACGAAGCGGGGCTTTCTGGCTGTCGATGCTCTGGCCCCGGCGGCGGCGCCGGTTGAAGGCGATGGCGCGGCGATCACAGCCCCTACGGCTGCGGGCAGCATCGCGGCGGCCCAATCTGCAAATCCCGACTGGGCCGAGTGGCGTGGGGCCGGGCGCGCGGCCATCGTCCCTTGGCTTCCGGCGACGCTTCCAACCAAAAAAATCGTCCGCTGGAAGCAGGTCCTCTTCAACGAGGGGCTCGGCGGCGTTGCCGTGGCGGGGGATCGGGTCGTCGTGGGCGACCGCGACTCGGCCGATCAAGAGGATGTCTTCCATGGGCTCGATCGGGCCAGCGGCGAGCGCGTCTGGACGGTGCGCTATCCGGCGGTGGGCAAGCTCGACTACGGCAACTCCCCCCGGGCCACGCCGCTCCTCCATGACGGCCGCGCCTACCTTCTCGGCGCCTTCGGCCATCTCCATTGTGTCCGCCTTGCCGATGGCCGGATCGAATGGCAGCGCCACCTCCGCCAAGATTTCCAGGCCGATGCGGAGCTCGTCTGGGGGGCCTGTTCGTCGCCGTTGATCGTCGACGGCCGGCTGATCGTGAATCCCGGGGCCCGCGAGGCGTCGCTGGTGGCCCTCGATCCTGTGACCGGCAAGGAGCTGTGGCGATCGGCCGGCGCCCCGCCGGCGTTTGCGTCGATGGTTGTCGGCGAGGTCGCGGGGCGGCGGCAGCTGGTTGGCTTCGACAAGGAGTCGTGCGGCGGCTGGGATCCGGCAACGGGGAAAAGGCTGTGGCGGCTCGTGCCGCGCGTGGCGGGGGATTTCAATGTCCCCACGCCGATCCTCCTCGGCGATCGCGTGGCGGTGGTAAGTGAGAACAACGGCGCACGACTGATCGGCTTTTCTCCGGCCGGCGCGCCGGCCGTGGTGGCGTCGTTTGCGGCACTCGTCCCCGACATGCACACGCCGGTGGTGACGGCGGGCAGGCTGTTTGCCGTCAACCGGGGCAAGGCCTACTGCCTCGATGCAGCCGACCTCGCCCCTGTCTGGACCCAGGCTGACCGCGCTCTGAAGGGGCATGTGTCGCTGGTCGCCTCGGCCGATCGCGTCCTCGCCCTGACGGCCGTCGGTGAGCTGATCCTCTTCGATGCCCACGCCGACCGCTTCGAGCCGCTCGCCCGACAGCGGCTGTTCGAACGCGACGTCTCCCTCTATGCCCACCCGGCCGTGGCCGACACCGCGATCTACGTCCGCGGGCCGCGCAATCTCCTCTGCGTGGCCCTCGGCGGAACGTCAGGGGAAGTCCCTGGCGGCTGATCCCACCGCAGCTTGCCCCCCCTGCCACCCCTCCCATCGGCAGAGTTTTCTCAATTGCCACCGCCGGCACATCCGATACCTCCCGTGGACAGCGGTGGAGCAGGGGGGGCGTGGCGCGTTGCCGCGAACCCGGACCCGCCGCCCCGCGGGGACCATCCATATGAAACACGCATTCGGTCTGGCTCTACTGGTGGCATTGCTCGGCACCACGAGCGGCTGCTCGATCGTCGACCGGCTGTTCTTGGCCAACTTCGACGGTCCGTACGTCCACAAGGCTGACCACATCAACGGCCACGTCCACGAGGGCGAGGCCGCCTATGAGGAAGGCTACGAGGAAGGGGCCGTCTACGAAGGGGGCTATCCCGAAGGGATGTCCGACCAGGGCGCTTGCCGCGATGGCAACTGCCGCGGCGGCCAGTGCCAGGACGGCAACTGTGGCCCGGCCGGCAACTGCCGCAACGGGATCTGCCACGGCACGAAGTGCCAGGAAGGGGTCTGTCCCGGCGGCGTCTGCCAGACCCGTTGCCAGGGGGGCCAGTGCGGCAAGTGTGGCCACTGTCGTCACCTCGGCCGCTACGGTGGCCTCGCCCGCCACCATCTCTCGGAAGCCGAGAAGGCAGCGCTCGCCGAATCGGACTACGGCGCCACCGGTCCTGCCGGTCCGCCAACCGGGGCCGTGGCCTACCCCTACTACACGACCCGCGGCCCGCGCGATTTCCTCGCCCGTTGCCCTCCGTCGGTCGGTCCTTGAGCTGCCGGCCCGGCCGGGCGTGAGACACGCCGACCTCTGAATCCATCCCCGCACGCCCGCGATTTTCGCGGGCGTGTGGCATTTGAGGCCGGCCGGCTTTGTGAAGGCAAGCCTCCTCATTACGATGGTCGTCGAAACGAGTGTTGACCGCTGTGATTCCAGGAGATCTTCGAGCATGGCCCTTCCCGACCAAAAGTCGTCTGCCGCGTCGCCCGGCGGGGGCATGTCCGCCTCAGGCAAGCTGACGATGACCGGCTGGCTCGTCTGTGCGATCGCTGCGATCGGCTTCGCCTTCGATATCTACGAGCTCCTCATGCTCCCGCTGATCATCAAGCCGGCGCTCGCCGCGCTCGGCGGGATGAGCCCTGAAGGGGTGCCGAACCTCGTTCCCGGTTCGCCCGCCTACGCCAACTGGGCGCGGACGCTGTTCTTCGTCCCGGCAATCGCCGGCGGCATCTTCGGCCTTCTGGGGGGCTACCTCACCGACCTCCTCGGCCGTCGGTTCGTTCTCACCTTCAGCATCCTCCTTTATGCCTTCGCGGCGCTCGCGGCAGGGTTTGCCACGAGCCTGCCGATGCTGCTGGTCTGCCGCTGCCTCGTGTTCATCGGGGTGTGCGTCGAGTTCGTTGCCGCGGTGGCGTGGCTGGCGGAGCTGTTCCCCGATCATGTCCAGCGCGAGAAGGCCCTCGGGTGGACGCAGGCGTTCTCGTCGTTCGGCGGCTTGCTGGTCGGCGTGGCCAACGTCCTCGCCGCCCAGTACGCCGGCGTGCTCCCCGCGATCCATGGCGGCCACGAGGCCTGGCGCTATACGCTCATCTCTGGTGTCATCCCGGCCCTGCCGCTGATTCTGATCCGGCCGTTCCTCCCCGAGAGCCCGGTGTGGGCGCAGAAGAAGGCCGCCGGCACGCTCCGCCGGCCGAGCATCCGGGAGCTCTTCAGCCCCCAGCTCGTCCGTGCGACCGTGATGACGACGCTCGTCTTTGCCGCCAGCTACGGCATCGCCTTCGGCGCCATCCAGCAGCTCCCGCAGATCCTCGGCGGCCCCAAGGGACACGCCGCGATCATCGCCGAAGCGAAGGAGGCCCAGGACACCGCCACCGCCGCCGCTGAAAAAACCGGCAAGCCGATCCCGCCGCCGCGCCTCAAAGCGATCGGCGCCAATGCCACCGACGAGGCGGTTGCCAAAGTCACGATCTTCCAGGAGGTGGGGGGGCTTGTCGGCCGCGTGATCCTCGCCTTCCTCGCCCTGCGGATCGCCAGCCGCCGCACGCTCCTGCGGATCTTCCAGATTCCGGCGCTCCTCTTCGTGCCGCTCCTGTTCTGGTGGATCTCGACGAAGCTCGGCGACGCGGGCTCGATCTCCGCGATCAAGGCGGGCGTGTTCCTTGCCGGCCTCCTCACGGTGGCCCAGTTCAGCTTCTGGGGCAACTACATCCCGCTCGTCTTCCCGACGCATTTGCGCGGCACAGGCGAGAGCTTCGCGGCCAACATCGGCGGCCGGATCCTCGGCACACTCGCGGCCTTTCTCACGCTCACCTTCTCCGCTGCCACCCCTCCCGATCCGGTCAAGATCGCGGTGGTGGGGGCGACGGTGGCAGGGATCTACGCGCTGCTCGGCACGATCCTCACCCAGTGGCTGCCCGAGCCCGATCCGTCGGTCGAACACTGATACGGTTTCCATTCAGCGCTGGCATCAACGAGCACGCCCTCAACGCTGCGTAGCGAGGGATCGCCCGTGCTCCGAGAGCCCGAAACGTGTCAATGACGTTGAGACACCTGCGTGACGAAATGAGGGTCGCTCGAGAGCTGGATAACGCGTCGGATCGCCACGTTTTCCGGCGGGTTGATCCAGACCTCGGCCGAGGGCCTCGAGGGCTTCGGAATGCCGCGGACGAATCGTTCCGGATGCAGGGCGTAGGCATCCGCCGGGGCTTTGTCGGCCAGGGGCCTGCTGTGTAGCGCGTCGAGGACCGCTTGCCGCTCCTCGGCATTGAGGGCCCTCGGGCTGCTGGCACGCGGCCGCATCGCGTTGCTTTCGCCATGCCGCAAGATGCGACGAAGAAAGCCCTTCCCGCCGGAGCAGGGCGCCGAGTTGGCCCGGCGCCGTCGCTGGGTCAGCCTCGCGAAGGATCCGGGCCTTGTAATCGGCACCGAATTCACGCCTCCACGCCCTCTCCGACACGGCCGGGTCGGGCCGGCTTGGGGCTCTTCCCCGCCACTTCCGCGGCCGCGGTGGTGGGCGGAGCTCCAGTCGGGCCAGGCCCTCCTTCCGTTCCGCCCACCACCGCCTCTGGTAGTCAATCATCCTTTCGGTCTCCATCTGCCTGCCTCCTGGCCGTCTCCTCTCACGGGGACAGGGCAGGTATCTCACCTCTCATTGGCACAGAGGGAAGCCTCGATGGCACACCTCTTCAACCCGCAGCCCGGATGGGGCCTGCCCTCAGCGCGCTGCGCTTGCCTTGGGGAACCCCCATCCGGTTTTACAGAAGGTATGTTGGGCGAGCTCACCCAGCCCTTCCTGGCCCCGACACGGGGATGGCTGTGGTGCGCGCACACTGATAGACTACCGTTGGAAGCTGTAAACACCCCACGCGACGCTGGCGGAGATCGACGGAAGGTCAATGATCACACTGCCTTGCATCATGACGGGACGCGATCCGCAGGCTTGTGAACAGGCGCGGCCGGCAGGATACACGGACCGTAGAAGTACAAGTCAGCTGGTTCATGGAAAAGGAGGAAGTGAATGCTTGGAATCCGCAAAGCATTGAGGTTTGGGCTGGGGTCAATTCGACGTAAGATCATTGATTATGTCTTATATAGGGGTTTTTTCTCCGTCGTTATGCAGGAGCGTCTCTGTCGGGAGGAATTTTTCTATAATGCTTTCAAAGCGCTCTCGTTCAACGGTATCGATGGTGATTATCTCGAGTTCGGGTGCCATGGGTGTATGACTTTTGCACTTGCCTATCATAATGCCGTCAAGCACGGGCACAAAGCCAAGCTGTGGGCATTTGATTCGTTTCAAGGATTGCCTGCATGCAAGGACCCTAAGGACTTCCATCCGATGTGGGCAGAAAATGCAATGTCCACAGCGCTTGATCAGTTTCATAAACTGTGTTCTTCACGAGGGGTTCCAAGGAAGGCCTATGATGTGGTGCCTGGGTTTTACGATAAAACCTTGGCAGCAATGTCCGAGGCCGAAGAACCAACGAATATCGCTCTCGCCTATGTTGATTGCGATCTCTATTCGAGCACCAAGGATGTTCTTGAGTATCTCCTGCCGCGCCTCAAGCACGGCATGATTATCGCCTTTGATGACTACTTTTGTTGGTCAGCAACCAAGATCTCCGGTGAGAGAATGGCCATGTTGGAGTTATTCTCGGAGACCAGTGAATGGAATCTCGTTCCCTACATGCAGTTTGGCTGGGGCGGACTCTCATTTGTCGTTGAAAGCAAGAGACTCACGAGCCATATCCAAGGATCTGGCAAACAAGGTGCTGCACCGGACTCCGCTACGCTCCGCCGATGAGCTTTGTCGTTCGCTGGCGCGTACGCCTACCACGACCACCCTTGCATGCCCTGAGAGCCTCCGGATGGTGATCAGAGATCCTGTCCGAGAAGAGCCGAAGCTCGTCGTGCGCTGGACGGGAATCCCCAAGCTCGCCTGAGATCACCGCGGAGGTGTTTCACCGGGTCGAGGTGTTGCCGAAAACTTTTCCTCCGATCTCCGACGGGAGTTGTCTGGATGGCCGATGAAACTTGCACCCGAGATGTCTCGTTGATCGTCTGCACCCGGGATCGGCTGGAGAGTTTGAGACGCACCATCGAGGCCTTGGGGCGATTGCATATTCCGGATGGGATGACGGCAGAGCTTGTCGTCATCGATAACGGATCGACCGACGGAACTGCTGCCTATCTGAAAGTCGCGTCGTGCGCGGCGATGGACATCCGAACTGAGACCGAAGCCCATCCGGGATTGTCGTGGGCCCGGAACAAGGCTCTGGGCGTCGCCCGTGGGCGGGTACTCGTCTGGACCGATGACGACGTCGTACCGGACCCTGCCTGGTTGGAGCGACTGACCGCTCCGCTTCTCCGTGGTGAAGCCGACGCCGCGGCCGGTGCAGTTTTGATTCCGGTAGCCCATCGGGAGCGATTGAAGGGAACACCGCTGGAAAATTACACCGGATTTGTCGCAGCGACGGATGACATTCGCTGGGATGCACCTGGGCGGATGGTGGGTGCCAACATGGCTTTTGCCGCCAAGGTGCTGGAGAAGGTGCCGCAATTCGACGAGTGCCTTGGCGCGGGGCCGGAATCGATGGGGTTCCACGAGGAGACACTGTTCGCCTGGCAATTGATCGATGCCGGCTATCGATTGGTGGGGGTGCCGGACGCGACGGTGACTCACGAGTTCGACGTCTCGCGACTCGATGCCGCGGCGATCCTCCGCATGGCCCGGCGCATCGGTCGCTCTGATGCCTACGTTGAATGGCATTGGCTTCACCTGCCGCCGAAACGACTGCTGATGCTGCGCAAGCTCAAGACGATCGTCAAGCGTCGTCTTGAAAGGCTCTTCAGAATCGGCCCGCGGGTCTCCGAAAGTGAGTTCAGGGAAGCCTGGTCACTGGCCTATTACGACGAGTTATCCCAGTGCATGCGTCAGCCGAGAAAGTATCGCCGGGCTTTGGCGAAGCCGGAATAGCGGCCAATCCCCTAAACCCGATTCCGGTCGATCGCTTCCCGGTAGACCTTGTCCATCATCGTGCCGATCGTGTCGTAGCTATAAGCGTCGAGGACGCGTCGTCTCGCATCCAGCCCCATGCGAACCCGCTCGTCAGGTTGCCGGAGGAGCGCGACAACGGCGGCCGCGAGTTTATCGGGTTTGGCTGGAGGCACGAGCACGCCGCACTTTCCGGGCGTGAGCATGTCGTGCATCCCTCCGGCGTTCGACGCCACGATCGCCCGGCCGGCAGCCATGGCCTCTAGGCAGACGTTGGGGAAGTTTTCCCACAGGCTCGGGAAAACGCAGACATCCATTTGGTCGTAGACCTTGTGGATGTCTGCGAGAGCCATCTTGCCGGCGAACATCACCCGTGAGGCGTATTCACCCAGGACGCCAAGCGCCCACTGGTCGTACGGCAGGCCCGATTCCAGGTGCGGGAGGACAGAACCGGCAAAGAGAAATCGGGCCTGGGGAACCTGCCGGCAGATGCTCGGGATCGACTCAAAGAGGGTCTCGACGCCTTTTCTGCGCTCGACCCTGCCGACAAAACCGACCGTGAATCCATTCTTTCTCGGCTCAAGACCGAGGAAGTCGGCGCTCGCCTGGTAGGGAGTCGGAGTGAGCCGAATCCGTTCTCGCGGGATCGCCCAGCGCTTCGCAGCATAATCGCAAAGATCGCTGCAGGGGGGCGCTACGATCTTGGCATCAAGGGCATGCTTGGCTTCGATGCCGTCGAGATAGGGCCAACGTCCCCTCGCCGCTTCGGCAAGCCGATCACGATCCCATCGGGCTCGCCCAACGGCACACCGCACAAGGTATCGGGCGATGCGATAGGGCGGTTTGAGGCAGCGAGCGCCAAAATCGAGCGGGCCGATCGGCGTCGCTGCGGGAATCAATCCGTTCAGCTCCGCACAGAGGAGTGAAGGGGACTGCATCTTTACGACCAGCGGGATGGCTGGCACGAGAGCCTTGGCGACTCTGGCGTCAGCGTTGTATTCCGGCCCTTCGAGCACATCGAACGGATCCGTCCAATGGCGACGGGCAAAGGCCTCACCCGCGGGGACCGCGAATGCCATGCGGTCGGTCTCGGAGATCAAGTGAACGAGAATCCCGTCCTCGACGACCGACTCCGACCGTGCGCCGCTGCTGGCGAACACTTCGACGTCCCAGCCCTTGGCCCTCATCATGCGGGCCGCGTGATGAACGTACGTGGCAATCCCGCCGAAGGCGCTGTCTGGGGGATACTCGTAGGAGATGTAGGCGATTCTCATGGTCGGCTGTCCGCCGGCAAGGCGTCACTGTCGAGAAACCTGGACGGCAAAAACCGGATTACTCCAACGCATCGATCAACTCTCCCGCAATCGTAACCCAGTCGAGATGCGTGGTGGCAAACCGTCGGCCGATTCCTGCGGCGGCCTGTTGTCGATCGCCCGCGCCGGTGAAGCCGGTGCGCGGAGCACGGCGTCACAACCATCGTGCCGCCGTCGGCCGGGAAGCACTCCCGATTCACCCTGGTCTTCGAGGCCTTTGCCGTCGACGGTCTGCAGACCTGCCGTATCGTCAAAGCGGCGGCTGCCCTGCTCGGCCTTTCCTGGGATGCCGTGCAGACAATCGTAGACCGTGCGGTGGCGAGTGGCCTCGAGCAACGCGAGTCCAAGCCCACCAAGACCATCTGCATCGACGAGAGGAGCCTCGGTAGAGTCCAGGAATAGCGTCGCGAGAATGCGTGCCGATCTCCCGCCTGAACGCCGTGAAAGGAACTGACGGTGTTGCTGCAGGCTCTCGATGCGTTTCTTTCAACGCAATCGCATCAGCCTTCGAAGAACCCGTTTCCCAAGCTGTTTCGTGTTCCAGACCATTTTTGGGAAGCGAAGTCTCGTCACGTCGGCAAGCATTGCCTTCATTTCGGTTCGCGACAGTTGATGATCCGCCCCGATCAGGAACCGACCTTTCTCCACGTCAGCTACGGCGGCATCGGGGGGGCGACAATGGTCGGCCAAGTAGGCCAAGTCCCGTCGCTCCGCGGCCGCCTGGAGTACCTCGTCGAGATCCTTGGGCGATCGCCGCCACGTTTCGTCTTGGAGTAGCTGCTCTCTGTTTATTTCGGGCGCCGGCCCGTGAATCGACACTCGGCACCCGAAGGCCAAGGCGTATGCCACATGGCTGCCCCAACCGTTGGTTGTCATCGATTCGAAACTGGAAAATAACCTTCGCATCCGGACTAGCGCGTTGACATCGGCCCAAGACGCACCGAGGATCACGGGGATCGAATGCGACTTGAACTCCTGGATCCACATGCCGTTCGACACACAACTGGAGTGGATACTAGCTACAACAGTAGAATAGCTTCCCGCATGCCGGGCGACGTCGTCAGCATAGTGCTGAAGGAACGAGCGATCTTCAAGACGCTCCCCGGGAAGCGTGTGCATCGGCATCACGAGAAGGCTACCGGGGATGCGTTGCACGGGCCCGTCATCGGCGTAGAGGATCGGTGCGCCAGCCAGACGCACGTCGCGGGCCCCGTCGCGGGAGAATCGTCGGGCGACGTCGTCGCGCCAGGCGATGACTGGCAGACGAGTCCATTCGGGAGCGCCGCAACACATCACCGATCCGGAAAGCGGTGTCCAAGGTCGAGCGCAACCATGGCACCAACTCGCATCAAAAGATTCCGGGCGGATGGCCACACCCGCATATCGAGCCGCCGTTTCGATGGCTCCATAATGACAAGACCATCCGATCCGGTCAGACCAAGCGTAGTTCCTCTCGACAATTTGCGGCTGCGGTAGACCGAGTTTAAGGGCGGTGTCGGTCGCAGTTCCGTTTTGTTGGGATCGCTGCGATTCCATGCCCGCTGCCTCCACCGATCAGTGCTCCAAGTCTGTCGAGTCTGGAAACTCTCCAACAATCGCTTCGCTCGCCACAAAACCCAATCGACTTGGGTAGAACAACCTCGGCCAGCCGATTCGAGTGAGCTCTACCCGAAGGGTCGTTTCCGTTTACAAAAATGAAAAACGGCTTTTGACCTGTTGTGACTTGTTTTACCAACAGCAGCCCATGACGCGCTAACAGATACGCTACCCTGTCGAGGTTTTACGGTGTGTGGGTCAAGTTGTCCATCGGTTCGGAAGCACGCCAGGCGGCGCGTTCGGCGGGAGGCGATCGAGATGGCTCGGGGGGCGTCCCCGGGGCCAGACGTGAGGTGGACCCCGATTTTCGGGCGCGCGGATAAGGAGGAGCTCTGAGGGTCAAAGGCACCCTTTTTTGGAGCATGACGATGGGCGGAAAACGACGGGTCTTCGGAGCGGCCTTCAAGGCCAAAAGGGCCCTGGCGGCAGCCCGGGGCGACCGGACGACAGCCCAGCTGGCGAGCCAGTTCGGCATCCACACGAGCCAGGTGACGGCTTGAAAGAAGCAGCTCATGGGCCAGGTGGCCGAGCTGTTCGTCGATGGCCGACAGCGTCGGCCCGACCAGACCACCGATGAGCACCCTGCCCACGGCCGACAGGGCACGGGCGACCTCGAAGCCACGCTCGTCGCCGCCTGCGCGGGGGTCGTGGCTACCGAGCACGCCGTCAGGCTGAGCGAGGGGCGCGAGGGGTGTCGTCGGGGAGGGTGCGGGAGGTGAGGATCACATACAGCCCCACCGCTACCCCGGCGAGGACGACATATTGCATCCACCAGGTGAGGTTGCTGTAGACGAGGGTGCAGCTGACCACCACCGTCACCATGAACAGCGCCCGGTATTTCATGCTCCGGCGCACCCCCCGGTAGTGCTGCCAGTCGTCGAGCGTCGGGCCAAACCAGGCCGAGCGATGGAGCCAGGCGTGCATCCGCGGGGAGCCGCGGTAGAAGCAGAAGCTCGCCAGGATCACGAACGGCGTGCAGGGAAGAACGGGGAGGATCGCCCCCGTGACGGCCAGGGCGAGGCTTGCCCAGCCCCCCGTCACCCAGAGGAAGCCGCGGATGGGGTGGGTTGTCGGGCGGAGGTCCATGGACGATTCGCAGGGCGGATAGTGGGAGCCGACCAACCGGATTCTACCACGCGCCGGTTTGGCGTATGATCGGCTTTTTCTGCGTTGGTCCTGCCCGCTTCCGCCCGCCTTCCCCTCCCCCGGAGATTCCTCCATGCCGCTGGTTCCGATGCGCATCCTCCTCGACCACGCCGCCGAGCACGGTTACGGCCTGGCCGCCTTCAACGTCAACAACATGGAGCAGATCCAGGCGATCATGGAGGCGGCGAAGGAGACCGATTCGCCGGTCATCGTCCAGGCCTCGCGCGGCGCCCGCAGCTACAGCCAGGACAACTACCTCCGCCATCTCATGCTCGCGGCGGCCGAGCTCTATCCCCACATCCCGGTGGCCATGCACCAGGATCACGGCAACTCGCCGGCGACGTGCGTCAGCGCGATCGACAACGGGTTCACGAGCGTGATGATGGACGGCTCGCTCAAGGAAGACGGCAAGACGCCGGCCGACTTTGCCTACAACACGAAGGTCACCGCCGAGGTGGTGAAGCTCGCCCATGCCCGCGGCGTGTCGGTCGAGGGGGAGCTGGGCTGTCTCGGGTCGCTCGAGAGTGGCCATGGTGAGGCCGAGGACGGCCACGGAGCCGAGGGGGCGCTGTCGCACGACCAACTGCTGACCGATCCCGACGAGGCCGAGCGGTTTGTGGCGGCGACCGGCGTCGACGCGTTGGCGGTGGCGATCGGCACCAGCCACGGGGCCTACAAGTTCACCCGCAAGCCCGACGGCGATGTCCTCGCCATGGCCCAGATCGAGAAGATCCACAAGCGGCTCCCCAACTGCCACCTCGTCATGCACGGGTCGTCGGCGGTGCCGCAAGATCTCCAGGACATCATCAACGAGTTCGGCGGCAAGATGCCGCAGACGTGGGGCGTGCCGGTCGAGGAGATCCAGCGCGGCATCAAGCATGGCGTGCGGAAGATCAACATCGACACTGACTGCCGGATGGCGATCTCCGGCGCGATCCGCAAGGTGCTCTGGCAGCACCCGGAGAAGTTCGACCCGCGCGATTACCTCAAGCCGGCCCGCGAGGCGATGAAGAAGGTGTGCGCGGAGCGGATGGTGCAGTTTGGCCAGGCGGGCAACGCCCGCAAGGTGCCGGTCGTCTCCATCGAGGAGATGGCGAAACGCTACGCCAAGGCCTGATCGGCCGTCGTTGCCGCTATCACCCCAAGTTCCTGTTCCCGGTCGGCCGGCGGTCTCCCCGCCGGCCGACCGGCTTTTTCAGGGGTCCTCGAGGGCGACGGAGCCGGCAAAAACCGCGTTGCGGGGCTTGCCCACGTGGCCTATCCTCCCGCCCCCCTCGGGCGCCAGTGATCCCGGACTCCGTCCGGACGGCGTTGCCGTGGGCCCGCGCGCAGGACGTTCGCCATGTCCTTCCGAGATTCGCTCCGCCTGTTCGAACGTGGTCCCTCCCCCCGGCCCGAGGTCGGTGGTGGAGCGCCTGTTCGTCCATCGCCGGCAGCCGGTAAGGGCTCTGGTATGGAAGCCCAGGCCGATTTTGGCAGCGTCGACCTTTCGCTCGGCGATGAGCAGGGGGTGATCGATCGCGGGCGGGGGATCCTCCACGCCGAGGCCAGGGCGATCGTCGAGGCGGCCGAACGGCTCGACGGCGCGTTTGCCCACGCTGTTCATCGGCTCGAGGCCTGCAGCGGGAATGTCGTCGTCACCGGCATCGGCAAGGCGGGGCTCGTGGCCCGGAAGATCTCGGCCACCCTCGCCTCGACGGGAACGCCGAGCCACTTCCTCCATCCGACCGAGGCGATGCACGGCGATCTCGGGGTGCTCCGCAGCGACGACCTCCTCCTGGCCCTGTCGCAGTCGGGCGAGACCGAAGAGATCACCCGGCTCCTTCCCCATGTCCGCGCCCGCGGGATCCCCATCGTCGCGATCACCGGACGGGCCGAGAGCACGCTCGGCCGGGCTGCGGAGGTCGTCGTCACCTCCGGCCCGGTGCGCGAGGCGTGTGAGCTGGGGCTCGCGCCGAGCACGAGCACGTCGGTCCTCCTCGCCCTCGGCGACAGCCTGGCGCTGGTCACCAGCGCCCTGCGGGCGTTCACGGCCGAGGACTTCCATGCCCGTCATCCGGGCGGGAGCCTGGGGCGGCAGCTGATGCAGGTCGAGGATCTGATGCGGGCGCTGCCGCAGTGCCGGACGGCGCTCCCGGAGGAGAGCGTGCGGAGCGTCTTCAGCCGAGCGCTGCCGGCGCGGAGGACCGGGGCGGTGATGATCCTCGACCACGGCGGCACGCTGGCGGGCATCTTCACCGACAGCGACCTGGCCCGGCTCTTCGAGCGGCGCAACGACGCCGCCATCGACGGGCCGATCGGCGACGTGATGACGGCCCGGCCAACGACCGTCGCCACCGGCACCCGTCTCCGTGCCGCGGTCGAAGTGCTCGAGACGAGACGGTTGAGCGAACTCCCCGTCGTCGATGCCGGCGGACGCCCCGTCGGCCTCCTCGACGTCGTCGATCTCGTCGGCATGGTGCCACCGGAGCTCCTCGATCTCCCCCTCCAGCGTGTTGCCTGACCCTGTACCTTCCCTCTGTGGCCGACCCGTGTCGACATTTCCGTCATCCCGAGCCGAGATTGAGCCGCGCCTCGCGCGGGTGCGCTTGCTGCTGCTCGACGTCGACGGCGTGCTCACCGACGGGAGCGTCACCTGGTCGAGCGAGGGGCACGAGCTGAAGACCTTCCATGTCCGCGATGGGCTGGGCTTGCGCCTCTGGCAGCAGGCGGGGAACATGGTGGCGATCATCACCGGTCGGGCGAGCCGGGCCCTCACCCTGCGGACCGACGAGCTCGGGATCGGCATCGTCAGGCAGGGGGTGGGAGACAAGGTCGCCGCCGCCGCCGAGGTGGTGACGACGTGCGGGGTGTCGTGGGATGAGGCGGCCTTCGTCGGCGACGATCTCCCCGATCTGCCGGTCGTGAAACGGTGTGGCGTGGGGGTGGCGGTGGCCGATGCCTGCCCGGAGCTGAAGGCCGCCGCGACGTTCGTCACGGAGCGGGCCGGTGGCCGTGGGGCTGTCCGGGAGGTCGTCGAGCGGCTCCTCCGCGCGCGCGGCGGGTGGGAGGCAGCAGTGGCCGGGTATGGCGGCGGGGTCGCCTGAAACAGGCGCAGGGTGGCTCACGCATGGAACATCGCCTCGGACGCACCCTGCGGGTGTTTCTCCTCGTGCTCGCGACAGCCGGCCTCTACCGGCTCGCCGTCGTGCCGCTGCTGGAGCCGCGCGTCAAGGGAGCGGTGGTGGGCCAGGACCTCTCCCCCGCCGCGGTTGCCGCGGCCAAGGCCCGGGTCGATGGTCGGCTCGCCCAGGTGTCGCAGCTCTTTGCCCCCGGCTCGTGGGAGCTCGACGGGCCGAACATGCTCGAGAGCCGGCAGATGCGGCTCCTCTTCAAGGACTATCGCCGCATGAGCCAGGATCCGGACGATCCCCGGGTCCAGCTCATCCCCTGCACCCTCATCCTCCTTCCCGACACCAGCGGCGAGGCAGGGGCCCCGGCCGGGCGGACGGTCATCCTCCGCGCCCCGCAGGGGGCCGTGCTCGAGTTCGACGAGCCGTTCGACTTGAGCAAGCAGGAACGGCCGTCGCGACTCGTCGGCGGCAGCCTCCGCGGACAGGTGACGATCCGCGGCACGGCAACGGCCCCCGAGGCCGATGACGAGGTGGAGATCGTCACCCGCGATGTCGAGCTCAAGGAGATGGAGATCAGCACCGCCGAGGCGGTGCAATTCCGCTATGGGCGCTCCTCCGGAAGTGGCCGGGCGATGGAGATCCGCCTCCTCCCCGGCGCCAAGGGGAGCGAACAGGGGCCGAGCATCGGCGGGATCGACACGATCCGCCTCGACCGCGACGTGAAGCTCAAGCTTGAAGGGCTCGCCGGGGGATTGATCCCGGGGCCTCCCGTCTCCAAGGCGGTGGGGCCTGATGGCGCGATGGCCGCGGCAGCCCCGCCTGCCGAGGGCGCCGAGGAGCCGGCGCCGGTGCTTGTCAGCTGCCGGGGGAGCCTGTGCATGAACGTGTCGGCGAATGTGATCTCGCTCGAGGATCATGTCGACGTCGTCCGCACGCTCCCGGGCGGCGCCCACGATCAACTCGCCTGCGATCTCCTTGCGGTCGTCCTCGGTCGTGACGAGAAAGCGGGGACGATGACCGCCGGGCTGAAGCCGATCGAGATCCAAGCCAAGGGGACGCCGGTCGTGGCCCGGAGCACGGGGGCCGGCCTCGAGGCGCGGGCGATGCGCCTCGGCTACGAGATCGCCACGCGGCGGATCGTCCTCGATGGTGAGGAGCCGGTGTCGCTCGTCCTCCAGGAGACGGAGATGGAGGCCCGATCGATCGACTACACCCCCGGCCCGCCGGGCGACCCAGGGACGCTCATGGCCGTCGGCCCAGGGTGGCTACGGGCGCGGTCGGCCGACACGCCTCCGCTCTCCGCCCGCTGGCAGAAGTGGCTCCGCCTCCGCCCCGACGGCGCGGAGCATGTCGCGTCACTGGCGGGCGAGGCCGATGTCCAGGTGGAGACGCAGGGACGGCTCAAGGCGGGGGAGATCCACCTCTGGCTGGCGCTGACGCCAGGCGCTCCGCCAACCGCCGCTCCGTCGCGCCTGCCGGCGGGCATGGCCGGGGTGAAGCCCTCCCGGATGCTCGCGCGCTCGATGGTCGAGATCGACGTCCAGCAGCTCACTGCCCGCACCGACAAGCTCGAGATGTGGTTCAAGCACGAGGCGCCGCCCCCCATGGCGGCGGTGCCGGTGGTGCCCGTCGCCCAGGCGGCGGCTCCGCAGCCGGCTGTCGCCGCGACGCCAGCTCCCGCTGTCGCTCCGGCTCCGGCTCCGGCGCCGGTTCCCGCCCAGCCGGCGACGAGCGAGGCACCGACCGGCCGGCTCATCGTCACCGGTGGCCTTGTACGCGGATTGGTGACCTTCGCCTCCCAGGGGCCACAGCTCGACGAGCTCTCGCTCGAGGGGCAGGTGCATCTGATCGAGGAGCCCGAGGCCGCCCGCGTCCCCGGCCAGCCGGCGCCCGAGGCGATCGAGCTCCGTGGCGACCAACTTCAGATCTCGCGGGCCAATCGCTTCGATGCCCGCGCGGTCGTCTCGGGCCGGCCGGCGCAGGTTGCCGGGCGGGGAATCGATCTCCAGGGGCCACTGGTGGAGTTTGATCGGGGGCGCAACCGGCTCTCGGTCGACGGCGCGGGGAAGCTCGGCCTGCCGATCGCCGGCGGGCTCCCCGGGCTCGAGTCGCTCGCCGTCGCCTCCCCGGTGTCCCAGCCGGCCGCGCAGCCCGTGCTCCCCGTGCCGGCCGTCGTCGCCGGACGGCTCGACATCGGCTGGCAGGGGCGGATGGACTTCGACGGCCTCACCGCCCGGTTCGTCGACCGGGTGGTGACGACCAGCGGTGACACGGCGCTGCGGGCCGGATCGCTCGACGTCATCTTCACCAAGCAGATCGACTTCTCGGCCACCACCTCCGATCGCACTGCCCGCAACACCGACGTCGCCCGGATCGCCTGTGGCAACGGCGTGCGGATCGAGAGCGAGTCGGTCGCCGCTGATGGCGGCAAGTCGGTCGAGAAGCTCTTCCTCCGTGATCTCCTCGTCGATCGGGCCACCGGCGAGGTGACCGGCAGCGGGCCGGGGCGGCTGGCGAGCACGCGCTTTGGCGCGAGCCCAGGCATCGCCCTGCCGGGAGCCGGGGGCCTGCCAGGGGCGGCCGGAGCAGCCCCGCCGACGCCGGCCCCGCGCCCCGATGAATTGAGCTATCTCGGCGTCGATTTCCAGCGCGGCATCCGCGGCAACATCAACCGGCGGCAGATGGAGTTTCATCAACGCGTCGAGGCGATCTGGGGGCCGGTCGGCGGCTGGAACGACACCCTCGACGCCCATGCTGCCGGTGGCCTCCCTCCGCGCGCCGTGGCGATCACCAGCGACGTCCTCTCGGTCGGCCAGGCCGCCCCGCTCCCCGGCCTGCGCCGCGGCACGCTCGAGCTCGGTGCCGCCGGTAACGTGATGGTCGAAGGGGAGGCGTTCACGGCACGCAGCTCCCGGCTCTCCTGGAGCGAGGCGAAGGATCTCCTCATCTTCGAAGGGGACGGCCGCAGCGACGCGCAGCTCTTCCGCCAGGAGCGGATTGGTGCCCCGACGTCGAGCGCCTCGGCCGGCAAGATCCTCTACTGGCGCGGCCTCAACCAGGTGGAGGTCAACGACGCCCGGTTCATCGACCTCGAACAACTCGGCGGCACGGGTGGAGCCTCGCGTCTCCCCGGCTTCGGTGGCGCGAAGCCTTAGCCGGCCTATGCCTGTGGCGACTTTTCCTGCCGCATCCCGTTGGCCCCTTCCCCTTCCGGGCTGGTAGCCTCTTGCCGATGCGGCGTGGTGGGAACCATTCCGAAAGAGCCGGCGACGTCTTTGCGGGGGGAGAGCATGAAGGGCATGTCGAGGAGACGGGCGATTGCCGTCGCGGCCGGGGCGACGCTGGCGGCAACAACGGGCGCCGGCCGCGCCCGGGCCGCGGTGCCGGCCGGTGCGATCCGCGTCGAGCGGGTTCGGACGGCCTTTCAGGAGTACCGCTACCGCACGCCGTACAAGTTCGGCGGCGTGCCGGTCGACCGGGCGACGATCCTCGACGTCGAGATCGACGCGACCGGCCCCGACGGGAAGCTCTTCACCGGCTTCGGCTCCATGCCGCTGGGCAACGTCTGGTCGTTCCCCACGCGCACGCTCCCCTACGACGTCACGCTCGGCGCCATGAAGGGGCTCGCCGGCCGCATCGAAGCCATCGTGGCCGGCTGCACCGAGGCGGCTCATCCGCTCGAACTGGCGCGAATCCTCGAGCCCGAGTTCGCCAAGGCTGCCGCGGAGGAATCGGCCGCGCGGGGCCTGGCCGAGCCGATCCCGCCGCTGGCGGTGCTCGTCACGGCGAGTGCCTTCGATGCCGCACTCCACGACGCCGGTGGGAAGGCGCTCGGCCGCAGTGCCTTCCTCACGCTCACTCCCGACCTCATCGGCCACGATCTCTCCCGCTATCTGGGCGATGACTTCCGCGGCGAAAATCTCCAAGACTCGGTCCGCCCCGCCCCCGCGCCGCGCGTGCCGCTGTTTCACTCCGTCGGCGGGGCTGATCCTGTCCACGAGTCGGAGATCAAGGAAAGGCTCGACGACGGCCTGCCGCAGGCGCTCGCCGACTGGATCCGGTTCAACGACCTGATCCGGATCAAGATCAAGCTCCAGGGGGAGGATCTCGGGTGGGACATCGAGCGGACGCTCGCCATCGACTCCGTGGCCCGGGCGACGAAGCCCGACACGGAGTGGAAATACTGCGCCGACTTCAACGAGCGCTGCCCGAATGTCGAGTATGTCCTCGAATACCTGCGGAAGGTCGAGGAGAAGTCTCCCGCCTGCTTCGCCGCAATCGAGTATGTCGAGCAGCCGACGTCGCGGAATCTCCGCGCCCTGCCACGCGTCGACATGCACGCCGCCAACAAGCTCCGGCCGATCGTCGTCGACGAAGGGCTCGTCGACTTGGAGAGCCTCCTCGAGGCCCGTGAGCTCGGCTACACGGGCCTCGCCCTCAAGGCCTGCAAGGGGCAATCACACTCGGTTCTGTTCGCCGCGGCGGCGCGGAAGTATGGGATGTTTCTCACCGTTCAGGATCTCACCTGCCCCGGCGCGGCGCTCGTCCATTCCGCGGGGATCGCCGCCTGGGTGCCGGGCACGGCGGGGCTTGAAGCGAATGCCCGGCAATACATGCCGGAGGCCAACAAGCCGTGGGAAGAAAAGCTCCCAGGGCTCTTCAAGATCACCGACGGCTATCTCCACACCGACTGCCTCGCCGGCAGGCCGGGGCTCGGGGCGGTGTAGGCGCTCACACCGGCTTCGGCACGAGTGAAAAAATCTTCAGATGGCCGTCGGCGAGGGCCACGGCGACTTTGGATTTGTCGGGGGAAAGGGCGAGGGCACGGCCGTTGGCGGGGAGCTTGACGGCGTGGAGCTCATTCGCTTCCCCTGCCTTGAAGAACCGCAGCCAGCCGCCGCCGCCGCCACCGGCGACTTGGACCCAGATCCCCTGCGGATGCCAGGCGATCCCCCAGCAGACGCCCTGTTGCTTCTCCTTTGGCTCCAGGAGCGTGGCAAGCTTGCCGTCGCTCCATTCGAGCACCGACACCCCCGGATGGCCGACGCCGGCGAAGGCATTGGTCACCGCCGTGATTCCACCGACAGCGAGTTGGGCTCCGTCGGCCCGGAAGGCGATCGCCCGCGCGCCGCCAATGTCGGCCCGGAATCCCTCGTCGTATTTCCACAGGGCCTCGGCTTTGCCGACGTCGCGGACGAGCGTCCCCGTCGGGCTCCATTCCTTGACATTCCCCTTGAGATCGCAGGAGGCAAGGTTTGAGCCGTCGGGCTTCCAGGCGACTTCGTAGACGTGCGATTCGTGCCCGGTGCCTATCGCAGTCGGCGTCTCGGCGACGAGGCCGTCGGTGATCGTCCACAGCTTGACGAGCTTGTCGTTGCCGCACGTGGCGAGCTTCGTGCCGTCGGGGCTGACGGCGATCGCCCGTAGCCAGCCGTCGTGGGCTTGGATCACGCGGAGCGGGGGAGCAGGCTCGCCGTCGAGCGTCCACTGGCAGAGCCTGCCGTCGTAGCCGCCTGAAAAACAGCAGCGGCCGTCAGGGGAGAAGCCGAGGGCCCGCACCCAGGAATCGTGGGCCCCGGTGAATGCGGCCACACCCATGCCGTCGATGCCGAGGCGATGGACGGCGCTATCTTCGCTGCCGAAGAGGACGAACCTGCTGAGTGGATCCCACACGCAACTGACCAGCGGTCGGTCGTGCTTGTGCGAGGCGATCTCGTGGGCGGCGGCGGGATCGATGGCGGGTGAGTCAGGCATGGTGGAGCTCCTCAGTGGCGGGCGTCATGCGAGCATTTCGCGGATCGGTTGCTTGGCCGGATCGGCGATCGTGAAATCGCTGCCACCGATGTGGAAGTCGGCGGTGGAGTCGACGCCCACCCCCTGGAGGATCGTGTGGAAGACGTGGCCATGATCGACGGGCCGATCGATGACCTCCGTGCCGTCGGCGCTGGTCGCGCCGATCACGGCCCCCGGCTGGATGCCGGCGCCACCCAGAAGCACGCTCCACGACTTCCCCCAGTGATCGCGCCCGTAGCCGGCGTTGATCCGCGGCGTGCGACCAAACTCGCTCATCACGCAGACGAGCGTGTCTTCGAGGAGGCCGCGAGCGGCGAGATCGGCGACGAGTGTCGCGAACGGCTGGTCGAATTCGCCGAGCTGCTCGATGTGGAAGTCGAAGTTTTCGAAGTGGGTGTCGTAGTTGGAGTGGTTGACCTGGACGAACGACACGCCGTGCTCGAGGAGCCGACGGGCCATGAGGCAGTGGCGGCCGAACTCGTGCTTCCCGTAACGCTCCTGGTCGCGCTGCGACTCGAGACTGACGTCGAACACCTTCCGCTGGTCGAGGAGATCGAGGGCCTGGCCGTAGGAGAAGGTGTAGGCCTCGGTGTCGGCGGTGCGGCGGCGGGCGGCGAAGCGATCGTTGAATCGGCTGCGGAGCCCAGAGCGTCGCCGGTCGGCTTCGGGAGAGAGCCCCTCGGGGCGATCGGTGAAGGCCGGCGGCTTGGCATCTTCCATGATCACGCCGGCGTAGCGGGGGCCGAGATAGGAGGCGTTGCCGGGGCCGCCGCCGGAGCCACGGATGAGAATGTGGCCGGGGAGGGGGAAGTCGTCGCTCATGCAGGCCTTGGCGACGACCGCGCCGAGATCGGGGACATCCAGCGGCGCCGGCTGGTTGCGGCCGCTGAACATCTCCCGCTGGCCACGGCCATGATCATCGGAGGCGTTGGTCATGCTGCGGATGAGTCCGAGCCGGTGCATCTGCAACGCCGTGTGGGGGAGGAGCTCGGAGATGTGGAGGCCGGGGACGCTTGTCGGGATCGCCCGGAAGGGGCCCCCCGTCGCTGTCCCCGGCTTCGGGTCCCAGGTCTCGAGCTGGCTGACGCCACCATGGAGGAAGATCTGGAGGACGCGCTTCCCCGCGCCCTGCACCGACTTGGCCAGCGCCGGCCGGCGCACGAGGCCGGTGGCCGCCGCCGCCGCCATGCCACCGAGGAGGGCGCGGCGCGAGAGGACGTGATCGGCAGAGCCGCAGGCGGGATTGGCGTTGGATGACATGGGGCGTCTCCTGGAAACAGCGGGCTGTGGCGAAGGGGCGTCAGTGATTGAAGCGGAACTCGGTGCTCGAAAGCATTGCCCACAGCAGCTCGGCGATCGCCACGGCTCGATCGTCGGCCCGGCCTGCGAGGGCCGCGGCGACGTCGGCCTTTTCGTCGGCACCGGGAGTCCGCGAGAAAACCGTGAGGAAGGCCTCGTCGGCGATTTTTTCGTCGTCGGCTAGCGCCAGGAGCCGGGCGGCGAGGTTCTCTCCCCCAGGCTTCAGGGAGCCGGCGACGTCGGGAGAGTTGCCGATCCAGAGGGCCTGATTGACCGACGTCTGAAAATCGGTGGCGAGCGGATCGCTGTAGAGCCCGGCCACGGTGGTGAGGAACCCCGCCGCCTGCTGGATGGTCTGCAGCTCCACCTGAACGGCACGGATCGCTGGCGCCGCTTCCGGTGCCGCGTTCTTGAGACTTTCGGGAGGCTCCTTCTCCACCTTCGCCGCGGCGGCGCTGTGGAATGATTGCATCGAGCCGCTCGCCGTGAGAAGGGAGAAGGCGAGCTGCTCCGGGGAGAGGGGCCGGAGCCTCGCCATCTGCCCCAGCGCCGTCCAGCGATCCTCGATCGAGGTGCGGAGAACGGCGGCCGCCGCTGGATCGGTGGCGGCGAGATCACCCTGTCGCAGAAGATCGCGGGCGAGGCCGAGGCGGAGATCGGTGCGGGCCACGGCAAAGCCCGCTTCCTGGCGGGCGCTGCGCGCGGCAATCGCGGCCTGATCGGCAGCCGTGATCGCGTCGGCTGTCGGACGCTTTGCCGTCACTCCCTCGTAGGCCTGGCGGGCGGCGACGAGGCTCGCCTGGGCGGCGTCGTATTCGCCTGTCTTGGCGGCGACGACTCCCCTTGCGCCCTCGACAGTGGCGGCGAACTCGGCCGACCGGGCGGCGACGATCGCTGCGGCGCCGGCGAGCACCTTGTCATCGGCAAGGAGGGCCGCTGCCTCCCCCGCCTTCGCGGCAGCGGAAGCGAGCGAATCGGCCTGGGCAACCTTCTTGGCGAGCTCCTCCTCGGCGGTCTTCTTTACGGCGGCGGCGGCATCGGCCACGCCGCGGGCCTTGTTGCGCGCCTCGATCAGCGGCGGCAAGTCACCGAGCACCGCTCCATCGGCGGCGAGGATCGCCGCGAACCGGGCCTCCGCCTCCTTGGCGGCAGCTTCGAGCGGGGCGAGTGCTCCTTCCTGCTGGGGGCGGAGGCCCGTGAGCTGATCGATGAGCGCGGGGAGCCCTGCCAAGGCATCGGTGGAGAGCGCCGGCGGCTCGATGCTCCGCTGATAGGTGCGCGAGAGGGCGATGCCCCGCAGGAGCGGCCGGAGATGAAAGCCGCTTGCGCGGAGCGAGTCGGTGAGGAGCACGAGGAGGTCGGGGTGGGTCGGGGCGTTGTCGGGGTCGAGGCCGTCGAGCGGGTGGACAAGGCCGCGGCCGTTCATTGTGGCCCACAGCCGATTGGCCATCGTACGGCGGAACTCGAGGCTGTCAGCGAGCATCCGCGCAAGCGCTTTCCGCCGACTGTGGAGCGGAACGCCGCGGACGTTCTTCGCCGGGGCCGTGGTGTACTGATCGGCCGATTCCGGAAGCGGCTCGAGCGCGAGGGTAGCGCCGAACGGGACGCGCGGCCTGACTCCCTTTTGGCCATCTTTGGTGAACACCGAGGTGAACTCGACCTCGCCGTCGGCCTTCTCGCCGAGGAACGGCTTCGGATCCCCCTCCGCCCTGAACAGGCTCGTCCGCGCGAGGAAGGCATTGAGGCCGTAAAAGTCGGCCTGATGAATGTCGGCGTTATTGGGATGATCGTGGCACTGGGCACATTGGAGATCGCGGCCGAAGAAGATCCGCCCGATCGAGCGGGTCATCTGCACCGGCTCCGCCTCCCGGGCGAAGAAGAAGGCCGCGGCCGGACGGGTCGCCGGATCGGCGCCGTCGGAGGCGAGGCAGTCGCCGCAGACCTGATCGAGCGGGCGATCGGCAGCCAGAGCCGTCATGAGAAACTCGCGCCAAGCCGCCGCCATGTCGGCGGCCGGAGCCTTCCGCTCCAGGAGCATGCCGTCGAGGAGGAGCGCGAAATGCCGGGCATGAGCCGGCGCCGCAAGGAGCTCATCGATCAGACGGGTGCGCTTGTCGGGGCTCGGGTCGGCCAGAAACGCGCGGACGCGGTCGACGGGGGGAATCGCGCCGACGAGGTCGATCGAGACGCGGCGGAGAAAATCGGCATCGGAGCAGACCGGGGCCAACGGGCCGACGGCATTCGCTTCGACGATTGAATCGATGGCGGCTTCGAGGGGCACTCTCGCGCCCTCATCGGCGCCGGCCGCAGGCCCGAAGCAGGCCAGGAGAGCGACGGCGAGGAACGCCATCCGCCTCATCGGTCGGAGCCGAGGGCGCCAACCATGGATCGCACCAAACTCCGCGTCGACTGTCGACATGCGAGTCTCCTCGGCCCCCCGCCGGCGCCCACCGTAACGGGCCCGTGAGCTTTTGATGATACCTCCCCCCGGCGTGGATGAACCATCCCGACGCCGCTCTCAGGCCCATTTTACGAGTCGCAAAGCCTTTCTATCAAACGACTTCGAGCGCGGATGCGAAGGGTGATTCCAGCCGTTGCCCGGGGCGGTCATCGGCCTGCTATCGCCCTACGGTAGGCTGGTGGCAGGGTCGATCTCCGCGGGAAAGCCCCTCAGGCCAGAGGAGTCGGCGTGCCATGCCACGTTGCTGTTTGACGGCGGTTGCCGGGCTGATGCTCCTGACGCTGCTGCTCACGCTCTCGTCGGCGGCCGACCAGCCTCCTCCGCCTCCGCGGATCGGTGAGGCGGGGCCGCGGACCGGCACGACCGGTCGCTACGGCTCGGGGTCGCTCACGCGCCGCACGGATGGCTCGAGCGCCCAGACCCGCCCCTTCGGCTCCGGCTCGATCACCACCGAACGCCGCTCTGACGGCAAGACCGTGACAGGGAACACGCAGAAGTTCGGCTCCGGCACGATCACCCGCTGGTCGGATGGCACGCAGACACGCACCCGCCCCTTCGGCTCCGGCTCGATCAGCGAGGAGCGCGGCGGGGACCGGAAGACGACCACCGGGAACACGCAGAAGTTCGGCTCCGGCACGATCACCCGCCGCTCCGATGGCTCGTCGAGCCGCACCCAGCCCTTCGGCAGCGGCACGATCGAGCGCGATCAGCCGGGGCGGAAGGGCTCCCCGGCCCGCCCCTGATCGGCGCGGCCCGAGCCTCACGGGAGCCGCCGCCCCTCCGCTTCGAGGGCGGTGAGAAGGAAGCGGATCGCGTCGGGGGCGACCCGATCGTAGTAGGCCGGGCCGTGGCCGCCGGCTTGGAGATCGAGGATCGCGGTGTGGGGGATGCCGAGGGCGACGAGCTTGCCGTGGAGGCGATCGGCCCCGTCGTGCCACTGCCAGTCTTCGGGGTCGCTGGCAAACCACTGATGGCGCGGCCAGTTGAGCGGGTGGACATGGAGGATTGCCGTGTCCTGCCGGGCCCGCTCGACGTCGCCGTAGATCTCGTAAAGGTTTGCGAACAGGTCGCCGTCGGGGATCTTGTGGAGATCGCGCAGCGCCGTGTGGTAATCGATCGCCGGAGCGATCGCGGCGGCGACGGGGAACACGGTCGGATGGCGGTAGGAGAGCCGCAGGGCCCCCTGGCCCCCCATGCTCGTCCCCACCAGGCCGATCTGCGGCGGCTTGACGCCGAAGCGGCGCTCGACCTCGGCCACTACCGCGCCGACGACAAACCGCTCCGGCGTGATGACGGGGTCGAACTCGGGGATCACCCGGTCGAGCCACCACGACCGGCCCGTGCGCGGCGCCAGGGTCCGCAGCCCGGCGGTCTCGATCGCCTCGCGCAGCCCGGTCGACTGTTGCAGCGTGCGCTCGCGGACACCATGGAGATAGATCGCGGCGATCCCCGGCGCGGCCCCCGGAGGATCGAAGCATTCGCACGGATGGCCGGCGACGTCGATCATCGACCAGTGGGGGGCGCTGTCGGTGGTGGGCATGCGCGCGGCGGGGGATGGAGGGGAGCGGAAGAACGGGTCGTTGTATGTCATCGGCGGCGACTTGCGAACGGCAGCTTGATCCAAGAGGCGGGGGATTTCCGCCGGAAGTGCCAGTGGCCAGGCTCGGGTCGGCTCTCTGGCAGCCGGGGCAACGGGGCGCTTTTTCCGGGGAGAGCTAGAATCGGCGGCTGCTTTTTCCCCCCTGCGTGCCGGTGCGTTCTCCATGCGTGTCCTGCTTTCCGCCGCCGATCTCGCCGCCGGCATCGACCGGCTCGCCGCCGAGGTCCGCCGCGATGCCGGTGAGACGCCGCTGGTGGTCGTCGGCGTCCTCACCGGGAGCATCGTGATCGTGGCCGATCTGATCCGCCGCCTCGACGGACCGGTGCGGGTGAGCATGGCCTGGGCGAGCAGCTACCGCGGCACCGCCACCGAGCCTGGCACCCTGCGGCTCCACCTCGATCTCCTCCCCGACCTGGCCGGCCAGGATGTCCTCGTTGTCGACGACATCTTCGACACCGGGCGGACGATGGAGGCGATCGTCACGGCCTTGAAGGGGCGCGGGGCGGCCAGCGTGCGGTCGCTCGTCCTGCTGCGGAAGCGGGGCAGGGGGGAGGTGGCGATCGAGCCGGATTTCGTCGGCTTCGAGATCCCCGACGTGTTCGTCGTCGGCTATGGGCTCGACTTCGATGGCACGCTCCGGCAGCTCGACCATGTCGCCGCCCTCGACGAGGCCGACATCGCCGCGGCCCGTGCCACCAAGTCCCCCCTCGACGTGCCATGACCCATCCCGGCCGCCGACCGATCCTCCATCTGATGCGTGGGCTCGATCCCGTCGGTACCGGCCGACAGGTCGAGCTCGCCGCCGAGGCCTGCCGCGCCGCCGGGCACGACGTGCAGATCGCCGTCGCCGCCGGAGCCGGCAGCTGTGCCGGCCGCCTCGCCCGGGCCGGGTTTGTGGTCCACACGCTTTCGCGCCGACCGCGGCCGGGGTTCACCTCGGCCCTGGCGCTGGCCCGGCTCGTCCGCGAGATCCGCCCCGCTGCGATCGTCGCCTGGGGAAGGGGGCAGGTGGCGATTGCTGCCGCTGCCCGTCGGGTTGCTCCCGGTCCGGCGATCGTGGCCGTCGTCGGCCTTTTCCCCCGGGCCGGGCTCGAGACCTGGGGCCTGCGACAGGCCGACCGCGTCGTCGCGACGACGGCCGGCGTGGCCGAGGCCTGCCGGCTGGCGGGGGTTTTGGAAACGGCGATCGACGTCGTGCCACCGGGGATCGAACCGGTCGCCGGGAATGGCCTGTCGCGCGGGCAGGTGGCGGCCCGCCTCGGACTCCGCCCGGATACGGTGTGGACGCTCTGTGTGGCCCCACTCGATCCGGCGACCCACGTCGACCGGCTCCTGTGGGCGATCGATCAACTCGGTGTCGTCCACCGGGGGCTCGAGCATGTCCTCGTCGGTGCCGGTCCCCACTTCGCCCGCGTCCGCCGCCGTGCCCGGCTCCAGCATTGCGCCGAGCGGTTGTTCGTCTACCCGTCGCTCGATTGTCTCCCCGATCTCCTTCCCCGCGTCCGCGTCGTCTGGCAGCCGGGGGAGGTGGCAGGCGCCGGCTGCCTCCTCGACGGGATGGCTCATGGTGTCGCCGCGGTGGCGGTCGAGAGCGACGCGGCAGCCGCCCTCGTGGCCGATGACCAAAACGGTCGGATCGTGGCGGCCGATCCGATCAGCGAGTTTCCCCGCCGCGCCCTCGGCATCATCGAGGACGATTCCCTCGCGGCCCGCTACGGATCAGCGGCCCGGGCCCGGGCGGTGGCGGAGTTTCCGGTCGCCCGCTCGACCGCGGCATTGCTGGCCTCGATCGAGCGGGCGTTGACTCTTGAGCCGGGCCGTGGCTGACGACGGATGCCGTCAGCCACGCCACAGGAAAAAAACCTCACGCATCGAACGCCGCGAAGATCTTCGCGAACTCAAGCGCCGTCTGCACGATCCCCGAGTCGGTCGCCGAGGCTTGGCCGGTGAACCTGGTGCCGGCGACATCCCTGTTCATCGACCAGAAACCGAGCATCCCGATCTTCCGTTGCTGGGCGAACGCGACGACCTCCCGTGCCTCCGTCTGGTCGAAGACCTCGGTGGTGACATCGTTGACACCGATCATCGGCGTGATCCCGATCATGCTCCAGAGTTGGGTGTCGGTCTTCGTCGCACCATACACCCCCTGCATCTGCGCGAAGGTCGAGGCGGCGGCCTGGATCGCGTAGTCGCCCATCTTCCCGGAGGGATTCGGGGCGGCCCACGAGCCGTAATCCATCGCCATCACGTTCACCCCGGCGAGCGAGACGCCGTTTTTCACCGCCGACTTGAGCACCGCAACGCCATCGACGGTCAATCCCTGCGGCAGCACCGGGAGCGTTACCCAGACATCGACGGCTCGACCGACGGCCGCCAGATCCTTCTGCATCGCCGCCACCGCCTGCCACCGTCGCTCGACACTCGCCGGTTCGGCCACGGCCGCACCCTCGATGTCGAAGTCGATCCGCCGCAGCCCATAGGCATCGACGACTGACCGGTAGGCGTTTTTGAGCGCCGTCACATCGGTGAGCTTCTGGGCCAGTTCAATCCCTGCCGCACCGCCGAACGACACCGAGACATCGCCCCCCCCCTGACGGACGCCGACGATCGCGCTGCGGAGCTTGGTCTCGTAGTCGCCACCGCTGTTCACGCCATACGTCTCGTAGCCCCCCCAGGCCGGCTTGCCTGAAGGATCGGCCGTGATGAAGGCGAGGGTGTAATGGCGGGTCGACGCGGCCGACACGAGCCCCGCCAGATCGATCATCGGGTAGAGCGTCATGTCGACATACGGCGCCGAGGTATGGCTGCCCCAGACCGTGGCAGACGCTGGCGTCAGCGGGGCCGGCGGCGTGGCGGTCGTGGTGCCACCGGTGGTCGTGGTGCCGCCGGAGGTCGAGCCGCCTGATGTCGTGCCCCCCGTGCCTGTCGGCGCCGGTGTCACGGTGCCGGTGAGGCTGACGAGTGTGACCTTCGCCGACGCACCGCCTGGGGTTCCCCCGAAGCCGATGGTCGCCGCGGTCCCGGCGGCGAGGCTGTCGTTCCAGGCCGCCGGTTTGACGACATACCGACTGCCGACATGGCTCTCGATCGAGCCGTTCCAGATCGAGCCGATCTGGCCGGCGAAATCGAAGGTTGCCCGCCAGTTGGTGAGTGTGCCGGACGAGGTGTTCGTGATCTTCACCTCCCCGTTGAAGCCACTCCCCCAGTCGGTCGTCACGGCGAAGGCGAGCGTCCCGACACTGCCGGTCGTGGTCGTCGTGCCAGTGCTGGTGCCACCGCTGCCGGTGGTCGTGCCCGTCGTGCCGCTGCCAGCGGTCCCGGTGCCGGTGGTCGTCGGTGTCGCGGTCAGCGGTTGGCCATTGAGGAGCCAGTTTGTCGGCGTCGACGGGCCGCTCGATCCGGGCGAGGCCACGAACCCGATGCCGACGGTGCCACCGACGGGGAGCGTGGCATTCCACCCGGCGTTGGTGATCGTGTACCGCGTCCCGACATGCGACACCACGGCGCCGTCCCAGACGCTCGTGAGGTTGGCCGCGAGATCGAACTGGACCGTCCAGTTCGGCACGGCGACGACGTCCTTGTTGGCCAACTGCACCTGGCCCTGGAACCCGGTCCCCCAGTTTTGGGTGACCGTGTAGGTGGGGATGACGGCGGTCATCACCGCCCGCCCCTCCAGCGACTCCAAGCCAACGACATGCCGGCAGCGCCCGCGGGCACTGCGGCCTCCGGCCCCGCGCCGCCTGCCGCCGAACCTCGAGCCGATCAGCCCGGTCCCGAGGAATCGGGCGAGAAACCATCCGCGTCGCGTGGCAATGCCCATGGTCGAATCCTCCGAAAAAGGATTCCCATCCGGGCCATCAGAGCGTCGAAATCGTGATGCCAAGAAACCGATGGCCACCGCGACGCCGACGCACCGAGACGGTCCGTCAGGATCCAGCCAGTAGCCTTGCCCCAAAATCGATTCCACCCCATTCCTTCCGGCGAGTCAACGATTCGGTCGCTGATCACGTCGGCGTCGGGAGTGCCGCCATCACGGCGCCGCGGGGGCGGGCGCGGATCTCGCCATCCTCGGCGACCAGTTCGCCCCCCTTGTAGACGCGGGCCGGCACGGCGAACATCCGCGCGAGGTCGGCATCGGGACGGTAAAGAACGACGTCGGCGTCAGCGCCGGGGCCGAGGTGCCCCTTGTGCGGCAGCCCCGCGATCCGCGCCGGGGCCGCCCGCGTGATGATGCACAACTCTTGGAGGGAGTACTCGCGCGTCAATCCCCCCAGCGGGCTGCGGTTGCGGACGGCCGGGTGGATCCGCGCGAAGGCCTCGCGCCGGAACGGCTCGTCGCCGAGGAGCTTCATGAGGAGCGGGTAGGCGAGGAAGTGGGCGCCGTTGGGATGATCGGTGGAGAGCGCCGCGCGCCACGGATCGGCGAGCCGCAGATACCACTCCAGCCCGATTGCCCACTGCCAGGCATGGATCAGGCTCTTCTCGCGGTAGCGGATCGGCATCACGCCGCAGCCCCCGGCGAGATGCTGATCGTGGCAGGCCCAGGGAACGCCGGTCGCGTGCGCCAGATGGGCCGCCGCCTCGGAATCGCCCGTCATCGCCACCGTGTCGCCGAACAACACCTGGCCGACGTCGAGCGTCAGGCCGGGCTGGCCATTGAAGCGGTCGGCGAGTTGCTCGACCCCCGACCCGAACGAGTCCTCGTCGAGGCCTCCCCCGGTGTAGCTGTGGAACTGGACGTGCGCGAGGTGGGCCCGCCGCCCCTCGAACGTCCGCATCGTCTCCTCGAGCGTGCGCCAGTTGCCGGGGAGGCCGAGATTGGCCGTGTGGACATGGAGTGGGTGGGGGAGGCCGAGGGCATCGATTACCGTCGCGAGCCGATCGAGGAGCCCCCGCGGCGAAAGCGTCAGTCCCGGCAGCGGCGTGTCGAGATCGTGGTGATCGCCGCGGCGGCCGTAACGCCAAAACAGGTTGCCACCGGGGTTGGCCACTTTCACGGCCCAGCCACGGCCGGCATCGATGGCCGAGGCGATGAGCCTCTGCAACGCCCCGTCGTCTCCGCGGGCTGCCGCCTCGATCACCCTCCGGTCGTCGCCGGCGAGGAGATAGATTCCCTTGTCGAGGATCGGGAGGTCTTCGAGCTCGAGGTGCGCGAGGCGCGCAGCGCCAGTGGCGATCGCGGCGTCGAAGACGGTCGTGTAGCCGAGCGCGGCGTACAGACAGCCGGTGGCGCCGATCGTGGGGACAGCGCCGTGGCCCTGCCCGGACGGGGTCATCTGCCGCCCGAGGTTCACCTTGGGGCCGGCGATGTGGCTGTGGAGATCGACGCCCCCCGGCATGACGACCAGACCGCTGGCATCGACGACGGCGAACCCCGCGGTGATGGCTGGCCGGGGCACGATCGTGCCGTCGTCGATCCACAGATCGTCGACGACCCCGTCCCGGTCATGGAGCGGATCGTGGATCGTTCCGCCACGGAGCACGAAGCGCGGTCGGGGGGGCGCTGGGATCATGCCGTGCCCCCTTCCGGTCCCGGCGCGGTCGTGGCAACCAGTTGCTGATGGATTGCCGCGAGGAGCGCGACGGCTGATGGCAGCGAGTCATCGGCACCACCGGCCAGTTCGACCGTCCGGCCATCGGCACGGAGGAGCGTCCCCGTCTCGTCGAACAGCTCCCGGCAGCGGAGAAAGACTCCGTCGCCGGCCCCGTCCGGGATAGCGGGAGCGATTCGGATCACCCCCCGTGGATCGATCTGCCCCCGGATCAGGTCGTCGAGGCGGGGCGGGAGCCGGCCGACGACGAGGATCGCATCGACCCCCCCGGCAGTCACCAGCCCGAGGGCGTCGACAGGACGGCTCGGGGGGATCGTCGCCGCGCCGCCTGCCACGGCCCGCAGGGCTCCCGCTGCCGTGCCATACCGCCACGTCAGCGCCAGCGCGGCTCCGGCGGCGTTAGGCGCCAGGGGGGGGGCATCGAGTGGAATCTCGAAGGCCGGCAGCCGCCGCGACAGCGCCCGGACGATTTCAATCACCCCGCAGCGCGAGAGGCCATGGGGATCGGGACGGCCGGTCACGAAGGCCACGCACCGCGCTGTGTCGATCGCCTCGCGGAGCGCGGCAGCGGCGACTTCGAGTCGTGGGGAGACGGTGCCCCGGGGGCGATCGAGGATCGAGGCGAGGAGGAGCCGGGCGAGGTCGACGTCGTCGTCGTCATCATCGAGCAGCAGGTGGGCGTGATCGGAGGAGGGGGGATCGCAAAGCGGCGTTGTGCCAACGGCGATCGTCCGTCGGGGGTGGGGAAGCGGGGGGGCGACGAAGCGTTCCACGAACCGGGGCTGGGAGCCGGCGGGATCATGGCCCCAGAAGATGACGAGGTCGGCCCGGTCGCGGAGCTCCTCCCAAGCTGCCGTGATTTCGCCCCAACGGGCGATCGTCGGTCCCCCTGGATGACGCGCGTTTTCGCCGGCCGGGCTGAGCGCTGCACCAAGCGTTTCGGCGACGTCACAGGCCGCCGTCACCCCTTCGATCGTGACATCGTTGAGCCCCGTGACGAGCACGCGTCGGGCGCCGCCGAGGCGCCCGGCCGCCGTGGCGATCGCGGCGGCCACGGCGGCCGGCCGGCCGTCGATCGTCGCCGCCGGGCACGTGGCGGCGGCGGCGCGACGGAACGCGTCGGCGCCACGCCCGCAGAGGCGCTCGAAGCGCCCCTCCACCCGGTGCACGACCCCGTCGTCGCAGAGGAGGGCACAGGCCGTGCAGACCGTCGCCCCGGCGGGAGGGCCCGCCGGGGCGATCGGTGCGTGCGTCGACAGTGACACCGAGCGAGGTTCGCTCACGGCTTCGGTTGCACCCAGATATTCCGGTAGCGCACCGGGTTGCCGTGATCCTGGAGGTGGAGGGGGCCCTTCACCCGCTTGTCGTCACCGCCGGTCCCACCGGGGGTGATCTGGTTGACGGCGACGTTGTCGTGGATCACGACGCCGTTGTGGCGGACGGTCATCCGGGCCGGAGACGTCTTCTTGTCGCCGTCGTACTTGGGGGCGGTGAAATCGATGTCGTACGTCTGCCACTGGAGCGGCGGATAGCACATGTTCACCGCCGGGGCGGCGACGGAATAGACGCCACCGCATTCGTTGTTGAGCCCTTCCAGCCCGAAGCTGTCGAGCATCTGGATCTCGTAGGCCCCCTGGAGATAGGCGCCGCTGTTGCCGCGCCCCTGGCCACGGTCCTTCGGCTGGTAGGGGAGGCGGAACTCGATGTGCCAAGTGGCATCGCCGAAGCTGTCCTTGCTCGTCACGCCCTGCATGAGGAGGCCATCGGGGGTCGTCTTCCCCCCCTCGAGCTTCTCCACCCCCTTGCCGTCGAACACGACCGTCGCGCCGGCCGGTGCCTTCGTGCCGAGGGTCGGGCTCTTCCGCTCCACCTTGGGGAGCTTGGCGTTGCCGTCGGCGGCGACGACAGCGCCGTCCTTGATGACCGCCTTGTGGGTCTTCCCATCCGGATCGGTGATCTCGAAGGGGAGACTGGCACCGTCACGCTTCCCCTTCCCCTTGAGCTTCGTAGGGGGTTGCCAGCCGTCACCCGGGAGGCCACCCGGGAAGACGACAATGTCGAACTGGCCGTCACCGAGGGCCACGGCCTGGACGCCGAGTTTCATCGGAGCGCCACCGACCGGGACCTCCCCCGAGTACTCCCCCTGGAACGGGAAATCGTCGTCGGTCTTGGCCGGATCGGCGTAGGCCGGGTTTCCGGAATCGGCGGCCGGGAGGGAGGCCGAGGGCGCCAGCGCGATCCCGACGGCAAGCGGGGCGAGGAGCGCGAGGCGGTGGGTAAAGGAGTGGAGCGGACGGATCATGCGAATCTCCATGGAACAGCGGGGAGGGGCGCTTCAGCCCCGGGCGGTGAACGGAACGGGATGTTTCCCCCCCAGGGGAAACCCCGCTGGAAAATCGTAGCGAACTTCGCGGGGGCGTGCGCAAGAGGGACAAGATGGGAGGATGGCCCTCCTCACCCGCGCTGATCGTCGGGACGGGCGAAAACGAGCCGGCCGGCCGGTCGCTGGAGGGTGCTTGTGACACTCACACCCACCGTCCGGCCGATCTGATCCCTTCCTCCCTCGACGACAACCATCGTGCCGTCGTCGAGATAGCCGATCGCCTGCCCGTGCTCCTCGCCGGGCTTCACGAGGCGGACGGTGAGGAGATCGCCGGGGACGTAGGTCGGCCGGAGGGCCACCGAGACATCGTTGACGTTGATCGCCTGGACGCTGCGGAGGGCGGCGATTTTCACGAGGTTCGGGTCGTTGGTGATGATCCGGCCGCCGAGCTTTCCGGCCATCGCGACGGTCCGGGCGTCTTCGGAGACCTCGGCATCGACCTCGTCGTCGGGGGGGAGAACCTCGATCTCGATCGCCTTGCTCTCCCGGAGACGGTTGAGCACATCGAGCCCGCGCCGGCAGCGGAGCCGACGCTGGCGGTCGGCCGCATCCGACCCCGACTGGAGATCGTCGACGACGAACGACGGCACGACGAACCGGCTCTCGAACAGCCCCGCCTCGGCGAGCTCGGCGATCCGGCCGTCGACGATGGCGCTGGCGTCGAGGAGGTTCGGCCGCATCCCCTGGATGTCGCGGGCGAACTCGACGTACGGGATCAGAAAGCGGAAGTCGTTGCGCGTCTGGAGGAGGAGGCTCGTGCAGACGTAGCACAGCACCATCCCCAGGACGAGCGGGTACCAGTCAAAGACCGGACTGCGCGGGGGCGGGGGAATGATCGGCGTCAGGGCGAGGATGGCGACGTACGTCAAAAACACCCCGACGAGCATGCCGAAGTAGACCGCCGTGATGACCGTCAGGTCCTTCCGCTCGATCGACGTGTCGATGCCGATCACCGTCAGCGGGATGACCGCCATCCCGATGAGCACGCCCCACGGCACCCAGGAGGGGGCCTGCCGCATCCCTTCCGAGCTGAAGATGAGGACGGCGATCCCCATCGCCACCATGAAAAACAGAGCGCGGAGGATGAGGAGGGCCAGTGGCGACGACCGGGACTGCATGGACGAGTGCTCTTTTCCTGGAGGAGAACCGAAGGATTCTACCACGCCAAACGACCATCCCCATGCCCCTGGAAGGATCCCGCCGGCTCCCCGTTGGAGGGGTTGTGCGGATTGTCGGGGGCGGCGTGACCCGCTGTCCCGTTCAGCCCGTCCCCAGGCGGCGGCGGTGGTCGAGCTCGAGGTAGCGGTCGGTCATGCCGGCGAGGTAATCGGCGGTGCTGCGGCGGGCGCCAAAGACGTCGGCCCGGCCGCGGAACCCGCCGGGGAGCTCCTCGGGGCGGGCGCAGTACCAATCGAACAATTGCCGGAGCCGCTGCTGGGCGGGGAGCCTGACGGCGAGGACGCGCTCGCAGCGGTAGACCCGCGTGAACAGGAATCGCTCCAGCTCCCGCTTTCCGGCGGCGATGTCGGGAGCCGGGGCGAGGATCCTGCCGGCATCGGGGCCGGTCCCCTCGCGGAAGGCCCGGCGGACGTCGTCGGGGGAGCGGATGGCGAGGGCCTCGATCGAGCCCCGCGCCCTGGCGACGAGCCCGGCGACCTGGAAGTCGACGAGCTCGAGGAGGACGGCGCGGCGCAGATCGACGCCGACGATCCGGCCGTGGCGGTCGTAGACCCGCTCGGCCGCCGCGGCGACCAGCGGCAGTTCGAGGAGCTCCTCCAGCGGCACCAGGCCGAGCTCGACGGCGTCATCGGCGTCGTGCGTGTCGTAGGCAATCGAGTCGGCGGCGTCGACCACCTGCGTCTCGAGGATCGGCGGAGCGCCGTGGCCGTCCTTGCGGCGCGTTGCCTGCCCGTCGAGCACCTCGCGGGAGAGATTCAGGCCGGGGAAACCCGGATAGCGGCTTTCGAGGAGCTCCATGATCCGCAGCGCCTGGGCGTTGTGGTTGAAGCCCCCCTGGTCGGCGAGCAGCTCGTCGAGAACATCCTCGCCGGCGTGTCCCAGCGGGGGATGGCCGATGTCGTGGGCCATCGCCAGGGCCTCGACGAGATCCTCGTTGAGGGCCAGCGCCCGGGCGAGCGTCCGGGCGATGCTCGTCACCTCGAGGGTGTGCGTCAGCCGGCTGCGGTGGTAGTCGCCGTGGTAGCCGGTGAAGACCTGCGTCTTGTGGGCGAGGCGGCGGAAGGCGGCGGAGTGGAGGATCCGGTCCCGGTCGCGCTGGTAGGGGCTGCGGAAGACGTGGGGTTGCTCGTCGTGGACGCGCCCGCGCGAATCGGCCGCGTGCATGGCCCAGGGGGCGAGGATTGTCGCCTCCCGCGCCCGCCAGTCGGGGAGCCATGAAGCGGGAGGCGGGGGCGGTCGATCGGTCATGGGCGCGGGGGCTCCTCGCCGCGGAGTTGCTGCCAGAGGGCGTCGAGCGATTGGGGGAGCACCTTGACCCCCGCCAGCGAGGGCATGAAGTTCACATCCCCCGGCCAGCGCGGCACGACATGCCAGTGGAGGTGCCCTGGAACCCCCGCCCCGGCGACGGCCCCGACATTCAGCCCGATGTTGAAGCCGTGGGCCTCCATCCTCGTCTCGATTCGCCGGCACCACGCGACGAGGAGCTCCTGCAGGTCGAGGAGTTGCCCGCGGTCGAGGTCGGCGAGCGTCGCCCGGTGGTCCAGCGGCGCGACGAGGAGATGGCCGTTGGCATACGGGAAACGGTTGAGGACCACGACGCTCGAAGCGGTCCGCACGACGACGCCCAGCTCGCGGTCGTGTTCGGGGGAGGCCGAGGCCGCCCGGCAGAGGAAGCAGCCCCGGTCGGCACCGGCCCGCCAGACGGCTGGTTCCACCGGCGCGGGGCGGGAGGCGGGATCCCCCTCGATGAAAGCCAGCCGCCACGGGGCCCAGAGAATGTCGCGGTTCATGGCCGACATCCTACCCCACCCCCGCACCTCCCGGCATTGACACAGGGGGCGTTTCTCCGGCAAATGCCCGGAGGAGACTTCGGCACAGCGGGCTTTTCCGCGCCGGCTCCCCCTTCCCCCACCCCCGAGGCCGGCGTGCAGTTCAAGGTCGCCACCGACGTCTTCTCGGGGCCGATGGACCTCCTCCTGTTCCTCGTCAAGCGGCAGGAGGTCGACATCACCGAGGTGCCGATCGCCGTCATCGCCTCGGAGTTCATCGCCTCGCTGGAGGTGCTCGAGGCACTGGCGATCGATCAGGTTGGGGAGTTCGTGGAACTGGCCAGCGTCCTCCTCGAGATCAAGGCGCGGGCCCTCGTGCCCCGCCCGGAGGAGACCGAGGAACCGGTCGAGCTGGTCCGCGAGGATCTCGTCCAGCGATTACTCGAATACAAGCAATACCGCGACGCCGCCGTCCTCCTCGAGGACCGGGCCCGGCGCTGGGATCTCCGTTTCGCCCGCGTCGGCTCCGATCTCCCAACGGGGCGAGGGCAGGCGGCCGAGGTGTCGATCGGCGATGTCCATGTCTGGGATCTCGTCGGCGCGATGGCGCGGGTGCTGCGCAAGCGGGAGAAGCGGAGGCCGCGGCAGATCGTCCACGATGACACGCCGATCGAGACCCACATGGAGCGGATCGAGGGGCTCGTGGCCGGGCGCGGGAAGGTCGCTTTCTCGGAGCTGTTCGAGGAGGCTATGCCCCGGTCGCGCCTGGTGGGTATGTTTCTTGCGATCCTCGAATTGGTCCGTCGCCACCGGCTGGCGGCCCGACAGGAGGCGCTCTTCGACGAGATCTGGCTCGAGCCCCCCCCGGTCGTCCCGGACGCATCCTCTGCCCAGCCCCTTCCCGCGACCGGCACCCCGCCCTCCGAGGGCTCCACCGACACGTCGGCGCCCGCTCCGGCTGCCGCGCTGTCACACCGAGCCGATCCCCCTCCAGCTGCCGATCCCCCTGCATGATCGAGAACGCCCCGCTCCGCTCGCTGACCCACAAGGGGCTCACCATCCAGGGCTATTCCCGGGCGGCCGTCCAGAGTTACTGGCGGATCCCCGAACTGAAGCTCGGATTCGATCTCGGCGCCCAGCCCTGGGCGTTCATGGCGACCGGGACATGGTTTCTCTCCCACACCCATCTCGACCACATCGCCGCCCTCCCGGTTTACGTGGCGCGGCGGAGGATGATGAAGATGGAGCCGCCGACGATCTACGTTCCCGAGGCCTCGATCGAGCCGATCGAAAAGCTTCTCAAGGCAGTGTCGCGGCTCGATCGCGGGCGGCTCCCCTGCACGCTCCTCCCCGCCCGTCCCGGAGACGAGATCGAACTCTCGCGCGAGCATGTCGTCACCGTCTCGGAGACGACGCACACCCTGCCGAGCGTCGGGTTCGTTGTCTGGGAGCGGCGGCGGAAGCTCAAGCAGGAGTACCACGGGCTCCCGGGGGAGCGGATCCGTGATCTGCGGCTCTCCGGCACCGACGTGACGCACGAGGTCCGCACGCCGCTGGTGGCCTACCTCGGCGACAGTTCCCCCGAGGGGCTCGACCGCTGCCCGGCGATGTTCGAGGCGATGGTCCTGATCACGGAGCTGACCTTCGTGGCCCACAATCACCGCAAGGATCGGATCCACAAGTTCGGGCACATGCACCTCGACGACTTCCTCGCCCGCCGTGACCGGTTCCGCAACGAGGTCGTGATTGCCAGCCACTTCTCCACCCGATACACCGACGAGCGGATCCTGCGGATCCTTTCCAAGCGGATTCCCGACATGCTCGGGGGCCGCCTCCAGGTGTGGCTCTGAAGGGTCGTTGGAAAAAGCGATGCATGTCCGTATCCGGCGGCGGAGCACTTGATCCACCGCTTCCTGACCGACGCCACACAACCCCGTCGCCCCGGTGCTACCATGCCAGTCGCCGCGGCGTCGCCCCGGGCCGCCTATGTCCATGTCCCGTTCTGCCGGCACCGCTGCGGCTACTGCGACTTCGCCGTTGTCGCCGGGCGGGATGATCTCGTCGATCGCTACCTGGGAGCGATGCGGCAGGAGCTCGACCGTCTCCCCGCCCCGCTCGACCTCGACACGCTCTACGTCGGCGGGGGCACCCCGTCGCACCTCGGCGCTGAAGGTCTCCGGCGGTTGTGGGGGGCTTTTGCAGGCCGGTTGGTGCCCGTGGCCAACGCCGAGGTGACGATCGAGGCCAATCCGGCCGACGTCGATGGGGCGCTCGTGGCGGCGGCCGTGGACTGCGGCGTGAATCGGGTCAGCCTCGGGGCGCAGTCGCTTTCCGCGGACACCCTCGCCGCCCTCGATCGCGATCACTCCCCCGACCAGGTCCGCCGAGCCGTCGATCTCCTCCGCGGTGCCGGCCTGGCCGTGAACCTCGACGTGATGACAGCGGCCCCGGGCCAGACGCTCGCCGCCGTCGGACGCGATCTCGACGATTTCCTCTCCCTCGCACCCCAGCATCTGTCGGTCTACTGCCTGACTTGGGAGCGGGGGACGCGATTCAGAGGGCTGCTCAACCGGGGGGTGCTCCAGCAGGCCGACGAAGACCTCGAGCGGCAGATGTTCGAGGGGGCGATCGATCGGCTCGAAGCGGGGGGATTCGAACACTACGAGGTCTCGAATTTCGCTCTTCCGGGGCACCGCTGCCGGCACAACGAGGGCTACTGGGATTGCCGCCCCTGGGAGGCCTTCGGCCCGGGAGCCGCCCGGTTCGACGGCCGGACGAGGATCACCAACCACCGCAGCCCGTTCACCTGGATGCGGCGGATTGAAGCCGGACTCGATCCCGCCGCTGACCACGACCGGATGACGGCGGAGGGGGCGGCCCGGGAGCGGATCGTCGTGGGCCTGCGGCGGCGGGACGGGATCGTCCGTGGGCCATTCCGGGCGGCCACCGGTATCGAAATCGACGCCCTGCTGGGGGAGAAACTGCTGGAATGGGTGGGCAACGGTTGGGCCACTGACGACGGCCTCCGGGTTGGGCTGACACGCTCCGGCCTCCTCCTCTCCGATAGCCTCTGGGAAGGGGTCCTCGGCGGCGGCCGCGGAGGGGGGGGGAAGGGTTGAATTGGCCACTTCCCGCGGCCGGCGGAGGTCGCTTGCCCGGGGAGGCGGGCATTGGTATCCTCCGGGGCTTCCGTTGAGAGGGTTCGCGCCTGCAGAAAAACGAGGCTGCGGTCCCCGACGAATCGCAGACACAGAGGACATCGGGATCAATGAAGACGTTCATGGCGAAGCAAGGTGAGGTCGAGCAGCGCTGGTGGCTGGTCGACGCGACCGACAAGCGGGTGGGCCGGTTGGCCAGCGAGGTCGCGATGATCCTCATGGGGAAGCATCGCCCCACCTACACGCCGCATGTCGACACCGGCGATTTCGTCGTCGTCGTGAACGCCGACAAGGTGCAGTTCAGCGGCAAGAAGTGGCAGCAGAAGCTCTACCGCTGGTACACCGGTTACCAGGGACTCAAGTCGGAGACCGCGGCGCAGCGTCTGCAACGCCGGCCAGAGTTGATCCTCGAGGAGGCGGTCCGTCGCATGCTCCCGAAATCCCGTCTGGGCCGGCACATGCACGACAAACTGAAGGTCTATGCCGGGGCCGAGCACCCGCACCAGGCACAGATGCCCGAGGCGCTCGAACTGGCGGCCAGCTGACTTCGGGGGTCGCCCGTCCCTTCTTCTTTTCCTTACCTTATCTTCCCACACTGACCCCGGGTCCGGACGCTGAATCCGGATCCTGACACGAGGACTGAATCGATGGCCGAGCAGGGAATCAGAAGCGTGCGCAGCAACGGCGACGTGCTCGCCACAGGGCGCCGCAAGACGGCGGTGGCCCGGGTCCGGTTGCGTCCGGGCAACGGGACGATCAAGGTCAATGGCCGGGAAATTGGGGCCTATTTCCCGTCGATCAAGGATCGTGTCCTCGTCTCCGGGGCCCTCGAGGCCGTCGGCCGGCAGTCGGCCGTGAACATCGATATCACCGTCGACGGTGGCGGGCCGACCGGCCAGGCCGGTGCCTGCCGGCTGGGAATTGCCCGGGCCCTGAAGTCGTTTGACGGCGAGCTCGCCGAGCCGCTCCGTCAGGGGGGGCTCCTGACCCGCGACGGTCGCATGAAGGAGCGGAAGAAGTACGGTTTGCGTGGTGCCCGCCGGGGAACGCAGTTCTCCAAGCGTTGACACGGGCCTGTCCATCCGTCGGAAAGACTTTTCCGAGGCGAATCACGAAAACCCCAGGGGAGTCCCCCCTGGGGTTTTTTTTGGCCCGTCGACCGGCATCACTCCCCCGACCGTCATTCCCTCGGCATCCCCTGTCGATTTCCCTGTCAGGAATCCGAAGGCATACTGGATGGGGAGGGGAGCGGGCAGCTTCCGCGGCTGTCAGGCGTCGTCCCCTCGGATCTCCTCGCTCCGGTTTCATCCCGGCATCAAAGGGTTTTGACATGGCCCGCTCGCTGACCGCTTTCTTCGGCCTCATCACGCTCTCGTTGGCTGCCGTGGTGGCGCAGGCCGGCGACGCCGGAACGTCGAAGCAAACCACCGGCCGCCCCGCCGTTGTGGTCCACGATGTGCTCGACGCCGAGACCGCCGGTCTCGTGACGGTGAAGTTCATCCCCAACGACTCGCGCTCGGCGCAGGTCCTTGTCACCAACAAATCGAACAAACCGCTGACGCTCAAGATGCCGTCGGCCTATGCCGGCGTGCCCGTCCTCGGCCAGATGGGGATGGGTGGCATGGGTGGTGGCATGGGTGGCATGGGTGGCATGGGTGGTGGCATGGGGGGGATGGGCGGTGGCATGGGCGGTCAGGCCATGGGTGGCGGCGGGATGGGTGGCATGGGCGGCGGGATGGGTGGCATGGGGGGCGGGATGGGTGGCATGGGAGGGGGCATGGGCGGGATGCCCGGCGGCGCCTTCTCGGTGCCCGCGGAAAAAACCA